>JAUJNL010000010.1 GCA_030448185.1 Cytophagales bacterium | reverse complement strand
AGTTCAAACTAGGTATATATTTTAGTGGAAGGGTAATGAGGCCCAATAAGACCGCAGTCCCGCTATAGTAAATCCAAACATCTATTGTTTGTCGCTGTGTACGAGGATGTGGTTGTAAAAAACGATGGGTGAGTCTAAATAAAGGAAAGAAAACCAACAGAACCATAGAGAGTGTTAGTAGTGTATCACGAAAAGGCCCCCAAGATTTTGTTCATCCTTTAATTCTTGATTAATCTCTACTATCCGACGGGTAAGATAATCGTATTCATATTCATGCTCATCTAAATAAGTCACAATATGCTCCACAGACATGGCAAAAAGAGAAACCAAGGTTACCAGCGTTAAAATAAGTGAGCAGCACTATAAGGCACTTGAAGACATAAGGGACAAGAACAGAAAGTTTAATTTGTCCGAAATGGTGGAGGCGTTAATTGATGCAATTAACCAGGGGGAGGACAAGATTACAGCACTGATAGAAAAAGTAAAAACGGCATTAGAAAAGCCTGCAAAATAAAAAAACCCGCTAAGGGGTAGGAGCCTTAACGGGTAATTAAATCAACTAAACGATTAATCAATCAAACTATGTGCAAGTTAGATAAATTATCAGCAAAAAAGCTACTGGGGTGGGAATATGGAAAAGAAAGTTTTCCGGAGGCACCAGCGCTAAAACAGAGCCAAAATCGGGTGTTCAATGAAGAGGACGCGAGACTACTAGAAGAAATTGAGAGAGATTGGCAGTACGAGTGCGAGGTTATGGAACTGGCGGGAGAGACAATGAGCCGTAGTTTATTCGGAAGTCTGTTTTTAATAGAGAAGTCGGCTGAGGTTAGCTTTTCTGACTGGGCCTACGAAGAAAACAAGCTGACTATTATTAATGTAGACGGAAGCTTTTTTGAGCTTGACACCCGTAGCCGCCAAATAACTACCTTCAACCCAAGAACAGATACCTGGGGAGTGATCGCAGGTGTGGAGCTTAATAAGGTACTATACTGGTTGGTGCTTGATGAGGCGCAGGATAGGGCCGAGACTTGCATCAACTAGAAATACAGCCCCGTAACAGGGGCTTGTTTCCCTCGGATGCAGATTACCCCAAAACCTCCATTGCGTTCTCTAAGGCTTCTATTTTCCAAGCCCTCTCGCATTTCTACCTTAATTTCCTTTATTGAATCAAGCACATCTATAGCAGAGGCAACAAGTTCTATCCTTTCGGGTGTCATTGTGCTTTTGCTGTAGTCTCGGAGAATATCTACCAGGAGGCTTCTGGTATCCTCCATCAGTTCAATAATACGGGTCGTTTTCATGGTTGCTATGGTTTTAAGTTACAATATAAATAATTGCACCATTATTATAAAAGCGGGAGGCTTTTTATCAAGCAGTGCTTGAGCATCGCTTAATCAGTGCTTGATCGGACATTAACCACGGTTGTTCAATCGTTAACGACTCGTTAACGGTTCGTTGTTCAATCGTTAACCCAAACCAAACCGATGGGTTATTTTGGGTTTCTCATTTTGTGCCTTTCCTGCAATTGGGGGCGGTTTTTGTCAGCTTTGCCCGTCGTTTCGCCTGCGTTTCGTCAGCGTTTCACAATGCCCGGTAACCCCTACGCATACAGGCGGTTAACCGTGTCGCTTTTCCGTCGCTGTCCGTTGCCGCGAAGGTTAACCATGAAGGATAACCAAAAGGTTAACCATTAGGTTAGCATCTGGTTGCATTCTTGGTTAACCAAACCCCAACCGGAGATTAACCAGGGTTCAGCCGTGGTTAATCTCCGGTTGATCGTTGGCTGTTACTTGGTTGCTCCGCTGGTTGCCCGTTCCTGCGTTGAGGCCGTAAGATATTGCGTTACAAGTGGTTGAGTATTAGGGCTGTTGGTTGCAAGAGTGGTTAAAGGGTGGTTAAACCACCCTTGAAGGGGGTTATGTGGGAGGTTTTAGGGGGTTCCGGAGGGGGTTTTTATGCGTTGGCAATGGGTTAGCTTTAAGTCAGCTACAAGATAGCTCCTAGCTAACAATGCGTTGGCAATGCAATGGCAATGCGTTGGCATACGAAAGGGATGCGAACGGTATACGAAAAGGATACGACCGTATCCCATTTTGTGCGTTTCCTGCGCATATTGGGCCTTTTTCGATCAACTGCCCATTTCCAAACCTCCGCTATGCTATCAGACAGCAAAAGTGCAGCCGCATTTTTTTCGGTAGCACTGCGGGAGCTATACGGTAGCACTGCGGGAGCATTTGCGGTAGCATAGTGGGTAGCACTGCGGTAGCTGTGAGGATATTATTAAACTAGTAAACCAGTAAAGAAAGAAAACCCTTAAACACGTATACATATAAAGCGGAGGGTATATAGATACGTGTGTATTTTTTTCCTTTTGATCTATTGCAATGAAGGGTTAACCAATGGTTGCAGCCCTCCGCGTCCATTCCAGATTAAGCGCCCCGAAATTACGCGCATAGTGGCCGCTAGGATTGATGCAGACACAAGACAATACGTTTCCCGCCTCATTCCTGAACGTCGCCCCAAAGCGTTCCTATTTAGTAAGACAGCCTCCCCGTTTTAAAGCCTCCCCGTTGGCCGCAACAGGTCGCCCCTATTCGCCCTCAGTGTGCCGCGTAGGACACGCGCAACCGGCCGCTTTCCATTACCCAACCCCCGAACGTCGCCCACAGCCTTGCCCCTTAATGCAAAAAAGCGATACGGGGCAAATATTTTTGAAACCTGTGGAACTAGCAAAAACCCGACCCCCTATACTGCCTAATTTCGAAGCAGTTACCCGGAACAACTACCACTTACCCGGATAACCCTCTAAATCGGTTCGTTGTCATAGAAGTAGTGCGGGGGTGAGATACCGCACTACTTTCCCCTTCAAACGGGGTGGGCCATTTAGACGCATAAAATCTCACTTTATTAACATAGTTGCAAAGGCAATCTCACAAAATCGGCCGATGCGAACTATTCGACAACTGAACCAAAATGACTACCAAAACAAAAGACGGGCGCGACAGCGCACACAAGCCAAAGCCGAACACCTACGGCGCGGTAAACTTCATTCTGCAATTTAAAGCCTTTCAGGACAAGGCGGCGCAGGATAGGTTAAAATCCACAGTAAAGGACGTTTACTTATCCCTGTTTCGTATTTGGAATGATTGCGGTTGGCTAAATGAGTTTACGGCCACATACGGCCGGGTTATGAGCCAAACAGGCATTGGCAGCGATAACACATACTACGCAGCCCTAAAGGAGTTGGCAGAGCGCGGATACATCATTTATACGCCGTCTCCAAACCAATACCAAGCGTCTGCCTTTCAACTAATAATCCTCTACGAACAGGAAGCCACGGAGAACACCAACAGCGGCGAACGTAAAGATCTGGCTCCCGCCCAACCGAAAGCCGAAGACTTTGAAGGGTTGCCCCGCACGATGCTGCAATCTTGGAAAAATTGGAGCGAATGGCTAGACAGCAACGAGTACCTAGCCGAACTTAAAAGGGTTAGGAAGCAATTAACGCCCCGCGAACTTTCCTGGTTGTTAGACAGATACGACAATGAAACTATTCAAATAAAGTGCGAGGAAGCCGCAAACAAGGTCGGTTTAGCAGACCGTGAAAGCTCCGTGTTTATGGTCCTTAAACAGTATTTAAGGATGCATACGGAACGAGATTACTAAGGTAACCCAATCACAGAAATTTAATCAAAACAAAAGACAGAGTATGAAGACTTTACCCGCAAAAAGAAACTTTCACGGCTACAGCCTCAACCGCGTATACGCCTCCCAATGGGCCTATATCTACTGCAAATCATTTGAGGGTGCAACCGTATCCTTTGAGACGTTCGAGCGGCGTACGGTGATCCCTAACGCCTCTAAACCCGGCGCATTGGTTCAGGTTACTGAGGCTTACGAACGTTTCCCCCCGGATGAGGCTTTCGGGCAGTGGGCCTGGGATTGCAAGACCCTAGAGCAAGCAATGAGCCGGGCCGCAATCATCGAAGCCAAACACCAAACGGTAATAGCAGTAGCAGCATAACAAGCAATTTAACCAGCTATCAAACTAAACAATTACGGGCAAGATGAAAGAACTTATCAAAATCACAGAACAGAACGGGCAACAGGTAGTAAGCGCAAGGGAGTTGTACGGCTTTCTAGGCTTTGAAAGGGCGAATTGGGTTAGATGGGCAAAGCAGAACATTTCAAAAAGCCCCTTCGCAATTGAAAATGAAGATTGGCAAGGGTTCGTCTTAATGATGAACGGTAACGAGACAACAGATTACGCCCTAACCCTTGACTTTGCGAAACGGCTTGCAATGCTTGCCAGAACCGAAAAGGGCGAAGCGGCCCGGCGCTACTTCGTTGACTGCGAAAAGAAGCTAAAACAGGTGACCGCCCAACGGTTGCCGCAAACCTACGCCGAAGCATTGCGAATGCTTGCAGATGAAGCGGAGGCAAAGGAAGCTATTGTAAGACAACTAGAGGCGGTTAAACCAAAAGTTGACTTTTACGACTCAGTTACGCAAAGCCCGGATGCCATTGATATGGCAAGCGTTGCAAAGGTGCTGAATATGGGGATAGGCCGGAACAAACTGTTTGAATTGCTGAGGGACGAGGGTGTTTTAATGAACAATAACCAACCCTATCAGCGCTGCATTGATTCCGTATACTTCCGGGTAATAGAAACCAATTGGACGAAGACAAAAGGTACAGTAAACTTCCGCCTCAAGACGGTAGTTAAAGAAAAGGGCATTGAAGTTATCAGGAACAGCATTGGTCAAGTGGGCGGGAGGCCGCGTAAGACATTAAATTATAATAACTTAAAACAATAATAAAGGCATGATTAGACCATATACAGAGCAGGAATTTACAGATGAGGTTGTGCGGCGCAGTGAGCTAACGGACAGGGGAATACCGCATCAATTTAGAGCAGCTTAGGGAGCTTTGCTTTGATGTAAGGTAACCGAGGAACAATACGAACGGGTTATGCAATACGTAAGGAAGGGCGACACTGTGGAAACCCAAATAGACCCGGACGGCGGATTGCAGGACTTTGGCGACGGTTGGAGATACAAAAGGATTCACTATTAACGAGCAAACAAATATGAGCGAGAGAGTTACATTTACATTACAACTTAATGATTTAGCTAGTGGTCAACTGGCTACATTCGCCCGCAATGGGCAATCGGCTTTTGACAGCATAAACAAAGCGTCAGGTGGTTTCCGGGGTATAATGGGTAATATGGGCGGCGGCAGAGCGGCCTTACTGGACTGGTAGGAAAATTGGCAGGAGGTTTTGCAGCGTTTGAGGGACTGAAAGGGATTGCAAGGATGGCTACGGATATGGAGCAAACACAGGTAGCCTTTGAGACTATGCTGGGAAGCGCAGACAAGGCAAAAACAGCCTTGGGCGACCTTTAAGAAGTTCTCTGCCGTTACGCCTTTTGAAAGTGAGGAGGTGATTAAGTCAGGCCGCTCCCTGTTGGCTTTTGGGTTCGACGTAAAGGAGTTGATACCCAATCTAAAAGCAGTAGGCGACGTTGCAGCCGGTACACAAGTGCCGCTCACTGATTTGGCGGGCATCTTTGGTAAAGCCAGGGTAGCCGGACGATTGTACGCGGAGGACATTAACCAACTTACCGAACGGGGCGTACCCATTATTGATGAACTAGCAAAGGTGTTTAATACCTCATCCGGTGAGGTTAAGAATTTAGTAGAGAAAGGAAAGGTAGGTTTCCCGCAATTGCAGGCTTTGCTAATATGTCCGGCGAGGGTGGAAGGTTCTTTAAGCTGATGGAAAAGCAGTCAGGTACGGTGTCCGGGAAATGGTCAACACTGGTTGACAACGCGAAAGAATTAGGCTTAGGAATCGGTAACGGCTTATTGCCTGCAATGGGGGGGCTGATTGATTTTTCTAGCAGCCTCTTACAGAATCTACAGCCGTTCAGGACGCTTTTACAGGCGTTTGGGGCGCACTTCAGCCCATAAGGAGTGCCTTTACCAGTGTAGCCGAGAGGATGGGTATAATGGGCAATATGGGCGGTTTTGCACAAGCTGTTATGTCCGGGTTAGGCCGGGTAATTGAGGGGCTTACCCCGTTTGTCAGTACGCTTGCTTCTGTCTTTGGCACTATAGTAGAATCTATCGCAAACGTAACCGGGTCTATTGTTGGTTTTATTAACAGCTCTGAAGGCGTACAGCGGTTCCTCAGCGGTTTTGTCAAAGCGTTTACGGGTGCCTTTCAAGTTATTGGAGAGATAGCCAAAAACGTATTTGGTGGTATAGGCGACCTGCTTACGGGTATCTTTTCTGGTGACCTGGATATTATCAAGTCCGGAATAGGTAAGCTAGGAGAATCTATAAAGGCGCAGTTTACCGACCTGCCCAAAAGCATTACACAGGGCTTTATGAATGGCGAAACCTTCCAAATTGGAATGAACCTTGCCAAAGCTACCGGCGCAAGCAGCGATACAGGTTTGGTTGGTGCATTAAAGCCGGGCAGTGCCTCTGCCATGTTGGGAGCCGGTGCAGGTGCCGGAGCAAGCGGTATAAAGGCGGGCATTTCGTCTGTTCAGATGCCCGCGCCGCAAAAAGCATCGTTGTTAACATCAATGGCGGGCTAATGAGTGGAAATATGATATTCCAGACAACCAACATACGGGAAAGTTCCGCGAAGATTGAGGAGGCTGTAAACATTGCACTGGTTAAGGCGGTACGCGATTTCGAACTGGCTGCGTAATTTGAATAAGTGACCAATTACAACAGAAAGCCCCGGAGAGATTCGGGCTTTCTTCGTTTATGCGCCCCACAAGGGTAATATTTAACATTCGCTTAACCTTAGCCGCAATAGCAGAGGGCGAGCGGAGGGCCAAGTAGTAGGGTAAAAAGAAGCCAGAAAGGGATTACGGTGGGGGTTGCAGTATATTATACTGTCTAAATTTTGGCACGATGTTTATCAAAAGCTGTGCCACTATGCAAAACGGTATATTATACGCAACAATTTGTTAATGTATCCATACTTGGCTAAGTGGGTATAATTGCGTATGAGTCATTTTGCGGCCTAACTCCCGGCCTGTGGATGTGTCGTTGAGCCGCCCCGTTCTCGTTTGATAAAGCTATCAAGCGAACCGCCCGACCTGTCAGCATTGCCCCAACACCGTCAGGCGTGGCGCGTTTTTGGGAACGGCGGCAAATTTGTACACGATTCTGGACACGAAAAAAGAAAAACCCTCCCATAATCGTTTGATTATCAGGAGGGTTATTTTGTATTAAGTGCTCCCCAGAAGGGAGTCGAACCCCTATCTTCAGAACCGGAATCTGAAATTCTATCCATTGAACTACGGAAGCAGAATGAGCGGCAAATCTATTAATAACTGTTGAAAATTAAAAATTTGTAACCGTCCATTATTTTGGCAAATAATAGCTTCAAACCTGCCGAAATCGCATGAAGCAGGTCGTATCGAACCTTATTCAATACCCACACCCCGTAAGGCCAGCTTAATCGTCTGACAACGTTTTATAAACCGTTTCTGGTAATCAGTAGCGGTTTTGTCCGCTACATAAAGCGGATACTGGGTAAAATCGCCACCAGCCAGCGGAGCTATTGCTGCCTGCCCAATAGGGATCGTTGATGTAATTGCAAAAGACGCTGCAATAGAAATCAGGTTTGGCAAATAGTATATTCAGTTCTGAATCGGTCATTTGCGTCACCGTGCGGTTCCCGAGCAGCGGGTCTACGTAGTGGGTGTAGCCAGTCCGACCATTAATTTGAATCAGGCCCCGGCCGCGGAATTTGTAAAAGTCACAATCCCTGGCCCGGCGCCGCACTTCCTCTGGTTGGTCAACCGGATAATGGGTTGTACTGTTCCACATGTCTACCTCTTCATCGGAAGAAATACTCCCCAGTCACGAAGCAAGTCGCCAGCTGGCATTTTTGCGGAGCCAGGTTATAGCTTCGTTTTTTACCGGGAATGGCAATAAAAAAATATTCATCATTACGGAAATCATCCGGATGGTCCCAAGCGGGCCCTCTCTCGGCAAGTGGTTTGAAGGAGCCGCAAGTCTCCTGATAAATGATCATGAAATGCCCGATAAATTCATTAACGGTAATGGCCGGTTTACCCGTAAGCAAGGCAAGCCGGTTAATGGCTGTCGAAAAGTTACGGCCATTGAGTTCGAACGGAAATATATCTGGATATCGTAACCGGAACTTTCTGAACCAACCAGTAAAAGGCTGACTTTTAACTTTAAAATTTCCTTCAATCCACATGGTTGGTGGTTTTGCGACCAATTTACTTAGGGTTAAGGAAAAACCAAATGAATCGTTTCCTGCATTATCCCGATGCAATGTTACGTATCAATTCAATTAAAGGTACTTTTCTAGCCCAAACCAGGTCCCTCGGCTTTATCTGGGTGAACATTTCAACTTCAACTGGTGCCCAATAATGAACCGGAGAATATCACGGTTAAAGTACTGATTGCCGGAGGCCCGCTGCTGAAACCATTTGAGGTAGGCAATTTCAAAAGCGAAATTTTTAGTTGCCTGGTAACAGATTCCTGTATAAATCCGGTTCTGATCAAAAACGTTATAAAGAATACTTTTGCCCGCGTTCAGCATAATTTCGTCAGAAAGGCGCCAGCGCAGATTTCCAACGTCGCCGGGGTTTACGCACCAGAAAATAACTCAATTCTACCTTGTACCGGAAACGAAACACATCTGAATGTCCGGGGAGCAATTCCAGGTTATTAGCGTTATGCGTACGCCGATATTCTGCCCGGTAATAATGATTGAGCGAAAGCCGGGTATTCAAGGCCGCCCGGTTAATAGCTTCAGGTGAGGCCGCCATTCGGGCACGGCCAGGCGGGTAGCCGCATAAGGATCATGCGGACTTTGCGGGGAATAGGTCAGCCCGGCCCCCACTAACCATTTATCAGTCATATTGCGGTGTAATGACAATGGGTGAGCAGGTGGTGCTGGGCATCCGGAGAAACGTACCGCCGCTCTTCGACTTCCGCGTACACGGTCCATTTAGGATTAATAAAGATGCGGCTGTCAAATCGGAGCCAAACCAGGTGCTGATGGGTTACCTGACGGGGCGGCGAAACCTGAGCCCTAACAGTAGAAGCCAATACTAAGGTAACCAGCAGGTAGAAGCATTTTCTCAGGCTTATATACCTGAATGAAAGCGGTTTTCGGCTAAACCAAAGGGAAGGGAAAAGGTATAAAAGGAAGGATACACCTACTATACGACTTAGTAAAGAAGAACGAGAAAAAAATAGAGGTACGCCGCAGGCAGACCAAAAGGAGAAGAAGTCGTATGTCCGCTTGTCAGTACTGATTATGCTGGATGAGGGCTTTACTCAAGAAAACATAGCCGTGAGTTTGGGAATTGATTCGGATACAGTGAGTAACTACAAGCGGAAATACCAGGAAAAAGGCTTGGGAAAGCATACCTCAAGACACTTATGTGGCCTACCAGGGAGTTGAGTCAGGAGCAGTTACAGACGGTGGATCAGCAAGTACAGGAAGGCTTGTATCAGACGGCCCGGCAGGTAGATTTTATCTACGGGCAGTATGAGTAGATTATTCGGATTCAGCGGTAAGAGCCATCCTGCACAAACTTGACTTTGTCCATAAGCAGGTAAAACCGTTCCCGCTAAAGCTGATACGGCTTTGCAGCAAGCTTTTGTGGAGGAGTTTGAGAGGCTTATCGCGCAATTGCCGCCGGATACGGTAGTATACTTTGCTGATGCGACTCACCCCCACTCACAATACGCAAGGGGGGAAAAGCCTGGGTAAAAAAGGAGAAAAAAGCTTATTCCGGCTAATTCAGGTCGAAAAAGAGTCAATATCAATGGGGCTCTCAATGCCCTTGATCCCGGTGAGGCAGTAGTCGTGAGGGCTGAGCGAGTCAATGCCCAAAACCAATAGCCTCTATGAGCAACTGCTTGCAAAGAATCCGGGTAAGAATTTGATTATTATTGTGACTTGGACCCGATGTCGAGCCATCGTCAGGTCCATGCGCCTTACTACCGCAGTCAGGTATTAAAAGATTGGCTCGAAAAACAGCCGTTAATCAAACAATGGTTTCTGCCCACCTATTCTCCAAACCTCAATCCCATTGAAAGACTCTGGGGATTTATGAAACAAAAAGTCATCGGGCTTACTTTCTACCCCTCTTTCAAAGAATTCAAAAGAGCCATCTTCCATTTCTTTGACCACCTGGACGAATACGAGTACGAACTCAAAAAACTACTCAACTTGCAGTTCCAAATCCTTGAGTCTCCTCTCCCAAAAGTTACCTGAGTGAGAGCAATAACGCCTGCCCTCTTTTTTCCGAAAACCTCTTTGCTTCAAGTATATTACCTGAGTACCAATAGGCTAATTCACTCATTCGTAAAACTTTATAATCAGATAGTTTTGTATATAAAGTTAAACAGTTGTGCTTCACTCGCAGCTGCAAATGGCGTTTACAAACTTACAGGGTATTTTTGATAATGAATCTACGGACACAAATTGTTCTGCTGATCAGTTTTCTGGTGCTTGCTTCAGTTAGCATAGCCGCTTTTGTCAGTATTCAAACGATTTGCAGGCAGGGGCACACTGACATTGAATCTTACCGGCAGGAACAGTTGACGGAGATGAAAGTGTACCTGAAGCACCTGGTGGATATCGGATATGGGATGGTGGATGTGAATTACCGGCAGCATGCCAATATGGATGAAACCCTTCAGAAGTTGTCAGAAGTACGTTTTGACGGGGGCGAAGGGTATTTTGTAATCACGGATAAGACCATTCCGTACCCGACCATGGTCATGCACCCCATCCGTCCGGAACTGACCGGAAAAGTGCTTGATTCACCCAAGTACAATGTGACCAAGTCGATGCATCAGAATATCTATCAAGCCCGGGTATTGCAGTGCCGGCAAAAGGGCGAGGCGTACCTGGAGTATATTTTCAAGAAGCCAGGTACCGATGCTATTGAAAATAAAATTTCCTATTCCCGGTTGTTTTCCCCGCTAGGCTGGGTGATTACTTCCGGATTGTATACGGATAGTATTGAATCGAAGGTAGAAAATAAGCGTAATCTGATCAACCACCGGATCAGAAGCACGGTTACCACTATATTGCTTACATCGGTACTTCTGCTGATGATTGGTATCAGTGCAGCTTTGTATTTTAGCAACCAGCTCACCAAGGCTGTACAGGAAATAGTCGTAAGAGTAAATGATTTGGCAGAAGGCCGAGAAATTGAACCTTTGACCGTAAGCAGGCAGGATGAAATCGGCGTTATGATGCAATCTCTTAATAAACTTTTTACGGGTATCCGTTCCTACACCACTTTTGCCCGGGAAGTTGGAAAAAATAATCTTCTGTTCGATTTCAAGCCTTTAAGTAAGGAGGATGTGCTCGGCAATGAACTGCTGCGGATGCGGGATAATATCCGGAAAACGGATGAGGAGGAGAAGAGCCGGCGCTGGATATCGGATGGTGCTTCCCTATTCAACGACACGCTGCGAAAGACCTACAGCAGCAGCAAGGCACTGGGTGATCAATTAACCACCAACCTGGTCAAATACCTGGATGCGAATCAGGCGGGCCTATTTATTTTACAAAATGATCAGGAAGATTACCTGGAACTAGTTTCCTGCTACGCTTTCTCCCGCAAGAAATTCCTTCAAAAGCGAATCGGCATTGGTCAGGGGCTGGTAGGACAATGTGCCCTTGAAAAGGGCGTTATTCTGCTGTCAGCGGTGCCAGAAGATTATCTTACCCTTACTTCCGGATTGGGAGACGCTCCACCCCGTTACCTAGCGCTTATTCCGCTGATTCACTACGAAACATTGTACGGCGTGCTGGAACTGGCTTCTTTCAAGCCATTTTTGCCGCATCATATAACGTTTCTGAAAGAGGTTGGAGAAAATATTGCTGGCGGAATTGCTACAGTAAAAGTAACTGAACAGACTAGTAAGCTGCTCCTAGAAAGCCGTCAATTAGCCGAAGAACTACGGAGTCAGGAAGAAGAACTTCGCCAGAACCAGGAAGAAATGCAGGCTACCCAGGAGGAAATGCCGCCGACAGATGGAACTGGAGGAGGAAAACGTCCAACTCCGGGCAGAGTAAAGACAATTAAGGAGCGGTAAGAGGTGTATGGGAGTAGGATGCGTAATGCTTTTCTTCAGGATTACCGTGAGTTAAGCCATTGACGGACATTCCAGTCAGCGTATTTTTCAATTACCAGGTCCGCAGCAGACAGATAGTGACTGTGTCCGTTGGTATTAATGGCAATGCACGTCATGCCACCCGCTTTGGCCGCTTCCACGCCCTTTTTAGCATCTTCGAACACCATACATTCGGCCGGAGAGAGGTTAATTTTACGAGCCGCCTGCAAGAACACCTCCGGATCCGGTTTGCCTTTGGTCACATCATCGGCGGTAATCATGTCATCGAAGTACTGACGGATATTCACCTTACTAAAGACAAAATCCAATTTTTCGCGGTTTGAACCGGTAAGCCAAAACTATTTTCAGGGGAATAGAACGAATATCCTGCGGGAGTTTTTCGACGCCGGGCAACAAATGGATGCCTTTCTCACCAGCTAGCTGCCGGAAGTATTCTTCCCGTTGGTGTACGATTTCCTCCGTCTCTTTTTCGTCGTCAGGTTCAGGTACTGCTGCACAATCTCTGACGCATTAGCTCCCACAATCTGCAAATATTCTTCCCAACTTATGTTGGCCTGATGTTGGCCAGTACTTTCTGCCAGGCGGCAAAATCCAGCGGGTTACTATCGATAATGGTGCCGTCTAAATCAAAGATGGCCGCTTTAATCATACGCATAAGAGCCTGTACTAAGTAAATAATACAGGGTCTACGCAAAGGAAAAGCAATAGTTGAGTTGTTGAACTTAGTATTATAAGTAACAGTTTCCGGTAAGATTACTCAATCATTATTTCTGCCAATACTTCTAATCAATAAATGAGGTTGGTGATCAATAAAAAAGGTCTAAAAAGTAAGCTACTGTAAGGCCTTTGAGCGGATTGCAAATCCGCCATTTCCTAAGTTCGGTTGGGCATGGCCAATGCCGAACCACCATCGGAGTTGGTCCGCATTGGCAATGCCGACACCGGGTGAGTTCGGATTGGTAATCCGATTTAGGACCAACCCTCACTTTATATTAACTAACAACCCGAAACCAAAAAACCCAAAACCAAGTCCGATCTCCGCTATCCGAAGTCCGATATTTTTAGTGGTTTCCCCCCGGTTTAATTTAAACCGGAACTGCGTACCTTTGCCCGCTTTGCTGGTGACGCTTACTTTAGTTTGTGGGCTTCCACGATGTGCTTGACAATCGCTAACCCTAAGCCCGTACCGCCTTTATCCTTGGAACGGCTCTTCTCGATGCGGTAAAAACGTTCGAAAATACGCCTCAGGTGCTCTGGTTCAATTCCGGGACCGTCATCTTTTACCATTACGGCTAAATGTTCCTTGTCGGGTTCCAACTCTACGATCACCTTACCGCCTTCATTCCCGTACTTAATGGCGTTGTCCTGGATTAATCATTACCTGACTGATCCGCTGGCGGTCCGCATGAAGCTGCGAAATGGGTTTATCGTACTGTTTTTCAAACTTCAGCCTCATCTTTTTAGCCAGGGCTTTGTCTTCCAGTTGCTCAAATACCTCCTGGGTAAGTTCTACCACATCAAACTTCTCGTAGTGCATTTTAATGTCGCCGGTCTCCATCTGCGACAGGGTAAGCAGGTCCTGGACCAGCGCATTCAGCCCATCAAGGCTACGGGCCGCTTTTTTCAGAATTTGTCCCGTACATTTTTGTCATCGACAGCGCCATCAATCAGCGTGTGAATAAAGCCTTGGGTGGCAAAAATGGGCGTTTTAAGTTCGTGAAACGTTGGCCAGAAACTCACGGCGGTAGCTCTCCAGTTTCTTTAATTCGTCAATCTCCTGCTGCTTACGGGTAGCATAGGCGGAAATCTCGACATTGAGCCGCTTCAATGGATTAGAAGCCTTAAATACCCGCTTGCGAGGAACCTTAAATGCTGTTCCAGGACCCTTTCCAGGAACTCGTAGATCTGGTTTACCTCCCGGAATACGAGAAATTCAAGGGTTACGTAAATGGAAAGAAAAGCCGCCACAAAGGTAAGACTGAAGCTTACCAGCATAAATTCCGGTCTGGTTTCCGTCAGCAGTATTAAAAACAGGGTAGGAACTGCCGCAATCAGCACGCCTAAAATAAAGAGACTCCTTTCGGACCAGAAAGCATACGGGATGTTCGATTTGCGAAGTGCGATTTTCGATGGATGAATGGGAAACCGGCTAATGTACATCGACCGTACGGGCCAGTACATATACATCAGAACCCCAGATGTTTTGCAATAAATCGTCGCGGCTGAATACTTTATTCGGGTTCTGGGCCAGAAAGAAGAGCAGTTCAAACTCTTTCTTGGGCAGCGTGACCGGCACGCCACTGTTAATCACCGTATAGCTTTTCCGGTCAATGGTAAGCTCACCCACGGCCACTTTATCCTCCTGTTTTACCTTTTTGGATTCGCGCCGGAACAGGGCCGCAATGCGGCTCATCAGGGCCCGAGGCTTGATCGGCTTGGTGATGTAGTCATCCGCTCCGATATCGAAGGCTGCCACTTCGGAATATTCCTCGGACCGGGCGGTGAGGAAAATAATGTAGGCATTGGCCAGTTCAGGGGTTTCGCGCATGCGCCTGCCGGCTTCTACTCCATCCATCACGGGCATCATAATGTCCATCAGAATGAGGTGCGGCAGGAATTCCTTGGCTATTTCAATGGCTTTCTTGCCTTCAGGCGCCGTGCGTACTTCGTATCCTTCTTTGGTTAAATTGTACTGAAGCATTTCGGCGATGTCGGCTTCATCGTCTACAACCAGTACTTTATAAGGTGGGTGGTTCATAAGTTGTACAGCTATCCATTCGGTACCGATGCAATTTAAAAGGATATCCCTACAAATAAAAGAGCGGACAGAAGCCACGCTCAGGCTCCCTGTCCGCCGGACAAATATTTATACAGAAAAATATTTTACTTCTTCAGGGCCTTCTTGATCTGCTTATCGAGCTCCCCGCCGTGCAGGTTCTTGGCAATAACCATTCCATTACGGTCAATCAGAAAAGTGGCCGGAATGGCATCTACGCCGTAATCAGCGGCTGCTTTGTTGTTCCAGAACTTCAGATCGGATACGTGATTTTCCCACTCCAATCCGTCTTTTTGAATGGCTTTGGTCCAACTATTCTTATTCTGGTCCAGTGAAACGCTGTAAATAGTAAATCCTTTGTCTTTATAAGCCTGGTACATTTCCACCACGTACGGATTCTGCTTGCGGCAGGGGCCGCACCAGGATGCCCAGAAATCGATTAATACCACTTTTCCTTTCAAAGAAGAGAGTTTGATTACTTTTCCATCGGGACCTGGGAGGGCGATTTCGGGAGCCTGCTGGCCTACCTCAGGAGCCCCGGCCGGCAACGAAGGAGGCTTGATAAAGGTAAAGGCGGCCATGAGCAGCATCAGGGCCAATATGCCGGAAAGCTTGATCAGATTATGCATTGTTTCGGATTATTTAATAAAAATTTAACATTAAAAGGATATTAAGGGGCGCTAACCGGGTGCCAGCCGGTATTAGACAACTCAGTCATTAAGTATGGTGGGGTGACGCAGATTCTTGAACCGTTTCAGGTCCAGCTCTACCGCTCCCACAAACATATCGGCTTCCACCTTCACGGGGATCCGGTTTTTATCATCGGTAATCCAGACCCGGATCGAGTTTTCGCCATTGAAAAGCTTATTATCGGGCATGACTGGCGTTAGTTTGATGCAGCGGACTTTTCCCCACTTGGTATTGGCTTCACCTCTGCCACGGTAGCGAACTTTGAAATCATAAAAGCCGTCGTCAAAAAAAGCTTTCACCAGAATCAGGTCTCCATTGGCCAGCCGGTCAAAATTGACGTTACGCAGGTAATAGTATCCGCTGATTAAGTCCTGTACATTACGTGGCAGATCAAACTCCTTGGTTTCGTGGTTGACTTCTTCCGAACGGATTTTTTTGGTGTCGTAGTTGAAATACACATTTTCCTCTTTGCGGTAGCGTCCCTCCTGAATGTTGACGTAAAACCGCTGGGGGTTCATGGTGGAAGTATCCACGTACGTCCGCCAGGTATCACGGATGCGGAGCATAAGATCAAAGGGGCCAACGGACTTGCCGGAAACGTTGATTTTATAGCAGGGCCGGTTATTCACCTTAAAAATATTGGGGCTTACCTCTACGATTCCTTCCCCGGCATTCAGAAAGCCGTAGTGTACTCGATATTCCAGCACTTCGCCTTTGGAAAAACTATGATTGGTAATCGGTTCAAAGGATTCCTGAAAATGCAAGGTAAATCCAAAGCCGCAAAGGGCAGTCAGCAGCAGTACAATGATTTTTTTCATTCAGGCAGGCAAGAGTAATATCTTGATTGTTTTCGTCAAATCCCATACCGGAATTTCAGATCTGATTCACAATTTAATAAACAAAGCTACGAAAGGGGTTTCAATTCGGATTACTTGCTTCCTGGATTTCATGCTGTTTTGTTGCCGATTTCCTTACAACATAACGTTGCCCTTTATTTCTAAATTGTAGCGTTACCACGATCAGGCAAAACCCTATTTTCTCATTTATATCCGGAATCGTAACTTCGGCTCTCATAAAGAGGAATGCTTAAATACAAAATCTTACTGTTATTGTGGTTCGTCCTGGTCTCCGGAGCAAAGGCCCAATTGCTCCGCGACGAGCCGGCCCAGCAACTGGTACGGCAGTGCATTGATAAAATTTATAACTTCGAATTTGCCGCCGCTGACCCCATTATCAAGACTATCCGCGACCGTTACCCGAAGCATCCGGTGGCGCCCATGCTGGTCTCGCTGAAGCTCTACTGGCAGGGCACACCGCTGCGTTCCGACAAACCCGTTTACCAGGAATACCTGCGTCAGCTGAAGCAGACACTGGCCCTGGCCAAGACCCTGCTGGACAAGAATGAAGCGGACCCGGAGGGTATTTTCTTTGCCCTGGCTGCACATAGTTACCTCGCCATGCAGGTATCCGAGGAAGGCCACTATATGGAAGCCATGTTGGAGGCCCGCAAAACGTACGACTACCTGAAGCAGGGGATGAAGCTGAAGGAAGTATATCCGGATTTTCTGATGTCAACGGGCTTATATAACTATTATGTAGTACAGTATCCCGAAAACCACCCCATGGTGAAGCCACTGATGCTTTTCTTTTCCAATGGCGATAAAGCTTTAGGAATCGGGCAACTGAGCAAAGCAAGTCAGCTGGGAATGTTCACTAAAACGGAGGCGCTTTATTATCTGATGCATATCTACGTAAAGCACGAGATGCAATTTGCCAAAGCCCTTAACTGTGCGGCTGCACTGACCGGGCAATTCCCCAATAACCTTTTTTACGCGCTCCGGCACGCCGAACTACTCGTCCTCAACGGCCGGTTTGATGAAGCAAATCCAGTAATTGGGAAGCTTCTTCTGTATCCGGATAAGATTTTTCAGAGCTCCGGGTTGGTGTTTAAAGGGATTATCGCCGAAAAGAAGGATGGGAACGCTGAAACTGCCCGCGGGTATTATGAGAAAGCGATTGGATTAAAAGCCATTGAGCGTCGTTACACTTCCGATTATTACGCGATGGCCTACGCGGGGCTGGGCCGACTCGCGGCTAAAGAGGGAAAAAAGGAGTTAGCCAAAGCGTACTACAAAAAAGCGCTGGATATTGCCGAATACGAAAGCATCATCCGGGAAGCAAAGAACTATTTGAAAAATGGCTGAGCAGGATACGTATGTAACCATTGCCGGCCCCGCTGAAGGTTTATATAAGGAGAAGGGGAGTAAATTTTTGGCTTTTGCCTTCCCGGTCAGCACTGAAGCGGAGGTAAAGGAAGTACTGGAACGGTTGAGGAAAGACTATTTTGATGCCCGGCACCACTCCTATTCGTTTATAAAGGGCCCCGATTGATCGAATTACCGCACCAATGACAGCGGAGAGCCTACCCCAGCGGCCGAAGACCACAAAAACCGCCAGATCCGCTCCGAGGAAAGACTATTTTGATGCCCGGCACCACTGCTATGCCTTTATACTGGGGCCCGATGGAGCGCATTACCGCACCAATGACGGCGGAGAGCCTACCCACTCGGCCGGAGACCCCATACTCGGACAGATCCGCTCCCGGCAACTAGCTAACGTGCTGGTAGTAGTAGTGCGGTATTTTGGCGGGACCAAACTGGGCCTGGGCGGCTTGGTGCAGGCTTACCGGGCTGCCGCTGCCTCCGCCCTGGATACTGCAACCATCATACAGCAAGTGGTAAAACTGTCTTTGCAACTCTTATTTGGCTATGAACACATAAATGCTGTCATGAAGATTATAAAGGATTACGAATTGGAAGTCACCAGTCAGGACTTTACCGATCAATGCCGGATGACGATCTGGGTGAGAAAGAGCCGAGTGTTGGAAGTAGAGCACCTGTTCCAGCAGGCAGGGGCAACGGTAACCAGTTAAGTGCTTAATTTATCCCCAAATTTTTCATTTCTCCATTTGGCTAAAGGAGAAGTACTTGTTTTTATTATATTTAATTCTGAGCAACACTTTTTAAAATTTCCCGAATGAAATTACTCTTTACGCTGTTTCACGGTCTGATTCTAATTCTTCTCCCTGCTTTCCAAGGACATTGCCAAATATCGGACACTTATATTATCACCCTTGATGGCGATACGATTCGTACGGAAGTAAAATATTCTTCTAAGCTTCATGTTAATAACCGGGAAGTAGTCGCCAAAGAGAAAGGCAAATTTGCGCGGTATGGTCCAGGGCAGCTTAAGGGCTTCTGCAATGGTAAGGACGTATTTGAATCCCGGAGTATTAATGGAGTTTCTGCCTTTCTGCTTCGGCGGATTACGGGGCATCTTAACTTATACCTGTGTGATGAGACGATAGTGAATGAGATGATTAAGATGGAAAATCCGGTTAATGCCGCAGTAGCCATTGGTGCTGCAACGGGCGGAATGATTGGAGGAGCGGTGGCGGGTGCCGTGACCAGTGTCGTTACTGAGGCTGTGCATATGCCAGCAATCCCTATAACGGGGCAATCTGAGGGAGGATTGAAGATTTTCAATCCCAATACTTCTAAAAAGAAAAGGCTCCAGGAGTTACAGGAATATTTTGCAGAATTACCCGAGATTAGTTCGATTATTAATCGTGAGCCCTTTAATCTGGAAGTATACATTGAGGCTGTAGAAGCCAGTAATCATTTGCAGGAAAAAGAGAATCAACGTAGCCACGAAGAGAATAAAAAGGCCGATGGTTTTTAGGGATCACTCTAAGTCATCAATCGCCATTGGGTGAACCTAATTGGAGTAAGCTTTCCCGGTTGGGCAAGGATCGTTAACTGCCCTTGCTCAACCGGGAAAGCTTAATTAATTCAGGTCCAGTTTGGCATTGGCCGGGTCACGTTCCCAGAGTTGCTTATAGTAACCAAATTTTTCGGTTTCCTTTTCCATGGCTCCTTTCAGGCTAGTAAACCAGGCAGCAGCCTCCTTCTGGCTTTGTTCCTTCATTTCCCGCCAGACCAGATCGTGCCATTCTTTATTGACTACTACTCTATAAGGGTAGTCGGAATGGGTAGTGATGGTATTGAAGGAGATGCGGGCCAGATGCGTAAAATCCGTGAACTCACAGATATAATACTCATTCTCCACGTAAACCCGCATGGAATAATAAATTTTGCCCTTTACGTAATCGCTGCCACCGTTCAGTTTACTGATAAATGTAAAATACGGAGTCCCCGTAAAACGGCCCCAGCGTTTATTAGCCTCTTTGAGTAGCGAAGGATTCGTTTTGGCAACCTCCTCAAACCAGCGCCAGGATCGGCTGTATAGTTCATCGCGGGGAACCCCCGACATGGCAATGGAGTCACGAATTACAAACTTTCGGAAGGGTTCCTGATTGTTTTCCGTCCCCTTTTGCTGACCATAGGTAGCAGTCAGAAAGAGCAAACTAAAAAGAAAGGCGGTAAACAATTGTTTCATCTTGGTTGATTTACAAGGTTGCTAATGCGTATAATGAATCTGGTACTATTACTTCAATAACCCCGAAACTGGCAACCTTTCCGGCATAAAGCGGCTTATATCCGCAATGCTTCAAGTGCCATTACTAAAACCGCTTGTTACTTACTCCTTCTGTCCTTGGTGAAACTATACACAAACCTGCCAGTGATGGGTTCGATACCGGTATTAGAAGGCAAGTTTAGTTACGGCTTATTATGGTTCAAATTTATAACAAATATAGTATTTTATTACAGAGTTAAAACGATTAATTAATTCCTTAACTTTCCTTTATTTTCAGTATGTTTTTATTTATAAAAGGTAGCGTTGGTAACTTGCTAAAGGAGGAAGCGTATTGTTTAAATATTGTATAAAATGCTGTTTTAGGCTTTTTTTAGATTAGTGTATTCTTTAGTTACAGGTAAACGAAGCAAACACTGGGCCCATGTAACAACGGTCAGGCTAGACCAGGATTTTGTTGTTAAAAAGTCAATTTTATTGAAAAAACTTACATTTAAATTATTCCATTTTTAAACCAAATAACCGCTGGAATGATCTGTTAAAGTCAAACTGCCTGTTAAAATCGAACCTTCAACCCTGATAATAATGATCCGAGAAATTTATGCTGAAGTAATTACCATCGGCGATGAAATATTGTATGGTCAGATAACGGACACTAATACGCAGTGGATCAGTGCCGAACTCGATAAGATTGGTGTAAAAACAATTCGCAAATCATCCGTAGGAGACCGCGAAGACCGCATACTGGAGATCCTCCACGAAGCCGGAAGCCGGGCCCATATCATTCTGATGACGGGCGGCCTCGGGCCCACCAAAGATGATATTACCAAAAAGACCCTGGCCCATTATTTTAATGCAGAACTGGTCATTAATGAAGACGCCCTGCGGGATGTCTCCGATTTCTTTGTCCGCCGCGGTGTACCGCTGACCGAGCTGAACCGGCTTCAGGCATCCCCTGCTGGCTAATGCGACCTTTTATCTCCAATAAGGTGAGGTACTGCCCCCGGGAATGTGGTTTGAGCAGGACGGAAAAGTATACATTTCCATGCCCGGCGTACCTCACGAGATGAAATGGCTGATGGAAAACGCCATGATTCCCCAAACTGCGGCAGCACTTCAGCACCCCGATCATTTATCACAAGCTGGTCCGGACGGTAGGAATCGGTGAGTCTTTTCTGGCTACTAAAATTGAGCAGTGGGAGGACAATCTACCAGCTCATATCCGGCTGGCCTACCCTGCCCAGCCTGGGACAAGTGAAACTGCGATTAACGGCTACCGGTGAGAACCTGCTTACCCTGGAGCAGGAAGTAAAAGCTCAGATTACGCAGCTACAGAAACTGGATTCCGGAAAACATTTATGGCTATAATGAGGAAGAGATCGAAGAGGCCGTGGGTAAAATGCTCCAGGAGCGGAGTCTGACGCTGGCGGTGGCCGGAAAAGCTGCACCGGCGGGTTTATTACGCATACCATTACCCGTGTGCCGGGAAGCTCTGCCTACTTTATGGGTGGAATTGTGGCCTATGCCAACGAAGTCAAAGTAAATCAGCTGGGTGTAAACCGGGGAAACCATCGAAAAGCACGGGGCCGTAAGTGAGGAAACGGTTCGGGAAATGGCCGAACAGGTTGATATCCGTCGGGACTAGTATTGGGGTCGCTACTACGGGCATTGCCGGGCCTGATGGAGGAACGCCGGAAAAAACAGTAGGTACCGTCTGGATTGCCCTTGCCGACGGTACACAAACCGTCACCAAAAAACTGCAATTGTTCCGGGACCGTGATGTCAATATTAAATTTACCCTCCCATTGGTGCACTCAATCTGATCCGGCAGCATTTGCAGAAAGGGATAGGGGTGAGGTAGCAGTAGCAGTAGCAGTAGCAGTAGCAGTAGCAGTAGCAGTAGCAGTAATATGCTTTAACTACCCCTCTTTCGAGAGAAACGAGAAAAACTGCTGCTGCCGCCGCTACTGCCACTTATCCTGCCACTGCCGCTTCTTTCGGCTTGTCAATTACTAAAAAATGGTATTTTTGCCCGTAGAGGGTTGGATTAAGCAAATTTTCGCCGGCCTAGCCTTTACTCAAACCTATAAACCAAATACAACGGATGGCACTGATTGAAATGGTTATGCCCAAAATGGGCGAAAGTATCATGGAAGGAACGATTCTGAACTGGTTGAAGAAAGAAGGTGATTCCATTGAGCAAGATGAATCAGTGCTGGAAGTAGCTACTGATAAAGTGGATACGGAGGTACAACTACGCATGCAGGGTACTTAAAAATATTGGCTCAAACCGGTCAGGTAGTTGAAGTAGGCAAACCCATTGCCCTGATTGCTACCGGTCAGGATGCTTTGGTCAATACTACGCCTGAACCGCCTGCCCGGTTTCAGTTGCAAAAACACGCCCAGGTATTGGAAAGCCAGGTCGGCAATAAAAAATCATGGAGTAGAACGGTTAAGCCAACCTGCTTCCGGCCGGTTTATTCCCTACCGTCCTGACCATTGCGCGGGAAGAAGGGATTACCATGCAGGAACTGGAATATATGCCGGAACCGGAGGTGACAACCGGGTGACCAAAAAGACATTCTGGCCTACGTAGCGCACCGAAACCAACCGGTAGCGCCACCGCAGGAAAAGGTACGCCCCGCCGGGCTAAAACCCCGAACCAGTTACGGAAGCAACTAACTACCGTCAGCCGGTTGCCGAAAAACACTCCGCTTCATTTACTCATCAACCGGTAGCAGAGGCAAGTCTCTCCAATGGCCAAACCTCGGTAACACAACCCGTGTCTGCCGTTCCCGAACCGACTTACCAGTCTAACCCAATATGCTCCGGTACAGCCACCCCCCCACCGGCCGGAACCTGTACGTCAGGAATCACGACCAGTCAATCAACAGCCGCCAGTGCCCCAACCCCCGGCTTCCCAACCCGTACCCCCTCCCGTTGTCCGGCCCGAGCCAGTACCCGTAGAATCCGCTCAGCCTAATTATACGCCTCCGGTGCCGGTACAGCCGGTATCTGCTCCGGCCGTTTCGTTCAGCGGCCGCGGGGAGATTATTGAAATGGACCGGATGCGTAAAATGATCGCCCAGCGAATGGTGGATTCCAAGCGGATCTCCCCGCACGTAACCTCCTTCGTAGAAGCTGATGTAACCAATATTGTGTACTGGCGCAACCGGGTAAAAAATGATTTTAAAAACCGCGAAGGAGACGTTATTACCTTCACGCCGATTTTCATTGAGGCGGTGACCAAGGCGATCAAGGATTATCCGATGATCAACGTATCCGTGGACGGCGATAAGATCTTTGTAAAAAGGGATATTAATATCGGAATGGCCGTAGCGTTGCCCACCGGTAATCTGATTGTACCCGTAATTAAGAATGCGGATCAACTCAATATGGTCGGACTCACTAAAAAGGTAAATGATCTGGCCCGCCGGGCCCGCGAAAACAAGCTTTCTCCGGATGATGTAACCGAGGGAACTTTTACCGTTTCGAATGTGGGCTCTTTTGGCAATGTCATGGGAACACCCATCATTTTGCAACCGCAGGTAGGTATTATGGCCTTTGGAGCCATTCAGAAGAAGCCAGCCGTTATCGAAACCACCTTTGGGGATACCATTGGTATCCGCCATATGATGTTCCTGTCGCATTCCTATGATCATCGTGTAGTAGATGGTGCATTGGGAGGGATGTTTGTCCGCCGGGTAGCCGATTATCTCGAAAACTTTGATGTAAACCGGAAAGTATTTTAAGAAGTGGAACTGCCAACAAAAAAGGCGTTAGTCGGAGCAGACAAACGCCTTTTTTGTTTATAAACAAATTTGTGGTTTATGCTTATACTAAGATGAATTGAGTAGCACGTATTTGCTTCTCAATACCCATCTGTATAATAGGGAATCACGAACATCGAATTCGTATTATTTAGCCGGCACAAATTCCATTGAGATGGAATTAACACAGTGCCTTATATTCTTGGCAGTGAACCCTTCTCCCTCAAAGACATGCCCTAAGTGAGCCTTGCAATTGCTGCAAATGATCTCGGTGCGCATACCATCGATATCCGGCACCCTTACGACGGCACCTTTGATTTCATCATCAAAACTGGGCCAGCCGCAGTTGGATTCGAATTTATCCTTAGAACGATACAGCGGTTGGTTGCATCTCCGGCAGATATAGTTTCCGGGTTCTTTGTGTTTATAATATTTGCCCGTATAAGGAGCTTCCGTTCCTTTGTGCACGATTACCCGTTCCTCCTGAGGAGTGAGTTTGTTGTATTGGGTTGCCTGTTCGGGATTTTCCGGATTTTTCATAGTGTTCTGTCCGCAAGCGGTTATGGTGATCAATAATACAAATAATAGGGAGGGTAAGTATCGCAGCAGGTGTTTCATAGGTATACTAAGTAACAAGTTCAGCCGTACATAGATTCCCGGTTGGAAAAATAAGTACGCTGCTTCCGCGGGCAGGAGTTAAGGCTAATAAGAAGCAACGTCGTCTGGGTAGTTTTTGCTCCCATTACTTCGTTGCCTGACCCGATAAAGCAATGAGTACGGCACCGGCCGCCATCAGTGCGGCTCCTGCAATCAATTGCCAGCTTACCTTTTCCTTGAGAAAAATGACTGCTAACACAATGGCAAAAACTAAAGATATCCGCTCTACCGGTGAGACTACCGACGCATTTGCCAGTTTCAGGGCGCGGAAAGTCAGCAGGGAGGAAATACAGGTGATTACCCCAGCTGTCAGTAAATAAATCCAATCCCGCCGTTCGATTCGGGAAAGATCAGAAAAGTTGCCCTGCCAGATCACTACTCCCCAGGAAACAATCAGGATCAGTACTGACTGAATGGCGAATCCCAGGCTGGAGTCAACATTCTTAATACCGGCTTTCGACAGCGTTACCACTACGGCAGCTGCGAACGCTGCCGCTAACGCAAATACAATCCACATATGCTTTAAGTAAGTTGGAGTAAACGATCTGAAAATACTGACTGATCATTATGATTAAACTGCATTAGCAACCCCTAGGGTTACACGAATACCGGAAACACCTCTTGGTTCTTGGTATATTCCGGGCACGGGTACGGATCAAACTGCAAACGCTTCGGGACTTGTTTACTAATCAGATTTAAAAAGAACGGGCAGATAAAACTAGAATGATTACAGAAGCGTATGCACCAGACCACTGAATAGCATCAGCCGCTAGGGTTAAAATTATGCAAGAGGGTATCCTGTATTTTTCCATTATTGTATTTATTCTCATCATTCTATTCTACCGTCTGATTACACGGAAGGCAAGACGAAGAAAACAAATTTTGAAAGACGAATTTCCGGCACTCTGGCGGCATACACTGCAAAGCCGGGTCGGATTTTACCATACGTTATCCGAAGAAGAAAAGAAACGCTTCGAACAGCTCGTGCAATTGTTTATCGGGGAGAAGCATATTATCGGAATCAAAACCACTATTGACGACAGCACCAAAGTGCTGGTGGCAGCCAGTGCCATTATTCCCGTGTTTGGCTTTAAGCATTGGGAATACGACAACCTGGGTGAAGTTTTTGTGACGGAAGGAGCCGTTACTACCCACCAGGTCGACAAAGAAAACCAAAACATCGTAGCCGGTCAGGTACAGCCCTTTCAGAACCAGCATTATATGACCATTTCTAAGTCAGCCCTGGAGCAAGGATTCAAAGACATGAGAGACCGCAGTAACGTAGGCATTCACGAATTTGCCCACCTGCTGGATGAAGCCGATGGGGTAGTAGACGGAATTCCGAAAGCCTCATTGCCCCCGGAACTGGTTGAGCCCTGGCAGGAGCTCATGGACCGTAAAATGAAGGAAATCAAGGAGGGAAAGAATAAAATAAACCCTTATGGCGCTACTTCACCCGCTGAGTTCTTTGCGGTAATGACGGAGTATTTCTTCGAAGATCCCACCCGTCTGCAGCAAAATCACCCTAATACTTACCGGATGCTTACGAAGGTATTTGGACAGAACCCACGGCTCAAATACCGGATAGATTTTAAGCAGTTAATTAACCCCAATTACAACAAGCTGAGCCGCAATGCGCCCTGCCCGTGCGGTAGCGGAGAAAAATACAAAAATTGCTGTCTCCTTCAGTCCCAGAACGTCTGATCGTATCTCGAACCAGATGTTGGGTAATAGGTATCAGGTATCAGAAAAGTAGTCACTGGGAAAAGATCTTCAGGAAAAACCAATTCCTGATACCCAATACCCATTGAGCATGCATCAGTCAGAATTTACCACTACCAAAATTATTGCTCTTTTTTTGAGTGTTACTTAATAGTGAAATGAGTGATCCGGTCTCCGGATCATTGGTCGCCGACCAGATAAAGTTCGTCGGGTGGAAAGGCAGGATGGTAGAATTTAACGTTACGTAAGGTCATAGCTACCGGATATACTCCTGAATAAGCAGAATTTATCCTATTATTTAAACTAGTGACCTATTATGAATCAGTTTCCTTATCAGATTAAAGCAAGTGGCAAAAACCTTCAGCACATCATTAGTTTATCAACCCATACCCATAGTTTAGAACACGCCCTCCAGATCGCTAATCAATACGTCACCGAAGGGTGGGCGCAGATAGTGCTTATTTCTGACCGGCGCACGGGAAAAGTCTGCTGGCGGGAAGAAGCGGAAGAATGTATACTGGAAGAAGCGGAAGAACTACTTTAAACATAGAAAGGAATACAGCCCAAACTTTGCGACAGGCGCATTTTTATAAGGTTTTTTATTCGAGTTAAAAGAAAGTCCCAGTTGATTTATCAACTGGGACTTTCTTTTGGGAGTTAGAGAAATGGGCTTTAAAATGGCTCGTATTGAATGGAAGATACTTCTGAATTCCTCCGCCTTAGTTTCATGCGAAGGCTCACGAACCCTGTTACTTAAATCCCCGCATTTGCCTTTCCTTTTGGGCTCATTCCCTAAGGTTACTCAAACCCTTGGGGTTATGCGCTGGTAAAAGCTCCTCCCAGGAAGGAATTTCAGCGACGCCCCAGTTGGTTTTAGCCAGTTGGGCCGGGTCGTTTTGCCGCTGCATCGATTCGCTTAACAATACCTCCATCTGGCGTAATCTTTCCGCGTACTGTGGGGCATCAGCCAGGTTCCGGGTTTCGTAAGGATCATTTTTCAGGTCGAATAGCTGAGTATGGCTTTTGCCCTTGACGTTGTATAGAAGTTGTTACCACAAAATTCTGTAGCCAGGCGGCAAAACCGGTACTTACCCGGATGAATACCCTTAGCTGACATTGGGTGAAACTGCTTGGACCAAACTTTCCCGCAGCCGTCCCGAAAGCGTTGCAAAAGCATCCGGCAATCCTGCTTCGCTATCCGGTAGCATGACCGGCAGGAAAGCGGCCCGGATCGTAACTGGTTCCGAAAGGGCGCTTACCGTTACTTCCCAGAGAGGGCCTGCGGAAGGAGCGGGCAGCGGGGAGGGGTAAAGCAAAACCCCTTGGCGGCATCCCCTGGCCAGGGAATAGGCAATCATTTGATACAGATCGGCCTTCGGAATAGCTGCCGTAGCCGTCTGTAGTACCGGTAATTTATACTTGCTGTCGAGAATAATCCGATGCTCAGGTAACCATATATCATTACGGATGCTCAATGTCTCCCCATTGCTAAGTACGCCAAGCGGAGCAGCATTTTGCGTCTGCGCCTTCCATTCCGGTAGCCATTGCCGGATAAAGCCAGCCATGAATTCCTCAAAAACCCGTTCCATCGGCACCAGAAAGGCCAGCGTGATTTGGTTGTCTTCCCCGGAGCCAGCCAGGCTGTTTTCCAGAAACCACCGGCACATGTCCAGTACCTTCCGGTGGTCGCCGGCAAGCCCGTTCAATTCGGGATGATGCGTGTCATGCACCGTGCAGGAAACTGGGCTCACTTCGCTCAACAATTGAGTCAGGGCCCGCAACTGAGCCCGCACTGCACCGGTGGCAACGGGTAGTAGCCTGCCGGTTACGAACCGGAGAATACGGTTAAAGCGGTTATCCTGTCCGAAAGGGCTGTGCTCCTGGTGCAGTTGCTGCCATTGCCCGGTGGCAATCTGCTCCTTCAGGTAGTCGTTTACCGACAGCCGGCCCCGGGCAAAGGGAGTGGCCTCCGTTAGGGGGTGATAGGCATAATAAGGCTGCCACGTAACGGTTTCCAGCGCCTGGCGGGCAAATACCCCGATCAGCCGGTGCAGCCATTCGTCTGACAGTAAAGGCGGGTGGTGCGCCAGATCAAACGGAAAAGGAAAGCGGGTGCCGTAGGAAAGGTAATAGTGAAGATGGCTAAAGACCGTATGAATCGTAAAACGACCCGCTTTAAAAATTTTCGGAAAAATATAGAAATCACTATTGCCGTATTGCAGAAAGCCGGCATAATTACGGGCCCGGATGGCCCGGCCGTCAAACTGGAACAATGCCTGCCCGTACTGATGTACCAGGTTTTCTGATGGATCTCCTTCATACTCATCCAGGTCCTGAGGCAGCGTCCAATGCCGGCTATTCCATAAGTTGCGGAGAAAATCTTTGAAATGCGATACATCCACCTCCTCCGGCAGCAACCGGAAATCGCCCATTTCGTAGAGAACCACCACGTGTCGGGAGTGAGCAGGCATAGAAGACAAAAATAAGACACATTCACTAAACCCTAGCAATATGGCTCAACCTGAAACATTGAACGTGGGCGGCGTGCCCGAACATTTTAACCTGCCCTGGCAGCTTGGCATTGCCGGCGGTGAATTTGCCCAACAGTCCTTGCAACTGAACTGGACCGATTACCCGGGTGGTACCGGCGCCATGACCAAAGACCTGCGCAGTGGTACGCTGGATGTGGCCGTACTACTGACTGAAGGCATTGTCGCCGACATCTGTAAAGGCAATCCGGCTAAAATTGTTCAACCTTACGTCATGACGCCCTTGATCTGGGGCATTCACGTACCGGCTGCTTCGTCCTATCAGGAAGTGGAAGAGCTAGCCGGGAAACGGTTTGCCATCAGCCGGTTAGGGTCTGGTTCTCACCTGATGGCCTTTGTGCATGCCCGGCAGCGGGGCTGGAATCCGGAATCACTGCAACTGATAACGGTTGGGGATATGAATGGCGCTCGGGAAGCCTTCCGGAAAGGGGAGGCGGATGCCTTTATGTGGGAGAAGGCCATGATACAGCCGCTGGTAGATGCGGGTGAGTTTCGGCGGGTAGGGGAGTGCCCCACGCCCTGGCCTTGTTTTGTGATTGCGGCCAGGGACGAAGTAATCAGGCAAAGACCCGCTGCCCTGCGCCGGATGTTGTCCGTAATCAACCGGGCAAGTAAAGATTTCATGCAGCGGCCTGACGCCGTTTCGCTGGTCACCGAACGCTATGGGATCAAACCGGCCGATGCCCAAGCCTGGTACGCCCACACCCGCTGGTCTACCGGAGAGGGCCTGCCGCCTGGTACCCTTCCGCTAGTCATGCAGACACTGACCGATTTGCGGCTCATCGAGAAGTCCATTGGGGAGGCAGCTCTTTATCAGCCGCTGTCTCCTTGGTAACAACCACTTTCCTGTACTGTGAGCAGGCCGATCAATATGCTGCTGGATGCATTTGATAAAATCAAAAAAGGTCTCATTTTCTAAAAATTCGTCTCATTTTCGAAAATGAGACGAATTTTTGGTTTTTTGAGACGTTTCCCAGATTATTTGTCCCTTAATTGCCCCATCCTTAAACAATTACTTTTATTCTACACTTTTACGCCCAACCCTCATGTTACTCCCCAACTCAATGAAGGCGCTTCTGCGGAAGCACCTGTGCGGCGGCTTACTGACTGTGCTGCTCACTTTTCCGGGAATGCTGACCGCCCAGCCCGTGCTGGTTAAAGACATCCATCCTGGTCCGGTACCTTCCAGTATCACCAGTTCGCTGACCATTAATAACACACTGTACTTTGCGGCTAACAATGGCGCCAATGGAACCGAACTCTGGAAGAGTGACGGTACGGCCGCCGGCACGGTGTTGATAGCCGATATCAATCCGGGAGGAGGCAGTTCCAACCCGACGAATTTAACGGAGGTCAACGGTACGCTTTATTTCTCGGCCACTAACGGTGCGGGAGGTACTGAGCTTTACAAGAGCAACGGCACACCAGCGGGTACTGTGTTAGTAAAAGACATTAACCCTGCGGGCAGCGCTGATCCTTTATCACTGACCAATGTAAATGGTACCTTATTCTTTGCGGCCAATGACGGGACCACGGGGTATGAGCTCTGGAAGAGTGATGGAACGGCGGCGGGTACAGTGCTGGTCAAGGATCTGGTGGCAGGCTCGGGTAGTTTTTTCTCCTCCCCGTCTTCGGGTACTTATTTCCCTTCCTCGATGGTCAACGTTAACGGTACCCTCTTTTTTTCCGCTGGCTTTACGGCCGGGCTCTACAAAAGTGATGGCACATCCGCCGGTACGGTGCTGGTGAAAAACGTAAACGCCTTTTACCTGACTGAACTTAATGGGGAAGCCTATTTTATGAACCAGCCCGGTCAATATGCCTCCGCCCTGTGGAAGAGTAATGGAACGGATGCCGGAACTACACTGGTTAGGACAATTAAAGAACCAGGGCCAACCAGTTTCGACCGGTTCTTCTTCATGAAAAATGTCAACGGGACCCTGTACTTTGCCAATATGGTCGCGCCGTCCGCCTGTTGTGCCAGTTCCTATCTATGGAAGAGTGATGGTACTACTGCGGGTACCGTGTCTATTAACCTTGGCCCGACTCACCGGAGTTCAAATTTGGTCTCGTACGAATTCATGGGGAATTATTTCTACTATTCCATCTCCCGGGGAACCGCAAGTTTTCTGGACCAGGAGTTGACGCGGGTCTCTTTAACCGGAGGCAGTCCGCAGATGGTAAAAGATATATTCCCGGGAGATGCTAGCAGCGGTGTGCGTAATATTTCGGCTCCAACCAATAGGACAGCGGTAGGTCATATCTTGTATTTTGGTGCAGATACCGGTAGTCACGGCAGAGAACTCTGGAAGAGTGACGGTACGAATGCAGGTACGGTACTGGTTGGCGATATTAATCCTTCGGGCAATTCCGACCCGTTGCCTTTGGCGGAATTAATGGGGTTCTTTACTTCACGGCTACTAATGGCACTACGGGGCAGGAGTTATGGAAGTATGATCCGAATGCTGCGCCTACTCCTCCAAGCGGGCTTACGTTCCCGGTGAATGCCGGAGGCGAAGGCTACACCACGATTGATGGGCGGGCTTACTCAGGAGATGGATACGTAGAGGAGGAAGTACGGCTTCAGTGAGCGGGGCAAACATCGGGGGCACCGATGATGATTACCTGTATGAGAACGAACGCTACGGAGCTGACTTCCAGTATACGTTTCCTTCCGGCAACGGGAGTTACGATGTTATCCTGCACTTTGCCGAAACTTATTGGGGCACACAAGCCGAAGGAGGCGTGGGATCAAGAAAGTTCAATGTCGATATTGAAGACGAAAGAAAGCTTTCTGAGTACGATGTCTTCCAGAAAGCCGGGGGAGCCCTAACAGCGGTGCAGGAGACGTTCCGTACCCAGGTACAGGATGGAGTGTTAACGATTCGTTTTACGCAAGGCTCCGTGGATCTAGCCAGTGTAAAAGCCATTGAAGTCTTGCCGGCAGGCAGTTCTCTTTCGATTAATGCCGGAGGAGGCACCTACCAGAGTCTCAGTGGAAAGACCTTCTTTTCTGGATATGTACTTTGCCCACGGCGAAGTCATTCCGGTCGGAGGCCAAGTAGCTAATACCGACGAAGATGCCTTATACAGCACCGAACGCTACGGTTCTTCGTTCAGCTATGTCTACCGACGGGCAATGGCACCTTTGAAGTCGTGCTGCACTTTGCCGAGACCTACTGGGGCAACCAGGCCCAGGGAGGCGATGGGATCAAGAAAGTTCAATGTGGACGTTGAAAACGAGAGAAACTTTCCGAGTATGATATCTTCGAGAAAGCCGGAGGCGCGATGATTGGAACGCTTCCCGGTCACGGTAAGCGATGGGGTCCTGTATTTTAGCTCAGGCTCCGCCGACAATGCCACCTCTCGGCCATTGAAGTGATTCCATCTACTGCTGCCGCCAGAAAGCGCAGAAGTAAAGCCTGCTTCTTTAGAAGCCCACTTCTCGGCTAGCCTCTCGCCGAATCCGGCTGAAGACAGACTGGTTGTAGAGCTAGGCCTGCCTGTAAGTAAGGTGAGAAGTCTTCTATCAACAGTGCAGCTGGGGCTACTTTGCAGCAGAACGCCCATAAGGCTCTAGGCGAAAAGCAACTCGAATTCGAGGTAGGGCATTTGAAGACGGGTATGTATCTGCTCAAACTCGACACCCAAGCGGGCAGTAAAGTCCTTAAGTTCATTAAAAAAAGATAAAAAATTGCTGCGTGATTATATAGTTTCCGGTGTTTCCACCCGGTAGGATCTGAAATTTTTTTGCAGCAACAGAAAACCTGCTTCTTATGTAAGAGGCAGGTTTTCTGTTTGTACTAAAATGAGAGGGCCATAAGGTGCCGGTTTAGTAAGATGCGCTATTTTTGCCAAAGCTTTAACCACCGCTTACGTAACCTACCTTCCATGCACCATCCTTATCTCCTCCGTAAGACCTTTTTCCCCTTTTCTGTGGTTTATTACTGAATGGATGGCTCACCGGACCGAATGTATCGGCTCAGCCAGTGCTGGTCAAAGACATTGTGCCCGGACCGGAGAGTTCAGCGCCTCAGGCATTTATTCAACTGAATCATACCTTGTTCTTTACCACCAAAACCCCCGAACATGGGACCGAGCTCTGGAAGAGTGATGGCTGGCGGCGGGTACGGTACTGGTGAAAGACATTAACCCCGGACCCGGAAGTTCTAATCTTCAACTGATGACCGTAATGAAGGAATGTTGTTTTTCATGGCCGAGGATGGTGCCCACGGCGCCGAACTCTGGAAGAGTGAACGGCAGGCACGGTGCTGGTCAAAGACATTACTCCCGGACCGGGAAGTGCCGTGCCGGGATATCTAACCCATGTGAATGGCACTTTGTATTTCCGGGCCAGCGATCAGAGCGGGATGAATATGGAACTCTGGAAGAGGATGGGCACGGCTGCGGGTACGGTACTGGTGAGAGATATAGCCCCGGGAAACGGTAGCTCCAGCCCCCGTGATCTGGTAGACGCAAATGGAATGCTTTACTTTTCGGCGGAAGATGCCGTCGGGGGCGGCTATGAACTCTGGAAGAGTAATGGCACTGCCGCCGGGACGGTCCGGATCAAAGATATCCTGCCGGGCAAAGAGTTCTTATCCCAAGCGTTTAACCAATGTAAATGGAACGCTGTTTTTTGAGGCTAACGTCGGCGAGTTGTGGAAAAGCAACGGGACGGAACGTGGTACGGTACTAGGGCAAAAAACCCGATCTGGTTTCGCCTAGTTCTTACCTTGCCGACCTGACCCCGGTAAAGGGTACCCTTTATTTTGCGGCCAGCGATGGGGTCAATGGCTATGAACTCTGGAAGAGTGACGGCACGGCTGCGGGTACGGTACTGGTGAGAGATATAGCTCCTGGTCTGAAAAGTGCCAACCCGGCCGATTTCACCGATGAAAGGGACACTCACTTCCGGATGAAATGGGGACACTTAACAAATCCGCTAACGGATGGCACCGCGGCCGGAAACTGTACTGGTCAAGGATCTCTGGCCTGGCGCGGGGCGGTGTATACATTGGCAAACTGACAGCCTCCACCGATAAGTTATATTTTTCGGGTTTCGATTCGCAGCATGGCTGGGAACCTTGGCAAAGCGACGGGACCACCGCCGGAACGAATAGGATCAAAGATATTAACCCCGCGCCGCAGAGAGTTCAAATCCGGGTAATTTTACCGCCTTGGGTTCCACGGTGTTTTTTTCGGCTGATGATGGCACCAGCGGATCTGAGCTCTGGAAACTCTCACGACTACGACTACTTGTTTCTTCGGATCCGATAAAATCGATCCGGCAGTAAGCTAAGTACACTGTCAATTTAGTTTCTTACCATTTCAATACAACCTTTCCTTACTGTCATTCCCGGAGGGAATGACAGCGGGAGGAGGCTTTATCCGATTATACCAATATATATCTATATATCCTTAACAATGTACTAGCTTGTGCACTAGCTCTGGTTTATATGCTATTTCGGTGAACCCCTCAGGTCCAAGGTTGATCATAAAGTTGACCCCGCGAATCTGTTTGTAGGGCTTTTTTTTAACCGCGCCGGTCAATGGAAAGATTAATTAAAAAACCTGTTTTTAACAAAGAAAAAATATAAAACTTTTTATTGCTTAAGAGTTAGCTAATTGGTATTCTTGTTTGCTTCTAAAACACAGAGCGTGAGAATAGTAGTTGATGAAGTTTTTAAAGCCCGCTTTACCTCATAAAATAAAAATAGTATCGAGACACCCTTACAAACCACTTTATGTTAACAATACTCAAAGCAGCTGTATCCTCCATCCGGGAGTTAACACCCACGGGTTTTCCTGTTACCGGCTTTCTCCGCAACACTGCCGGAAGTAATCTCCGTGAAATTTAGTAATCCTGCCCTGTAGCATCCGGTATCCTATGTGATCCGGAGACTTTATCATTTGATCAGTTTGCCTGTTTATCCGCATGTTACCGGTTGGCAGCCGCATAAAAATAAGGGGAATAGCCAACCGTAATTGCCCGGCCATTAAACAATTTACCTAACCCATACCTTACTGCCCAATCCTTTACCACAACCGCTATGCAACACAAGTATTCATTGGGAAAGCTGATTCCCGGATTCCTGAACTGCCTCATTGCGGGCTTGTTCTCCGTTCACTTCCTGACTGCCCAACCGGTGCTGGTCAAAGATATTAACCCTGGTTTGCCGTCTTCCGGTATCGCCAGTACCACGATCAACGGTACCCTTACCATCAATAACACGCTGTACTTTGCGGCCACGGACGGCGTAAACGGTAATGAACTCTGGAAGAAGTGACGGTACGACGGCGGGTACGGTACTGGTCAAAGACATTAACCCCGGAGCGGGTCATGCCTTTCCGTCTAATTTTACGGAGGTGAACGGGACGCTTTATTTTACGGCCGACAACGGTACGGGGGGCGTTGAACTTTGGAAGAGCAATGGCACGGAAGCCGGCACGGTGCTGGTCAAGGAGATTAATCCTATGGGTAGCGCTGATCCGGGCTACCTGACCAATGTGAATGGTACCTTGTTCTTTGCGGCCAATGACGGGACCACGGGGTATGAGCTCTGGAAGAGTGATGGTACAGCTGCTGGAACCGTACTGGTCAAGGATCTGGTAGCAGGACCGCTTAGTTTTTTCGCTACCTTTTCTCCCCACTTTCCCGCTCAATGCCAATGGAACCCTCTTTTTTACCAGTGGAAGCTATTCCGGGCTATATAAAAGCGATGGAACGGCGGCCGGCACCGTATTGGTGAGAAATGTAAACGCCTTTTACCTGACTGAGCTTAATGGCAGCGTATATTTTATGAATGCTCCCGGCTCTGCCACGACCTGTGGAAAAGCGATGGTACGAATGCCGGTACAGTAGCAGTTAAAACAATTAAAGAAGGTGTTACCAGCAGTTTTGATCGATTCTTTTTTCTGAGAAATGTGAACGGTACGCTCTACCTATCTAATCTAGACGTGCCATCCGCTTCTTCAGCCACGTTGTCGTTGTGGCGGAGTGATGGTACTACGGCCGGTACTGTGTCTATCAATTTAGGCGGTGCGCACCGGACCACGAGTTTAGCCTCGTACGAATTTCTGGGGAATTATTTTTATTATTCCACCTCCAGAGGAGCCCCTTTATTCCCCCAATGATGATGACGAGGAGTTAATGCGGGTTTCGCTTACGGGTGGCAGTCCGGAGATGGTGAAAAACATTTATCCCGGTACCACTAATAACTATCAGAATCTTTCAAGCCCTCGCAATCTGAAAGCGGTAAATAATACCTTGTATTTCAACGCCGATAACGGAGCTAACGGCAGGGAACTTTGGAAGAGCGACGGTACCAATGCCGGTACTGTACTGGTAGCAGATCTTAATCCTGCGGGCAGTTCCACTCCAGTACCGCTGGTCGGAATCAACGGTGTGCTCTACTTCACAGCCGATAATGGCAGCGCAGGCCGGGAACTCTGGAAGTATGATCCCAACAGTGGACCTGGTGGAACAACTACCTTACGTATTAATGCCGGCGGAGGAGCTTATACTGCCAGTGGCAGCCGGAGCTTTAGTGAAGATAATTACTTTACTGGTGGCACTAGTTTCAGTAATAGTGGCGTTGACATTGCTAACACCACCGACGATGAACTATTCCGTTCCGAACGTTACGGTAATTTCGCTTACAATCTGCCCGTTACCAATGGCAGTTACAAGTTGTCTTGCACTTTGCCGAAATCTACTTTGGCAGTATGGCCAGCGGGGGAGCCGGTTCGCGTAAGTTCAACGTGGACGTGGAAGGGTCACGCAAACTTACTGATTTCGATATTTTTTGCCGAAGCCGGCGGGGCGCTGACAGCCATTCAGAAGACGTATACCGTAGCGGTGACGGATGGTACGCTGAACCTCAACTTTATTACTGGTTCAGCGAACAATCCTAAAGTATCGGCCATTGAAGTAGTTCCGAATCCAACGTTGGCAACCCGTATTAATGCCGGCGGTGCTGAATATGTAGGTTCCGGTACCAGATTCAGTGCGGATACGCAATTTAGTGGGGGCGCTGTTTTCAGCAATAGGAGTGTTGACATTGACAACACCACTGACGATGAGCTGTATCGGACGGAACGCTACGGCAATTTCGCTTACAGTCTGCCCGTTACCAATGGTTCGTACCACCGTTACGCTGCACTTTGCCGAAATCTACTTTGGGAGCATAGCTACTGGGGGAGCAGGATCACGAAAATTCAACGTAGACGTGGAAGGCAGCCGTAAACTCACTGAGTTTGATATTTTCGCTGAAGCTGGTGGCGCCTCAAGAGCCATTCAGAAAACCTATACCGTAAGCGTAACGGACGGAACTTTAAATATTAATTTCCTTGCTGGTTCGGCGAATAATCCTAAAGTTTCAGCCATTGAAGTGATTCAGCGGCCAGTGCCAGAGTGGCTGCTAATGATAGCCGTTCGTTACAAGCAATCAGCCTGGCTGCCACGGTTTATCCCAACCCAGCCGATGAAAGGCTAAACGTTCAGCTTCCAGTAGCGGCCAGTACGGTGAGTGGTACGGCCATTGCCGATGCCGCCGGAAAGACGTGCCAGACCAATGCCCACCAGGTAGCCGGAGAAAAAGAACTAGAGTTTAATGTATCCGGTCTCCGTTCCGGCTTGTATCTGTTGAAAGTACAGACCAAAGAAGGCGTAAGCATACTGAAGTTTATGAAACGATAAATTCGATGCTCGATGTACGTTGTTCGATGTTCGTAAAAGTTGTCTGGAAATTCTTACGCATTGTACCATACGTAATACCTGATTCATTGGGATATTAGTCATTTGTAAGATGCCATTGCCACCGGTAATGGCATCTTTTTTACAAAGAATCCAGCACATCAAACATCGCCAATCGAACATCGAATATCGAACATCGCCTTTAACGCATACTACCGATCAGTTGCCCCAGCGTCTTCAGGCTTTCTTCAATGGCCGGACTATAAGGCGTACCAAATCCCAGCCGGATGTAATGGGAAAAGGCTTGGTTGGTGGAAAAAAATGCTTCCCGGAGCAATACTGATCTTTTCTCGAATGGCAGCCTGGTATAGTTCAAAAGAATCAATCGTTGCAGGCAGCTCAATCCACAGTACGAATCCTCCCTGTGGCCGGGATACCCGGATAGCCTCCGGAAAGTACGCACTGATGGCCTGCATATACCGTAAGCACTGGGTGTGCAGCGATTTTCGAAGCTTCTTCAGGTGAAAGTCATACCGGCCCTTTTCCAGAAAAAGGCAATGGCGGCTTGCGTAGGACTGTTGGTGGCAACGGTATAAATCATTTTATGGTTAACCACGGTTGACCGGAACCGTCCGGGAATCGTCCAGCCGATCCGGTAGCCCGGCGCCAGTGACTTGGACAGAGAGGAGCAATACAAGACCAAACCCTTTTGGTCGAAAGACTTAAAGTACGCGGCCGGCTCTTCCCAAAGTACAGATCTCCGTAAATATCATCCTCAATCAGTGGGATTTCCACGAGGGCCAGCAGCTGCACCAGTTCCTTTTTGCGTACATCACTCATACAGCTTCCGCCCGGATTGCTGAAATTGGGCACAAAAAGACAGGCATCTACCCGTTGCGTCTGCAGCACTCGGGCCAGATGGTCCAGGTCCAGACCATCGGCGGGATCGGAACGAATTTCAACTATCTGCAAACCCAGGCTGTGCAATACCTGAAATATGCCGAAATACGTGGGGCTTTCAATGGCTACGGTATCACCAGGCCGGGTAACTGCTTTCAGGGACATCACCAGTGCTTCCATGCAGCCCGCCGTTACCACTACTTCATCCGCCTGTACAATGCCACCCCAGTTAAAAGCCAGCCGGGCCAGTTGCTTCCGTAAAGCCGGGTTTCCTTGTACCTCTTCATAGCCCAGACAGTGATGATCCGAGGAACGGATGGCCTGCAACAGGGCTTTGTCCAGCTTAGCGGCCGGCAATAGTTCCAGGGCCGGAGCTGCCACCGAAAACCGGGTCACACCTCGGCCCGTACATTCCGGTAAACCGTATCAATCATCTCTGCCACCGTAACTTGTTCCTCCCGATGCTCCTTTTCCAGGATGGAAGGCATCGCCGGAAAGCGAGTCGGGTTGTAGCGTACGTAGTAGCCTGACTTGGGTCTGGCTTCGATCAGCCCTTTACGCTCCAGCTGGTAATACGCCTGGAAGGCCGTACTGATGCTGATTCCCTGTTCCTGGCTTAATCTCCGAACGGAGGGAAGTTTTCTCCAATGCGCAAGAGGTCCTCCCCAATCATTTTTTCGAGCCGGTCGGCTACCTTCAACAGTAGTCTTTCTCATGGGTAAAAGGTAAGTGTTCACAAGTTGCTCTTTATTAATCACTTATGAAGACATTGCGAGGCACGAAGCAATCTAGACGGGGAAAACATCAAACTTTCGCCCAATCTTATGGCCGCCTGGATTAAAATAGTTGCTTCGTGCCTCGCAATGACGCTGTTTGAGATTTCGCTGACTTAATTGAGTTGCAAAAATTTAAATCTATTTAATTTACAAAGTAGTAAATCTGATCTGGTATAAATTAGCAAAACTGCATCTGTTTTTTAATTATTTAAATGGGCTGTTTTGCCTGGACCATTTAATCACGTTTAAAGATGAAAACAATCGGATTGATCGGCGGAATATCCTGGGAGAGTACGGCACTCTATTACCAGCTTATGAACCGGAAAGTAAAGGAACTCATGGGCGGACATCATTCCTGCCAGTGCCTGCTGTTTTCGGTAGAATTCAATGAAGTTCTTCAGTTGCAGCACCAGGATAACTGGGACCAGATCGGGGAGCAGATGGTAGAAGCCGCCAAAAGGCTGGAAAGGGGCGGGGCCGATTTGCTGGTCGTATGTTCCAACACCATGCACAAAGTAGCCGGACAAATCGAAAAAGGCATAAGCCTGCCCCTGGTGCACATTGCCGATGTGACGGCAGCCGAAATAAAAAAACAGGGCCTGAGCCGGGTCGGCCTGCTGGGAACCAAGTTTACGATGGAACAGGATTTCCTGAAAGACCGCCTGCGGCAAATGCATGGGATCGAAACGCTGGTGCCCGGAAAAACAGAAAGGGAAACTGTGCACCGGATCATTTACGAAGAGCTGGCCAATGGCACCATTCGGGAAGGTTCCAGACATGCGTACCTGGAAATCATCGGACAACTGGCCGCACAGGGAGCTGAAGGGATTATTCTGGGTTGTACCGAAATCGGGCTACTGATCAGTCAGGAGCATACCCTAACTATCTTATTTGATACGGCCCGTATTCACGCGGAGAAGGCCGTAGAGCTGGCCTTGACTGACGAAACCGTAGGGTATTGAGGGGCAAATACAGAGAGATGCTAAGAACGAAAGGAGTTTACCTCTTACCCATTGTAATTTAAAGAATCCTAAGGCTACCTGCGCCATCACCCTACGAATCACTACTCCCTATGAATCCACTACTCCAACAAGATGCGGATAATCTGCCGGCCATCCTGACCCAAACACTCCAGATTGCCGGTCGTTACCTGGCCGGGCAACAAACGACTTCCCCCGGAGTTAGTCCGGTAACTTTACCACCCCAGTCATTACCCGAGTCGGGTGCCGGGGCCGCGCACGTAATGGCCTCTTTCAATCAGCGTATGCGCCTCAGTTAGCTAACAGTTCCGGACCGCGATATTTCGGTTTTGTGACGGGTGGAGCAACGCCGGCTTCCTTAGCTGCTGATTGGCTGGTAAGCGTGTACGACCAGGTAGTGGGGGATGTACGTGATTCGGTCGCGGCCCGGATAGAATTACAAACGATTGAGCTGCTGAAGCAACTTTTCGGACTGACCCCTGATTATTCCGGGACCTTTGTTACGGGCGCCACCATGGCCAGTTTTGTGGGACTTTCCCTGGCCCGTCAGTGGGCCGGCCACCGTCGGGGAGTAGACGTGGGGACCAAGGAGTCAGTGCCTTGGAATCGGTAAAAGTGCTCAGCGGAACGCCGCATTCCAGTATCGACAAAGTACTTTCCATGCTGGGGTTGGGTCGTGAATCACTGGTCAGAATAGATACCCTGCCCGGCAGGGAAGCCATAGCGTGGAAGCCTTAGAAAATTACTTTCAATCGCATTCCGGTGAAACCTTCATCGTGGTAGGTAATGCGGGTACGGTGAATACCGCAGACTTTGACGACCTTGAAAAAATAGGCCAATTGAAGGAGAAGTACCCTTTTTGGTTGCATGTAGACGCAGCCTTTGGTGGTTTTGCGGCTTGTTCGCCCCTGTACGCCTATTACGTGCAGGGCTTGAATTATGCCGACAGCATCACCATGGATGCCCACAAGTGGCTCAACGTTCCGTATGACGCTGCTATGCAATTTACCCGGCATCCTCAACTGCAGGCCGAGGTATTTCACAATCAATCCACTTACCTGGGCAGTGCCGATGCCGGGTTCAATTTCATCCCTTATCCGCCCGAAAATTCCCGGCGGTTCCGGGCCTTGCCGGCTTGGGTTAGCCTGCTGGCCTACGGCCGGGAAGGCTACCGGGATATCGTAGAACGGAACAGTCAGCTGGCGCAGCAGTTTGGTCAGCAAATCGAGCAATCAGGCAAGTTCCGGCTGTTGGCATCGGTTAAAATGAATGTGGTATGCTTTACCATAAATGGAAGTACTACTACTGGGCAGGTAGGGGAATTTCTGGCGGCACTCCGTGAAGACGGCAGGGTGTTTATGACGCCGACGGTTTATAAAGGAATACCGGCGATCCGGGCGGCCATATCTAACTGGCAAACCGAAGAAAGGGATGTAATGATAGCCCTGGAAGCACTCAATAGGGTGTATGACCGAATGATTCAGCCAGCAATTACGCAATGAAATGCGGCGGATAGCGTAAGGAATAACTGATAACCTTTACAACAGTGGGGTTCAGTAACTTGCCAATTCCTGAGAACCATGAGACGACAAGAACTAGTCGGGTGATTGTCCCTTTAGCCAATTATGCGTAATAGGTGGAGAAAATTCATGGGTAAAATGGTAAATTTCCGGCAGGCTTACTACTTACTCTTTTTTCTAAGGCTTATGTCATTATCACTTGATTCAATTTATCAGCAGATTCCGACCGGTGAAGGAGAGCTTCCCGACTGGCAGCATTTACTACGCACGGTACTGGAAACTTTTGACTGCACCACCGGCACCATCCACGTGCTGGACCCCGTCAAAAACCTCCTGATCCTTAAAGCGTATCAGGGCATTCCCGAATTTTTGCTGCCCAAAATGAATGAAATTCCCATTGGTAAAGGCATGGCCGGTATTGCGGCCCAGCGAAAGCAGCCCGTTCAGATCTGTAACCTGCAAACGGATGAATCGGGGGTAGCCCGTCCTTCAGCCAAAGAAACGAAGGTGGAAGGGTCGATGACGGCACCGATGTTGTACCAGGACCGGTTATGTGGCACCCTGGGAATCGCTAAACCAGTGCCTTACGAGTTTACCCCCGGGGAAGAATCGGCGCTGATGGAAGTTGGCCGCCGCATCGCTGAAAAGCTTACGCCCTAAATAAGCCTATGGGATTGATTTTGGGGTGGAGCCTTTTAATAATCAAGCTATTTGGTAAGGCCCCTTAAACCATTTGCAACAAATATGGGCAAATCCAGTATAGAGTGCTACGCTGCCAACAAAGGCAGGACAAATAGGGAATACTATGCCTAAAGCCAGTGAAGCCCAGGAACCACTAGGGAACAAAGACCTCAATAGAAGCACAAAACCGGTAGCTACGGAGTTTTACCGGGAAGCGTTACAATACTTAAACGAAAGCCAGATTCCTTTTCTGATGGGAGGGGCCTTTACGCTATATAATTATACGGGTGTATACCGCGATACTAAGGACCTGGACATATTCTGCAAGCCGTCTGATTATCCGGGCATCATGAAGTTTTTCGCCCGGAAAGGGTACGTGACCGAACTTACGGACGTGCGCTGGCTGGCCAAAATATTTAAGGGTGAGTATTTTATTGACCTTATCTTCAATACCGTCAATAACATCTGCACGGTTGACGATACCTGGTTTGAAAATTCGACTGAAGGAGAATTGCATGGGGTGCCTGTTCGCTTTATGGGGCCGGAAGAACTACTCTGGTGCAAGATCTACGTACAGAACCGGGAACGCTACGACGGAGCCGACATCAACCACCTGATCCTGAAACAGGGGAAAAATATGGATTGGAAGCGGGTTCTTTTCCATTTGGAACCCCACTGGCACCTACTGCTGGGACAAGTGCTTAATTTTCAGTTTGTATACCCGGCGGAAAGAGAGCTTATTCCCAGGTGGTTGTTTGATGAATTGATCAGCCGGGCCAATGAGCAGTATGATCTGCCCATACCGGTTGAAAAAGTATGCCGCGGCCCCATGATTGACCAAACCCAATATAGCATTGATTAAAAAGATTTGGATTATAAATCATATACGATCACAACGGTGTAAATCTTCTCCTATTCCTATATTGGTAGCATGAAAGAAAAACGTGAGAAAACCCGTATTGCAGCCGTCGGAGACATTCATGTACGGGAATCCGATCAGGGCAAATGGGTGGAATACTTCCGGAAAGTTTCCGAAAGCGCTGATGTTTTACTGCTGTGCGGCGACCTTACCGATTCAGGCCACGCTTCCGAAGCCGTAGTATTGGCCGATGAGTTGAAAGCCTGTACGGTGCCGGTGGTAGCGGTGCTGGGCAACCATGATTACGAGGCCGATGAGCAGAACGCTATTAAAAAAGCCCTTTCCAAAGACAATGTTTGTATGCTGGATGGGGATTCAATTGTAATTGGCGGCGTTGGATTTGCCGGAGTCAAGGGCTTTGGGGGCGGCTTCGATAAATATATGATGCCCATGTGGGGCGAAAAAATGAACAAGCAGTTTGTACAAGAGGCCGTGGATGAGGCGCTTAAACTCGACCGCGCCCTGGCCCGGCTGGACAGTGATTACGAAAACCTGCCCAAAATTGCCCTTTTGCATTATTCGCCTATCAAAGGAACCGTCATCGGGGAACACGAACAAATTTTTCCCTTTCTGGGCACTTCCCGCCTGGCTGACCCGCTCAACCGCCGGCAGGTAGTGGCGGCGTTTCACGGACATGCCCATTTTGGTACCCTGGAAGGGGAGACCTCAAAGGGGGTTAAGGTATTTAATGTATCTAAACCGATCCTGCAGCGGGCCGGTTACGAAACTCCCTTCTTCCTGTTTGAAGTGTGATTGGCCGCACCGGACCACCGTTCCCATATCTTTAGCCCAATCGTAATACTAAAAAGCGAAAGCTGCCCGATTTATACCGGGCAGCTTTCGCTTTTTGGAAGAATGGGGCGTAGTTAGCGTATGTATTCCGTTTTAGGTTCCGCTTGGTACGGCTGGTCTTCTATATTTTCTGCATCTTCCTCAATATCCATTCGCAGACCTCTGCCTTCCTGTATAACCACTGATTTATCCTTTTGCTCTTTCATAACGCCACTCAGCAGGAATATCCACGAAAAAGCGGCTATAAAAACGATAAGTGCCTGAAATGCTGCCATATAGGTTTAAATTTAGTGGTTATACAATCCGTTTCTTCTCCTTTAGTCAATTATCGTGCAGAAATTGTAATCTGCGCTGTAAAAAAAATGGGCCGATAGGTAACTGCCTGCCGGTCTTATACTTATACGTCTTATTTGTATGATCCGTTGCTGGCAAGCCCCGGGAGAATGAACTACCTCTAAAATAAAAAGCCGTACGACCCAGTCATACGGCTTTTACAAGCAGTAGGGGTACCAGCCAGACTAGCGGAAGCGTCGCTGTCTGTTTTCAGGGCTCCTTATTCCGTGCCCGAACCCGCTATAGATTCAGTAGCTGCCGTTCCCTTACCTTCCTGAGTAATGACTGTTTTGCGCTGCTGTTCCCTGGAAACGCCGCTTAGCAGGTAAATCCAGTAGCCTGAGGCTAAAAATACCATGATCACATGTAAGGCTGCCATCGTAGTGGTGATTAGTATTGAATGGATAAAATTTTGGGATTGCTCATTGTAAATATCGGTGGCTTTTGCCAGATTTTTTTATGCTGGTAATTAGCACAAATGCCTTTATTCTTCGTAGTAATGTAGTATTTCCGTGAATAATATTCTACTTCCCGCCCAAAAAAATAAACTCCTGCCCGATAGCATGCATAAGGGTTTTCCGGCATATATGGGCGCATAGCAGCCCTGAGCCGCTAGCAGGAAGTCCATGAAGGGCGAAAACAACCTTATAATGGCCGTTTTGCTTTTTCCGACCAATAATTTTCTGTCCGCTTTGTTGGACTTTAAGAGTGTGCTGGGATGGTACAAGGTGCTGTCTGCTGTCTCTGATCGGACCTGCAGGTGATTTAAAAGAGATTTTGGGCAAGTACTCTTTTAAGAGTTTATGTTCAGTTCCGGTGATCGGCCCAGCGGTTACATTCGCCTGGCTCATGCGCTCTTATCGGACTGAATCGCATTTAAAAACCCCCTGGACGTTCACCGATGAAGCGTACCGGACTTATTTATAAACGTTACTGATACGGCTAAAATAGCCCATTTCCTTTTGAGAAGTACGAAAAGAAGCTTCTGCAGTGCCTGTTTATACACGGTAAAAAATAATTGTCAAAAATTACTTCTTTGAGCATCTTTTCCCCGGCGGGCACGTATCCAACCTTATCGTATAAACCCCAAAGACATTCCTTTATGAGACTTGAAACGCTGAGAAACTTGTATGTCAACCAGTTACGGGAGGTATACAGCGCCGAAAACCAGATTTTGGCAGGCCTGAGCAAAATGGAGTCCAATGCGCAGAACCAGCAACTCCGTCTGGCCTTTCAGCAACACCGCTCCGAAACGCAGAATCAGATCAGCCGCCTGGATCAAATCTTTAACTCCCTGGGAGAAAGCCCGAAAGGGGAAACTTCCAAAGCACTTACGGCCCTGATCGTTGAAGGACAGGAAATCATCAGTGCCAGTGGAGATGATGACGTGATAGATGCCGGTATGATTGGCGCTGCTCAGAAAATTGAGCACTACGAGATCGCTTCCTATGGTACCCTGATTGCCTATGCCAATCTGCTGCGTGACCAGAAGGCAGTACAGCTTTTACAGGCTTCTTTGAATGAAGAGTATGCGGCCGACCGTAAGCTTACTGCCATTGCCGAAGGCATGGTAAATGCCAAAGCAGTAGAGGTAATGGGTGAGTATAGCAGCAGTAGCAGTTCCTCCGAGGGACTTATTTCCGTACCGGGCGTACTGATGGGCGCTGCAGCTGGGGTAGCTATTGGTATGCTGCTCGCGCCAAACAGCGGCATGCAAACCCGCCGCTGGATTGCTGATAACGCCAGTACCTTACTTAACCAGTACGGTAGCCAGCTGGGCGGATTGGCGGAAACGGTTCGTTCCACGATTAATCAGTTTTCTGGTCAAGATCAGCAGACAAGTACTACTGGTACTACCCAACGCACCACTGCCAAGACCAGAACTACCCCTACTTCCAGTGATCCCCTTACTGGTGGCGTTCGTGAACAGTACACGACCACGTAAGTTGTTGAGCGGAAGAGTTAATGAGTGCATAAGTTAGATTAAATTTGTTTACTCCATCTTCAGCAACTCCGGTACTTCGGTACCAAGCATAAAAAAAGCTGATTTCTACGGAAATCAGCTTTTTTATGCCCTGTGGTCAAGGAGTAAAATCTGTTAAGTAAATGGACAATAGACAATTGAAAATGGATAATGACTAAGTCTTCGAATACAAAAGACTTATCTGGAGGCCATTTCATAACTCATTCAGACCTGGTGCTTATGAACATAAATTTTTAGCATCGAATATCAAAATCAGATATCGAGCATCGAAAGCGCAACTACATCTTCCAGATGACCGGCACCAGCAGCACAATAATTGCGGCCAGCATCAGTGTCAAAGGTAAACCGATCTTCATAAAGTCCTTGAAACGGTATTTTGCCGGGACCATACACCAGAATGCAGGATGGTTCAAAGGCGTGATCAGTGAGACAGACGCCCCGAGCATGATTGCAATGGCAAACGGCCGCGGACTGAGCTGAAGCTGCGCGGCTACTTGTAACGCTACGGGCAGCACCACCAATGCGGCAGCGGCATTGGACATGGGTTGGGTCAAAATAATGGTGAAGAACTACAAAGCCGGCCAGCATCGAAATACTGCCGTGGGCTGGAGCAGGTCCACGATGTAACCGGCCAGAAATTTCGACGCACCCGTTTTCCATCGCCACGCCAAAAGCGCTCATGCCGCCGATCAGGATCAGCAGCCGCCAGTCTACCTGGTTGTAGGCCTTCTGCGGAGTATACTTGTTTACAAAGGCTACTACCAGCGCTGCCGCCAGAAAGCTAATGGAAAGAGGAACTACGCCGGCAATATTCAGCGCAATGGCTGCCATAAATGCCCCAATCGTGATCAGGCCCCGCCTTTTTTATAAAACGGGGGCAAACTGGCCACGGAATCATAGAAATCCCCTGGTTGCTCTGGCCACCCTCAATGCGTTCGGTAGGGCCCTGTACCAGTAATACGTCGCCCATAGCCAACGGAATATCTTTTATTTTCTCCTGAAATAACGCGCTGCCGTGTAGGGCCAGCACTTTCAAGCCGTATTTTTGGAGGAATGAGCCTGCTTGAAAGGTACAGTTAATCACATTGGAACGGGGCGTGATAATCACCTCTGCTAGTTGCAAGTCTTCATTCTGTAATTCCTCGGCCAGCAGGTCCGCTTTGATCTCAATTCCTTCGGTTTCTTTCACCTTAATCAACTCATCAATCCGGCCTTCTACCAACATCACATCGTTTTGCTTGATCTGCGTAGTAGATGTAGGCATGAAGGTCCTGCCCTTGCGGATGACCCGCAGGATGGTAAAGTTCATTTTACTCAGGTCTGATTCAAAAACGTGCTGGCCAATCAGGGGCGAATTATCAGTCACCATGATTTCGGACAGATAACCCCTCACTGCGTATTGATCCGTAAGGTTGGTTACTGGGTTTTCGGGCAACATTCGCTTGCCAATTACCAACATATAAGCAATTCCCGCTCCAAAAGAATCAGGCCAATGGGTAGCAGCTCAAACATGCTGATCAGGTCTATGCCTGCCTTGCTGATAAAACCACTGACGGCCACATTGGTAGAGGTGCCGATAACCGTGCAGGTACCGCCCAAAATGGAGGCATAGGCCAGGGGCATCAACAATTTTGAAGGATTGATAGACGGTTTGCGGCACAGGCTGGTAAGCGGGCCCAGAAAAAGTGCCGTTACCGTGGTATTATTCATAAAGGCGGAAACTGACCCAGTAACGGCCATAATAATGACCATCAGTATTCCCGCATTCTTGATCTTAATCTTGGTAAACTGGGCACTTACGTTGTCAAGTACACCGGTGTCCTGCAAAGGCGCCGCTGATAATAAAGACTGCCAGTATATAATGATAAAATCACTGCTGAAGCCCGAAAGGCTTCTTCCGGGGTTAGGATTCAGTAAGGGTAAGGACAATAATCAATAACAGGGTAACTACGTCAACGGATAATTTTTCGGTAGCAAACAGGACAATGGCAATAATCAGCAAGCCAAGCACAATGGCAATCTGCATGAATGTAAAAGTGAGATGAATACTATGGGTTGGTAGGACGGATGGGATAACAACCTGACTTGGACTGATACGCAGCGAAGGTTAATAGTTGGCAAACACTAATTACCTATAGACATTAGTAGCCTTAAAGGAATTCGAAATCTCTTCTATGTGGAGGCAGCTAATCAGAACCGGAACTGTAATAGAGTCTGATCCTTACTTACGGAAGGGCCTTCGCGTTTGACTCCCTCTATTTCCGTAATGAAATCATGGCCAAAGGCGGTAGCTGGCGTGTGGAACCCGGCGGAATCAGAACTGATTAACTTTTTCCGGCTTTCAGGGCAGTCAGCACGGTTAGTCGGTAGCCTTCCGGCGTTTGAAGACGCGCCGTCACAGTTTGTCCGGCGGCATTGCGTACTTCACCCCCAGATAAAGGACTTCCGGTCTTCCGTTTGGTTTCGTCCGGACCCTTTACTTTCTGCTCAACCTGATTGCGGGTAGCGCTGTACCGGCGATGATTTAAGCAGCCATCCGATATAGCGAGGGTTTTTAGAAATTTCAGTGTTTTTCCCCAATGGCCGTATATACCTGAATATTAGGAATCCGGGTACTGTGAGGCGGTGGATACGTCACCCCGGGAATGGTTACGGCCAATTTGGTCTGACCACCGGTAAAAGGAATTTCGCGGACCTGATAGGCCGCCGGAACCTTGCGCAACTTACCTGCAGACCGGATGGTGCCGCCCTGGTCAATATTTTCAAGCATGGTCAGGGCCGTGCCTTTTGACATTGTTGCACGCCCTGAAAGGCAAGTTCCAGGTGGGTAGCGTCCGGTAACTGTTTTTTTGAGAAAAAGGCCAGGCAGTCCGTAGGCACTACGTCGAAGCCTACTCCGGGCAAGAGTACAATGTTCGTTTCTTTCGCCTCTGCGTTTTTGGTGACAAACCACTCAAACACACCGATTTCACCCGTAATATCAAGATAGTGCACTTTGTTGCGCAAACAGGATTCTGCCATGGGGCGTACCGTCTGGGAGAAGGGACCGGCACAATTCAGTACAATGTCAAATTCACTGAGTACACGGTCGAGGGCCTCGGTATCCTCCAGCGGAAAGGCTATGTAATGCAATGGAGTTCGTGGGCTTCAGTTTACGTAGCTTTTTCCTTATCGCGGCCCCCCAAAAACGGAAAGTAGCCTTTTTTAGCAGCCTGACGGGCAATCAATTCACCCGTGTAACCATAAGCACCGTAGATAAACAGGTTCATAAATGGCGGGAAGTGGAAGGAATAGCGGGAACCAAAACAAAACGTATCTTCATACAGGATTTCTTCCCAGAGGATTTCAAATACTACTCTTCTTTAGCTTTCAGTCTTTTTTTATAATTTTTAAGTCTTTTGGGATAAGGCTACGCGTTTTCGGCGCTCAATAAGCATATTAGCCACCATGCACACGGTACGCATGGCGGCATTCAACGAAGGATACGCTACGGCATCTCCGCAGCAGAACCGGTTTTCGTCTATCCGTAAGGATTTGATAGCGGGCTGTTCAGCCGTGAACCGGGGTAAAGCCTCCCGGAACCGGGTATGTTTTCAGGTGACGCCACTGCCGGACCTGATCACCGAACCAGCCCGTCAGCTCAACCTGGATGAATGGAATAGCTGGTCATCGGGTACGTTGGCCTGACCAGCAGGTTTACCGAAATCAGGCTTTTGCCCTCCGGCGCATATCCGGGAGCAATGTCCTCGGCACGCACAGGTGATTGATCAGGCTCTGGGAATCAGCATTTAATACCAGCATTCGAGAATCAAGAGGCGAAACCGGCGCCTCAAAGTACAGACACGTAGTTTGGTTGAAGGTGATTTCTCCACGTTCATGGAGTAGTTTTGCCTTAGTGGCGGCATCTGTGGCCAACACTACTGCTTGCGCTTCCATCCGTTCACCATTTTCCATCCAGATTGTGTTTCCTTCCAGTGCCTCCACCCGCCTGTTTAACTGCAGGCAACCTGGTGGCAAAGTACTGGCTACCTGTTCCGGAATGGCTTGCATGCCGCGAGCTGGCAGGGCGGCGTCGCCCCGGTAAAACTGCTGAAATACAAACCGGAAAAAATTACTGGAGGTAATGAGTTCCTTTTCCAGAAATATACCGCCGAGAAAAGGCTGAAAGAAGGTTTTGATCATTTTTTCGCTCCAACCGTAGCGGCTCAGGTAAGCAATGGTACTGATAGCCGGTTCCTGCCAGATGGCTTCTTCCGCCAGTCCTTCAAGCTCCTGGACGAGCCGCATGATATTGAATTTATCGGACAGGCTTCCTACCGGAGAAATTGCGGCCTGAGGCATAGAAAGAGGCTCACGCAGGGGATTGGGCATTTTCACCAGCTTACCGTTCATCCGGATCATGGCCCCCCGACCGGAAGTTACGCAGTTGCAAGGCCTCATAGTTAAGCAGCTTCCTGGTTTCCCGGGTAGGCTGTGAGGAGCACCCGAAAACCCCGGTCCAGCAGAAAACCTTCCATCCGGTCAGTATGAATCCGTCCCCCGGACTCTCGGCTGCTTCTATAATGGTAGGGATAATGCCATACCCAACCAGGTAACTGGCGCAAGTCAGGCCCGCCATTCCGCCACCGATAATAACAACTGGGTGATTTTCCATAGGGCCCGCTGTTTTTATGAAGCTATTTTGAAAATGACCAGAATTTCGGGCATACATGCCCCGCACCTCCCCGCTTGAATACTTAATTTTCGGACAGGATAGGTCTTCTTTTAACTCTAAAAGCGCGCGGAGGGTTTATTAAAATACTGACGAAGAATCTATAAATTTTTATATGGCTTACCCGTCCGTCCCAGGGTTTTATCATCAGGGAGGAACGGTATCGATAGTCCGCTTCCTTTTAGTCCTTGAACGGAACTTTAACCGTTACCCGGCTGGGTACTGCTTTGCCATCCTGCCGGGCGGGTTCCCAGCGGGGACCTTCCTTGATCACGCGAATGGCTTCCCGGTCAAAAGCATCACCGGCCCCTTTTTTAATGGTAAAATTAGTCAGGCTGCCATCCGGCAAAACCACACATTCCAGTTTTACTACTGCTTCCTTCTTTTGGGTCTTCACGCTGTCGGGCAGCCTCAGGTTTTCCCGGACGTAACGGCTAAACTGGTTCATTCCTCCCTGAGGCGTAGCATTCCGGAATGCTTCTTCCGGGCTGCCGGGTGCGCCGTAGCCTACCACCACTACTTCGTTGAGGGCCTGCCTATCAGCCTCCATCGTAACCTGCAATGCTCCGGCTGACGCAACTGGTTGCTCCACGGGAATCATTCCGATAAACTGGAAAACCAGGCGGGCGGTGTCCGGAGCCTGAATGGTAAACTGACCGTTGGTGTCGGTCAACACACTTTTGTCGGAACCTTTCACAATGACCCTAACCCCCGGAAGCGCCATCCCTCCCTCGGCATCTACTACCCTGCCTTTTACTTCCTTCCCACCGTATAGAGCGTCTTTTGAGGCAAGTAAAGGTTCTTTACTCTGCATGGACACGGGTTCGGGCTGCTGGCGGACAATGGCCGAATCGTTTGCCCGTTTTTGCTCCACTGCCTGTTTTTTAGGTTTGGCAGAAGCCACCGGTTCGGTATACGCTGGCCGAGCTATATTCTCCGTTTTTTTGCCCGTAGGTGCAGGCCGGTCCATCAGGCTCTGCTTACCGGCTGAATTATAATCGGATTCTGCCTTGGAAAGGGAAGGTCTACCGGATGGTTGGGCGGGTATGGAGGTTGGTGCTGCCGGCCCAGGAAAAACGGATGTCTCCGGTGGTACGGGTTTGGGTTCCAGTTGAGCCATAGGTGCAACCCGTTGACCAGCCACTTCTTTCTCCTGATAATGCATGGTGAGCCAGACGGCCAGCGTACTGGAGAGCAACAGAATAATGGAAGCTGCCACGGCAAAAGGCTGTATGCCAAAAGGCAGGACGAATCTACGTCCGTTGACGCGCTTGTCAACCCGCAGGCGCAGTTCTTCCAGGGCTAAAATGGTTTTAGCGGAATTACTTTGTTCCGAAAGTCCTTCCACGGCGTCTGAACACAGATCACATTCCACCAGATGCCTTTCGACCCGGTTACGGGCTCTTTCCGGTAGTTTCCCAAATAGGTATTGCTCGATCAGCCCCGGCGCAAGGTGCTTTTGGGCATACCGGGCTGGTATATTACGCTTGGTCATGGTTGTTTTTCCAGGTAAATTTTTAAATTCCGTTTACCGTTCTGAATATAACTTTTTACCTGCTTGAAGTCATACCCGGTAAGATCGGAAATCTCTTTATAGCTTTTCTGGTCCAAGTAAAACAGTTGCAGGCATTGCCGCTGTTCGGGAGGCAGGTGGTCCAGCCCGCGTTCCATCCGTTGCAGGTCTTCTTCCCGGTCTTCGTAATCAGGATGCTCCCCGATGTCCGTTTCCATATCCTCCCCCCAATTGATCCGTTCCAGGTTCTTGCCATCTTTGAACTTGCGGGATCGCAATTGCATCAGACAGTGATTACGGGCTAAGGTATGCAGCCAGCTTTTAAAATTACTGACTTCGTGTTCCCTGAGTTCCCCAATCAATTTTTCGAATACCTGCATCGTTGCATCTTTACTTTCTTCTTCGTCGCGCAGGTATTTGAGACAAACGCCATAAATCAGATGCAGGTAACGGTCATACAACTCACCCAACACTTTCAGGTCACCCGTTTTTTTATATAACTGGATGAGCCCGGCGTCGTCTAATGGATCTTTCTTAAAGAAGCGTCTAAAAATCATGTTCCGCTGATAGGCCCGGTAAGGTAAACAAACCGGCTGATTGACACCTGCATTTGATTGTCTGACATAATAGGATGCACGTGCGGGTAATTTTCCATAAAATACGGGTGTTTTTTTTAATGCTTTGTCCTTATGCTCCTGGTTTTGTCCCAATTTACCCAAAATCAGGCGAGTCTTTATGGAATAATCCTGCCCTGCGCATCCATGAGAAAAAGATACGACTATGTTTAAAATTCTCCTCACCTCCGTGCTGTTCTCCATTTCCTTTCTGAGCTTTTGGCTTTCCCAGGAAAGAACCATTACGGGAAAAGTTACCTGGGCAGATGATGGTTCTGCCCTGTCCGGCGTAATGGTAAAAGTAAAAGGTACTTCTCGTCATACTACTACCGACGAAAAGGGAGAATACGCCATAACAGTTCTGGACTCTAAAGCCGTACTGGAATTCAGTTATATCGGGTATGTTACCCAAAAGGTCAAAGTCGGTGAACGGACGACGATCAACGTTAAAATGAAGGCGGATGCCGTAGCCCTGAATGAGGTGGTTGTAATCGGATATGGAACCCAGCAGAAAAGGGATATAACTGGCTCAGTAGCTGGCGTTAGTACCGTAAAAGAATCAAAAAGTTACGCAAGATCCGCTGCTCCTGCTGCTGTTTACGACAGGGAAGTGTCTGCGCCTCCCATACCGGCAGATCAGCTTCAGCCTGAGCATAATACGGAAGCTTATAATGCCATCCACGAAAACATTTTTCAGGAAGCCACCCGACAGCCGCTGTCTACTTTCTCCATTGACGTAGATGCGGCTTCTTACAGCAATATTCGCCGGTTTATTAACCAGGGACAAAAACCACCCAAGGACGCCGTGCGCATCGAAGAAATGATCAATTATTTCACCTACGATTATCCGCAGCCCGCCGGAGAGGCGCCTTTCTCCATCAATACGGAAGTATCGGCTTGTCCCTGGAATGCAGCTCATTCCCTGGTACATATCGGGCTGCAGGGTAAAGAAATTCCCGTGAACAACTTACCACCTTCTAACCTGGTTTTTCTGGTGGATGTCTCTGGTTCGATGCAGGATCCTAACAAACTGCCCCTGGTCAAGACTTCTTTTGCCATGCTGGTAGAACAACTCCGCCCCCAGGATCATGTAGCAATAGTGGTGTATGCGGGTGCTGCCGGATTGGTATTGCCGCCCACTCCCGGCAACGAAAAGACCAAAATCATGGATGCCATCAGCCGGCTGGAAGCGGGAGGATCAACGGCGGGAGGCGCCGGCATCAAACTGGCTTACCAGACGGCCCTGGAACATTTCAAAAAAGAAGGCAACAACCGGGTAATTCTGGCTACTGATGGAGATTTCAATGTAGGTGTATCCAGTGATGCCGAAATGGAACGGCTGATTGAGGAAAAGCGGAAGTCAGGCGTATTTCTGACGGTATTAGGCTTTGGCATGGGTAACTATAAGGATTCCAAAATGGAGGTGCTGGCCGACAAAGGGAATGGCAATTATGCTTACATTGATAATATACAAGAGGGAAGGAAAGTGTTTGTAAATGAGTTTGGCGGTACGCTGTTTACCATTGCCAAGGACGTAAAACTGCAGATCGAGTTTAATCCGGCGCAGGTAAAAGCGTACCGGCTGATCGGATACGAGAACCGCGTATTGAGAAACGAGGAATTTAATGACGATAAGAAAGATGCCGGTGAACTGGGTTCTGGTCATACCGTTACGGCACTGTATGAAATTATCCCGGCGGAGAGTAAAGAAGAAGTAGCCGCCGTGGATAAGCTGAAATACCAGCAAAACAGTACGGCACCCGCACAAAATCATGCTGGTGAATGGTTGAACCTGAAATTGCGGTATAAAAAGCCAGATAGCGACGTTAGTCAACTAATCGAACATCCCGTAAAAGATAGTCAACTTCCTCTGGCTAATACCTCTGATAACTTCCGTTTTTCGGCAGCAGTAGCTGAGTTTGGCCTGCTGCTCCGCGAGTCGGAATTTAAGGGGAAAGCCGCGGTGAGTGAGGTATTAGAAATGGCTTCCGGAGCCCGGGGCAAGGACGAAGAAGGGTACCGGGCCGAATTCATTAATCTGGTGAAAGCAAGCCAGTTTCTGCAGGCCAAGAGATAATATCTGAACCGCTGATGGAAATGATGCGGAGGATAGACAGGATGATAAATATTTTTAGGATTACAAGATTATCATCATTTCAAGAGTTTACTCTCGTCTATCATTTTGTAAACGCTACTTTGGACCCTTAACGGGATAGACCGAATCAGGAGTCAAAATTCCGTCAATGCCATCATCCTTATCCTTTCATCATTTCCATCAGCGGTTCAGACACTTATTCATTCTCCTCATCCGGGGCATCAACCGGTTTGGATTCCGGAGAACCCTGCTGGCGGAGGAAAATAGATAATACGACAATGGAAATCACCGCCAGAAACTCACTTTGCCAGTTCTGAAAGGATTCAAACCAGAAACGGGATTCGCCCAAATATCCGATAAAATCTTTAGGTGGAAGGCCTTTCAGACTTTTCTCCAGGCGGTAGTCTTTAAAACTGCCGTAAGCATGGAGGGCCCAGGAAATCAGGAACAGGAACAAAAAAGCCAGACTCAGTGAGTTTTTATACAATTTCAGCCACCAGCCGCCCCGGTTCACGGGCCAGGGAGCTTTAGGGCCGGGTTGAGGCTCCCGGTCAACCGGATCTTCACCATCGATAGGCTTTGATTCGGAAGAGCCCCACTGCTTGAGCCGGACTGTAAGCAGCACATAAGCAAACATTTGCAGAAATTCACTCTCCCAGTTTTCGAAGGTAACCTGGAGAAAGTGGCCGGTTGTCAGGTATTGGGCAAGGGAAACGGCTGCGCCGCCCTCTTGGGTGATGTTTTCGTTAAACTCTTTCCAACCCGTCAGGATCTGACCAATGAGGGATATAAAAAAAAGAATCAGTAATACAATGGTTAGGCCATTGCGGTAAAAGAATGAGTGTTTCTTGGTGGGCATACGCAATGGCTGGGTTACCGGTAGAGTGAAAACCGAGAGATATACGCAAATAAAAGACAATTAGATATACATCAGCTGACTAGCCACAAATAATGGATATTATTCAGGCTTAGGTAACCGGTATTGTGCATTAAGTCTGCAACGGGCAAGCTGATTCAAGTCTGCTTTTACCGGGAAGAAATCGCGAAAAGTGTAAATTGCCGATCCTCTTCATCCTTATGCACACACGAAGCAGTTTGATCGGTACGCTGATCGCCCTTCTGGTCGGGCTTCCGGTACAAGCCCAGCAACTTTCCAAAATCAATTTCACGGCTATCGAGCAGGCAGTGAACAATGCCCAGTCCAAGTACTATTTTCCGAAGCTGGCAGAGCGGTACAAACGCAATGATACTACCCTCACCAAGGAAGAATACAAACACTTATATTATGGACAAGTCGCTGCTGCCGGTTACGCACCTTACGGAAAAAAATCAAAAGAAGGTAGCGCTGAACTGGGCCTTACAGAATGAAGAATACGCTAAAGCCGTTGCCCTGGGCAAACAGGTAATAGCCACCGAACCCTTTGACCTTACCACTATTTTTTGCCTTGTCGGCCTCCCTTACTGAGTTGAAAAATAAGGAAGCCAAGCTCTGGGACTATAAATTCCGAAAACTGAGTGAAGTAATTCTTGACAGCGGAGACGGCCTGACGAAGGAAACGGCTTATGTAATCACCCGACCCAGCGACGAAGGGATGATCACTAACCTGCTGGGCCTTACGGTAACCAACCAATCGGTGGTGGAAAACAAATGGGACTTGCTGCAAATCGGGCAGCCAAATGAGTATCATCTGAAGACCTTGTATTTTAATATCGAAAAGCCCCTAAGTACGCTGATTAAAAAGACGGCGGCTAAGAAGTAGACTTCGCTGAATACAGACGGACATTCCTTTTCACTATTGGAAAGCACATTTTGAATGCATGAAAAATGAGAACTTATGAGCAAAGTCTGAAAAGCTGCCGGGATAATTACAGCGTGCCGGAGACTGCTGAAAGAAGAGCCTTGGAAGAAGGTAGACTACAAGGTAAACAAGAAGGAAAACTTGAGGAGAAACTCAATATTACCAGAGAAATGAAAAGAGAAAGAGATCCGGTTGAAAAGATTGCCAGAATAACCGGGCTTTCTTTAGAGGAGATAGCCAAACATTAACCGAGCAGTCTGCTTAAGGCGATTACCCATCTGTAGGGCCGACATTGGGTGTTGCATTGCCGAACCAACTCCGGACCCGGTCCGAAGCCCGGCCTGCCACCTGTAATCCCGACTTTACCGTATTGGCTCCTGACCTTTTTACGGAATCGGTAATGGACCGGACCACTTGCCCGGATACCGACCGTACAATCTGGCCCAGCATGCCGGCAGCTTCCCGGTAAGCGGCCCGCCGGACTTGTCCGCGGAGCTGCGTAGTCAGGGAGCCACAATAGCGTTTGGTAATAATGCCTACCCTAAGGGTTAAAAAGGCATTCACCGTGCCTTCCATCAGCGAATCCATAATAAGCCCGCTGACCGATCCGACAAAGGGTACCGATTTCAGGGCTGAGTTTTGCAGCAGATTGCCCAGTACCGGCTCTAAATGCTCCGATAAGTCGATGTCTTCGATCTGGCTGGCCATAAAAGTAGTCGCCCCGACATTGGCATACAGAGTCGTCAGATCCCGCAGCGAGGGACGCTGGTAGTAGACATGGGCAATGTCCCAAACCAGTTTGGAATGGGTAATAAGTACCGTCAGGGCGTCAAGCTTGCCGTTCTGGGAGATAGCCGTAGTCAGGAAAACACTTTTTGCGGTGTTCTGGATCATGTTGTCGGCCCGGTTGTCGAGTAGGGTCAGGGCCCGCTGGATTTCTTTTTCCTCAGTCCAATTAAATTGTTCACCGGTTAGCAGGCGGTTGCGGCCCAGCCGTTTGCCCAGCGCCTGGAAATACGCCACGCGGCCTTCGTCATTCTCCGGTAAGGGCAGGGGTTTGGGTAGCCGCAGATACAGATACACGGGCAGCGAAAATAATCCGACAAATAACAGAATCAACGACCACAACACCGCCAGGCCAAAGCCCGGGTGAACGGCTTTGGCCAATGTATAAATACCGGCTACCTGATTGACCACAAACAGAACGAAAGCCACCAGGGTAAGCAAGGCCAGCGAAATAACCAGAAACTTTAATTGCTGTCGCATGGGATTAACTGAGTGAATGAGTGACTGAATGATTGAGAGAATGAGTGAATAAGTTTTTCTAAATCATTTTCTTCGAAATATTTAATCACTCATTCTCTCAATCACTCAGTCACTCAATACCTACAAAGCAGCATGGGTAAACTGCCGTATCGTATGAACGGCCCCGTGCCGCATTAAGTTCTCCAGATATTGACTGATTGTACGGGTAAAATCCGGAAGCTGGTTCAGGTCGGTATCCCATAGCTGTTTATTGGCTAAAATGGTGGCTGTAAACGATTGATAATCATTGTCCTTAAGGGCTTGCCACTGCTCATAAAAATAGCCTGCCTGCTCATCCTTAATCGGGTATAACTGTCCATTGAGCTCCCCGAAATAATTGCCGTTTTCTGCTTTAACCGCTTTCATAAACAGCAGATAGGCCGCAAAGCCCAGCGAAAGATAAGCCGGAGCCGTGCCGTATTTCTGATAGTAATTCAGAAAAGTCTGCACGTTCCTCATTTTCATTTTGGAAGTATACTGTAGGGTAATATTGATTAGCGGGTGTACCACAAAAGGATTCCGGAAGCGGTCCAATACTTCATCGGCAAAGGTCCGGGCACTTTCTTCGTCTACGGGTACGGCGGGTACTATCTCCTGGTGTACTACATTGTAGATGAACTGGCTCATTGCCGGATCTTTCATGCAGTCTCCCACCGTCTGCAGGCCGCACAGGTAGCCCAGTCCGACACTGATGGTATGTGTGCCGTTGAGCAGCCGCAGTTTTCTTTCGCGGTACGGCGTAATATCGGATTGAATAAACATGCCTTCATCGGCTTTTTCGAAGGACAGTACTCTTTTTACTTTTTCGCCGCCTTCAATGGCCCACAACCGGTATACTTCCGAAACTGCCAGCAATTCGTCGGTATAGCCCAGCAGATCCGTCATTTTGGCCATTTCGGCTTCATCTGGTTTGCCGGGTACAATGCGGTCTACCAGCGAGTTGCAGAACGTGTTGTGTCCTTCAACCCACTCGATAAAGGCGGGTTCCAGGCCGTTTCGCCGTGACAATTCGAGCACAATCTCCTTCAGTTTTTTGCCGTTGTCCACAATCAGTTCGCAGGGAACGATTACCATGCCGCTTTCGGGGCTGCCCTTAGGCACGGTACCGTTCAAGCAGAAAGGCAGTCAGTTTGCCCGGGAAAGAGGCCGGCGGCTGCGCTAATACGTTATCTTCGGTCAATTGTATCCCTACTTCGGTCGTATTGGAGAGGATAATCTTTATCTCAGGCGGTAAGCACAGTCCAGAATTTCTTTCCAGTGCCCTCTCGGGCCGAAAGCGTCCGGCTGATGGATGCATTCACTACGTATTTTTCCATCTGCTTGCCTTTCTCCACTCCCCGGACGCAGACCGTGTACAAATTGTCCTGTTCCGTGAAGGCATCGGCACTACCCGCATCCGTTGATTTCACGACGACCACCCGGCCATTGAAAATCCCCCTGCGATTCGCTTTATCAATGAAATAATCCGGCAGTCCCCGCAGCAATACGCCGGTTCCGATTGCAGTACCCGTTCGGGCAGCGAAAAATTCCCCAGGTGCGGGAAAGTAACCGGTAATTTACCGGGTTGATATCTCTTTGCAGCAGGGACTTATTGAGTCGGATGGGTGAAGTGTGCATGGAATAAGGAGTAAAATAGTGGTCAGTTAAGAATAGAATTTTGTGTAAAACTGGAATTTATATGAATTACTATTGACAAGTATCGGAGCTTTTGTGTAATTATGCAAACGATTGCATAACTATTGTTAAGTGCTGTAGCAAACGCCAGATGCGCGCACGTAAAATTGGGCGACAGTGGCTATAATAGCACATTAACTAATCATCTAATCAAATATATGCCTTTAGAGCAAACCTGGCGTTGGTTCGGCCCTGAAAGATCCCGTAAGTCTGTCGGATATCCGGCAGGCCGGTGCTACTGGCGTGGTTTCCGCCCTGCACCATATCCCCAATGGACAGGTATGGCCGGTGGAAGAAATCAGGAAGCGTCAAGCGGAGATTGAAGCCGCCGGACTGACCTGGTCCGCAGAAAGCGTCCCCGTTCACGAAAATATCAAAACGGGCAGCGGCCGCGGGACGAATATCCGGAACTACCAGAATCCCTGGTCAATCTGAGTGGGTGTGGCATCCATACGGTTTGCTACAATTTCATGCCCGTACTTGACTGGACCCGCACGGATCTGGCTTACGTGGTAGAAGATGGTTCCAAAGCCTTACGGTTTGATGCCAATGAATTTGCCGCCTTTGAATTGTTTATCCTGAAACGTCCGGGAGCCGGAAAACACTACACCGAAGACCGAAAGCAGAAGGCAAAAGCTTGTTTCGAGCAATTGAACGCGGAAAAAGTACACCGGTTGACCCTTAACATTATTGCCGGTCTGCCGGGTTCCGAAGAAAGCTTTACGGTAGAAGCCTTTCAAGCCGCACTGGATACGTATCAGTCTGTCGGCGAAAAGAAATTGCGGGGAAACCTGAACACTTTCTGCGAAAAAGTAGTTCCGGTAGCCCAGGAAGCAGGCATGAAGCTAACAATTCATCCCGATGACCCGCCCTTACCCGATACTAGGACTGCCCCGGATTGTGAGTACCGAAGCCGATGCCCGGTGGCTGACCGAAGTGATTGATCTGCCGGCCAATGGGTTATGTTTCTGTACGGGCTCCTATGGCGTACGACCGGACAACGACCTGCCGGGAATGGTCAAACGACTGGCCAACAAGATTAATTTTGTGCATTTGCAGGAGTACCCAGCGAGATGCCGAAGGTAATTTCTACGTTAATCACCTGGAAGGCGATGCCGATATGTTTAGTGTAATGCTGGAGCTGGTACAAGAGCAGAAGCGCCGGGGACCTGCCAAACCGCATTCCTTCCGCCCGGACCACGGCCACCAGATGCTGGACGATTTACACAAAAAGACCAATCCCGGCTACTTACTCGGCTATTGGCCGCCTGCGAGGGCTGGCGGAATTACGCGGCCTGAAATGGGCATTGAGCGGATGCTGGAAATAGAGGGAAGTAGCGGCAGGAGCTGTGAGGCAAGAAGAATATCGGAATGCGGATGTCGGAGGTAAGAAGTAGGACCTGTCCTGTTGCCTCCAGTTTTAACTGTAGGATTAAAAATAATTGCCCCGGTTTTAACCCGTGATAGCAATGAGAAAAATGCAAAGCATCAGTAATCTGCTCAATCAGGTAGCGGCAATTAATCGCAGGTACGAAGGGATAAGTAGTTCTTTACAAATTACTTTAGACGTTTCTCCTAACCGTCATTCCCGGAGGAAATCTTCTCGATGTAGGCCAATCACCGTTTTAATCGGAGAAGATTCCCTCCGGGAATGACAAAAAATAGTACAAACTAATTCTAGTGATCTACTTATAATGAATTGATAGATGAATTCTTTCTGGAAGAACCAAGTAAACTCGAAAATGCAGTTCGCTCCTTGTTCAATGATTGTCTGATGACGCTTCAGGTGTATCATGAAAATGCTCAGGTATACGGTTTTTTCGCTAATTAGTAATGGGCAAAGGGTTAGGACGAAGCTGATTGAAAATTATGAGGGTTCACTGATTGACTATGGGCCTAAGCCGAAGAGGAAAAAAGGATCTGGATTTATAAATGCATGTTTCAATATTTCAAAGCGGATAATTGGAAAACCCATTGCTGACAATAATTTTCATGTAGATGAGGAACTGGCCGAAACCGAAGTAACCGTACTTAAGCTGAAAAAGGAGTAAAAAATTTCCCGTTCAGACAATCAATCAAGACACAGGCTATGACTACAGTAAAAGATAAAACACCTGGTAGCCCTGAGCGGAAAGTTTCCGCGAACCGTACAGGCCATAAAAAGCAATCCGGCATTCCGACGGCCTCATTTATGAAATGGACGGAGGAAAACCCATTTATTACCGGGGATATAAAGAGGTATTAGCCGGACAAAAACAAGCCGAAGAAATTATGGGGATCGAGTAAAATACAGAGCTATGTAATTAGTACACTGCTTAAGTACTTATTCCGCACTCTTCCGGACGAGGATTACGAAGTCCTGGGCAGCGAGTTGGGATTGCAGTTTGAGAAGAAGGCATGGCGGGCTTGTGACATAGCTATTTACTCACAATCCGTCCTGAAGGACGTTATCTTTGATGATAAATACGCTTCCGTTCCTCCTAAAGTCGTAATCGAGGTAGACACTAAAGCCGACCTTGAGAATTTTGCCTCGCTGGAGCAATACTACCACCAAGAAACGGAGCAGTTACTGCAGTTCGGCGTAGAGAGAGTTATCTGGATTTTTACCACTCAGCCCCGCAAAATTATGATCGCTGAACCCAGTGCCGACTGGCGCATTACTGGCTGGACTTCGGCAATTGACATTGTGCCGGGCGTTATCTTCAGGCTTGCCGACCTGATAAAGAAAATAGGTGTTTTTTCATCCGCACATCCGCAAATCACCTCATCATCCCGGTAATCCTTTAATCAAGTAAATCAAGGTCCAATATGATAACAGCAACTAAAAAATCGTTCCTCTCCGAAGACTTTTTGCTCCGGACGGATACGCCCCGCTTACCTTTACCACGAACACGCGGCCCCAATGCCCATTATTGACTACCATTGTCATCTGCCGCCCGATCAGATTGCCCAGGACCGGTCTTTTGAAAATCTGACGCAAATCTGGCTGAACGGTGACCACTATAAGTGGCGGGCCATGCGTGGCAACGGGATCAATGAGAAATTCATTACGGGCAATGTGAGTGATTACGAGAAATTCGAAAAATGGGCCGAAACCGTGCCCTATACCTTGCGTAACCTTGTACCATTGGACGCACCTAGAGCTGCAACGCTACTTCGGCATCCAAAAAGTGCTCAATCCGCAAACGGCAAAGGAGATTTACGAAGAAGGTACGTATCTGCTCAAACAACCGGAATTCTCCGTTCGCGGTTTGCTCCGCCGGATGAACGTAAAAGTGGTTTGTACCACTGATGATCCGGTAGATTCCTCGAATTTCACCAGCAGATAAAAACCAGCGGATTTGAAGTCAAGGTAGTACCCGCCTTCCGACCCGATAAGATGTCGCCGAAAACCCGGCTATTTATAATGCTTATTTAGATAAACTGGCCCAGGTTTCGGGAGTGGAGATTAATTCCTATCAGGCCTTACTTTCTGCCCTGCGGCAGCGGCACGACTTCTTTGCCTCCATGGATTGCCGCGTGTCGGACCACGGGCTGGAGCAGATTTACGCGGAAGACTATACTGATAGTGAAATAGCGGCTATTTTCAATAAAATCCGGGGCGGTCAAGCTTTACATCAAACCGAAATACTCAAACTGAAATCAGCCTTACTGGTGGAATGTGCCCTGATGGACCACGAAAAAGGCTGGACCCAGCAATACCACCTGGGCGCCCTCCGGAATAACAATTCGCAGATGCTGCGGCTACTCGGCCCGATACCGGCTGGGATTCCATCGGTGATTTTTCCATGGCCCAATCCATGTCCCGGTTCTTTGACCGGCGGCTGGACTCACGAGTTATTTGCCACCATGATCGGTAATTTCAATGATGGCAGCATTCCGGGTAAAATGCAGTTTGGCTCCGGTTGGTGGTTTCTGGATCAGAAAGACGGCATGGAGCGGCAGCTCAACGCCTTGTCCAATATGGGTTTACTGAGTCGTTTCGTGGGTATGCTCACCGATTCGCGTTCCTTCCTGTCATATCCGCGGCACGAGTATTTCCGGCGGATTCTCTGCAATATGCTGGGCAATGATGTTGAGAACGGCGAACTCCCCGAAGACCGCCCTTGGCTGGGGCAAGTCGTGGAAAATATTTGCTATTACAACGCGAAAGCGTATTTTGGTTTCGAGATCCAATAATCGTTTCATTATGGCCCTTCTGATAGAAACCCCCGTATCCGCTACCCGTGCTGTAGTGGATTTTATCTCGGCCGACGAGTACCTGATCCGGGAAAGAAGTCTGCCGAAGGAAGAAAAACACGAATACCTCAACGGAAAAATAATTAAAATGGGAGGAGCACGGGAAAAGCATAATGTACTGGTAGCTAATTTGATATTCGAAATTAAGTTAGGGCTGCGTGGGAAAGACTATCGGGTTTATCCCAGCGACATGCGGGTACATAATCCGCTGACGGGCAGCTACTTTTACCCGGATGTTACAGTAGTTAAAGGCCGGCCATTGCTAAAAGACAAAGAGTTTGATAATCTGCTCAATCCTGTACTCATTGTAGAAGTGCTGTCTAAAAGCACCGAAGCTTACGACCGCGAAGATAAATTTACTGCCTGCCAGAGCATTCTTTCGCTGCAGGAGTATGTACTGGTATCGAGTGAAGAGATGCGAGTGGAATATTTCAGCAAGCGTAACGCGAGTCAGTGGGAAAGAGAGTTGTTTTCACAAGCTGATGAAAGTCTTTCCCTGCTGAACGGCGATGCGGTGTTAAATCTGGAAGCTATTTACAAGAACGTTACATTCTGACCTGTCATTTATACCTTGAAAAAAGTTGTCACTTTCGGAGAAGTCATGATGCGGCTCTCCACACCGGGCTTCTCCCGGTTCATTCAGGCCGAACAATTCAATGTCACTTACGGTGGCGGAGAAGCCAATGTCGCCCTTTCTCTGGCGCAACTGGGCATTCCGGCCGAACATGTAACCCGTTTTCCGGATAATGACCTCGGCCACGCGGCCACCAGTTACTTCCGGAAGTACGGATTGCAAACGGAGCATATCGTGTACGGCGGTGACCGGTTGGGCGTTTATTTCCTGGAATTCGGCGCCATCAGCCGGCCCAGCAAAATCGTATATGACCGGGCTGATTCAGCTTTTGCCCAAATCCAGCCAGGCATGATTGACTGGGAAAAGGCGTTTGAAAACGCCGGCTGGTTTCACTGGACGGGCATTACCCCGGCCATTTCGGATGGGGCTGCCCAAACGCTGCTGGAAGGAATCCAACTGGCCAACCGTATGGGCATTACGGTAACCTCCGACACCAATTACCGCAAAAACCTATGGCAGTACGGCAAGTCGGTGCGTGACGTGATGCCGGAACTGGTAGCGGGCTGTGACCTGATTGTGTGCGGTAAACATGATGCGAGGGATATATTTGGTTTAGAAGTGCCTAAAGGTGAAGAGAATACGTGGGTGGCGACTTGCCGCAGGATTATGCAGGAATTTCCACGCGTAAAACGCATTGTCAATACCAAACGGGAATCGATGAGTGCCTCGCATAATACCCTGTCGGGAATGCTCTGGAACGGCAAGAATTACCTGACCACGCCCGTGCACCAGATTGTACCGATTGTGGACCGGATCGGCGGTGGCGATGCCTTCATGGCCGGGCTTATTTATGGCTTGCAGCAATACCAGGATGACCAAAAAGCCCTGAATTTCGCGGTGGCAGCTTCCGTACTCAAGCATTCCATTGAAGGCGATGCCAACCTGGCCACTGTAGCCGAAATTGAAACGGTAATGAGTGGAGATACCTCCGGAAAATTGTCCCGGTGATGGCGGATGCTATTCTGATCCGCCAAGGAACCATTGCCGAAATCGTTACCCTGACTGGTCAGCTAGCCGAATTTTATTCGCCTTACCCGGCTTCGGTTTATGAGGATCGGTTTAAGAATGGTAAACACCTGATACTGGTAGCCGAAGCAGAAGGTAAAGCGGTTGGGTTCAAAGCCGGTTACCAACGGACGGAGGATGGTTCATTCTATAGCTGGATGGGAGGTGTACTGCCCGAGTACCGTCGCCGGGGTATTGCCGAAAAACTGGCTGAAAGGCAGGAGCAATGGGTTCGTGAACATGGCTATCAAGCTATTCGCTTTAAAACTCTGAACCGGCACAAAGCAATGCTTCAGTTTGCCTTGGGACGTGGTTTTCATATCACTGCCGTAGAGTCTCGGGAAAGCCTGCCTGAGTACCGAATCTGGTTGCTGAAAGAATTATAATAGTACCTCAGTTCATAGCCACTTCAACTAATTAATCAAACTACTCATGCCCCGCTTCACCCGCATTCAAGTATACCAGCAAATGGCCGAGACTCGTATCGTCCCGGTGTTTTATCATAATGACATTGAAGTTTGTAAAGGGGTTCTGCAGGCTTGTTATCAGGGTGGCATCCGGGTTTTTGAGTTTACGAACCGGGGTGATTACGCCCACGAAATCTTCTCGGAATTAAATAAATTCGCGGCTGCCCATTTTCCGGAAATGATGCTGGGAATCGGGACTATCCTGGACGCAGCTACCGCCGCTTTATACATCCAGTTAGGAGCTGATTTTATTGTGCAGCCCCTCATTAAAGAAGATGTAGCCACAGTATGTCACCGCCGTAAAATAGCCTGGATACCAGGAGCCAGTTCCCTTACCGAGATCTCCCGGGCCGAAGAGTTGGGGGCAGAAATCATCAAGGTATTTCCTGGGAATGTGCTGGGTCCCGAATTCGTGGCCGCCCTCAAGGGACCTATGCCCTGGAGCAGCGTGATTGTAACGGGAGGTGTAGAGCCCGAAGAGGAAAATCTACGGAAATGGTTTTCGGCCGGAGCTACCAGCGTGGGTATTGGCAGTCAGCTGTTTCCCAAAGAAATGCTGAAGGCTAAAAATTTTGATGCCATCCGGGAAAAAGTGACCGATACCATGGCCATTGTATCGCGGCTCAAATAGAGTAGGCTATATTTTAGTCAATAAAATATTGGAAATAGCTAAAATCGGGTTTAATTTACCGTTTGTCAATCCGGTTTCCTGTTTATCCTCCCATTTCTTTTTAACTCCATTTTTATGCAAACCACTAATTCCGTTTTACCGAAAGAACAAACCGGACAAACTGTTCCCGTGGGCAAGTATCGCTGGACGATCTGCGCCCTCCTGTTTTTTGCCACTACGGTAAATTATCTGGATCGGCAGGTACTTAGCCTGCTGCAGCCTTTACTGGCCGAACGGTTTGGTTGGTCAAATACAGACTACGCTAATATTGCCGCCGTTTTTCAGTTTGTTTACGCCATTTCTATGTTGTTTGCCGGACGTTTTGTGGATCGTTTGGGTACAAAATGGGGATACGCCATTGCTTTGATTATCTGGTCGATAGGAGCAATCATGCACGCCTACGCCGAGACGCTGGGCGCTCTGTTTTTACCGGTGGCCGCCTTCCTGGGTTTAACTGCCGTTTCGGTATCGGTATGGGGATTTATGATCGCCAGGGCCGTATTAGGTTTTGGGGAAGCCGGTAACTTCCCGGCGGCTATTAAGGCTACTGCTGAATACTTTCCGAAACGGGAACGGTCGTTTGCTACGGGTATATTCAACTCAGGTACCAACGTAGGAGCTATTCTGGCTCCTATCACCGTTCCCTGGATTGCTTCCCTCTGGGGCTGGGAATCGGCTTTCTGGATTATCGGCGCTATCGGTTTCCTCTGGTTACTCTTCTGGTTTTTTTTCTACGATAAGCCAGCCGAGCAAAAGCGGCTAAGTCCGGCGGAAAGAGCTTATATCAACAGCGATCAGGAACAAGAACTGAAGCCTAATTCACCGGAAGCCGCCGAAAAAGTATCCTGGTTCACCCTGCTTAAATACAAGCAAACCTGGTCGTTTGCCTTTGGTAAGTTCATGACTGACGGCGTATGGTGGTTTTTCTTGTTCTGGTTGCCCGCCTATCTGAAAGCCCAATACGGCATGACCGGCACCCAGATTCAATTACCACTGGCTGTTTTGTACAGTATGACCATGTTCGGGAGCATCGGCGGGGGCTGGTTCCCGACCTATTTTATCAATAAGGGATACAATCCGTATGACGGTCGTATGAAAGCCATGCTGATCATCGCTCTGATTCCATTGGTGGTACTGGCGGCTCAACCCCTCGGCTCGATCAGCTTCTGGTTCCCGGTATTGCTGATTGGCATTGGGGCCTCGGCGCATCAGGCCTGGTCAGCCAACATCTTTACCACCGTTTCGGACATGTTTCCCAGAAAGAGTGTAGCCTCCGTGGTCGGTATCGGTGGCATGGCCGGCGGATTGGGCGGTGTATTCATGACCAAACTGGGGGGGTATTTATTTGATTATTACAAGGCTCAGGGGCACATTGAAACCGGATACACGATCATGTTTACGATTTGTGCAGTGGCTTACGTCATTGCCTGGACCGTGATGAAGTCTCTGGTACCACGAATGAAAGCAGTGGTCATCTGATTGCCCTGATAGAGAGGCATATTGCATACCAGCAGGACAGGCATTTTACACCTGTCCTTTTTTGATTGGTGGCAGCTCTCTTTTTACTATCTTTTCATCCGTATGTTTCGAGCAAACGGATGAAAAGAACTTTTCGATAAGTACAATCCCAATAGTAGTTTTCATCTTTCGCTGGGGATCAATTATCCGAATGCTGCGGACTTGAAACGCTGCGGTGCCAGCGACCCGGGAGGCGATATTTTCATCCACGGTGCTTGTATCACCATCGGTTGCTTACCCCTTACGGATGATAAGATCCGGGAACTGTATGTACTAGCCGTTGAAACCCGGGAGGGCGGCCGTAAGATACCCGTCCATATTTTTCCGGCCCGGCTTTCTGCGGATAACTGGCAGTGGTTGCGTCAGAAGCACCAGGCGGACCCACAACTCATTCGGTTCCGGCAGAATTTAAAAACGGGCTATAATTGGTTTGAGAAACACCGGCAGTTGCCCCGCTTGAGGGTTAGTCCGGAGGGAGTGTATCAGTGTTCGTGATAATTGCTAAATTCACCCGTTTAAAGTCCAAAAATTTTCCATCTTGCGGATACATACCATTTCAGCAATTAATTACTTCTATGGATAAGAGAGTGCTTAAAGTCCACCCGGATGACAATGTGATGGTGGCGCTGACTGACTTGAAAAAAGGGGAACAAATTGGGTTTGGCGGAGAGGTGTATACCCTGGCTGACCATATTCCTCAGAAACATAAATTTGTAACTAGCGCCCTGCAACCAGGGGAGGAAATCATTATGTATGGGGTGCTGGTAGGGAAAGCCCTTTACGAAGTTCCGCGGGGCGGCTTGATTCATACCCATAATGTGAAACACGCGGCTTCCGATTATTGGGGCAAGCAGAAAGAATACCGCTGGCAGGCCCCGGACGTAACCACGTGGCAAAACCGGACCTTTATGGGTTACCACCGCAACGATGGACGGGTAGGGACAGCTAACTACTGGCTGTTTATTCCTACCGTATTTTGCGAAAACCGCAACCTGGACGTGATCCGGGAGGCATTGAACAAAGAACTCGGTTACGGCCAATCGGAGAAGTATAAAAACTACGCCCGTCAGCTTATTAACCTGTATCAGAACGGACAGTCACTGGAGATGATGCTGGAAACCGACTTGCAGGTAAACGAAGAGCATTTCCACACCAAACGGGTTTTTCCGAATATTGATGGCATCAAGTTCCTCACGCACCAGGGCGGCTGCGGGGGTACCCGGCAGGACTCGGCGGTGCTCAGTGCCCTGCTGGCCTCCTACGCGGACCATCCGAATGTGGCCGGCGTAACCGTTCTGAGTCTGGGCTGTCAGCACCTGCAACTCGATGAATTCCGCCAGGAAATTCTGAAACGAAATCCTGCTTTCGACAAACCACTATACATGTATGAGCAGCAAAAGAGCCAGTCGGAAGAGAGCCTGATTGCGGCGGCTATTAAGCAAACCTTTGTGGGACTAGTGGAGGCTAATAAACAAACCCGTAAACCCGCCCCGCTCAATAAGATGGTGCTCGGTGTAAAGTGCGGCGGCTCCGATGGATTCTCGGGCATTTCAGCTAATCCGGCGGTTGGTTACGCTTCCGATCTGCTGGTTGCTCTGGGCGGATCGGTACTGCTGGCCGAATTTCCGGAATTATGCGGCGTGGAGCAGGAACTCGCGGACCGTTGCATAAATAATGAGGTAGCCGATAAATTTGTCCGGCTGATGAAGTCGTACGCAGCACAGGCAGAAGCAGCAGGGTCAGGTTTCTACGCCAATCCTTCCCCCGGCAATATCCGGGACGGATTAATCACGGATGCCATCAAATCGGCGGGGGCGGCTAAAAAAGGCGGCACTGCGCCCATCATTGACGTATTGGACTACACAGAAGCCGTCCGGAAGCCCGGGCTGAGTCTTGTTTGCACACCGGGCAACGATGTAGAAGCCACCACGGGTAAAACCAGTTCCGGAGCCACGCTGATTGTGTTCACGACTGGCTTAGGCACGCCTACCGGAAATCCGGTTTGCCCGGTAATTAAAATTGCCACCAATACTTCCCTTGCCCGCCGCATGGCTGATATCATTGACATTAACACCGGCGATATTATTACCGGGGAAGCGACCATCGAAAGCAAGGGCGAGGAGATATTGGAATACTGCATCAAGGCGGCCAGCGGGGAAGTAACTCCTAAATCAGTGCAATTAGGCCAGGATGATTTTATACCCTGGAAACGCGGCGTGTCCCTGTAGATAGGAAACGGGAAGTATGAAGTCAGAAGTAGGAGCATACCTAATTGATTAGACTGGTTCTGATTTGCATATCAATAAGTTGCAGCATCAACCACCCCTGCCCGTTAGCTTCGCAGGACTGCGTCCGGTACGTTCGGCTCCCGCCTCCGTACCCTAAAGGGTTTCTAATCTTAGGAGGGGAGTTAAACTACATAAGGAGATAGTATGGGTAGAAACCTGTAATTCCCCTCCTTTTTCCAAGGAGGGGTTAGGGGTGGTTAGAGGCCTTAAATAGGTAAGTAGCTGAAAAACAGGGGAGAACAAGTCTATTGTAACTAGTTTAGTATTTTCCGAATGCCAAAAGCTTTTGTCTCCCTACTTTATCTACCGGTTCTTGCTGAAGAACAACTTCCATCATAGTTTAAAGGAACCATCCACCAGGAATGAGGTATAGATCAGGGCAATGCACCTGATCTATACCTTGCTCTATAACTACTTGAAGCTAAGCTATAAATATGTTTGACTTAACTGGAAAAATGGCTGTCGTTACGGGCGGCGGCAGTGGAATCGGGCAAGCTATTGCTCAATTGTTTGGCCAGCAAGGCGCCCAGGTTGCCATTTTTGACCTGAATGAGACCGGTGGACAAGAAACCGTCGCCGAAATGGAGAAGAAAGGCCAAAAAGCTTCGTTCCACCGCTGTGACGTATCCAATCAGACTGCAGTCAAAGAACTATTTGCCCAGATCGGTCCGGTGCATATTCTCGTCAACAGTGCCGGAATATCGCACATTGGCAAGCTGGATACTACTCCGGAGGCTGATTTTGACCGCTTGTTTCGGGTGAATGTAAAAGGCGTGTATAATTGCATGCAGGCCGCGGTGGAGCAAATGAAGACTAATGGGGGAGGGGTGATTCTGAATCTGGCTTCAGTAGCCGCTACGGTAGGCATCCCGGATCGGTTTGCCTATTCCATGACCAAAGGGGCCGTCCGCACGATGACGCTTTCCGTAGCCCGTGACTACGTAGACCAGCGCATCCGCTGCAACTGCATCTCACCCGGCCGGGTCCATACACCTTTCGTGGACGACTTTCTGCGGAAAACGTATCCTGGGCAGGAAAAAGAAATGTTTGAGAAACTTTCCAAAACCCAACCCATTGGCCGTATGGGCAAACCCGTAGAAATGGCCTTCCTGGCTTTGTACCTGTGCTCAGAGGAGGCTTCTTTCGTGACTGGAGCCGATTATGAAATTGATGGCGGTTTTATTTCGCTGAAGTAATCCTTTGTGCGGTAATGATAAATGGGTATTAGGTACTGGGGATCAGGTATTGGTAGATTGGGGATCAGGTATTAGTTTTCCCTAAATAATCTTTTTCCCAATGACTATTGACCAATACCCAATAACGAATACCCGATACCCATTTATCATTCAAGATTTACCATTACCATTCACTTATTCCTCCCTTTCATCCAGAAATTCCCGGTAGGCGGCCTGCAATTCGCGGTGCGCATTGCGTTCTCCCCGGGCTTTACTCAATTCAATCCCTTTCTGAAACGTTTCTTCCGCTTGGTCAAAAAGACCCATTTCCGCGTACAGTTTACCCGCGTGGTAATACGTGCCGATGTAATCCGGATGCTCAGAAAGCAGCTTCTGATAGTAGAAAAGGGATTTTTCCAGATCAATAAAGCGGTATTCAGTAGCAATGGCGTACAGGGTGAAAGGATCGTTAGGATCTTCTTCGTAATAACGCAAAAGCTGGTCTAATCGGTTTTGCGACATAGCAAAAGGCGGTTATAAACCGCTAAAATGAAAAAATGGCCCGTAAAGGCCAAAAGTATACGTAACTTAGACCGGAGTGAATCAAGCTTCGTTTTTAAAAGAAATCCAGTGTAGGGCTTCATCAACATTATCAAATATTTCAATCTCAAAGTTTCCCTCTATAACGGACAATGCTTTTAAGGCCGCAAATGGGGCAGCCGGCGCCTCTTCGCTGGTGATCTGCGCGATAAATTTTACTCCTTTGCCTAGTGCCTCTGAAATCCACTGATGCGTAACATAGGATAGGTTTTCGGGTTCTACCAAGCCCATTGCACTGCAATCATTAATTACACAGGAGCAGGACGTTTTGGAAAGCACATCCAGCGAACTATGGTAACCCTTCTCCAGTTCTTCCGTTGATACGTTGCCTTGCCAGCTCTGGTACGTAACATCCTGAAATCCATTGTAATGAATGGAGCAGTAGTTGGTATGTTCCCGGTTCAGCAAGATGGTATTGATGAGGAGTGGACGCATAAGTAAGTTTTAAACGGATCGATTACACTAGCTAACCCGAAGTCGAAAATGGTAATGGATTAACTAAAGGTAGGTTAAATATATGCCTTAAACAATAATTTCTTGTAAAAATTTGATACGTCACTTGGTTATTGAACAAAATAAAGCGTTTAAAAGAGAACGAAAAATTATACAGAATCATGCCCGGTCCAGCAAAACGGCGCTTTAATAAGGAGCAAACCCCTGTCTTCTCTTTACTGCTGAGGGGTATATGGCCCGTTAATTCTGTTTCCGTTTTTACAATCCGGCCCAAAGATTGGGGCTCAACTACTCCGCAATAGCCGTTGCTGCCCTGTAACCCTCCTTCCAGGAACCGGAGGATAAAGATTCATAGCGCAGATGACTAATAGTGCCTTAGGGTTTTTTGAATAAAAAATTAAAATCTTTGGGGATATAGGGCCGTTGTCTATATTTGTCCGTAGGCGGCTATCGGTTAGAAAATTACGTCCTGGTAATCTTTCTTTGGCCTTTTCCGTACCATATTGCAATCCAATCAGCTTTACACTCATGAAGATATTAGTCTGCATCACCCACGTTCCGGATACGACTTCCAAAATCTCTTTTACTGACAATAATACCAAACTTAACAAGGCGGGAGTGCAGTATATCATTGGCCCTTATGATGATTATGCCCTTGCCCGGGCCATTGAACTGAAAGAAGCCTCCGGAGGAACGGTTACGGTCCTTAACGTAGGGGAGGCCGATACGGAACCTACCATCCGGAAAGCACTGGCTATCGGCGCCGATGATGCCATCCGGATAAACGCTTATCCGGAAGACGCCTATTTTGTAGCCACCCAAATTGCCGAAGTAGCCCGCACCAATACATATGACCTGATCCTGAAGGGCCGCGAATCCATTCAGTTACATGGATGTCAGGATCATGGGCAGGTAGTGGGCCGCGACTCCCTTGCTTTCACTGGAGGGCAGGGTCATGGCCTGGGAGGCGAGCTGCTGGGTAGTCCTTCCGTATCTCCGGTGATGCAAGTGGATATCACGGGAGGGCTGGCAAAGATTACGCGGGAGATTGAAGGGGGTAAGGAATACCTGGAAGTAAAACTGCCTTTCGTGGCTGGTTGCCAGGAACCCATCGCCGAGTGGAAAATCCCGAATATGCGCGGCATTATGTCGGCCCGGACCAAGCCCCTGCAGGTGGTAAACCCTACCAGTAATGAGACGGTAACCACGGTAGCCCAGTTTGAACTGCCTCCGCCGAAGGGTACCGTGAAAATGATTCCCGCCGAACGGGCCGAAGAACTGATCACCTTGCTGCGAAACGAGGCGAAAGTGATTTAAATAGTTAATAATTAATTAGTTAAAAGTTAATAGTCAATAACTATTAACTCATTCACTCTTAACTATAAGTTAACAAACATGTCGGTACTAGCTTTTATTGAATTAGACGAAAATAATATAAAGAAATCATCCCTGGAATCAGCCGGTTACGCGGCGGAAGTAGCCAAGCGCCTGGGTACTACGGCTACTGCGGTTGCTTTGGGAGCAGTGGCGGGTGGCGAACTCGAAGGGTTGGGAAAACTAGGAATCCAGAAAGTGCTTCATGCCACTGATGGTCGCCTCAAGGAAGAAAATATTCAGGCCTATGCAAGCGTGCTTGCGCAAGCAGTCGAAAAAGAAGGGGCGGAGGTAGTCGTATTTGCCAAATCTTCCCTCGGAGATGCGGTAGCGTCACGGTTGGCTGCCAAATTAAAAGCCGGTTTGGCCGCTAATGTGGTGGATCTGCCTGACCTAATCAATGGATTCCGGGTAAAAAGGAGCATTTACACGGGCAAAGCTTTTGCCATTACCGAGATTAAATCGGGTAAAAAGGTACTTACCATTAAAAAGAATGCCTTTTCTCCATCCCAATCGGGTAATACGGCTACCGTAGAACCTTTTACGCCCACCTTGAATGACGCTGATTTTAGCGTAGCTATTAAAGAAAAGGTAAAGGCTACCGGCGATATTTTGCTGCCCGAAGCGGATGTGGTGGTATCGGGAGGACGCGGCCTGAAAGGTCCGGAGCATTGGAGTATTATCGAAGACCTCGCGAAGGCACTGGGTGCGGCTACTGCCTGTTCAAAGCCAGTTTCTGACCTGGGCTGGCGGCCTCATCACGAACACGTTGGGCAAACAGGTTTAAAAATCAGCCCAAATTTGTATATTGCAGTGGGAATTTCGGGGGCTATCCAGCACCTTGCCGGAGTAAACTCCTCTAAGGTAATCGTAGCCATTAATAAAGATCCGGAATCACCCTTCTTCAAAGCCGCCGATTACGGAATTGTTGGTGATGCTTTTGATGTCGTACCGCGGCTTACTCAAGCAGTAAAGGCGCTTTGAGGAAACTGATTTTCACTGGTAACAGCTTTTACCTTATTGGAAGTGGACAAGATAAAGCTTGAAATTTTGGGATTATCCTCCAGCCAGTCGCAATCGGGCTCGTTTGCGCTGGTGTTAGGAGAAGAAAGAGGCAACCGACGCTTGCCAATTATCATCGGAATGTTTGAGGCGCAGGCTATTGCGATTGAGATTGAAAAAATTGTACCTAACCGGCCGATGACCCACGACCTGTTTAAGTCGTTTGCCCAGAGTTTCAAGTTTTCGGTGCTTGAAATCGTCATTTCAGACCTGCGGGAAGGCGTATTCTACGCCAAGATTGTCTGTACTGACGGAGTGAAACGAGTAGAAATCGACGCCCGGCCCTCCGATGCCATTGCCATTGGTCTGCGGTTTGGCGTACCGATCTTCACCTTTGAACCGATCTTATCGGAGGCGGGTATTGTGCTGACCGATTCAGAAGAAGAGGAGCCTTTTGTGAGCAAGGAAAAAGAAGAGGAAAAAAAGCCTGCCAGTGCGCCCCGTAAGAAGTCAGGCGAGCAGTTGAAGGATATTCCGTTTGAACAGTTAAAGACTATGCTTGATGAAGCCCTGGAAAAGGAAGACTATGAACGGGCCGCCAAAATCCGGGATGAACTGAATAAACGGAACTAAACATTATACCTGTTGTAATAATTGAGTCCCGGGAGGTTTTTATCTTCCGGGATTTTTTTATTGAAACCTTGATGAAATCTTAACCCTAAAACCGCTAAATAAATCGGTCCGAAAGGGTAGTTTTGGTAAAACTTACGCAAAACGCCTCTAAATCCCCTAAAGGGGACTTCAAGAATTCTCTTATTAGCCCTTCAGGGGGGTGGGGGTAAAAACTGCGAAAGTCTTATTTGGTAAATCAACCCGAATTTTCCACTTACATGTCCCCTTTATCTTCTTCTGACTCCTCCCGCCGTCGGTTCCTCAAATCTTCGGGTGCTATTAGTCTGGGCTTTTTGGGCCTGCACAAGTTTGTCAGTGACCCGGCTGGGGAAGCAAATCTGAGTCCTTCCCCCCGAAAGGTGGTTGGCTATGGTCCCCTGTTACCGGATCCGGATAAAATTCTCAACCTTCCTAAGGGATTTTCTTACCGTATTATATCCCGGCAGGGCGAACCCATGCAGGATGGGCTGCTGGTGCCCGGCAAAGCTGATGGCATGGCTACCTTTGCCGGTCCCAATGGCAAAACGATCTTGATCCGGAATCACGAAATGAGTCCGGAAACGGTAAAGGAAGGTGCTTTCGGCAGCCGAAATGAGTTACTGAGTAAAATCAATAAAGATCTTTTTTATGACTTCGGTAAAGGTGAGAAACCTTCCCTGGGCGGCACTACCACGTTGGTGTTTGATCCCCGCTCAGGCAAGGTGGAAAGTCAATACCTGAGTCTGGCCGGCACCAACCGCAACTGTGCCGGGGGGCGTACTCCCTGGAACAGCTGGATCACCTGCGAAGAAAGCACCGAAAAGGCCGGCGGAACTATTGAAAAGGATCACGGCTATTGTTTTGAAGTTCCCGCCAGTAGTACACCAGCCTTGGCTAGCCCGGTCCCCCTTAAGGCAATGGGACGCTTTAACCACGAAGCGGTAGCCGTAGATCCACGTACGGGCATTGTCTACCTGACTGAAGACCGCCCCGATGGGCTGATTTACCGTTTCCTGCCGAATGAAAAAGGAAAATTAGCCAAAGGCGGTAAATTACAGGCACTGGTTATCCAGGGAGAAAAAAGTTTTGATACGCGTAACTGGAAAACGTTGACTACCCCCAAGCTTCCCCAGAACAAACCGGCACCCTTAGAGTGGAAGGATCTGGACCGTGTGTAAGCTACGGATGATGATTTGCTTCTGAGAGGGTTTAACAAAGGAGCCGACCTGTACGACCGAGCTGAAGGTCTGTGGTTTTGAACTAATGTCTTATACTTTGACTGTACCAATTGAGGTCTGATATCCAATGGACAAATATTCCGTTATATTCCCAGCCCATACGAAGGGCAGCCGCGGGAAAAGGAAAAGCCGGGCCAGTTGGAGCTTTTTGTGGAGCCTAATAATACCGACCTGGTTAAAAGCTGCGACAACCTGACCATAGCTCCTTGGGGAGATTTGGTCGTATGCGAAGATGATACCCATCCTTTTGTGGTTGGCATTACGCCTAAAGGCGAATTTTATAAACTGGCCGAAAATGTAGGCTACCAGTCAGAGTTTGCCGGGGCGTTTTTTCGCCGGATGGCAGTACGTACTTTGTGAATATTCAGCACGCCGGACTCACCTTAGCCGTCACTGGCCCCTGGGGAAGTAAGACGTAAAAGTTTGGAGTTCAATTGACTGTGGTTAGGAATAAGAAAAACGGCGGTAAGCGATGCAGTTCATTCTGCGTATTACTCCGGATCGGCTTTTACGCCTACCGCTTTTCTTTCCTCGTAACTCATATCCGTCGTTTCTAGCGAAAAAGCGTATTCTTTGGTTCCCCTCGGATTTTTCCACACGCCCTCAATTGTTGTAGGAGTGATGTATTTTCCGATGAATCTCCCCGTAATGGCTCCTTTAGCGTTTAGTTCGTTTAATTGGAGTGAATCACCATTGAGATACCCTTCTAGTAAGAGGTCTTCCCGATTGGGATTGCTTTCGTAAAAATACTTCCCTCTCACTATCCCATCTTGCGCTTTTAATTGCATAGAGATATAGGAGCTATGTTTCTTTTCGTGTATGCGAATATCCCCCGTAAAGGTGTTGTCAATATAGCCAGGATCATCGGCTTCCGTCATTCCGGACGGGGCTTGTTCGGCGATTGCTTCGCCAGATACCTCAGACTGAACAGCGTTCTCCGTAGTTGCAGCAGACGAAAGATCAGTCATTTCTGGCGTACGGACGCTATCTTTAGCCTGGGCTTCCCCTTTTTCTCCGGATGCGTGCAGGCGAAAAGTACACAGAGGCACGTGAATAGAATTATATGATACTTTACGGAATTCATGGTACTTTTCTTGCAATTAGTGTAATTATTCGTATTGAAATCAACCGTAGTTTTATTAATTTACCTAAAAAGTAACTTGTCCACTGATCAGTGACCGGCAGATGTGAGCAGAGATTGTCTTTTTATTTAAATTAAACGCGGCTGATATTTGCCGCGCAACATAAATATTACACCTGACTACGCGGAAGGGCAGCCCCACCGGCTAATCTGCCTTATCGGAAAGTTAGTAGGTTGCTGTTCTTTTTAAGCCTGCTGGCAGATTATGTGCTTATAAGTCAGCTGGCCAAGTATCCCTGCCCAAAAATTGACTCTTACCCAAGAATGAAGTATATTGCCTTTGTTCTGACAGGTGTAAATAAATAAAGCTTAAGTAAATGGTAGCTGAAACGCTTTTTGCTTTCAGTAGCTATTAATGTTAGCCATCATGACACCTATTCGTTTGAGCAAACCACCGGGATTTATTTTTTACATCTTCCTGATTTTTTGGGCCCTACCCGGCTATTCACAGATCCGGATTGATACTAGCCTTTCGGCAACGCAATTGGTTAAAGAGGTACTGCTTGGAGAAGGAATAATTGTGGGGAATGTTACCTTCACCGGTCCTAAGTACGCCGTTTCCCGGTTCCGGGATTCTACCAAGATTTTATCCATTCACGAAGGCATTTTGTTGACTTCCGGCAATGCTTTTATGGCAAAAGGACCTAATAAGCAAGCAGGTATGGGCTGGGTGAGCCAAAGCAAAGGCTTTACGAAGCTTGACTCCCTGACTAATGGGCGGACCCATGATGCAGCAATCCTAGCGTTTGACTTTGTTACGGCGGCGGAGGCGCTGACATTTAACTTTATTTTTGCGTCTGAGGAATACCCCGAATACGTGGACTCCAAATACAACGATGTATTCGGCTTCTTCATTGATGGTCCGGGTCTGCCGGGAGTCAATCTGGCCACGTTGCCCCGTTCCAAAGTACCGGTCTCGATCAATAGCATCAATCACAAAACCAATAAAAAGTACTTTGTGAGCAATCCAACCCATACGTATAATGACCCGGTTATTTATGATGTCCGGCTGAAGAAGACCATAAAAAACAAAAATTTTGGGAAGGAGGGCGGCCTACCGAAATACAATATTCAGTACGATGGCTTTACTACGGTCCTCGAAGCCGTTTGCCGGGTCATTCCGGGTGAAGTGTATCATATTCAGCTGGCCATTGCCGATGCCGGTGATTATTCCCTTGATTCCGGCGTGTTTCTGGAAGCGCATTCTTTCCGGAGTACCGGAGGTAGTTACGTCTCGATTGGGAATCCCTTCCCCACGCCGGGGCTGCCAAACGATATTTTAAACCCTGCGGTTGGACCAGACCTGCCTTCTAGCGGCAATAAAACGGAGCCTCCCGTAGTCAAGGAATCACCTCCGTCCGAGAAAATAGTGGCGCCGGTCCATACAGTAGAATTTCCTTTCGACGCTTACCATTTGACGGATAGCGCTCAATCCCAACTATTGCAACTGGTTCATTGGCTAGAAACGCATCCGCAGGCTAGGGTTGAGCTTACCGTTACCGGTCATACGGATAGTATGGGCACCTACCAGTACAATGAACAGTTATCCCGGAACCGGGCCCGGTCAGTCGCCGATTTTCTGGCAAGCCGAGGGATAAAGGCCCCCGTAACCTGTACCTACCGGGGAGAAAAGGAGCCGCTGGCCCCCAATGATTCGGACGCGGGTAGGGCCCGTAACCGCCGTACTGCCATTAAAGTAATTGAAAAGTAAACCAGCATAAGGACGGTAAAACGTTACCCTCCGCCCACTTTGTAGAGGGCCGACAAGTCGGGACGGGTCACGCTGAACAGACTGTATTCGGTCAGGCCGGTGAATTTCCGGATCCCAATTTTCTGAATGAGGGATACTTCGTCGTGATAGAGGGGAAATACGCCCATTAGCTCAATTTTATCATTGCCCAAGCTGATCTCCCGGAATTCGTCTCCCTGTCCGACAACGGGATTGAATACTAAAAACGAATCCATGGCCGAATCGGCAGCCACCGGACGGCCATACTGGAAGAGGCTACCCGGCTGAAAAGCATGCGTAGCCCGGTGCCATTCTACCAGATACCCAATCGCATGCACCCAGTGAATGTCAGTTGATTTCACCGTAATCGTTAACTCCGGCTTGCTTAAGTTCTTCCAATCCGGGTGAGCCATTTCTGATAAACCGTAAGTGAAACCAGTAAGCAGCCCTTTTTCGGGATAATCGAGGAAAGAAATGGCCAGCACCATTCCGGGTGATGCTTCACTTGATTCAATGCCGGCCAGGTCATGGTATGCGGCACCAATGGTATTGACCAGATACTGGACGTATGTTGAGCTTCGGTGATTCATAAGTGAATGAGCAAGCAGCGCAGGAAATAAAAATTTGTCTCTTACTTGAACGGAAGAAGTCTACCCGAGTACATAGAATTTATTTAATCGCTGGCCGCGAATTGTTACAAACACCGGACAATGATCCCCATCGAACTTTAATCGAACACCAGAATAATCCGGTCAGTTAAACAATACAGTAGATTTTGCTTAATATTGTTAACCGCCGGATGCTCTTTATGCTAGTCGTCGCCTTATTTTTATGTACGGTTTGTGGTCTATTGGTTTCCCGAACCCCGTAAGGGTACGGAGGCGAAAGCCGAACGTACCGAACGTAGTTCTGCGAAGTTAAATCCACCATCCGAAAATTCGAAATACTACATTCCATGTCTGCTACTTCAAGCCCCGCGCAGCTTTTAAAGCAATACTTTGGGTATGATCAGTTCCGGCCCCTGCAAGCCGAAATTATTGAACGGGTACTGCAGAAACGGGATGTATTGGTACTGATGCCTACGGGTGGCGGAAAATCAATCTGCTACCAGTTGCCGGCCCTGGCCCAGCCCGGCCTGGCCATTGTGGTTTCGCCGCTGATTGCCCTGATGAAAGATCAGGTGGAAGCCCTGCGGGCCAATGGCGTACCCGCCGCTTATTTAAATAGTTCTTTATCGGGAGGCGAACAAACGCAGATAGAGCGTAATTGCACCGATGGCATTACCAAGCTATTGTACGTGTCGCCGGAAAAGTTGAGCTCACCCAATTTTATCAACTGGCTAAAGACACTACCCATTAGTTTGTTTGCTATTGATGAGGCACACTGCATCTCGGCCTGGGGCCATGATTTCCGCCCGGAATACGCCCAGCTAAAGGCGCTCAAACAGTATTTCCCCGGCGTACCATTGATTGCCCTTACGGCCACCGCGGATAAACTGATCCGCCACGACATCGTAGCACAACTCGATCTGAACGATCCCGAAATTTTTATATCCTCCTTTGACCGCAAGAATCTAAGCCTGCGGGTAAGGCCGGGCCGCAACCGCCTCGGGCAAATTCTGGACTTTCTCGAAAAGCACCCTAACCAGCCTGGCATTATCTACTGCATGAGTCGCAGCAGTACGGAGGACATTGCTGACAAGCTGTACAAAAGTGGATACAAGGCGTCCTGTTATCATGCTGGCCTGCCCACCGCCGACCGTTCGGCTACCCAGGAAGCTTTTCTGCGGGACGACATTCAGATTATTTGCGCCACCATTGCCTTTGGCATGGGCATTGACAAATCCAATATCCGCTGGGTGATGCACTATAACCTGCCCAAGAACCTGGAAAGCTTTTACCAGGAAATCGGCCGGGCGGGGCGGGACGGATTACCCGCCAAAACGGTGCTGTTTTATTCCTTCCGCGACGTGATGAACTGGCGGGATATGTTTGCCCAGAATCCGACGGACCGGCAGGAACTACAGATTGCCCGGCTCGACCGGATGCAGCAATACGCCGAGGCCCACTTGTGCCGCCGCCGGATACTGCTCAATTATTTTTCGGAAGAATCAGTGACCGATTGCGGGAATTGTGATGTCTGCCGCAACCCGCGGACCCATTTTGACGGAACGGTACTAGCCCAGAAAGCCCTTTCGGCCGCTATCCGGCTGCAGGAGTCAGTTAACATGAGTACCCTGATCGACGTATTGCGGGGCAGCCGGAGCCGGGCTATCGTTGAGAAAGGCTACGATAAAATCAAAACGTACGGTGCTGGTGCCGACCTTAAAGCGGATGAATGGCGTGAGTACCTGACTCAGATGGTAAATACGGGCGTACTGGACGTAGCCTACCACGACAAATATGCCATTCACCGGGGCGTGCTGGCTCAAAAAGTGCTCAATGGGGCTCATCAGGTCTGGTTGGTAAAACCCGAAGACCGCATTGAAATGAAGCCGTCGGAAGAAACCCGGAAGCCCCGGAAGCAGGCTCTGGAGGAGGCTCTGTTTAATCACCTGGTGGAAGTGCGTAAGCAACTGGCGGACCAGCACAATGTGCCGCCTTACATTATTTTTAATGATAATACCGTGCGGGAAATAGCCCGGCAGCGACCGGCTAACCGGGCGGAACTGATCAATATCTCGGGGGTGGTTCAGCAAAAAGTAGCCGTGTACGGGGATGCTTTTCTGAAAGCCCTGCGGGAATTTGTGCAAAGTCAGGGGGGTGGTTCTACCGCTATGCGGGGGAGCACCTATCAATTTACGTACGAATTATACGAGCAAGGTTTCCCGGTTGAGCAGATTGCCCAGCAGCGAAATCTGGGTATTGGCACCATTCAGGGCCATCTGGTATGGCTGCTCGAAAATGGGTACAACATTGACTGGCAGCAGTTTGCTCAACCCCATGAGATACAGGCAATTCAGCAGGCCATTCCCCGCCTGGAAAACCCAAGTCCCAAAAACCTGTTTGTCCACTTCGGAGAAAAATACGACTACCTGAAAATCCGGCTGGCCCTATCCTTCTTCCGGAAGGAACAGGGCGGTTACCTGCTGCCCGCGTAGAACCAGCCAGGGAAAAGCCTGTAATGCCGTATTTTGCCCAAAAAGCCTTATATTCGGAGTAATGGAGGCCTAAGGAGTGTCGTACGGATGATTCAGACCGCAAAGCATGGTATGGTAAAGTATAATTCCCGCAGGCAAGCATTGGTTTTGTGCGGCTTCGGGAAGTGGTTTGCCCTGCTGGCGCTCATTCTGTTTTCGGTTACTTCCGCCTTTCCCCAGAAAGCCTACCGGGCCGCCGACGTTGATACATTGAATCGTAAGGCCTACCAGTACCTGAATACCAAACCGGATACCTCACTGAAACTCGGATTCCGGGCCGTACGGATGGCCCTGCAGGTAGATTACCTCTCTGGTCATACCGATGCCTTGCAGATTGTTGGGTGGAGTTACTTTTATCTTAGTAAATACAAGAAGGCCCTGCAGTATTTTATTGCCGCCAACACGAAAGCCACCGAACGGAAACAGGACCCTCAGCAGGGAGAAGCTTTATTCGGCATTGGCCAGGTATATTATGATTGGGGGGAATACCGCAAGGCCCTGGATTATTTTCTGCAGTCGCTGGCTGTACGCGAAAAGACCCGCGATACGGTGAACATAGCCCGTTGTTTGAGCCGCATTGGCAAAGTCCATGAATCGTTGGGTAACTTACCCAAGGCCCTGACAAACTATCAGCGGGCCCTGAAGTTATACGGGAAAATGAATGATCAGGCGGGTATTGCGGGAGCTTACGCGGACATTGGGGTCGTATATGACCAACAGCGGAAGTACGAAGAAGCCCTCAATTTTCATCAACAAGCCCTGGCGATTTACCGGCAACTGAATGCTCCGCAAGGTATTTCTCTTTCTTTTCATAATATGGGTGATGTTTTTTTTCACCGGGAGGATTACCAAAAAGCCCTCAATTATTATTTCCGTTCGCTGAGCCGCGACCTGCAGCAGCGCCCTAGAGTAAGTGTACGGGTGGCTGCTCATTATAACCGGATCGGGCAGTGCTATTATTCCATCCGCAAATACCAACAAGCCATTTATTATTTTGAAAAAGCAGTAGTCGAGGCCAGAATCGTGGGGGCTAAGGAAACTATATTGCGCAGTTTTGCGGGAATGGCTGAGAGTTATGCCCGGATGGGGGAGTACCAACAGGCTTACGAAAGTCAAAAGCTCTATACCGCCGTAAAGGATTCCATTTTTACCGAACAGACCGCTTCCGAAATAACGGAGACCGAGGCTAAATATGAGCTACAAAATCAGCAGCGGGAGGTAGAACTACTGCGGAAAGAGAAAAAGATTCAATCCATTACGCTGGAGCGGAACCGGCAATTAAATTATCTGATGGGCGTTTTGCTGGTGTTGGTGCTGGTACTGGGGATTGTGTATATCAACCGGTATTTGATTAAACAGAGAGCTAATTCCTTACTATCCGCCCGGACTCAGATCATCCAAGCCCAGAACCGCGACCTGCAAGCCGTAAACGAGAAGTTGAAAGCCTCAGAGTTGCACCTTAAGAGTCTGGTGGCAACCAAAGACAAATTTTTTACAATTATTTCCCATGACCTGCGGGTTCCACTGAACGCACTTACCCAGTTACTGCAGATCCTGATGGGGCATATGGATAATTTTTCCCGGGAGGAGTTAAAAACATTTGCTTCCCACATGGATCATACGGTGAAAAACCTGATGAATCTGCTGGAGAACCTCCTGCACTGGTCGCAGTCCCAGCGGGGTAATATAGCTTTTAATCCCCAGCCCTTGCCATTACCTCAACTGATTGAAGAAGTGTATGATCTGCTCGAACCCATGGCTACCCAGAAGGGAATAGCGCTGCTGATGAAGATACCGCCGGAGGTATCAGTAGTGGCCGACCGGAATATGCTGGATTTTGTGTTGCGGAACATGGTGGTTAATGCCATTAAGTTCACTAATTCGGGAGGAAAGGTCGAAACGGCGGCCATTGGGCAAGGCGACCGGGTGGAGATCAGGGTAATGGATACGGGCATTGGCATTCCGGAAGATAAGCTGGCAAACCTTTTTCAACTGGATATGTACCACAAAACCAGCGGCACTGCCAATGAAGCGGGAACGGGGCTGGGCTTACTCCTGTGCCAGGAGTTTGTGAGCCGGCATGGAGGCATGATCCGTGTACAGAGTACAGTTAATGAAGGAACTACTTTCTGTTTTTCGCTGCCGGCTCACGTATTAGCCGTTGCCCGTCATTGATTTTGGTTCCGGAACTTGATCTTGTTTGATTTTTGCGTAGTTTTAGCTAAAAAAATTGTCAAACGTCCGGAAAATCAGTCTTCGGCATGTCAATGGTTGCCAATAATATCAAGTATCTGCGGCGAATGAATGGCCTGACCCAGGAGCAATTTGCCCGCAAAATCGGGATTAAAAGGTCATTATTGGGCGCTTACGAAGAGGGGAGGGCTAACCCGAATCTGGACAATCTGATGAATATCGCCAAGATTTTTGGGACCACCGTTGACAATTTGCTAAAGCATGACATCCGGCGGCTGCGCGAAAACCAGGGCGTTCCTATTCCCCAGCCGTCTCCCCAATTACAATTAAAAACGGAGCCGGAAGCACCCCAGCCACTTTCCGCTATTATTGATAAATACTACCGGCAGCCCGCTTCGCAGCCGGTTGGCCAGCCCATTGCTTTCCGGCGGGTAAACAATAAAAATGCTCCGCCCCCGCCCTTTGCTCAACCGGAACCCAAAGCTCCTCCGGTCCCGGTCCCGGCGCCGGCTCACCCAGCCCCTTATGCCGCTTCGCCCTATAACCAGCCGCCAGTCCCTGCTCAAAATACCCGTTCTTCCGATGCCATTGAGTGGGTTTCGCAGCAGGCAGCGGCAGAGTACCTGGTTAAGTACGCTTATCCGGATTTTCTGAAGCAATTGCCGGAAATGAAGATGCCTGGTCTGCCAGCCGGAAAGTACCGGGCATTTCAGATGGGCAAAGATTTTCCTTTTCCCGGAGCCACGGTGGTTGGCCAGTATATGCAAAACTGGTATGACATTCGCGACGGACAGCACTACGTGGTGGTGGTTCACAAGCAGGGAATCCTATATCGCCGTTTATTTAACTACGTAAAAATCAAGGGCAGCTTGCTGGTGATCTCTGACCTGCCGGATTATACCGGATTTGAAGTCTCGATCAAAGATGTACTGGAAGTCTGGGAAGCCAGGGCCTTTTTCAGCTACGAAATGCCCGAGCCCAAGACAACCATGCCCCTTGACCAACTCTATGACTTAACGCTGCGGTTGCAGCAGGAGATTGAACGGCTAAGACAGTAGTCTTTGGTTTATAGTTTCCAGTTTCGGGTTTTTAGTTCTCAATCAATGCCGTAGTTTACTTTTAACGTATTCAAACAGGATTTTAAAACAACCCGAAACTGGAAACAAAAAACTAGAAACTAAAAATTACACGGTTAGTTTTCCTTCCAATACGGATTTTTTAGCAGAAAGCAGGTAGGTACTTTAGTTTGTCCTAACTGGGTACTGCTGCATGAATAAACCTGTACAACGATTTACGCTTCCGCTTACCAAGATCTACATTGTGAGTCTGAGCCTGATTGCCCTGATTGCCGTGGCCAGTCAATTGTTCATTCACACGATTCTGGATGACAGCGCCCATGATAGCAAGCGGATCAACCTGGCAGCCCGTCAGCGAACACTAAGTCAGGAAATTATTAAAACGGCCCTGATGATACAGGCTACCCCGGAAACAGGCGTACGGCAAAAACTGGCAGTGCAACTCCGCCGGACGGCTAATACCTGGAATCAGGTGCATGAAGGGCTCCAGTTCGGTGACCCGGCGCTGGGTATCACCAGTGACAACACTCATGCCGTAGTCCAGTTATTCGGTCAGTTAGATGATCCTTTTAAAAAAATTTACATACAAACCGGCAAAATTAGCCGGGAGGCAGTAGCACGACCAGCGGCCCTGAGTAGGTCTATTGCAGTGATGCTGGCCAATGAGCCTCTATTTCTGAAAGGGATGGATGAAATCACATCCCAGTATGAGCAGGAGTCAAGCAGCCGGATTGCAACTCTCAAGCGTACTGAAACCATCCTTTTCCTGATTACTATCCTGGTTCTTCTATTAGAAGGACTGTTTATCTTCCGCCCCACCGTCAGCCGGATCTATTTCTACCTCGGCCAACTGATGCAGTCTTCCGAACTAGCCGCTGAATTAAATACCCAGCTGGAAGAAAAAACGGCCGAACAGCAGCAAGCTCAGGCAAAATTGGAGGATTTATTCATTCAGCAGCGGGCTTTGCTAACCAAGCACAAAAAAGCTGAAAAGGAGCTGATCGAAAAGCAGAAGTTTATTACGGCTATTACCCAGGCTACCCCCGATGTACTCTATGTTTTTGACCTGAATGAACAGAAAAGCATTTTCGCCAATAAAAAAGTATTGGAGGTGCTTGGCTTTGAACCGGAGGTGTTCAAAGATATGTCTAATGAAGACCTGGCGGGCCGGATACATCCGGATGACCTAGCGGTGAAGCAGCAGCAACTGGACTGGATGCGCGAGGCGGCTGATGGCGAAGTGCATTCCATAGAGTACCGTTTCAGACACCAGGAGGGATATTATGTATGGTTACTGTGTCAGGAAGTTGTTTTTGCCCGGGATGCGGAAGGTGCCCCGATCCAGGTAATTGGCGTAGCCCAGGATATCACTGGGAAAAAGAAAAATCTGGAAGCGCTGGAGGCCAGCGAAATCCGGTACCGGTCCATGATCGAAAAAGCTGAAGACATCATTTTCGAGATGGACAGTATGGGCAACATTATCTACGTAAACCCGGTTGCCGAACGGATATTAGGGTATGCCCGGGAAGAACTGATGGGAATGACGTACTGGAACTTAGTGAAGCCCGCTTACCGTCGCGAGGTAGCCGATTACTACCGCCGGCAGAGCGAAAACCGGTAATGGTATTCTTACCGGGAGCTGCCGATTGTGTGCAAGAATAGCCGGGAAATATGGTTGGGACAAAGTGCTACCTTCGAGTTTGCGGACAATCAAGTAAAAACGGTACGGGTCATTGCCCGGGATATCACCCGGCTGCGCAAAGCCGAACAGAAAATCAAGGAGAGCGAGGAAAGATACCGGTCGGTTGTAGATAATATCTCAGAAATTGTATTCCAGACGGATGCCGAAGGAAAGTGGAGTTTTCTTAATCCGGCCTGGACTAAAATTACGGGCTTTGCCGTGGAAGAAAGCATCGGACAGCTATTCGAAGACTTCGTACTACCCGAAGACCGGAAGCGGCATATGGAACTGTTTCAGCCAATGGTACGCCGGGAAATGGAAAATTGCCGCTTTGAAATCCGGTACCTAACCAAAGGCGGCAGCTACCGGTGGGTGGAAGTTTTTGCGCAGCTTACCGTTGACCAGCGCAACCGCGTACTCGGCGTCTCAGGAACAGTTAATGATATTTCGGAACGGAAAGTGGCGGAAGACATCCTGATCAGGGCTAAAGAACAGGCGGAAGACGCCGCTGCCGCCAAGCAAAACTTCCTCTCGATGATGAGCCATGAGATCCGGACGCCGATGAATGCCGTGATCGGTATGACGCACCTGTTATTGCAGGAGAGTCCGCGTCCCGACCAGCTGGAGAACCTCAATATCCTCCGTTTCTCGGCGGACAACCTGTTGGTCCTGATCAATGACATCCTGGATTACAGCAAGATTGAAGCCGGTAAGATTTCTTTTGAGGAAGTGGATTTTGATTTGCGAAGCCTGATCAACAGCATCGAACAATCGATGGGATACCGGGCTCAGGAGAAAAATATTCTGCTGGATGTGAACATTGACCCTCAGATACCCCCCAGCATTGCCGGTGATCCCGTCCGGCTTGGACAAGTGTTGAACAACCTGGTGAGCAACGCCATTAAATTTACGGATCGCGGAATGGTAAAAATTGAGGCGAAACTGGAAAAACTAACCCCGGAAGGAGCTGAACTATACTTCGCCGTCAGTGATACGGGCATTGGCATTCCGGAAGAAAAACTGGAATACATCTTTGAAAGCTTTACGCAGGCTTCTTCCGATACGACCCGCAAATTTGGTGGGACCGGTCTTGGCCTTGCCATTACCAAGCGCCTGCTTGAGTTGCAGAAAAGTACGATTCAGGTAGATAGCGTTCAGGGCTTAGGTTCCAGATTCAATTTTACGCTCTTCTTTAAGAAAGGGCAAGGGAGGGTAACCGGCAGTGTTTCCAGTTTTAATGAGCCGCCGCAGGCTACCCTCGAACACGTCCGGGTATTGCTGGTGGAGGATAATGAAGCCAATACGTTGGTAGCTTCCAAAATATTCGGTCAATGGGGCGTACGGCCTGATTTTGCCATCAATGGGGAAATCGCCCTGGAAATGGTACAGGTGGAGAAATACGATCTGGTACTGATGGATCTGCAAATGCCCGTAATGGACGGATACCATGCCACGCAGGCGATCAGAAGTCTGGAAGGAGAGTATTTTCAGACACTGCCGATCATCGCCCTTACGGCCTCAGCCATGAGTGATGTTAAGGAAAAACTTCTCGAAATCGGAATGACGGACTACGTCACCAAACCCTTTAATCCTAGGGAATTATACGGAAAAATAGCCCATTATGCCGGTATTAGCCAGGAGAACGGAACCTCCGTCGTTTATGATCATGCGCCGGAAGCGGAGATACAAAATAGTGATGCAAAACTCCTGGATCACCAGGCGATGGAAGCCCTGGCGGGTGATGATGCTGATTTCAGGGACCGCCTGATCAGCCTGTACATTAAATCGTTTCAGGACTGCAAAGTGACGTATCACCGGGCACTTACGGAACGGGATCTAATGCTGCTCCGCGGCATGGTGCATAAGATGCATCCGACATTGAGCATTTTGTCGGCTAATCCGTTGGTGCTCGAACTGGAAAGAGGAAAAGCCTTGCTCCGGCAGGAACCCGAAGATGTAGAGCAGATCATTTTCTCCATTGGGCGGACCGAAATGCTTTGCAATCAGATTATTGCCGAACTGGAAAGAATCAGGTAAGCGGTAGCGTTAAAAAATGTGTATGCTTAAAAAAAATATTTTACTCCTCTCGTTGATTGCTTTCATGCCGTTTCTGATTGCCGTAATGCCGCAAACAATCAAGAAAAGTGTGGTGGTAAACGGTATATTCAGGGTAATAGGGCTAGTTTTACTCTCAGCCGTTACCCTGCGTGTGATCCACGATCTGCGTCAACTATTACTTTTTTAGAAGTAAAAGACCTAATTATTGTAATCCGGCGATTTTTACATCTACCTTCCCTTTGGCCAGCACAATAGCCACAATCGATTCTGGCGTGATCATTACCCCGGCAGGAGTAAGCTCATCTAACTGTCCGTTCAGGTAAATACCTTTGGCTACCTGTTTGTTGTTCAGCTGATTTTGAATCGTAATCTTAGCTTCCTCCAACTGTTTTCCTACCGGTATTTTGAATGCCTCCTGCATTTTCCGGACCAGCGTACCGTGCAGCAACCAATTGGCAGTTTTAACCAACTTATTCTTAGTGTCCAGGTCAAAGTCCAGTTTGTGTAGGGTAAGCAGCTGCGTTTGGGGATCATAATAAGGTTTATCCCCGCAGAAAGATGGTACCATTCACGCTGCCAATCAGGTCAGCCTTAATGATCAGGTTGTCGCCGCTTCCATGTTGTCAATGCCCGTGATGGTTACTTTGTATGTACCACTTTCAAAACTCTGATTAATAAATTGTTTGGCTACCAGTTGCGTAGCATAGGCGTGAGAAACTTCGCCGCTGAGACCAATCGTAAAATCATCCGGAATTTCCGGCGTGATCTGCAGGGGGGAAGGGCAGGATTTACCGTGGTTTGGGGCTTTTTTCCGATAAACGTCTCGGTATATCCTTTAATGCCAATGAGTGCCCGGATCTTATCGCCCTGGCCATTCAGCGGCGTCATCAGAATTTCGGTGGGCGTGACCTTAAGCCAGGTATCATACTCCCCGGATACTTGAAAAGGATGCTGCATCTGCGTCCAGGCCTGTTGCACGTGTTGCTTCAGCGGAATCTGACTCTTTATCTGCTTATCCAGGTTCTGGGCAATGGCTTCCTGCTGCCCGTCAATGATCCGTTCGACAATGGGCGAAACCGAAATGTCAATCGGGCCAATCCGGATGTAAGGCTTCTTGATCCAGTCAAATCCGTTCGGGGAAGTTTGGGTATGGATCTGCCAATCCGGAGTAACGGCCACTTTAGGAAACAAAACGGACGTTCATCTCAAAGTCAGTTTCCCGGAACTCAGACAGTTTGATGCCGAACTTGTCAAAAGTATACCCCACCTTAGCCCAGATGCGTAGCGGTACAATGATGGAGAACAGGTCACCCGAAGTACCGATGGTAATGTTTTCCCGCTTCCAGACTTTGAGCAGCAAATTATCGTTGCCGTTGTTATCCAGCTTATTGTCCTCATAGATCATCCCCTGTACCTGCGTATTCAGGGCCTTTTCCAGTTCATCTACCGTGATTTCCACGGGAATATTCAGGGCTGAGACTTGCCGCTGGATAGCGGGTTCCGTCTGAAGATATTTTTCTTCGGGTTGCTTGGGTGCAAACTTGCTTTTGCAAGCGGCCAGGAAGGATAAAATGCCCATTAACAGGTATACCGGAATAGGGGAGGAACGAAACAGTTTCATCTGGGTACGATAAAGCAGGCCGCTGGGGAAAGCACACTGCAGCATGCGCTCCCTGACGGATTGGTTGCACCGTAAAAGTAAGCAGGATTTGGAAGAATTCCGGAAGGCGGATTGCCGATGTTTGATTAGCTGTTCGGTGTCTGATACAGCTACCCACGTGAATAGTGTAAGTATTATTAGTGACGCTTCATCTGCAAAACATTTTTTCGGGGCTTCTTGCTTATCTTTCAGGCCTGCTTTCGTTATAAAAATAACGCCACTATCTACTCTTCGGGCATGCATTTTCTGCTTAGATCTGCACTCTGGTTACCTTTTATTCCATTGGCTGCATGGGCACAAACGGATTCTTCCCATACCGTACGGCCCCCGGCTTTGGAGGATATCCGGTATGACACCATAAACCGGTCTCGTTACCGCATCCGCGGAACTGCCATCGGGGCCCTTACCCTGAAAGATCAGTTTCTTTCCCCGCTGAAGTACTCGGGAATGTATCTCTCCATGGACCGGACTGCTTACCGGCAATTACCCGGAAAGCTGCGTAAAACCAGACTCATCACGCATTCAACTGGATTAAGTAATGGACTAAACGATAATTCACTGCTGCAAACTGGGTTTGAATACAACTATGCCTGGTTTTTTCCGGTGGGCCGGGTAAATGCTGGCAAAACTTCCTTTTACGCCGGGGCTATGGCTACGGGTTTGTTTAATCTGAAGATTCACCTGGGTAATGTTAATAACGTACTATCCTACGACGTAGCGGTTTCCCTGGGGCCGGTCGGCATGGCTCAGCGGCGATTCCGGTTATTCCGCCGCACTTTTATGCTGACCGAAGAATTGTCGCTGCCGGTGGTTTCGGTGATGGCCCGGCCGCCGTATGCGTGGCCCTTGCCTTATTTCTCGGAAGAAGGGGGGCGGTTTACCGATGCCTTGCAGGTAGGTAGCTGGAACCGGTTTATGCGTATCCAGAACCAAGTGTCGCTGGATTTTTACCTCAAACAGAAAAAGCGCCGAAAGTTGGTTGGACTCAATGCGTACCGGCTTACGTACCAGTGGAATTACCAGCAGATGAATCGTCCCAATAAGTTGCAGACCGGTATGCACTCCCTATTTCTGGGAAGAATTATTAAGTTTTAAGTAAATTTTGGCAGTTAGCTTTTAGTAATTGGCACTCATGACCTTTTTGTTGATCCGTACCACTATGAAAACCCGTTTTTCCTGGTCTTGCTCCCCGATGGTTTTACTGGTGAGCCTAGTCATTGGGCTAAGCGCTTGTGAGCAGGCCCTGATCAAACCTAATCCGGCCAATAAACCCGTAGAGAATTTTGACTTGCTCTGGAAAACCGTAGATGAGAAGTACTCCTACTTTACCTATAAAAATATTGACTGGAAAGCCCTTTACGGAAAGTATCGGCCCCGGATAAAGGATGATATGTCTGAGGAGGAGTTGTTCCGCGTGATGGGTGATATGTTGTATGAGTTAAAAGACGGACACGTGAATCTGGTTTCGCCGTTCGACGTGTCGCGTAACTGGGAATGGTACCTCGGCTACCCGGCTAATTTCAACGAAACCATTCTGGAGCGGAATTACCTTGGCAGCGACTACCAGATTGCCCGGCCTTTTCAGACCAAATTATTCAACGATTCGGTTGGCTACATCCGGTACAGCAGCTTTTTGTCCCTGATTTCCGAAGAGGTGCTGGACCGGCTTATTAAAAAATATGCCAACACCAGCGGGATCATTATTGACATCCGGGACAACACCGGTGGCGCCATTGCCATGGTCAATGTCTTGGCAGCCCGCTTCGTGGAAAAAAAGACCCTGATGGGATACAACCGGTACAAAGCGGGGCCGGGGCACAACGATTTTACCAAAGCCTACCCGAAGCATCTGGAACCGAAGGGCACTTCCTACAAGGGAAAAGTGGTGGTGCTCACCAATCGTAAAGTGTATAGTGCCGCTAATGAATTTGCCGCCTACATGGCCGAACTTCCCAACGTGACCCTGATCGGAGACCAGACCGGTGGGGGAGGAGGAGCCCCAATTAGCGGTGAACTCATGAACGGCTGGACGTTCCGGTTCTCGGCCAATCAACTGCTCAACCCGCGAATGGAACAAATTGAGTTCGGCGTACCCGCGGATATTAAAGTCGATATTTCTCCCGCCGATGAAGCTGCCGGGAAGGATACGATTCTGGAAACAGCCCTGCAGTTTCTGGCGCAGTAGTCGGGCTAGGGATAATGGTAGATTTTAAAGGCTAAAGGGTGAATGCAAGGAATTTAGGCAGTTGGCTTACAGCCATTTATACTAATTCCATTAAGCATTATCCTCCCAGGCAAATCTGCCGGTCAAGTTCGGTTTTGTTCTTGATAGCCATTGTCATTATTGTAAAGCAAACTTTTCCCGGTTTGCCTGTAGGTATTGCATGGACCTGACCAATGCTTCCTCAGGAGATGTATTGGCTGAGCTTCTGCATACGGTATTCGGCAAGTTAAAACATCTTGAAAGGTATCCAGGAGAAAGATAAAAAGAATTCGTAAAGGATACTGGTAAAAGAGCCCCGGTAACGATATCAGCTTACCAGGGATTTTATTCTATCAGAGCTGATTAGTCAAAGCAGAATAAGTCTATTAAATTGGAAAGTATTATTTCCACTTACTCCGGCGATAGTTGGAGATTTCTTCTGAGTTGATTAGAATAATTAAATTGGGAGGGGGCGAATCGAACAGGAATCGGCTGGAAGTCTCCTTTCGGGGCTTTTTCCAGTATTGCTTCCAGTTTCCGGGCAAAGTCAGACCGCAGGAGGACTATCATTTCTATGCGATTGGGAATGGTTATTTCGGTAGACCGGTAATCACGGGCACTGAAAATAAGCGTTTTGACGGTGACCGGTACTTGCAGGGTAAAGCGGCCTTTTTCGTCAGTTACGGTTTTGGGCCTAGCTAACTTAGCCTGCACTTTTACGCCGGCAAGTGGTTCCTCCGAGTCGGAATCTTTCACAATTCCCTTGACGGTAATGAATGACTGCGCAGTAGGGGTAGTTGAGGCAACCGGCGCAATAGGTGCCGGAAACAGTTTTTCCACCAGCGTGGAGGGGGCGCCTGTAGCGGGGATAAGATCGCGTTCAACGGCGGCTTCCAATTGCCGGACGGTCTGCCGGGCCTGCGTGGAATTAAAAACGAACAGAAAACCAGCTGCTGTGATTATCAGGAAGGCGTAGCGCCCCTTTGCCACCCAGCCGGAAGCCTCCCGGTTGATCATCCGGATTCGGTTTTTCAGCAAAGAATGATTAAAGTTATTGGCCAGACTAAACCGGGTAGCAGGAAGGGCTGTCTGTAACAGACTAAACTGATATTCTCTTTCGGGTACGCCGTCACGGAGCACCTGCCTATCGGTCAGGTATTCAAGATTTCCTTTCAGTAAATACCGGTGATACCAGGCCAATGGATTAAACCAGAAGAAAATACAATTTATTTCGGATAGCAGCCGGTCAATCGTGTGTAACTGCCTGGCGTGTATCTTTTCATGCGATAAAATAGGGGCTAAGGCTCCTTTTTCGCAGTCTTCGGGATTGACTACAATGTACCGGAAAAAAGAGAAGGGCGTACTTACCTTCGTACTGCTTACCAGGGTATATCCTTCTTGGTGTTGCTTTGCGCCACGTCGGATTAATTGTCCCAGGGAAAAGAGTTGCCCGGCCAGACGGATAAGTAATCCGGTTACTACCAGCCAATATCCATAAATCAGCCATATGGTTCCGTTCCCTATGGTTCCGTTCCCTTCCGCTTGATCAGGAGAAAGGGGATATTCGGAGGGTTCCTGCCGGAAAATCTGGTAAGTGATTAGTTGTACTGGTTCTGGTGTCCCGTTTAAGATGGGTTGCACTACGGGGCCAAACCCGGGAATTTTCAGAAAAGGAATCGCCAAAGAAGCAAACAGGATGGTTAAGAGCACCCAACGGTTGAGCCGGTGGAAAGTAGTGTTCCGAAGCAACAGGGCATAGACCAGGGTGAGGCCCGAAAGGCAGAGGCTGGCTTGGAGCAGATACATCATGGCTTATTTCTTTTTCCGGTTGATCATATCAAGAATTTCCTGCAACTCTTCGGCGGAGATTTTTTCCTCTTCGGCAAAGTACGATACCAGGTTTTTGTAGGAGTTGCCGAAGTACCGGGACAAAATAGCCGGAAAGTTCTGCTGGCGGTATTGTTCCCGGCTCACCAGTGGATAATATTCGTGGGAGCCGCCATAGTCTTTATGGCCGACGTATCCCTTTTCCTCCAGGTTGCGGATAATAGTTGATAGGGTGTTGTAATGCGGTTTGGGATCGGGCAGATTTCCCAGCAGGTCTTTTACGAAGCCTTTGCCGGCATCCCAGAGCACCTGCATAACTTCTTCTTCCTTGGCAGTAAGTTTTTCCATGTTCCAAAGGTAAAACTGTTTTTATAGTTTACAAACTATTTTTGTAGTTTTTTAACGGTTAGAATAGTTTGTCTACTTACTGGACATTAGAGAATATGTTGATTTAGTTTTATATAGAGCCGAGTAAGTAACTTCATAGTGAAAGGGGTGGAATCGAAGCCTAAAATTATGCAAGGCGGCACAGGTCAGGAAGATTTTATGGGTAAACTGGTTTTTACGCAAACGACACTCGTCTTTGAGAATGCGGTAGCGTTTGATACTGCCGATGGCGTGTTCAATGCGGACCCGAAAAGCGGAAACAATCCGGTTGGTTTGTTTCTGCTGAGCTGTCAGTTCTTTACCACGCGGCTTTTTCATCGGTTGCTGAATGGTTACGCCTTCAGGACGGTAGCCTTGATAGCCGGTATCTTGCCAGAGGGTAAAGCCTTTAGGAATCGAATAGTGCGTATCGGCCAGCTTCTTATCGTGGGTTTTACCCGTAACGGTGGCACTTACAAACAAGACCAGGCACAAAGAATTAACCACTAACGCATGCTTAATGGTATGATTCTTCTTTTTGCCACTGTAATGGGTTTGTTGCGCATCGGGGTCTTGGGGACGGGGAATTTCTCGTTCTACTCCCTCGTGCAACAGATGTTTACTGACCGGATCATCAGTTGAGTGAGCCTTACTAGCAGCTAAAACGGTTTGTAATTGGGCATCCCAGTCTGAGCGGGTACTGCTTGGGCTAAGGCCAGACTTTTATCCAGAATCGCTGTAATCCGTGCACAAATACATTACACTGCTGCTGCTCGATACCAAACAGGTCTGCATGTTGTTCTTGCAAGGGATTGAGTTTGCAGTAGGATAGAATGAAAGCTAACCGTTCGGCTACTGAAGGTAAAGGGCTATTGGCATAGAGCACAAACTGGCGTAAGCCGCTTCGACGCTTCCCGTTGAGATGATACCGGCTCAAATACTCGTTGTGGGCTTGCTCGAAATAGGGCACTAACTCTTGAAAGGCTTCCACACTGTAACCAGTCATGGCCTTACAACGAGTCGGATTCGTTAACCATTGTTCGTATTTCATCCCCAAAGTTTGCTCGCACGCGGGAGTTTACCAATTTAATTCAACATATTCTCTATTATTTAGTTTAACCTTGGTGCGGAAGTTACTTCCGCATCTGAGTAAAGCCGGAACTAAGTGCCGCGCCAGTAGTTTTTTGAGAATACCTGTTAATCAGAAATAGTTTTATGAAAATTGCAGCTTAACCTGTTGACTCGTTGGGTGTAAAATGCGAATTACCGGCTTTTAGGTACTAGATTAGAACTATTTCCTTTCCCGCTTATCGTAATTTCCTTCATTATGCGACAGCTATTCTCCCCATTTTCCCTGGTTGCCTTTCTACTTCCCTTCTGCACCTTGCACGCAGATCCCGGAAAAAAAAAGAAGCCATCTACCTGGACGTGTACCGGATTGACTCCCCCCGATAAACTCGTATTTGGCAATCGTCAGCTTACCCTTCAGATCCGCAAGAAAGACGGCGCCTGGCAAAGCCTGGAGTTTGGGGGTCTGGAAGGTTCCCTGATTAAGCCAGCGATACCATCCCCGCCATTGATGTGCAGATAGATGGGAAAATGCAGGTAAAAACAACGGAGCAACCTTGCTGGGGTACGCTACTGCCATTGACAAGAATCGAAGCAGTGTCTCGCTGGCGCTTACCTGGAATTCCGGCTACAGCGGCTGCAAAGGGCCAGTCACAAACGTATGCCTACGAATTGACCTGTTATTACACCCTGTATCCGGGCGAAAACCGGCTGGACCGTTCAGCCCAACTGCTGCGGAAATCCGCTGGAAAAGCGGATCATCAGAAAATGGATGCATTTGTGTTCGCGGTGCCTGGCGTGGCTTTGGGTGACCCTGCCGAATGCACCATTACGGTTCCCGGACCCTTCTGGCCCAAAAATCTGGTCATTCCCGGCACCCCTTATACCCAGCTCACGAAAGGACGGATTGGGTTTCACAGTGCCCCCGATGCGGGTTTTGGCCTGATTACGCTAGGTAATGAAAAACAGCAGGTTTCTCTAGGCAGCTTTATGAGTACCGGCGGCGAGGTAGCTTATCATTCGTCGCTGTACGGGGACGGCCAGCGGATTACCTTCCAGCACAATGATCTGCGGGCCTATTACCTGCCGGAAAGAGTCACTGTGTACTCCGATACGCAGCGGGTGGTCGTGGAAAAAGCAGGGTTACCGGCCGTGCTCAAGCAGTACCGGAAAATGGTCACCGAAACGCTGCCCATAGAGCGCCATACCCCTGCCTGGGTGAAAGATATGATCCTGCTGGAAGTGTACCCCAAATACTATCCGGATGGATTTAAAGGGAATTACCCGGAAATTACCCGATTACCGGGAAATCGGTTTTAATACGATTTACCTGATGCCGCACTGGCAGGGCGGCTATTCGCCCTGGATCCGTTCAAAGTGGAAACCGCCTACGGCACGGAAGCCGACCTGAAAGAACTGGTCGGGAAGGCGCATGAGCTGGGTATGAAAGTATTGTTTGACATGGTCATTCACGGATTTCATAAAAATTCACCCGTGCTCCAGCAGCGACCCGAATTGTTTGTCCGGAAGGAAAACGGCGAAATGGCCCTGCATCCGACCTGGCGCAGCGTATCCACGGACTGGGCCAATCCGGCTTACCAGCAGTATATGGTAGATCTGGTCACCCATGATCTGCGAAATTATAATATCGATGGTTACCGGGTGGATGCGGCTACGTATAAAGGAGCTGGTTGGGATCCCACAGTTACCTATCCGGTGTACCGGAGCGGTTCGGCCGCGCCGGAATTGATGGAGAAAATGTTACAAGCCCTACGGCAGACCGAACCGGATGCGGTGTTGCTCAGTGAAGTATTCGGTCCCGTTTTTTATTCAGTATGCAATCTGGTGCATGACAATCAGACGGAAGCCGTGCCGGTTTTGCTGGAGAAAATGGACAAAGGGGAGTACAACGCAGCCCTGTACAAAACCCACATGGCTAATGTGTATGACATGCTGCCGACCCGGAGCCAACCGGGTGTATTATGCCCGTAACCATGATACTTCCTGGTTCTACCATTTCAACGGGTATACACGTCGGTTTATGGCCCTGGATGCCATTCATGCCCTGTTCGGCATTCCGGAAGTATTTGCGGGTGATCCGGAGAATGGTCCGCATCCGGATGCAGATCCTGGAGTATATGGGTACTACCAAAAACTGTTTGCCCTTCGGAAAAGATGGCCGGAATTTGCCCCAGGAAACGTATTACTCCGGGAGGTAGAATGTAACAACCCATGGGTGTTCAGCGGTCTCCGGAAGGCAGAAAATGCATCTGCGTTGGGCTTGGTTTCCTTAAGTGATCAATCAGAGACTGTCGAGTTTACGTTCAGGGCGGCCGGGATAGGTCCAGCAGGAGAGCTTAAATTACTGGACGTTCAGACCGGTGAAACCATTGCGGTGCAAAAGAAAAGAGGGACAAACGTGGCGAGTGTAAACCTGAAACCCTACCAGGTACTGGTGGGCAGATTATAGCCAGGCTTACAGACTGTACTGGCGGTTTAAACCCGGAAAGATCGGAAAACCTTTTTTGTGATTTACTTTTACGGCGTTACCGGGCATTCTATATTGCAACTAAATACCTAATTAAAACCAATGCTAAACAAACGTATTCTAATTCCGCTGGTTCTTGGCCTGCTGGCGCTGCCCGTACTTTTCTACTTTATGCGGCGCTTGCCCGACTGGGAAGACCACGAGGTGATCAGCCGCAATACCGAGCTTCCGCATGCTACCTTTAATTCCGTACGCCACCGAAAATGAGGCAATCAAAAATGATAAGGCTGCTTCCCCTTTTACCAATCCCTGAATGGTACCTGGAAATTTAAGTGGGTGCAGCACCCCTCTCAGGTTCCCGATGATTTTTTCCTGCCTCAAACCTCTACTGCGAATTGGGACGACCTGCCCGTACCTTCTAACTGGCAGGTATACGGCAACCGGAACGGACGGAACTACGACCAGCCCATTTTTACGAATATTATCTATCCGTTTGAGATGGATGCCCCCGCATCAAAGCGGATACCAACGCCGTAGGCTTCACCGGACGACATTTACGGTTCCCGGCAACTGGACCGGTCGGCAGATTTTCCTGCATTTTGCCGGGGTGCAATCAGCCATGTATGTGTGGGTGAATGGCAAAGAAGTTGGTTATCACGAAGATGGCATGACTCCTGCCGAGTTTAACGTAACCCCTTTTCTAACAGAGGCCTAATACCCTGGCTGTGAAGTGATTAACTGGTCGGATGGCAGCTATCTCGAAGATCAGGACTACTGGCGGTTAGCGGTATTTTCCGGGATGTGTTTCTGTTCTCGACCCCCACGGTGCACCTGCGGGACTACTACGTGGTCACCGACCTGGATGGCAACTACCGCGATGCCGACCTGAAAATCACGGCCCGTCTGAAGAATTATCAGAGCAGGAGCAAAAATACCAGTTGAAAACTACCCTGTATGATGCAAGCGGCAACCCACTTTTCAGTCAGGCTACGGCCAGTCGGCCATTCCCGGCAAAGGTGAAGTACCCCTGACAATTACCCGGAAGATAGCGAATCCTAAAGTGGAGCGCGGAAGAGCCTAATCTGTATACCCTGACCTTTCAGCTAATGGATGGCAACGGGGCTGTGATCAAAGCCGTGAGCAGCCGCATCGGTTTCCGGGAAGTAGAGCTGAAAAACGGACAGATGCTGGTGAATGGCAAAGCCATTACGATTAAGGGCGTAAACCGGCACGAGTTTCACCCGCTCACGGGCCGCGTGGTTGACCGGGGCGGCATGATTGAAGACATTAAGCTGATGAAACAGTATAATATTAATGCGGTGCGCACCTCGCATTATCCCAATGACCCCCGTGGTATGCCCTCTGTGACGAATACGGCTTGTACGTAGTGGATGAGGCCAACATTGAAACGCATGGCCTGTGGAACGCCTGGAAAAACGAGGCGATAACTCCGATTGGCAAAAAGCCTTTGTAGAACGCGGCCGCGCCATGGTAGAACGGGACAAAAATCATCCGTCCATTATTTACTGGTCGCTGGGCAATGAATCGGGCCTGGGTAAAAACCATTACATTATGGCCGATACCCTCCGTAAGCTCGATCCTACCCGGCTGATCCACTATGAAGGACAATTTCCCGACTATTCCTCGAAAGTAAAATGATTTTGATATTATCTCTACCATGTACCCTCCCGTTGAAATGATGGTAAAGTGGATGGAAGAGAACCCCAACCGGCCGTTAATTGTGTGCGAATACGCCCATGCCATGGGGAACAGTGTAGGTAACCTGAAAGATTACTGGGAGGTGATTGACAAATATCCCCGCATGCAAGGCGCTTTTATCTGGGATTGGGTGGATCAGGGCCTTAAGTCGAAAGATAAAACCGGCCGCGACTACTGGAACCACATCAATTACATTGACGGCGCCAATGCCTGCGACGGACTTCTTACCCGGACCGTAAGCCGCAGCCCGAAATCAATGAGAGTAAAACACGTCTACCAATACATTAAATTTAAACCTGCTGACCTGGCGGCCGGGAAGATACATGTTACCAATGCCTATGACTTCAAAACCCTGGACGATGTTCGTTTCGGCTGGCAGGTAGTGGCTGATGGTAAGGTAATCAAAGAGGGTAGTATCGAAGAACTGAAAATGCAGCCGGGAGAAACCCGTTCGCTGAGCATTGTCCTGCCTGCTTTACCGGCCAATTCGGGTACGGAGTACTTCCTGAATGTGAGTGCCTTCCTGAAGGACAGCACGCTGTGGGCACCAGCTGGTCACGAATTGGCTTGGGAGCAGTTTGCCTTGAATGCCCCTTCGTCCACCGCTACGGTTTCTATTGCAGCCAAGTACCACTGCGATGCCCGCATTAACAGTGCAACAATCCGGTAATCGCTTCGAGATACAGGGGAAGGACTTCGGCATTAGTTTTGAAAAAACACGGGAACACTGAGCAATCTGCAATTTCAGGAACGGCTCTGCTAAGTCAAGGCTTAAAACCCAACTTCTGGCGGGTACCCACTGATAACGATGAGGGCGGCGGCGATAAAAGCTATGCAGCCCGCTGGCGCAAAGCCGGTTTGGACAAGGCCAAGCTGCAACCGGTAACCATGCAGGTGAACCAGGTGAATCCGCAAACGGTAAAGGTCACCGTGACCAATCACGTGAAGGCCGATTCGGGTTCTATCGCCCAGAAGACAGTGTACACTATTATGGGGGGCGGCGATATTCTGGTAGATAATGCTTTTACGCCTAAGGGGCAACTGCCTCCTCTGGCTAAAGTCGGCTTTCAGCTGCAAATGCCGGGGCGGATTCAATGACTTCCAGTGGTACGGACGCGGACCTTTCCGAAAGCTACTGGGACCGTAAGGATGCAGCCCGGGGTGGACTGTATAAGGGCAAAGTCGCCGATCAGCATTTCCCTTACGTGATGCCGCAGGAAAACGGCAATAAATCAGATGTGCGCTGGGCCGTGGTGAGCAATGAAAGTGGCCTGGGTTTACTGGTTTCAGGGTATCCGTTACTTAATGTCAGCGTGCATGATTATACGGATGAAGATTTGCTCAGGGCAAAATCTACTCACAGGAACTGCCCCGTGGCAAAACAACGGTCTTAAATATCGATAACCAACTAATGGGCCTCGGCGGAGATGATAGCTGGAGTCCCCGGGTGCGCTGATACGGGTTGCCAGCCAACAAAAGCCTACTCGTATCGCTTCCGTTTGCGTCCGGTTAATGTGAAGCAGGCCAGCTGGCCGGGCATTGTAGTTTTGAATGAAATTTCACCCAAAGGGAAAGACCGGATCTGTTCCGGTCTTTCCCTTTTTTTGAATCCTGTCAAAGTTGTTCGCGTTTGTAAACATAGCATAATTGATTGATCATACAGTCAGAGTAAAATGAAAAAATAAGTGCTTGATTACAAAATGTTTTCAGGATACATTTAAACAGAAAATGTATCCTGAAAACATTGAAATAACCTAATTTGATTAATCAAAAGAAAGAGGAGCGAATAGAAATGTAACCACCAACCTTAACCTAACGCCTTATGACAAACGGTCAAACCCTGCTGGAAGAAGTCTTTGATACCAAAGAGTTCAGAAACAGCCGCGGAGAACTCATCCGGATTCACTCAGAAACTTCCCGGGAGCAATGCCAGTTTTTTGAAAAAAATTATCCGGGAAAAAGAAGTTCTCCGCTCTATCGAAAATCGGGCTGACTTACGGAATTTCTACCCTTTCGATTGTGGAGGAAGTAGTCAAGAACGGGGGTTCGCACTTTGTAATTGACAAGTTTCAGCAGCAAGACTGGGCAGGCAATGGCCTCGAATTAGTGCATCAGGCCGGGTATGGTGACCACATTGAATTCCGGGAACAATACGGTTGTGAGGTATTACCGGAACTTTTATTCGCGGGCCAAAAAATTTGATTTTGCCTACGTGGATTCTACCAAACAATTTGACTGGATTCTGGTAGATTTCTTTTACCTGGACAAAATATTGGACGTAAACGGCGTAATTGTATTTGACGATGTGACCTGGCCTGGTATCCGGAAAGTGCTGCGGCTGGTTTCGCAATTCCCCAGTTACAAAGTGTACGGCCAGCATCCGGAGAACTATCTAATGAACTTCTTACGAAAGTACATTGCAATTTATAAACGGTTGAAAAACAGCGTCATTGCGAACGAGAGACGAGTGAAGCAACCTCGAAAAACTCAGCGTAGCTCATCCCTTTCGGGCCTACCGGCAAGACTACTTATGTTCACCCCGTCTGGATTAGCTTCGCTGAGAATAGTTGCTTCGTGCCTCGCAATGACTGTTTCTTATCACTAAAATAGCTTTCGCAAAGCCTGACAAATAAGGCGAAATCATTACCACGGCAACGCAATTGTTTTACCGGTAACCAAAAAAATTATCCGCGAAGAGAAACTGCTTACCGATTACGAACTTGGGGTAAATGCCCAGTGCGTGGCCATTCAGAAGATTTCCGAAGACCAGCGCAACTGGAGCTGGCGTTCCTTTCTAAACAATTATCCCGCACGCGAGGCCGAATCAGTCCATTCCACTATCTGGGGTGTATTGCTCAACTGGTATTGCAGGTTTACCAAGCTGGCATTCAGGAACAACGTCCCATCTTCTGGTGCCGGCCGTACCCTTCGTGAATATGGCCGCAAAGGTGCAGACGCGGCTTAATGGCCCGGATGGTTTGCCGCAAATCCTCGCAACCCACGTGCATGCCCATAAAGTCAGGTCCGGATCTGATAAGCTGGACCGTGGATGATGAGTATATCCGTGTCAGGCGGGATTAGGTTCCAATGCTGCCGGATCGCCTCGCCGCGGTGCCGGTTAAAGGCCCAATTATAGAAAAAAGGCGTAATGGGAGAGCCCCAGATTCGGATTCCCTCAATCTCCACGCCAGAATCGTTGAGGTAATGGCAGTTGGCGGAGTCATACCGGCAAACGCTTCCGGGCTCTCTTCCGGGAAAAAGTCGTGGTTGCCGCCCACCCGGTATTTTATAGCGGTGCGGCAACCGGGCAAACTCAACGTAAAAATTCCTCCACTTCCAGCCCAGTTTCCCCGTTTGGTAAAGTCTCCGGCGTGCAGCACCATATCGCCTTCAGGAACGGCCAGTTTCCCGTGCTGGCCGTGGGTATCAGATAGACAAACTATTTTCACTTCATCTCGGGATGGTCTTGTCCTAAAATAGCTAATTGCCGGTAATTATGCCTGTATTGATGATGCCTGCCAGTTTACCATCCGGTGGATACGGCTGATCTAATCCTTACATGGCTAAATCGTACAGGGCCACCGGCGTAAGCGTACCTGCCGTTTTATAACAGATGCTCATTTTTTAACCACTACAAACTCCACTCTGCGATTTTTGGCCCTCCCGCTTCAGGAATCGTTGGAGGTAATGGGTTGGGTCCCGCCGAATCCTTTGGCTGAAAGCCGGTCAGCAACAATTCCCTGACGAATTAGATAATTAACCACCACCTCAGGACTGAAAATTCGGATAAGCCCTGATTCAGCCTTGGATCACCTACATTATCCGTGTGACCCATCACTTCAATGGTTACTCCCGGATTCTCCTTAAGCGAATTTACGAGTCGGTCTAATTCCGCATACGAGGCTGGGAACAGAGAATATATTGACTTTGCTCAAACATCACCTGATTCAGAACCATTGGCTTTCCTACCTCTGGCGCGGCAAGAGGCTTTTCTGCCGGAATGGCAGGTTCTGTCAGTTTCCCATTGCCGCTAGTTCCGGTTGTGGTGGCTGGGCTACCGTTTTTACGATAGAAGGTGTAGGCCCAGGTTGGTCTCGTTTTTAACCATCTTACCCTTTGCTGTTTTTGGCGGAATGGTCTTAGGGAGATTCTTTGGGTGGCGTTTTTGCCTGGACCACTACTGGCCCTGCCGGCGGGGACTGGTCGGACAGTGAAAGTATTTTTAGAAATCAGCGTCTTTTCCGGGGCACTAATGATATCAAAGACACTTTTCGGGCCTCCTCCGGAGAGGACCAGTACAGCTTCATCATTCCTGGCCCGTGGTGGTTAAAATACTCAATTCTTAACTCATAAAACTTACCGGCCTGCCAGTCTGATCTTGGCTGAATACTTCTTTACTGATTGGCCTGCCACTCGTCAAGCAGTAAATTTCCTCCCAGCCACAGCTTTACTCCATCATCAGCCAGAGCAATTATATCGTGTTCTCCTGATTGGGGAGCCAGTAGCCTGCCTGCGTACTTAGCCGAAAATTAAGTTCATCCAGTCCGGCAAGCCACGTTTGCCAGGCCCATTCATAATTTACCGACTCTTCTATCCGGGCAGCTAGCTTTTCGTTAAGTGCGTTCCCGGTAATATTCCACCTTAATCCCCTGATTAGGCGGTCCCGATTGCATTGCCGGCTCTCCCCCGAAAGCCAACTTAGTAGTACTGCCCAGAACAACTTGGCATCAATCTTATTAAGATATTGATTACTAAAAACCGGATAGCTGAAGCATCTGAAAAGTATTTTGCAATTAGTGTCATAAAAGGGGTGCGTTGAATGAAAATAATCGGACTGGCCTGTGTAAGCTTCCCTTGGAGAATGAATCCTTATAAAGGGATAACTTGGATTAACAGTACCGCCTTTATATTTTCCCCTGCTATTAACCCATCAAGGGAAGGCGCAGCCTAGTCAATAAAGGATTGAGAGGCAGAAGATGGTTACTGTTTTACCTTCTCCCCTTTGAGTGCATTTCCATTGACCATAACAATCATGCCGGTTATTTGTTGCTGGCTGTCACGGGTGAACGTTACCGTACCACTCCCTCTGGGGGTCTCGAAGTTGAAACGATCCTTGCTTTCGTACTTGATTTCAGTTTTAGGTTGGTTATCAGGATAACCATATAACTTATTGTCCTCCAAAACGACATTTAAGTACCCAACTTCATCAGATTCCATTTTATATCGTCCTGCATATGCCGCATATTCCTTAGTGGATGGGCTACTGGCTGTATTTCCGCTGGTCGTAGCGGTTGAAGAAGGTTGGGAATTATCAGACGAGGTACCAGTAGCCGCAGGGGAGTTGGTGGAAGATGGAGCAGATCCCGTTTGGGAAGTTTTTCGGGCGCAATTAGTGCCGGCTAAAGCAAGCAAGATGACTATTACTAACGATGGGATCGGGGTTTGCATAGGAAAGTTTACAATAGCAGGGTGATAAGAAGGGTTTGTTCCAGATAAATTAAAAAATAACCCAGTAACATGCAAGCCACCCTTAATTTTATCCGGTCCAACGGACGAAACTCCTTACGGTTGGCTTTTACCGCCTATAGAGGCTCACATAAATGATCGGCTCTCTCATTTATCATCTTAAGAAAGCAGTTTACAGCTAATCTTTAGCATTCAGCCTGTACCCTTACTTAAATGGCCGCTTCTTTGATTTTAGCCGTCTGGGAGGAACGTTGGCCTCTCATCTTTAACCCAAATAAGGGCCTGAGCAGATTTACCCGGCGGATTAGTCCTTCGTAGAGTATCCAGGCGATAACAAAAGTTCCTGCACTGATGAGGCCAAACTTAACTCCGATGGACAGGTCCCAGGTAATCATCGGATAGGCGAGGCAAATGATAATGGTCTGGTGAAGAATATAAAACGGATAAACGGCTTCATTAGCATAGCGCAGAAAGGCGCTGTTACGGTTCAGCAAGGCCCGGCCAAAGCCCAGAATGATTAGTAGCCACGCCCAGATATTAATAAATTTAATAATACCATAAATGGTGTCCTGAAGGCCTTCCAGCTCTTGCCAGTCTAACCAGAAGAAAGCATAAAGAATCGTAAGGGTCGTCAGTCCAATGGTTAGGCTCACTTTCCGCTGCTGCTGAACCGATTCTGCCAAAACGGGTTGCCAGGCTATAAAGTATCCGAACAAAAACAAGGAGAAGTATTGGAAATGATTGGCCCAGTCAAAAATAAGGTCGTGGCTGGATGGCCATCGGTCTTCCAACCAGGCATCGCCGGCCAGCAACCAGCAGGCCGGCAGCCACAATGCCAAAGGTTTACTTAACCAACGGGCAAGTTTGCCCGCAATCCGGTCAGCCTTGCCACTGTTCCAATAGTGGAACAATGGCAATCCGACCAGCGAATAGACAAAAATATAGGCCAGGTACCAGAGGTGATGCCAGCTGAAACTACCCTCCGGATAAGGCTGAAACCGGAAGACTGAGGGGTAAAATTCCAGGTAGCTAAAGGTACTACCTTGGGTGAGCCGTTCGAAGTAAATCTGCGGCGGAACCACTACAAACATCCCAAATGCGAGTGGCAGCAGGATTCGCTTGAGTCGTTCCTTGGCAAATTGTCCGGTAGTACGTTTGCGCAGGGCAAAAAACACGGCGGCCCCCGATATGATAAACAGCAGTGACATGCGCCACTGGCCCGAAAAAATCATTGGGAGCTCCATCGTTTCGCTGAGGCGGTTATTTTTAATGTGCCAATCCCATCCCACGAAAAACATGCCGGTGTGGTAGAAAATAAGTAGCCCGAAGGCCAGCACCCGGAGCCAGTCCAGGTAGTAGTGCCGCGGTTGACCGGTAGGGGTAAGTACTTGCATAGGTGCGTGATTTTGACACCCAAAAGTAAAACCACCGCCTCCAAAAGAAGACTTTTCCGGTAATTCCGGCGTACGAAATTATAAAATTGACCTAACAAATGAATTACAGAAGGATAGAATTATCGAATAATATAATTGTTGTATTGTTAAATTGTTTGATGGCTGAAAAAGCTTTCACCCACCTTCTTAGAAAAAGAATCATTTAGTGAAGAAACAATTCAACAATTCAACATAGGACAATTCAACAATTCAACAATTCAACAATTCAACAATTCAACAATTCAACAATTCAACAATTCAACAATTCAACAATTATTTATTCTATCCTTCCGTAATAATGCGTTCAGTGGCTTTTTTCCGGTATTCGGAGGGTGTCATGCCCGTAAATTTTTTGAAGGCACTCCCAAAAGTTGACTTCGTGCTGAAACCCGACTGATAGGCTATTTCTTCGATCTTCAGATGAGCATACTGCGGGTCCAGCAGCCGCCGCTTAATCTCTTCCACCCGGTATTGGTTCACAAAATCAGCGAAGTTCTGCCCGAATTGCTCATTGATCACCCGTGAAAGATGATGCGTAGACACCCGTACTCTTTCGGCCAGTTGAGGCAGGGTCAGTTCATTATTCAGGTAAAGCTTCCCCGATTCCATGCATTCCGTCAATTTACGTTTAATGTCATGCGTCATCTCCTCATCCAGCGACGATTTTTCGTACTTTTTGCGTTGGCCATCTGAAAGAGTGACGGGTTGCTGAAGGTGGCTGATCAGGTAAAAGGTGAGGGTATAATAAATCACCGAGCAGCCGGTAGCAATGTAAATGTCGCCCAGGTCGTCGTCCGAAGTGAAGGAAAAGAAAATTGCCAGCAGCAAAAAAACGGCAAATAGCAGCAGGGTTCGGGTTAGCCAACGCAGGGAAGGCTCCTTTGGGCTCCAGAGAGATTCTTTTTTCTGCTGAGTGTAGCGCTTTATAAGATAGAAACTCAGTACGTAGTATACCAGCATAGAGCCAAACGTAGCTACGTCTAACCAAGTGCTGACCAAAAAATTATATTCCGGGTACCACAGAATTTTCCGGGCCGGCAACCAACCATGTACCGGTTGATGAAAACTGCCCGCCGTATCCTGCAGTTTGTAGTGGCTGGACTGGAGGTAGAATGGCAACCGGCCGAGTGCCTGTAGCCCAAAAGGGAGGAAGTGCCAGCCGAATTTTTTCCAGTTAAATCGGAATTGGGCCTGGGTGAGGGCTAACGTATACAGAAAAGTCAGCGGTCCGATGAGAAAACCAAAAGGCTCTTCCACATTGACCAGCGCCGGAACATACCGGATGTACCCGGTGTATCCCAGGAAAACTTCCAGCACGATAAACGCCGTAGCGGCCAGCAGCGCCCCCAGAATCCGGTTGGCCAGAATCGGGCCCTGGGTAAGCGTACAAAATATGATGGCCAGGAAAACCCCCTGGGCAACTCCCAGCAGATTCAGGGCAGCCAGCCAGTCAATGGTAGGTTGGAGCATTGATCAGGAAGCGGACGAGAAATTTGTCTTATGAACAGCATTCCAATTTAATCATTATTTTGGGTACGCTAAAGAGATTCCCATTTATCTGTTCCGGCAGGTCCGGTTTTGCCGGTGACACTCCTTCTATCCACCCTTTATGGTTCAAGGTCCCGTTTTGCTCCTCATCCTGGCAACTGCCATCGCGGTGATTATTATTCTGAATTCGGTACTGAAAATTCACCCGTTCATTACCATGATGCTAACGGCTTTTGGCGTAGGCTTTACGGTAGGCATGCCGCCGGTAGAAATTGTCAAAACGATTAACGCGGGATTTGGCGCCATGATGGGAAACATTGGTCTTATGATTGTAACCGGGACGCTGATGGGGGTGATTCTGGAAAAATCCGGGGCGGCTATTCAGATTGCCAACGCCGTCATCCGGGTATTCGGATCGGGGAGACCCGCCGCTTCCGTAGCGGTAATCGGAGGCCTGATGGGCATTCCGGTGTACTGCGATTCGGGTTTTGTGGTCCTGACCAACTTAGGGAAAAGACTGGCTTTACGAGCTGGCAAGAACCCGGCTGGCGTGGGTATTACCTTGGGAGGTTCTTTGTATGCCACGCATACCCTGGTTCCGCCAACGCCCGGCCCTATTGCTGCTGCCGGTTCCTTCGGAGCATCCTTAGGAACCGTCATTATGATCGGGTTGGCCGTAGCCGTACCCACTATTGTGGTGGCTTATGTATTTATCCGTTATGCGGCCCGGAAGGTACAGGTGAAATCAGAAGTGAACGTGGCTACTCCGGTATCGGAGATCCGTAACCTGCCTTCCACGCTGCGCTCCTTTGTGCCATTAGTAGTTCCTCTGCTTTGCATTGCCGGAGCGGCTTTTGGACGGATGAGTCAGCTGCCGGGTTGGGCTGGACTCACCCTGGAATTTCTGGGACAGCCCCTGATGGCTTTATTAATTGGTGTATTACTCGGGATGGCCTTGCTGATGCCCGCCTGGGACGAGGAGCACCTGACCCGCTGGATTAGCGCCGGTGTTGCCCAAGCCGGCCCTATCCTACTGATTACGGGTTCCAGTGGGGCATTCGGGGCCTTATTGAAAGCCACTCCACTTACGCAGTATGTCGAAGGGTTGATTACCGGTTCGCAGGCTACCGGCAATGCATTTGTGGTCATTGCTTTTCTGCTGGCTGCTTTGTTCAAAACGGCACAGGGTTCCACCACGGCTGCCATGGTCATATCTTCTGCTTTGCTGGCTCCACTGGCTCCCCAGTTAGGCTTTGATACTTCCCTTGAATTAACCATCCTGACTATGGCAGTTGGATCGGGAGCCATGACCGTTTCTCACGCCAATGATTCCTATTTCTGGGTAATCTCCCAGTTTACGGGGCTTACCCTCCGGGATGCGTACCGTAATATCACAATAATGTCGCTGCTGATGGGACTGACCGGGTTGCTGATAACCTTGCTTATTTTTAATGTAATAGGGTGAAGCTTTCCCATTACATTAGGTTCGGTTGGTTCCTATTCAAATAGCATAGTTGTCTATACCTGTCCGAAGTAACGGGTGAGACTTTTCATTAATGCAATTCAGTAGTCACTCATTGCATCCAGGACTCCCACAAATGAGTGGTAATCCTATACTATGCTAACCAGAACGGTATTTTCAATTTTTATTGAATGGACTCAGAAAAGACCACCGGTTTCATTTCCTGCTTATACCTTATCCTGCCGGATCAGCCTTCGGTACGTGAGCAAGAGTTTTTCCTGGGAGGCTCCCAGCTTATAGAGAAACCATATGATACAAAAAGTGGCTTGCAAGCTGTATATGCCGTTCTGCCGGTATTTCCGGGCTGAAGTGGTGACTGCACGATGAAAAACTTTAAAGCGTGAATACCTTTTAATCCGTTTGATTATTTCCTGATCTTCCATTACTATCAGGTCTTCCCGGAAACCCCCAATTTTTTTGAATAGTTTGCGGGTTATAAACAAACTCTGGTCCCCAAACCGGACTGAATCTATATTGAACCGGGTAAACCAGCAGTTAACCATTAAAAACCAATGCGGGTAGTCAAAGGAAAGCCGGTAACAGCCACTCTGGTATTCATGACTGACAGCTCCAACTATATCCTGAACAAAGCCGACCGGCGGATACGAGTCAGCATGCAGAAAATACAGGATTCGGTTAACGGCCATGCCAGCTCCTGCGTTCATCTGCGAAGCCCGTCCTTTCCAGGGGCAAATAATGGCGCGGGCTCCGGCTTGACGGGCCTTAAGCACGGTATCATCGGTGCTGCCTCCATCGGCTACTATAATGTCACTCACGTTGGTATCTTTTTGTAAATAAGCAACCAAGGCGCCAATACCTTCTGCCTCCTGAAAGGTGGGAATAATGATACTAATCATGGTAAAGTAATGAGATAAGAAAGGCGCACCTTTTTGGTGCGCCTTTCTGTTTTCCGGATTTATGCGCCATTACTGGTCTTTCTGATTGGTTCCGGAAGTAGAGGAACTACCCTTGGTAGTGGTAGTCTTCTTAGTAGTGGATGATTTCTGACCGCTGTTGGCATTGGTTCCACCCCGGTTTTCGGTAGCGCTGCTGCTTCCGGAAGTGGAAGAACTGCTGCTTTGCGTGTTTCCGGTGGTGCCAGTCCGGGGCGTGGTTTCAGTACCGGTACGGTCACTGCGGTTACCGCTTCCTGTAGTTCCTGATCCTGTAGTTCCAGAACCAGTAGTGCCAGTGCCGGTCTGATTGGTACGGGTGGTATCTTGCATCATAGTGGATGAGCCGGAAGAACCCGTTCCGGTTGAACTATTGCTGCCCGAGTTCTGAGTGCCGGATTGAGTCGTGCCGGTAGTCCCCTGATTCGTCGTTCCAGTCTGGCTGCCAGAACCAGTGGTGCCCGTGTTGCCATACGTACTGGAACCAGTGCCGGTACCCGTTCCGGTTCCGGTGGCAGAGTTGGTATTACCATAACTGCCGGTCGTTCCCGAACCCGTTCCACTGGTACCAGTGCTCGATCCGGTCGTATTGGTGCCGGTGTTACCCCCCCCCATTGATCCGGTGTTCATGTTCGAATTGTTAGTTCCGGTACCGGTTGTTCCTGACCCGGTGCTGCCAGAGCCCATTCCGGAAGTTCCGGTGCTGGAGCCAGCATTGTTCGTGCCGGTATTACCCCCTCCGGAAGAACCGGTGTTCATATTTGAGCTGTTCGTACCCGAACCGGTGGTACCCGTAGTGCCGGAAGTTCCCGACTCCGTAGTACCCGTGCTGGTATTGCCACTGCTGGAGTTTTCACTTCCTCCGGTTCCGGTTCCGCCATAGTTATAGTTACCATTGGCACCGGTTTGTGAGGAAGTTCCAGGACTACAAGCATATAACATGGAGAACATTACAGTAGCTACTGCGAAAGCGCCTTTGGCAGTAGCTGATTTAACTTTACTTAAAATTGAGGTTTTCATAGCTAAATTATAGTTTATTAACATGGATCACTAACCGGATTAAAATCTGTGATGCGTTTTCAAAGTGATTGTATTTCCGGCAGTATGTATCAAAAGCCTCCGCTTTTGCTTTTAACGGTTGATTGGTTTTACTGTTTTTTCTCTTTTCTATCTGAAGTTCCGGTGGGATCACTATCCGTACTGGTTGCTCCCGTATTACGATTGCCGACACCAGCCGGCTGCGAACCAATGGTATCCGAATTAGGAGTGCTCATCATGCCCGGCCCTACGCCCTGATTGGTATTAGTCGTATCATTAGAAGCCCGGCCTGAAGTATCAGTGCTATAACCTGCTCCAGCTCCATTATCTACATTTATAGTATCCTGTGAGGAGTTGGCATCAGCATCCATGTTTCCTTGCTTTTGCTCACACGCATACAGCAGGGTACAGGCAGCAGTAGCCATGGCAAATACACCCCTTTTAAGGCTATTTTTCCAGTTATTTTTATTTAAATAATTCATAATGACCTTATTGTCGTTTGTTATGCAGTCTATACATACGAGCCTTTTTCAAAAAATTTTCATTTTTGTCCATTTTTTTTCAAAAAGGACCAATCC
>JAUJNL010000148.1 GCA_030448185.1 Cytophagales bacterium | reverse complement strand
GGGACCACTTTTCTATCCGTGACTCTTATAGAAGCTGATGAGTTCACTAGTAGTCGAGTTCTATAGGCCTAACCAACTGCCTAGGTTAGACTTCAGTACTGATTCGGTTCATGTCTGAATATAATAAATTCATTTCCTCAACTCCTTTCCTTATTGAATCATATACGCATAAACTTCCATCATACCACTTCATGAAAATAAATGTCGTTCCTTGGCAAACCGATATAAACTTAAAACAAAAAGACTTCGTAAACCCTTCCCGAAGTCTTTTTGAGTTGATGCATTAGCCGCACTACTTTTTCCTCAATCGGATCTTCGTCCGGCTTTCTTCGCCATTGATGAGCCGGATAATATTTTTCTGGTGAGTCAATACCACAATGGCAAACATAGCAAAACCGAAAAGAATCATCCTCGGATCTTCGGGACTGAATTGCGGCAATAATAGCAGAATCGGAAAAGCCAGAGCCGCAATCAGTGAGCCCAGTGAAACGTATTTTGAAGCCAGCAATACGATCAGAAATATCAGAATGCACATTAAGGCAGCTTCAGTATGAATGGCTAGCACCATACCTAGCAAGGTAGCCACGCCTTTACCGCCCTTAAAACCTACATACACCGGAAAAATATGTCCTACCACTCCGAGAATACCAAAAAGTACTTTGTACAACAGTAAGTCATGCGCCGGAATTACGTCCATAAAGTTGAGCAACAAAGCTAGGGAAGTAGCCGTCCAGCCTTTAAAGACATCCACCAGCATGACAATGATACCAGCCTTTTTACCTAATACGCGGAATGTATTAGTGGCTCCTGCATTGCCGCTGCCAAAGTCGCGTACGTCTATTCCAAAATACGCCTCGCCCAACCAAACCGAAGTAGGCAGTGATCCAAGCAGATACGCCATCAAAAAACCGCTGATAATAAGTATCAAATCCATTGGCAATACTTTTCTTTAATCTTTAGGTTAAGTATTATACGTAATTTCTTAACGTTTGGGAAACCTTTATCCATCAAATATATAAGTCTGTCTTCAAAACTTCCAAATGCAATGCATTAGTTCACTATTTCTCTTATCCAATTTCCCCCATTCAATCTTGAAAGACGGGCTACAACTCCTCTTTTTTTACGGAAACAAGCACCTGTTTGGTTTAATGCAGACTTAAAATCAGATGGCGCTTCCAATCCTGGAAGCGCCATCTGATTTTAAAAACCGTCTTTTTTCTCTTCGTTCTTCTTCTTTTCCTCTATTTTTTTAGCATCCACTGCTTTGGCTACCACTCCTTTATAAGCTTTTTCAAACCTTTCCTTAAAGATCACCTTTTCATCAGCAGTGGCTGGCATGACTCCGTACTGGTCAGGCTTGGAACCTTTGCTCTTGGCACTGACTATTCCATTGAATTCCTCATCTGAAGATACTAAGCTCAGCTTGTTTTGCTGGAAATTAAAGAAGTACCATTGATCAGGAGCTACTTCCAGGTAAATAGTTACCTGATCGCCGCTGGTATGCTTCCGTATTTCAACCATACCATCCATTTCTGCATTGATATCCGCATTGGCAATATTGGATACTCCCAGTTTCCCGACGCTGTAGAACGCTTTGCTTTCTTCACTCCACTTCAGATTTACATTAGAAAGTACCAGGGTCGTGAGGAATCGTTTGGAGGCCTGAATCAGTGGGGTGTGGTCAGCACCTGATTTTTTCTTGTAATTCTTGGCGGCATTTTCACCCGCAATCTGGGCAATTTTTACGAACAGGGCTTCTTTATCCGGATTGGCTTCCTTAAAGCTGGTACTATTACCCGCAGTGGCATCGATTATTTTATCAGACATAGCTCCGGCTACTTGTTGAGCTATGGGGAAGTTGAATCCAAGCAGCGTATTGAAGGAATAGCTGTTGGAAGCAAGGTCGATTTCTGCCGTTCCAGCTGAGAGGATATATTCATTCTGCACGCTGTTGAAGAAGTCAACTTTACCTTCCAGTTTTACCTTGCCGTGCGCATCATCCAATACAAACTGATTTCCTTCGTACGTATTGCTCTTTACGCGTTCTGGAGCAGTAATCTTGAATTCATTATTGTCGGCATTATAGGTAAGTACCCCGCGTGACCGGAACATATCTTTGTCATCTTCGTGATGCTTAGGGGACAAAAAGGTAGTATAAATAGAAGAGGTTTCTTTGTCTACGTGCAAGCCTGTGGTCAGCAACTGGTCACCATCCCGCAGGTTTTCATCGACATTGATGATCACGTTAGCATCCCCCTGGGCACTTTTATAAGGAATCCACGTACCCAGGTTGGTTTGGCTCTTCAAATCCAGCTTAATATACCCATCCAGGTCCAGTTCCTTGCGATAGGAGTGCATAGTCAGGCTTCCCTTGAACAGAATCCGGGAAGAGATAAAGAATTTATCTTCTTCCGTAATTAACCCGGTAGCAGCGGTATACTTCCGGGCTACATCTTTACGTCGTTCGGGTGTCAGCTCACGGGTTTCGAAGTTACCCAGCTTCACCGAAAAATCTTTCCCATCGTAATTGGTATATTATAGGTAGCATCACCGGAGAACTTCGACCGGGAATGAATTTGAAGATTACCATCAAACAGCTTGTGATAAGCCGTAACCGTATCCATGACCAATTGAGCCTTGGCCAGGGGTTGCATCTGGCCATTCTCCGTAATCATCACCACGCCCTTATTGGGGATAATCCTGGCGTCTCCGGAAGCGATATAAGGAATTCCGGAGATACTAAGGGTCATTTATCAATATTGTAACCGGCTACCCTGGCATTAAAAGTCAATTCTTCCAGTTCAGGATTGGTAGCGGTGAAGGTAGTAGTAGCAACATCTCCTCCATCAGTACAAGTTTCTTGTCAAGCAGCCAGGTTGCCTTATTGATGGAAGTTTTGTAGGCAGCGTACGGAAACTCCAGGCTGGCAAATCCGACCAGTTCCGGATTGGTACTGGTATTGATTACCGCCAGTCCTTTAGCCATGTCAAAGTCTACGTTTACAAAATTGGCCAGCAATGCCGGTTTGGTTTTGTTGACCGATTTGATTCTGAAATCGGCATCACCGGCGGTAAACTTAGTTGGTTCAAATTTATAAGCGGTAGAATTGATCTCTGAGTCTTTCCGTTCAAAGTTCCCCATTCCAAAGAGCCCCGTTTTACGGACGATTACACTTCCATTAAACACTGCTCCGGTTTCCTTATAAATTTCGAATGGAATAGTGGTATTCGAAATGATCATGCTATCTACCTTAGCCCGCCAGTTAAGTTTGTAATTTTTTACACTCACTTTGGGGAAAATAGCTTCGCCAATAGTGGCTTCTTTTATCTCTGCTGCGGCTCCTTTAGCCACTACCGAGTCCGGAGTAAACAGAATATCTTTTGCCGCCAGGGTCGTACTTAAATGCTCTATTTTGCCCGAGGCCCGTAGCCCTTTGCGGTCCATGATCAGGTCGCTGGAAAAAGTCATTTTACTGTTTCCTCCGTACAGATTATACGTATTATTAGGTACCGCATGCCGGAAGCCCAAAGAGTTATCTGACATAGGAGCCAGATTCTCCTCAAACGCCGGAAAAATACCATCTGAATAAAAAATGCCTTTATACTGCGGATCCTTAGAGTTGAGGCTGTCTACATTTACTGTAGGAATTTCAAAGCGGACATTGCGGTTATAGGCGCCCCACACCCGGTCAGACTGGTCGAAGTAAATAGCTGCTCCTGATTGTACATTCAAACGTGGATATTCAGGATAGTCCTTCAGACCAGCCTTATTATCAGGCTTGTTCACGTATAAAGTACCGGCTGAATACCGTATTTCTGAACCCAACTGCACGCTATCTGCCTTGCCACGGGCCTCCTGTGGCGTAAAGAGAATCGTGTCAATCTGATTCATCTCCAAGGTGAATTCATCGTAAAGGAAGGAGAAACCAGAACCTTTGAACCGGAAGTTGCCGGCCCGCACTTCTCCCTCGAGCAGGAAGTTACGGTCTTTCAACAGCTGAATTTCTTTCTTACGGGGCACTACATATACCTGCAGCTTTTCGCTCAGCGGAAACTTATCAATTCCCCGGATGGTAAGAACGTTACTACTTAGATCCAGGGTAGCATTGGCCTGACCGACCACCCTTGATTCCATCCGGAAGCTATCGTAATCACGCTTTTTGTTGCTGGCATACACGTTATGGTCACCCTTGCGGTTCATTTTGATTAAACCGGTCTCGGGGTTAAAGTTCACAAAGCCGTATTGGGCCATCCGGAGCATAGCCCCCCGGAACACCACGGGATTTAACTTATATTCCCGGGCCAGATCATCGGCATAGAACTCAAAAGAATTGATCTTTTTTGAGTACCCCATCAGAATCTGGAGGGGATGGAAGTTATAAGAGCCCTTCAGACTGGTGTAACGGGTTGAGTCGTAGAAGTCGTACGATTCGAATACAGCTGGTACTTCATTACGGGCTCCTACGGTGTACAGATTAAGTTCTGAGGCTTTCATATTCCACTGCAACCCATCAATGGTCATATCCACTTTATGGAAAGAGTTCACATAAGGTGTATTCTGATAACCGCCATTGTCTTTGTTGAGGCGAAGCGTAGCCGTATTTTTGTTATAGAGAAGCTTTACTGCCGGATGAAATAATGAATCACGCTTGAGTGGGATAGAGATACTTACCAGAGGGGACGTAATCAGAGAATCGCCGAATTCATACCGTTTGCTGCGGGTCTTGAATTTAGTCTCGCCACTATCCACATAATCAAGGGCACAAAGCCGGTCGCTGAGTGAACTACTATAAGCCTTCCGGCCAATCAGTGAAAAACCGCCTTTGTAAACCAGATTTTTGCCCAAGTCCTTCACGACAATATTGCTGTACAACGACATAAATCGTGGGTACTGAGCCATCTCCGGACTGGCATGTTTTTTACTCGCAAACTCAAAGACACCTGGTACCGGAGCAGTAAGCTTTTCGGGGTGAGTCAGTACTACATCATCAGAGATTAGTTTAGGGTTTTTGATGTCAAGGTGGTAGGACTTAAACTGACAGTATACCTGGGGCAAACCCGCCATACTCCAATCAAATTTACCGCCAGTGCCCACCATAACACCATTTTTCAACATTAGCGAACCGGTTGTTTCAGATAAGGTTACCGAATCATGGGCGGTAGCAAACACCAGATTAGTGGCCTTTAATACTAAAACGGCGCCAGTAACGGCCGGATGCTCCTCCTTGGTATATATTTCATTAGCGGCTTCTTCCGATGGACCCGCCAAGGAATCGAGATTGGCCGAAGGATTGTCAAAATTATTGAACCAGCCGTTGTCGTGTTTTTTCTCGTCTGTTTTAGCCGGGTCTTCTGTTTCTACGGACTTTTCTTCAATAAATTCAAAGGTATACGTTCCTCCCTGTGCATAAAGCCGGTTATAATTGGTAGCGTATAATGCCCTCTTACGGAAAAAAGTATTCGTAATTTCCAGGAATTTGGTAGTCTGCTTGCTGTCATACTGTTCCACTACCTTTTCGGCTACATTCAGCAGCTTAGACAATTCGACGGATTGGATATTCTCTTTAGTAACCGCGTACGTAACGGATTCAAGTAATTGCTTGAAATGCGGCAGTGCTTTAAACTTCTTGGCAGCCAGCTTGCGGGTAATGGCAATGAGCTTATCTTTCTGGGCATCATTTAAACTACCTGACCAGATTGTTTCCAGGTCTTTGCCCGTCTGAATCGCTTCCGCATTCTTAGTGCTTGTCAGAATAGTAGTGATATCCCGGATAAACTCATCGTGTTTATCCGAAATTTTGTAGGACTGTGCCTGCACAAGGCCAGTAAGCAAAATCAGTAAAAAGGCGAAGTATAAAGTTCTCATGCAAATATCTGTTTCTTCCTGAAAAGCACGGAGGCCCAATTGTGCTTTGTCATATGCCTGATTTGCTGTAAGTGGTGTTGACTGGCAATTTTCTCCAGATCGCTTATGTCCTGTTCGTAAAACCCACTGATGAGCAACAAACCGCCTTCAACCAGATAGGTCACGTATTGGGGGATTTCCTGCAGCAGTATGTTCCGGTTGATATTAGCCAGCACAATATCGTAGCGTCTCTGTAATTGTACTTTATTAATAGTTCCTTGTTGCACACTGATGTTACTGCAGCCGTTCAGTTGGGTATTCTCGATGGCGTTTTCTACGGCCCATTCTTCAATGTCAAAGGCATCTACCTGCGCTGCTCCCATTTTGGAGGCCATTACGGCTAGTATTCCGGTTCCACTCCCTACATCCATTACCCTTTTTCCCGCAAAGTTCATCTCCAGCTGAGTTGACAGCATCAGGTAAGTCGTTTCATGATGCCCGGTCCCGAATGACATCTTCGGGTTAATAATAATCTCGTACCGGAACTTGGCTTCTATCCGGTGAAAAGAGGCTCTTACTACGCACTGGTTGTCAATAAAAATGGGTTGGTAGTTCTTCTCCCATTCCTCATTCCAGTTTTCCTTAGCAAGCTGAACAAAGGAGTACGATATTTCGGCTACGCCTGCGTACTTCTGTACAATTTCCCTCACGTTATTTTCATTAAACTGGCTGCTTTGTACATAAGCGTCTACCCCCTCCGGAGTCTCCACGAAGGACTCATACCCGATTTCGGCCAGTTCGGCAATCATAATATCAGCCCAATCCGGTGGGACAGTAAGGCTTAGTTGAATAAATTCCAAGGTTGCCGGGGTTATAGGTTGGCAGAAGCGCTTCTATTCAGTCAATGGCAAAAATTACTATTCAATGCTCAGGAATCAAAACATTCCCACTGACAACCTTACACGGCTTATATACGCCGATAGGAAGGAAATTTGACCATTGCAGGAGTTTGCAATAAAGTCAAGTACACTTTTTAAATTTACCTTCCCTAAAAACCAGGTCTTGAGTAGCCCTACTTACAGTTATTTAATTCCGAGCAGAAAAGAAAATGCCGTAAAATGAAAGTAACCTCCTTCAAATTCCGGCCAGTGCAAGTATGGAAGAGTCTTTTTAATAAACCAGGTAAACTATTGGTTAAAGAAGACTATTTTTACCGGCATCCGGCAAAGGAACGGGTATTGGTGTAGAACACCGAGAAGTCCGCGAAAGACTTATTTTTTTCCAAAAAAATGCGGTAGTGTGCTTCATTACGGTTTTTGGTAAAATACCACATACCACTACGGTCGGCGTATAGTGAGTTATCTTCCAGAAAAACCGGGAGATCAGCCATGCTCTCATTTTCCTCCACGTATACCCGGTAATCGGCGTAGGCACGGTCCTTTTCTTCAATATAGATAAGACCATACACTTCACACTTGTCCTTAGCCAGCGGCTGAATGGTGCGGCTTCCCGCAGTGGCGGCAAGCATCAGAAAAAGAAGACCGACAAACAGGTATTTCATTGGCTTAAAGGAAACTTTCCGGAAGCAGGCACTTCCGGAAAGGCTTGCGCTCATATTGATTTGATAATATCAGTAAATTCTCTTGACTTCAGGGAGGCACCTCCTACCAGGCCACCATCTACATCTGGGCAGGCAAATAGTTCTTTGGCATTCCCGGCGTTGACACTACCCCCATATAGAATCGAAATACTGTTGGCTACTTGTCCATACTTGCCGGCCAGGTGTTTGCGCAGTAACGCGTGCATTTCCTGGGCTTGTGCAGTGGAAGCCGTTTTTCCCGTACCAATCGCCCATATGGGTTCATACGCTATAACGACGCGCCCAATCGCCTCATTGTCCAGGTGAAACAAACTTTCTGACAGTTGGTTAGTTACAAAGTCCAGATGAATCCCCTGCTCACGCTGCTCCAGCGTTTCGCCGCAGCAGAAGATAGGGCGCATTCCATGAGCTAATACCTGATCTACTTTCTGACGCAACAGGTCATTGCCTTCGTTGAAGTACTGACGGCGTTCGCTATGTCCGAGTATTACGTAGTTGACACCGATAGATTGCAACATTGGAGCGGAAATTTCACCCGTATAAGCACCCGATACCTGCTGATGGCAGTTCTGAGCCCCTAAAGCAAAATGCGAATAGGATTTGATCAGCTTTCCTACCGCTGCAAGGTGGATAAATGGCGTACAAAGCACTACCTGTACTCCGCTCCGTACTTCATCACCGGCCATATTGGTCAGTTCAGAAGTCAGGGTAAGCCCTTCCTCCAGGGTCTTATTCATTTTCCAGTTGCCAGCTACAATTTTTTGTCTCATGTATACGGAGGTTAACAAGCTATATAGTTAAGAAAAAACGGGTAAAAATAACAGAATCCCCGGAATGTAGCGGACTATTTGAGCAAAAGCGGCTGAGATTGGTTCTAAACACCCTATTCGCGGGGTTCATTTGTAATTACATGTACCTTACTTACCGTATTCTAAAATTGACCTGCCTAATCATGCAGGTCACCCTCAATTTGTTGAGTAATAATAGCTAGGGGTTGTATTTTCAGGAAATATACTTTCCAGTACAACCTCTTTTTCAGATTCCCTTATGAATTGCCCTAAATGCGAAAGCGACCAATACATGAAAGATGGTTTCGTTGGTGGACGCCAGCGGTACCAATGTAAAATCTGCACCTACCGCTACACAGTTTCACTTAAATCTACGGCCAAGCCAAAAGAAGTCAAACGTCAGGCGTATCAGATGTACCTGGAAGGACTTGGCATGCGGGCTATTTCCAGGGTACTTAATGTAAACCATGTGAGCGTACAAAACTGGATTAAGGCGCACCAGCAGGAGGTTGAGATCGGCAACCAGATGGTACTGGGTGAATAAATCAGCGGATTACGCTGCAGATTGGAATGCTGACCCCAGAAGCGGCCTGATGCCTGTCCTGAATCCCGAATATTTCCTACATTTACCTTGGCCCGATGTCTTATGATGGAAGACCGGTACAGGGATAGTATGAAGGTCGGAATCCCTTTTTGGACGAATAGTATATGGTGGCGCTGGGGAAGTATTCTCCTGACAGGGATAAGTGTCCGGTTCCTGACGGATCTTATATTTGCGCTGATTTACCGCAATTACCCACTTTACCCGAATTTCGCCGAATACATCCAGGCTATTGTATCCGCTTTTTTTGCCATTGGGGGCGTAAGGCTAATCCATCAGTGGTTTGACCGAACCATTCCTTGGCTTGCCTTCCCGGCCCGTCGCGTAGTCTGGCAATTTCTGGCCGATATTGTCTGGGTGCTCTTTGTGCTGCTAGTGATCCGGAACGGAATATTCCGGTACCTGCTCCGGCGGGAGCACGAGTTTATCAGCCTGCCCGATGAACTTATTGTAGCGGCAGTAGCCTTTTTCCTGACGCTGGTGGCTGTGCTTACCGAACTGGGCGTATTTCTGCTCAACAAATGGCGCTTCTCCCTGGCTGAACTCGAACGGTTCAAAAAAGAAAGTATCGAGTTTCACCTGG
>JAUJNL010000147.1 GCA_030448185.1 Cytophagales bacterium | reverse complement strand
AACGATAACGATGTTTGGAAGGAAATCTTCGGCCCTCGTTTCAAAACAACCGATTAAAGATGAGTTATACGACAACTGGTACAGAAACTTACTCAGTCGCTGATATTGAAGCCGTGCACTGTTGTGTCACGACGGATTTGGTAATGATTGCAGCAAGCTCCGGAGCAATAACCGAGGCAAAAGCCCGAGAATATGGGCATGATATTGAGTTGCTGGCCAAAAATAATTATTTAAAAAAGGTCGATGTGACTTTGCTAAGTTCTGGAGTGGAAATGCGGGCAATACAATATGAAATTAACACCACATCTGGAAATCTCAAAATGAGTCGTCCTGGAGGTGTATTATGGCCTAAGGTATATAGTCCTTACCTTCGAATCGTTTTATACTATTTACCTTCTTATACGAGTGAGGCTCGTGAGAAGATGTCCAAAAAGCTTAAAATTGGATGGGTGCCGACGAAAGTCGATACAAGCCACGTAACGTTAAAGGCGACAGGCGGACGCGATTACGCTAGTAATGCCTACGGAATGCAAAGAAAGGACTATGGAGCATGAATCAGGCAAGAATTTTTGATAGCGAAACGATTTTACCTGATGCAGCTATTACTGCACGCCAAGAAACCCTCCTGGGTTTTCGTGAACGATATTCCCGTGTTCATGACCAACTACGTTTATTGCTCAACCTGGGAGAACTAAGAACATGGAACAAAAAACATCACGGAGGAAAGCTCACGTTATGCGACCTGGTAGCCGAGCAGTATCCTTTAGTTATCTTCCATGGAGATGTAGGAACAGGTAAAACTGCCACAGCAGAATGTATCGCCAACCTGCTCATTGCTGAATCCCGCGCAGAGGATTCTATTCTCTTTAAACTTAGTAACCGCGTAAGAGGCAATGGAAAAGTGGGGGAAATGGGTACTCTTATCACTGAGGCTTTCCAAAAAGTCACTCAGTCCGCTGGTAAAGGGCGCCGGGCTATTCTGATTATTGATGAAGGAGATTCACTTGCAGCAGCCCGTTCACAGGAACATAGCCACCATGAAGATAAAGTAGCGGTAAACACTCTGATACAATGCATAGATGAACTACGTAAGTTCGGAGGCCGAATTGTTGTGTTCTTGTGCACTAACCGTTTGTCGGCATTAGATGCTGCGCTAAGGCGTCGTGCTGCCATAGTTGAAGAGTTTCGTAGGCCCAACGCCGATGAAAGGCGTCAACTATTTAATATGGATCTTGCAGGACTAGGGCTGTCTGAATTTCAGATTAATGATCTTGTTTCATTAACTGGAGCTCAAAATGGATTTCCTGAATGGACTTATTCGGATATCCGTACGCGTCTTTATCCTACTGCACTAGCTATGGCTTTTCCAGATAAGCCTTTACAGTTTGAACATCTTAAAACGGCATTAAAGGGGATGTGTTCTTCCCCTGTCATGGAGGATCGATAATGGCAATCTCTTCGCTTATAGGACGTCGCATTCATATTTCAGGAAGCATTCCTGAAAATCCTGCGGCTGCACAAACCAATAATGTAAAACATGCGCGTGAACTTATAGAGTGTTTAGTCGGCGAATTCATAGAACGGGGAGCAGGATTTGTTGTACCTGTAGATGCAGAAAAACATCGCTCCCATGATAACCTTCCTATTTGCTTTGATTGGTTAATCTGGGAGTCTATAAAGAAAAATTTAACACGTCGTCCAAGCCAAGCTCAAAACCCATTAGTAATAGCTGTTCAGCACCATAAAAACGAAGAACAGATACCTGAACAGTTCCTGCCATTATGGAGTGAGATGCGCAACTCTAATCTTGTAAAAATTGAAAATGCCTCTCACTGGAATATGGCTAGCAAACGCATGGAGACGCAAGCGCACTGGGGAGATATTTTGATTACAGTTGGAGGATCGGAAGGCGTGCTGTTCTTAGCAAATTTATATCACGATGCCGGAAAGCCGGTAATTCCTTTGAATCTGCCGCTTTGCTCCACGGACACAGGGTCTTTACGTTTATTTAATTACGGCTTATCCAGCCACCATACACAGCGATTATTTCGAGTAGATGATGAAAGTTTAGACTCTCACAGTTGGCTTAATCGTATCAACTTCGCATCTAGGGCTACCTTACAGGATAAATTGAAACAAATTGTCGGATTGTTGGAAGCGCTGGAGAGACCGCATGCATTTGTCGTCCGACTTCTGAATAGCGAGCATGAAGACTATCAGGATGTTCAGAATTTTTTTGATACAGTTGCTCAGCCTGTCATTGAAGATGAGTTGGGATACAAAATGATCGTGATAGATGGTGAACAGGCATTTGAACAGGCATTAATTGTATATGATATTTTTTCTTCGCTTCATCGCTGTTGCGTCGTGTTCTCTTTTGGAGTTGGGTCTGGGCCAAACTGCTTCATTGAATTAGGGTTATGCATTAGGCAGAAGTAAACCTACTATGCTTATGGCGAAGGTACGCAGCACCCTTTGATATTACGGTTTTTTCTGGTCATCATTGGAAAACGAAAGGTTCTGGCAAAAGAACGAAAACAGGCATTCCTCAACATTGAAGGCTATTAAAAATCGTCCCCCGCTTGTCCCTGTGGAACCTTTAATACCAGTGAGCTAAAACCTGAAATATTCATTTCGGTCGATGTTGAAACGCGTGCCTATAATTGCCGAATATAGCCTATTATCCATAGGTGCATGTTTGGTTAGTGATGAAACTAAATATTTTGCATGTGAACTTAAGCCTGTGAATCAGAATGCCGACCCAAAAGCATTAGAAGTAACAGGATTATCATTAGAGATTCTCAGCGAGCGAGTGTCTTCAACAAAATAGTTACGCGTCAATTTTCTGATTGGGATTAAAAGTCTATCTGATATTGACAACGACATTGTTTTTGCTTCTACTTTAACGCTGCATTTGATTGGTCCTTTATTAATTACTACCTTACAAATACTAAGAAACTTTGGTTTACCGCTTTAGACATCAAATCCTATTATATGGGCATGATGAAGTGCGATTGAGGAGAGACAAACCAGTAAAATTTCTGACAGCTAAATCCACGTCGTCAAGGTGACCACGACGCACTTTATGATGCCTTGTATCAAGCTGAAATATTTAAAATGTTACGAGAAAGAGATTATGGTAGGTAACAACTTGGGGAGAAAATAGCGAGCAAAGGGTTCCGCAAGCTTGAGACTTAAGTAAGGTTGGAGAAGCAGTGGAAGTTTTTGAGCGTAAGCCCGGCTTATTCTTGTAGTTCTCTCTTTACAAATCGTCAAAGTTTAAGGAACGGTACAGGTGAAGGGAACCCATCCTGATTACGAGGCCACTGCTCGGATGGCCGGTCCTAGTAAAGCTCCACCTGTTTCCGGTCCGGATCATCCAAATACAATGCTTCTGATATCCATGGTCAGCCGCTCCGCTTAAGGGATAATTTGCTTGCAAAAAGCTCGGTACACGTGAGCCAGTGGCCGCCCCGGTTTTTCGACAGTGGGTGATCGAGAATCCGTCAAACAAAAGGTTGATAAAATGAGAGGTAAATTTTATTGAAAACCCTAGTAATCCCTCCTTGGGGATAACTATTTTGCCTTCTCTCTTTCTCGATTTCTTGCTGGATAACGCATTGCAAGCGTTTCTGGAGATGGCAACTGGTCGGCTGGCGATTCAGGTACTTTTTTAAGTTGATAGGCTGACACGGCAATTGGTTTGTCAATGCCTTTCAGGGCATACTCCATCCACGGCCAGCTTATCGGCACAAAGAATAATGCCAATGGAGGGTTCTCATGGGGCATCTTTATCTGTTGGTCCAGCAGATTCAAGTAAAAGTTCATTTTTCCGGCAAACTCCGGGCTCAAAACTGCCAATCTTGAGTTCAATCGCTGCCAGCTTCGAGACTGTAGCTATAGAAAAACAACAGGTCAATGAAATACTCCTTGCCGGCCAGTTCCAGTAAGTGGTATTGATTACCCAGATAAGCAAATCCAGCAAAGCCCAATTCCAAGATAAATTGCTTCAATTTCTCCAGCAAACGATTCTCAAATCAGCGCTCATGGAGCGGTTCATTAACGCTCAGAAATCCCAAGTTATAACGACTTTCAGCATCTCATCCGCCTGTTCGTAGAGATGAGCCGCAAGTAGTTTTGAAATTATCCTGTTTGGGCAATAGTTTGTGATTTTGTAAGCTCCGGTTTTAATCTGGTTCAAGAGCACATTGCGCTCCAGCCCATTTGTCCGGTAGCTCTTAAAGTAGTACTCTCGTTCAGCTTTGTCCTTCAGCTTACTTAGGATTACCAGATTCTGTCCTCTGGTGGGTATTTTCTCGGCTAATCTCCATCAGTATTGAATCTGCCCGGTATTCGAGTAGAATTGCCGCATGAACCATAAGTTCTGCGGGGAAAGCCTTCTGAACTGCCCAGTTGTTTGGCTATATCCGCGGAGAGTTGTTCGACTACTCCTTTTCCCCATCCTTCTTGTTTTTAAGCTTGTCGACAATTTGCTGGCCAATCCCATAGCACATCGATCTGCCGTTGATTCCAGTAATTAAAGGCGCGCAATGAGTCTGCCGTAACACGGTATTACTTCCTCAAGGAAGGTGATGTTTGTGTGTTTGGTACTACTTTAGCCACAGGTTGCGCTTAATTTTCTCTTTTCTTGAACCCGTCTTTTGCTCTAAGCAGAAAGTTTCTCAAATCTCAACAGCTGTTAGAGATTTGAAGGCTTAAGATTAACAATTTCTTTTTCTGCCACCAGTAAATCTTCCAAACAAAGGAAAAATGCGTTAAGAAACCGTCTCAAGAAAGGGTGGTATAATCATCACAATCCAAATATTCATAGAACAAAGCCGCAAGCGTTCAAGCGAAGCACAATACATGTTGGGCAATTGGGAAGATAGGTTTAGCAGCTACTGTAGCAACGGAGCGATCCTACTGCCCGGCGGCCCCGCAGAATGATAGCCCTGACTTTTCCCTACAGATGGAGTCTCAACATGGAGGCATTACGTGAGATTGAACAGGCGTGTTTAAAGAAGGCGTGAATACTGCGAATGGACAAAGCGCTCGATTTTTTCCGGAGAAAAAAAGGCCGCCTGACACTTGCCTAGCCTTCCTGATCCGCTAGCCTATCGGCTTGTGTTTGCGCCAGGTAAGACTCGGCATGCTTGAAATCCTCCAACCAATACGCCGAACCAACCACCTCAACCATTCGATGGCTGTTGTCTTTTTCAAGGGTCGTCATGCGCCAAAGAATTTGGCTGGCCTCCGGAAAAGAATCTCCTGCCAACTGATCACTGAAAAGGCGGTTGAGCAAGGCATTCTCCGGCATTCCCTGGGCCAGCAGCCGCAACATGGGTGCTTCCGGATGAGCAGCATCCAATAGGGACAGGCTGGAGGCCTGCTCCGGGGTTAGCCTTAGTTGAATCCGCACGGCTTCGGCCCTGGGAAATTTTCCATTGTAGGCCTGATGCAACAACTGCGTAGCCTTGAAAAAGCCTTCATGAAGGGAAAACTCCGGATATTCCTCCCAGAGTTTTTCGGTAAGCATCTGATGAGAGAGGTTCTCCAGCTGACCATCGCTGAGTTGTTCGGCGAATAAGTATCCTAGCACCACTTCTGCCGCCTCCGCTGGTTGCAAGTCCGTCAAGCTCATCATGCACATCGCTTTCAGCTCCGAAGCGGGTATCTCTTCAGCTTTGTCATAGGCCATGCGTTGGAGCAAGGCCAGGTAGTCTTTGTTTTGCCAGCCATCCGGCAACTCATTGATGGTGGTAAAGGACAACTTTTCCAGGGAAAATGAATTCATTATGGGTTTACGTTGAATTGGTTTAGACCAAAACCTGCTTTGGCTTATTCTTACTGCTTGGAGGCTGGCTCAAGGGCAAACGCATCCGGAGTGGTTTGGTTGTTAAACGCGTTAAATAAACGTCGATGCCGGTTTCCCATCGGGGAAGGTGTTGCGCTTGTAAGGCTCCTGTCAGGCCCCCGTTTTTGGGACAGAAGTTAATTCGAGAGGCCGTAACGCAAAACCTTCGTATTCTGAGAATAGGAGAGCGTACTAATCGATATGGATTGCACACTAGAAAGGACTCTTCTATATCAACCTTTTGAATTTTGGAGTATTTCGGCCATCTTTCCTCATTACCGCTTAAAATACACCCGGAAAGTAGAGCCTACATCTACCTGGCTTTCCACTTCAATTCTGCCACCGGCATTCTCCAGGATCTTCTTGACAATGTAGAGGCCAATGCCCGTACCTTCCACGTGGTTGTGTAAGCGCTTAAACAGCGCGAATATCTTCTCTTCCTGGCGCATGTCCATGCCCAGTCCGTTGTCCTGGACGGTAAGGCAGTAGTATTCTCCCTGGGGCTGGCAGGAGATGCCAATCAATGGAGTTCGATCTGGGGAACGGTACTTAACGGCATTGGATAAGAGATTATAGAGGATGCTTTTTAAGTTCTTACGGGAGAAATGAATCAAGGGACAATCTAGCCTAACGTCAATCGTCGCGTTGGCTTGGGTAATTTGGGGAGCTAAATCCAGTTGCACCTGCCCGAGTATCTCTTCCAGGTCAATAGGAGCAACGTCTTCTGAGCTTTCTTTGCTGATGCGGGCTACTTCGGTTAAATCGGCAATGGTGGTCTTAAAGCGCCCTACTGAATCATTGAGAAAGCCAAAGATGGTCCCAATTTCCTGCTGGTTTGCTTCCTTCTGGTTCAGCTGCCGCTGCAAGGCTTTGAGCAGGCCTTCAACATTTAAGATAGGAGATTTTAAATCATGAGAGGCGGTGTAGACGAAGGTATCCAGGTCCTGATTGATGTGGGTGAGCAGCTGATTGGCCGCGGAAAGATTTTTATTAGCCCCCGCCAGTTGCTGGGACAGGTGCTGCAAGGCTTCTTCAGATTCTTTGCGCTCCGTGATGTCGAGGACAAACTCTACGCATTCGGTCTCACTCAGCCGCTTGCCCGAGAAAAGGCCCCACCAGCGCGATCCGTCCGGACGAATGTATTGCTTCTCGTAGGGCGTGTTCTCGCCCTTGGTTAAAAACTCCTCCCTGGACCTTAGGGTAACTTCCCTGAACTCGGGTGGGGTTACCTCATCCCAACGGACTTTACCCCTCACAAAATCTTCTCTCGAATACCCACTCATGCTTTGAAAAGCAACATTGGCATCATTAATTTTTCCTGCCAGATCAAAGAAAATCACCCCAACCGTTTGAATAGAAAGCGCCTTTTGCATTCGCTCCTCACTGCTGCGTAAGGCGGCTTCCGCCCGTTTTCGTTCCGATATATCGGTGGACAGCACCAAGACCGACACCACCTCTCCCGCTTCATTCCATTCGGGTACCATGCGCGAGAGAATATAGCCTTTTCCCTCCGGCATTGAATATTCCAGCGTATGCAAGGTTTGACGGGCAAAAACGTGGCTCAGGTGCTCATCGAATAAGGTGCAGAGTGCTTCCTCAAGCCCTAGTTCCCAGTAGGATTTGCCAATACACGCCTCGGCCTTTATCCCCATTACCCCTTCGATCCGGGGACTGGCGTACAAATACGTAAAATCTTTCCCGTGCCGGGTAATTACATCAGGAGAGTTTTCGGCCAGCGACCTGAAACGGGCTTCACTTGCTTCAATGGCTTTTCGTGCCCGTACCCCCTCGGTGACTTCAACTACAAAGTTTAAGATCCCATTGATGCGGCCTTGCTCGTCGCGCCTTGCCTGATAGACGATGGTGAAATAGCGATCCTCTAGCTGCTGGCCCTCAGCCCGGGCCACGGGAATGAGCAAGTCTTGTTCCTGCTGCGTCTCTCCCGTCTGGTAGACGCGTCGGAGTAGCCTTTCCACGTCCGTGCCCACCAGTTCGGGTATGACTTCTAGCAGCGGCCGGCCCAGCAGCTTTCGGTCGGGCAGCAGCCGCTGGTATCTGGGGTTGATGAACTCGTAGACCAGGTCAGAACCGGCGAAGATGCAGATGCCGATCGGTGCCTGCTCGAAGAGGGCATAGAGCTTGCGCTGCTGCGCTTCGCGCTCTCGCCGGGCTAGTACCTGCCCGGTCACGTCGTAGGCAAACACGGAGACGCCGGAAATCTGGCCGTTTTCGCGGTAGGCCTGGTAGGTAAAGTTGAAGTAGGTTTCCTTGCGGGTGCCGTCTGGCTGGTCGATGTCCAGCTGCAACTCCCGGCCGAAGTACGTTTCGCCCGTCTGGTACACCCCGTCGAGCAAGGCCACGAAGCCCTGCTCGGCCGCGTCGGGCTGGATCTCGGCGATGGTACGTCCCTTCATCTGTCGACCCGGAAACAGCTGCTGGTAGGCCTCGTTGTGGTACTCGACCCGGTGCTCGGGCCCTTGCAGCAGCACGATGCTGGCCGGGGTTTGCTCAAACACCTGGTAGAACGTCTCCCGCTCCTGCATCTGGCGCACAGTAGCTGCTAGCACCTGGGCTTGCAGGACCTCGGCTTGCTTACGAGCCTCTACTTGCCCGGTCACGTCCGTGGCAATGTCGAGCACGCCCATCAGCTGGCCGTCTGGGCCGTAGAGGGGTTGGTAGACGAAGTTGAAATAGTGCGTTTCTAATTGCCCATCGGCCTTACGCAGCACGGCCGGTGCTTCCGTGCCCACAAAAGGGACGCGGGTACGACTCACCTGGCGAATTAGTTCATCGAAGCCCTGGCCGCGTAGCTCCGGTACGCTCTCCAGCAGCGGCTCGCCCAGCACTTGGGCCGGCTCGTAGCCCCACGTGGCGCAGAGCCGGTCGTTGGCTTGGGTTACTACCAGGTCATCGCCCTGAAATACCCCAATTGCTACCGGGGCCTGCGTGAGCACCGATTGCAGCAGCTGGCGCTGCGCCTCCACCTCGGGGCGAGCCGCTTGCAGTTCGTGGGTGCGCTGCTGCACGCGGGCCTCTAGTTCCTCATTGAGCCCTTCCACCTGCTGGCGGGCCTCGACCTGCTCGGTCACGTCGTAGGCAAAATTGAGGATGCCGTCGACAACGCCCTGGGAATTGCGCAGCGCCTGGAAAAACACATCGAAGTAGCGCATCTCCATTTGGCCCGAGTGGGTGTAGTCTACCTGCGCGGGCATTTTGTGGCCGTAAAACGGCTCCCCGGTCTGGTAGACCTGGTCGAGCAACTCAAAAAACTGCTGGCCTTCCAGCTCCGGCAGGGCCTCTCGAACGGGTAGGCCCTGAATGGAGCGCAAGGGAAACTGCTGCTGGTAGCGCGGGTTCACTAGCTCGTAGACGTGGTAGGGCCCGCGGTTGATAGCCACCTGAGCCGGCAACTGCATCAGGATGTCATGCAGGCGCTGGCGCTCCGTTTCGGCCTCGGCGCGGGCTTGCCTTTCGCGGGCCTGGCTCTGGCGAAGCGCTTGCTCTACCACCGTCCGGGGCTGGTCGGAAGTATCGGTGAAACTCACCACCAGCACCGCTCCGCTCGGCTGAGCCGAAAGATGAAAATAATTGTCAAGGCCGTCGTAGGAGTAATTCACGTCGTAGCGGCCGGCCTTACCCGACAGAAACGTATCCCGGTAAAAGGCGAAGATGCCCATCTCTAGGGCATTGGGGTAGAGGGTAAGAAACGTATCGGACGGTCGCGGGGGCAATTGGAGCATGCGCTGAGCGGCGGGATTCAAGTGCACGTAAGCCAGGTCGATGATGGTAGCGCCATCCGGTGAGTAGACGGGCTGAAAGAAAATCACCCCGGTGAGTGAGACCTCCAGCAAGGTTTCCAGTAGTGCTGGGGAAGAAAGTAAGTCAGCGAGGAGCGGGGCAGGCAGTAGGAGAGGGCATGCAGATCGAAGTGGGAAGCAGAATAGATAAATTGACTGAGCTACCGGTTAGTTGGTTTAGGATGAATTAGGCGTTTTGCAATGTATTCCTTTAGGAGGCGTACGTACCGTAGGGCAGGTGTTTATTAATAATGACAGCAACCGGAACGCCTAGTGCGTACAGATGCAAAATCTGTTCCTTGTCCTTGTCGTAGATCGACTGCTGAATAGTGCCTTTGAGCTTACCCAGCTTAAGGCCCATAGCTACCCGGGGCCGCAGTCCTTCCCTCATGCGTTCGGAGACGAAATCCCGCTCCCACTCGGCCATCAGGGAGAAAACCGTGAGCAGGATTTTGTTGGTTCTATCATCGGTATTGGCCGGGTTCAAATCCAGGCCCTGCTTTAAGAGAATCAAGCGGCACCCTTTCTCCTGAAGGAGGGTTTGCAGGATTGGAAGCCCTTCCTTAAGGAACCTTCCCAGCCGGGAGACCGCCGAGGCAATGACAACGTCCTGGAGGGAAACTTTATCCAGCAACTCGGCTTTATCTAGCAACTCAGTAATCCTTCGCTGCTCGAGGGACGTGCGGGAAGCGACTTCCACCTGAATCCATTCATTTAGCCTCCACCGCTTTTCAGTTAGATACCAGCTGATAAGATTCTCCCTACTTTCGGCCGAGGGTTCGGCCTTCGATACCGGCAGGTAACCGATCATCATGCGTTAAAAAGTGATTTTACTGATAAGGTGATTCTAGCAGTTATAAGTAAAGGTAAGTAATTGAATGGGGTTTACGGGTACCTTATGAGTGAAAGTTTTCTTCCCGCAAAAGATTGGTATAGAGCAAGGGGAAATAGAGCCTGTACGGCAGAAATTACGGTTGTCATAGGGTTGATCTGGAAGCAAGTTTGGCTTCCAGAATACGGCTGAAACAAACTAACCGGAAACAAACGATCAGTTGGCTTAGCATAGGGTAAACCCAGAAGTCCTGGTTAAGCCGCTTAGGGTTGCTTTATCTACTGGGGATTATAAGGAGCCTGGGTTATTTAGATACCTAGTGGATCAGGAATAAAATAAGTGATAGTTTTATATCTTTGCCAGACCACTAT
>JAUJNL010000146.1 GCA_030448185.1 Cytophagales bacterium | reverse complement strand
AGCCGATAGTTTACTGATTGAATCCTTATTCTTTTCGAAAGTACCCCGAAAAGCTGGCAGGTATCCGGTTAAAGAGAGCATTGTTACTCCTCCGAATGCTTACTGCCAAGATTTTAATCCCAATGCCAGTTTTACTATTCTTGAAGGGGATGTAGGCACGGCCAGTTATTACGCCATGAAAGACCAGCCGAGTTTTGTGGAAATTACCGAGTACAATGCCCACACGGGTATTATTGAGGGCACCTTCGAGCTGACTGTGCAGATTTATTGGAAAGGCCTTACGCCCTATCCCGATATTGTTCGCTTTACCAAGGGTCAATTTAAAGCTAAGGTGCAGTAGATTTCGAAAGAATTTATGAATTCCAGATCTCCCATGATTTCTCGGCCTGAAGGTGTAGCATTGGTAAACCATTCAGCGTAGCCGCTCCCTGTGCCCGGCCTTTCTGCATAAAGACCGTTTCTACCGGATTATATACCAGATCATAGAAGTAATGATTCGGCCCCGCTAAGTGGTAAGGAAAAGGAGGAAAAGCTTCTGTATGAGGCGACATGCCTAAAGGAGTAGAATTAATAACTAAGGGATATTGGGCCATTGTAGAGGCATCCAATTGATCATAAGTAAGGCCGTTGGCTGCTTCGCGGGAAACAATATGATTGACAATTCCCAAGTCATCCAAAGCAGTTCGCACGGCTTTACTGGCGCCGCCCGACCCGAGAATAAGGGCTTTCAACTTAAACAACTTTTCTCTGCCTGCTTCTCCATGCAGTTGGGTAAACCAATTGATCAATGAATCCTGAAAGCCGAAGTAATCGGAATTGTACCCGATGGTCTGTCCATTGGACAGTACTTTGATCACGTTGACGGCACCGATGCGGGTAGCAGCCTCTTCTACCCGACCCAAAAAAGGAATTACATTAACCTTATGCGGAATAGTTACATTAAGGCCGCGCAACTGAGGTTGTGAGGCCAGCAGTTGAGGAAAGGCATTAATATCCTGTAGTTCAAATAATTCGTAAGCGGCATCGGCAATGCGTTCCTTCGTAAACTTTTCGGTAAAATACTTTTTAGAGAAAGAGTGGGAGAGAGGATAACCAATTAATCCGAACAAGCGCATTTTTTAGAGTTTCAGGTTTTTAGTTGCTAGTTTCCAGTTGCTAGTTCGTGGTTTCCAGTTGATAGGTATAACTAATGCAGTCTTCGGCCAACACTTTGCCGTAACTGACAACAAAAACAGGAAACTGTAAACCAAAAACCCAAAACTGATATTAAGCCGTTTTTTTTGCCATTTTGTGTTTGATAAACTCAATAATGGGCGGCATGATGGAGATCAGGATAATTCCAAAGATTACGAAAGTAAAATTCTTCTTTATAATTGGCAGGTTCCCGAAGAAGTATCCTAGCAGGGTAAAGGCAAATACCCACACAAAAGCGCCTACAATATTGTAGGACAAAAATTTTCCGTATTTCATGGTGCCTACGCCGGCAACAAATGGCGCAAAGGTCCGGATGATGGGAATGAAACGGGCAATGATAATGGTTTTGCCCCCATGTTTCTCATAAAAATCCTGCGTCTTGAGTAAGTATTCGCGTTTTATAAATTTGTAATCGCGCTTGAATACCCGGGGGCCAATATAATCACCAATGAAATAATTGAGGGTATCGCCCAGAAATGCGGCAATAAATAGCAATACCATCATCAAAGCTATGTTGAGTCCGCTTTCGGGCTTGGCAGCTAAGGCTCCAGCGGCAAACAGCAGCGAATCACCGGGTAGAAAAGGCATCACGACTACTCCCGTTTCTACAAAAATGACCAGAAACAGAATTACATAGGTCCAGACGCCGTACTGGGAGGTAATGTCGGTCAGGTGCTTGTCTAAATGGAGAAACAGGTCAATGACGTCACGAAGAAATTCCATAACTGGGGATTAAGTTAATGAGTAATGGGGGCGGATGTGGGAATGGACAATAATCTGACTTTTGCAATTTACACCCTGATTGTTTAAAACCTTAATCTCCTTCATTGCTTACTTACCAGCAGCGCCATGCTGATCATTTTTCAGAAAGTAGTCAAACGTGTCGCCACGTAGTCCAAGGCGGATTGTTTCAAGGGGAATTACTTCATTGGGAGCAATATTGCCGAGGTTGACATTGGCGCCGAGCAGTTTAATAAACCAGACCTGCTGCGCTTTCTGAGGGGCTTCCCAAATGATTTTTTCGAAGGGTATTTTAGTGAGAATTTCTTCTACCAGGCCGGAACGGACCTCGCCAGTAGACCGGAACAGACCCACATTACCACTTTCGCGGGCCTCACCAATTACTTTCCATGCCCCGGCGTCCAGTTCTTTCTGCATCAGGGCAATCCATTTATAGGGCGGTATAATTTTCTGGTCGTCTTTTGAGCCAACTTCCGAAAGTACGGTTACCTGCTTGGCCAGCGTACGGATGTATTCGCACTTCTCGTCATGGTCCATATCCAGGGAGCCATCCGATACTTCAGCAAAGGTTATTTCGTACTTATCCAGTAACCGTCGATAGTCTTCAAATTGCTTACGGACAACAAACGCTTCAAAGAGGGTGCCACCAAAGTAGGTAGGTATCCCTGCTTCCCGATAAACACTCAATTTCTTATCAAGATTGGGAGTAATCAGCGAGGTTGCCCAGCCGAGTTTGACAATATCAACGTAGTTACTTGAGGTATCCAGGAAGTCTTCTGCTTCGCGTACACTCATTCCTTTATCCATCACCATCGTAAAGCCGTACTCTCTGGGCTTTTGCGTACGTTCGGGCAGTTGGCTTAGCTCGTAATTCATTCCGTGTAAATCAATTAACAGTTTAATCAGCAACCAGGTTGTCAAGCTTGGAAATCACATTAACCAACTACTCAAAACCCGGTCACGTAAAAACTATCCTTTACGGTATTGGTCAATGATTTTGTACAGTGCCTTCTGGGTTTCCGGCTGAGGAAGAACTCAAAAAAGCATCGGGTGTTTATCGAAGTCCAAAATTAGTGCATTTTCCAGATATGAAAGGCTTCTTTATACCGTCCGTCATTTGCTGAGGTAAGCAGCCGCATAATAGTACAGTTCAGCATTGTCAGGCAGTTCTTCCAATGTAACTTCCATTATCAGGTCGGCCACTTTCTCATAATCTCCTGCTCATGCAGCAGCAAAGACCAGTTCTATCCGCTACATCCGCTACTGGGGCTCCAACTGGCTTGCCCGTTCGTAGCTTCTACACTGGACACCACGTTACCTACCTGGGCCTCAACCTGAGCCACCGCCAGCCAGTATTCGTAGTTATGTTCATCCAACTGCAAGGCTTTGCGGAAAAAATGAATGGATTCAAACCATTTTTCCTGAGCATCCAGGTACCATCCCGATCCCAAACCAGAGCTTCATCCCAATTCTGATCCAATTTGATCGCCTTTTTTATAATAGGATATGGCCAGGTCAAACTGCCCTAATCTTTCGTAACTCGACCCCAGACAGCAGTAAGTATCCCGGATTGGGTTCTTCATAATTCAGGGTTTTCAGATAGTATTCGCCTGCCTTCCGGAATTCTTCCAGATTCATGTAGGCGTTGCCCATATTGAAATAAGCTGACGCAAAATCTTCTTTAATTAAGGTAGCATACTCATAGGCGTTAATAGCATCCTGAAAACGGTTTAGCTTGCTATATATAGACAATGCCAATATTATACCAGGCATTATGTGAGTAGGGATCATGATCAATAAATTGCTGATAAGCTCAAAGCTTTCTTCCAGCCGGTTAGTCATATCCAAACAGTAGGCGAAAGCTCATACAAGGCGTGCTCATGATTGGGATTACGCTCGATAGCCTTTTTGTAGCAGCTTATCGCTTCATCCGGCCCCAGTGCTGATAAGGAATTCCAATGTTAAAATACACATCATCCTTTTCTTCAATCCAAGGCAATGCCTGTTCAAAGCATTCAATGGCCTGCCCAAACTCTCCTGCCATGGAGTGCACCGAGCCGCGTAACATGGAAATATCAGCGTCGTTGGGGTTAAAAAGCGAAGCTTTATCAATAATTCATTGATGCCTGCTCATACTGCTGCGTGTTGGCCAGCAGTTGGGCTTTGTCAACATGAGTTCTATGGAATAAGGATACTGCTCTAAGGCTAATTCACATGCCTGCAGTGCCTTTTGAAAATTACCCTTATCTATATTCGTCAATAATTGATTCGTAGGTTTCCAGATCCAGAAAAACAGTTTCGTGATTTTGCAGCATTTCTTCAAAGCAGCGAACCAACCGTTGCCTTCTTCCCGGTCTTTGAAATTAAAATCCTGTGCCATATTCTTTCGGGTTAAAATCAGCTGCCCGGTCAGTTATTATCCGAGCAGCAAATTGCCGTATTCATTATCAAATGGTAAATGCTTTTGTCCTGCCAACTAACCAACCCCCACTTACGATTGTCAGGATAGAATTTTCTACTTGGCATTTGCCATTTCTAATTGATTGCACGTCCATTGCAAGGTATCATCCAATTCTCTAAATGAAAAATGAAGTAGATCTTTCACTTTATTATTACGGTATTCATATCTGGTACGGCCAACACGGGCTGTTTCCCCAGGTTAGCAGTGCGTCATAAGCCGGTAGCAGCGTCTTCAGAAATTCTACCCTCCAGGCAATTTCTGCCATCCAGTTTCGTGCCCGGACAACGGGCGGACGTTTTTTAAACAGTGTTGCAATACAGGCAAAAAGTTCACGGTAAGACACACTTCCTGCATTCAATATAAACCTTTCTGAGGTAATATCGGAATGAACGAGCCTAAAAATAATTTCGGCAACATCTCTCATCCACAAAACTCATCACCAGCCGGATAAAACCAGTGTTCATCCCAGGCATATTTAAACAACTGCGTACTACTGCGACGCCAGTCGCCGGGACCTAATACAACGGATGGATTTACGATGACCGCCGGCAAGCCTTCAGCTTCACCGCGCCATACTTCCAACTCTGCCAGATACTTTGATTGCGCATAAACAGTGTTTAGTTCAGAGTCTTCCCACTTGGTGCTTTCGTCTATGGAATGGAAGTGGTTTTCCCGGCCTAAGGCAGCAATGGAGCTTACAAAACAGAACTTCTTCACCCCGCGTTGCAGACATACATTGACAACATTGGCAGTGCCTTCAACGTTCACTTTGCGCATTTTCTCGTATTCCCGGGCCGAGAACGAAACAATGGCCGCCGCGTGAATAACAATATCGCCGGGTTGAATGGTCTGATGAAGCAGCAAGGGGTCCAATAAGTCGCCTTCTACCCACTGGATCCGGTGAGTAATGTCGGCAAGCAGACTTAAATCACTATTTACCCGCCGGAGCGCTCTTACGGCATAGCCTTGCTCGATGAATTGTCTGATTACGAAGCTGCCAATTAATCCGTTGCTGCCCGTGATAAAAATCATGCAGAAAGTTAGGCAAAAGAACTCAATACTGCTTATGGGAGCAGCTGTAAGCTTACAAGGTGTGATTCAGCAAGTCGAGCGTAAGCAGCTTGGCATAATACTTTTTACTTTGAGCCATCTGCAGCGATTGGATGTGTTTAACCGAGTGGCAATCAGTACCCGCAAAGTGAACCATACGGTTATCTACTAGCTTCTCGGCAATATTCTGTGCGGGCAGGGAGTAGTAACCGCAAAGCGAATTGATATTTATCTGTAGCAATACCCCCATATTATATATTTCCTTGATCTTGTCGAAGTTGTCATGGAAGTAAATATACCTTTCAGGGTGGGCTAATACCGGTTTGTAGTTCTGTGCCTTCATCAGGAAGATAGCTTCCTGCAGTTGTACGGGAGGATTGATATAAGAAGTTTCGAATAATAAGTACCCATTACCAAAAGTAAGTAGAGGCTCCTCGCGGCGCAGCTTCTCCATAAACCATTCATCGAGGTAATATTCAGCCGCTGCTTTCAGTTCAACATTCCAGCCCTTCTGGTTGATAGCCTGCTGCACCTTAATGAGTCTTTCATGAATAATGGCCGGCGTATTTTTATAGAAATCTCCCATGATATGCGGGGTAGCCGTCAGTTTACGGTAACCCATATCAATTAATTCACTGATCAGCGTGAGGGAATTTTCAATCGTCTTGGCACCATCATCTATACCGGGCAGGATATGAGAGTGCATGTCTGCAACCAGTGGCATGGTGCGCAGGTATACATTCTCCTCTTTAGAGCTCTTCTTGAAAAAAGTAATCATCGTATCTTGCTCAGTAATCCCTTTAGTTTGTCTACGCCTTTAGGTGCCTCCTCGTTATCTTCATAGTAGTTCTGCCCATAGCCATAGCTATACCCACCATATCCGTATTGTCCAAGTGTCTGGAACGCGTTCAGTACGACGGCAAGTTTACTAAAGTTATTATTTTTAATTAACTTATTAATATTCTTAATAAAAACCCTTTTAGAATAATCAGCCCTCACTACATATATTGGAAGATCGGATTTACGCATGACCAGCACCCCATCCGTTACCAGACCAATGGGAGGCGTATCAATTACAATTATATCGTATTGCTGATGCAAATCTTTTAACAATTTATCAAACTCTGGTCTTAAAATCAACTCCGATGGATTAGGGGGTGTGGGTCCGGCTGCAATAAAATCCATTGTTTCAATCGAAGTTTTACGAATACATTCTGCTAATGTGTGCTTCCCAATCAGTAGCGTACTAATACCATTAAAATTTTCTTCATCAAAAGCTAAATGAACTTTAGGGCGGCGCATATCCAGGTCAATCAGCACTACTTTCACGCCTGACATAGCAATAACGCCCCCTAAATTAATAGCCACGAAGGTTTTTCCTTCCCCACTAATGGTGGATGTAATAGAAATGATTTTTTTCTTCTGATGCGTGGAGAAAATAAAATCCAGATTAGTACGGATCGACCGGAGTGCCTCGCTGATAGATGCTTTAGGGTTGCGGTGGACTACTAATCGTGATACGTCCATCTTCTCCCGCGTATAAGCTGGAATAATACCCAAAATAGGGGCGGAGGTGGCCCGCTCCAGTTCGCGCTGATTAGAGATGGTATCGTGGAGCAAGTATTTTGAACCAATGATGAGAAAGCTGAAAAACAAGCCCGCAAATCCACAACCTGCGTAAATCATCAACTTATTAGGATAGATAGGAATAACCGGTTTACTGGCGGGAGAGAGCACCACAAATTCCTCTACAGTACCCGCTTCGGCAATACCTAATTCTGCCTTCTTGTCAATCATTAGCAGATAATATTTCTCTTTCAGGTCTTTGAGCCTTTTGATCCGGTTATACTCGGTGCCTTTGGCTGGCAGATTGGCAAAAGTGCGCTCCACTTGTCCAATATCTGCGTTAAGCTGATTTACTTTGGTGGATATTAGCTTCTTGCTATGACTGATTAGGGCGGCAATCCGTTCCCGGCTTAGTTGAATCTGTTTTTCTTTCGTACGGTAGGCAGTAGTTGTTTCCCGGGTAGTAGTAGCCAGCATTGCCTTCTCTTGTTCCAGTCGGTTAATATCAGCGGCGATAGTACCTAACTGGTTATCTTCCAATAATGAGAGAGACGGAATAAAGAGGGCAAGATTACTTTTTGAATTGATCAACTCCTGCAAACGGTCCAGCAGCGCCAATTGGGTCTCAAGTTCAGTACGGGCCTTGATCAGCTCGTCGAGTTTGTCGGCAAACTTTCCTACGTCGGCCTGAATATCAGTACTTTTATTCCGAGAAATAAATGCCTCCAGCTCTGACTCATAGCTCTGCAGTTCGTTTTCGGTCTTCTGTAACTGCTCTTCCAGAAAAAGAATTTTCTGCTTATTAGCCTTATTTTTGAGCTCTTTTGTTTTGGTCAGATAGACGCTGTCAATGGTATTGACTACATCATGAGCCTTAGTAACATTCTCATCTTTAAAGAAGATTCCAATAATATTAGCTGATGGATTAACTACTTCAACACGCAAGTTATCAGACAGATAGCTGCTTAGACCGCCCGGGCTATTGACCACGAAGTAGTAAGGCCCCTGACTTCCTTCAGGGTTATAAAACGGCGTTTTTCGGACAATAAAGTGAAAATCATTCGTCCGTATTTCCTGCCCAAAAGCGTACTTCTGAGTGGATTCCTGTCCACCTAAACTATAGCTCAGGACAAATTGGTTATCGTCGGTAATAGTCAGGTCGAAAGGCTGATCATACACCGAAGGGTTATGAATCGTATATTCAACTCGGAAAGGGGAGGAAAGGTACCGTTCCTCATTTTTAATCCGGCTTCGGCCATACGCCACGTAACTTACATTGAGGTCCATCCGCTTGATTACTTCATCATAAATAAGCTTGGAGCGGATTAGTTCGATTTCGCCCGATATATTGGCTACATTGTCCTGCTGTGGGTCAGTAATACCGAGTAGATTCGCCTTTTGTTTTATTTCCAGCTTGATACTGGACGAGGATTCGTACACCGGAGAAGTGTATCGCAGAAATAGATATCCAGCCGAAAGGCAAACCAATGGCATAAGAAAGAGCCAGATGAAATTCTTTCGGATAATTCCGAATATCTTTTCCAGGTCCATGCCACCCAGCAAATCCTCCTCTTCTTCAGTGGTATTCTGAGGGGCTATCGGGTTTTCCTCCAAATTAACTACTCTGCCATTATTAACTGACATATACTGGAATCTACGGTTTTGTCAGGGTCACAATTACTAACACCGTACTAATTAATCCGGTGAACAAACCGATAATCGGTGATATATCCGCTATTGATTCGGTTAATGGCTTACGTACCGGCTCCACATAAATAATATCATGTGACTGTATCTGCAAATTCGCCTTGGCCATTCCATCAATGGTAGATAAGTCAATTACATACACTTCCGGATTACTAAGATTGCCCCGTATCAGGCGGATGTTGCCTACTTTCCCATTATTGCCCACCCCACCTGCAATAGCCAGTATCTCAATCAGATTCATATTCTCATGTAACAACGGTACAACCTGGCTGTTAACGGCTCCCAGTATTATAACCCTTTTGTTTACAAATTTAGTTTCAACGAATGGCTCTACATAGTAGTTATTATACGCATTTTCCAGCAGACTATCAGCTTGGTGCAGCGTAAGCCCTTCGAGATGAACAGACCCGACTTGCGGAAGGCGGGCTAATCCGCTTTCTTCCACCAGAAAACGCAGTCCACCAGTCCCCTGGCTTTGATTCTGAACGCCAATGGCTCCGTTCCCGGCAATGGGATTTTGATTAATATGATCATTAATTAATTCTTCGCCCCTTGAGGAAAATAATCTGATCTCCAGCAGATCATTTTTCTGAATCACATAATTTTTTTCAGCGTCAGCCGCTGCCAGTGCCAAACCGGGCGGAATTTTTTGGCTATCCGTCCGGAACATAATATTTTGCCGATATAAGCTACAACTAGGCAGGACAAAAAGCAATAAGATCCAGCTAATATATGGGTGTATTACCTGGTTGGAAAAGGACAATATGGGCAGGTGTATCAAGTGGCAGAAGATATACTTAACGTTGCTTCTCAGTTAATAAACTGTTCAAGAACTGGCAGTACCTGGTCCTTCTCCGAAACAATCGGATGGTCTATATTCCAGGCTATGTTCAACTGTGGATCATTCCAGTGTACCCCGCCTTCTGAGGCTTTATGGTAGTAGTTGGTGCACTTATATTGCAGAATAGTGTCTTCCAGAGCTAGAAATCCGTGAGCAAATCCTTCCGGCACATATACCATATTATTAAAGTCGGCATCCAATACAAATAGTTCATGCTGACCGAAAGTAGGCGAATCTTCTCGAAGGTCAACGGCTACATCTAAAGCTTTGCCCGTAATCACGCGGACAAGTTTTCCCTGGCTGAAGGGAGGCTTTTGAAAATGAAGTCCCCTGAGTACACCTTTATGGGAGAAAGATTGGTTATCTTGAACAAAATGAAAAGGAATGCCGTGCTCGGCAAAAGCCTTTTGCTGATAGGATTCAAAAAAAACACCCCGCTCATCCTCAAATAGACGGGGTATGATTTCAATAAGTCCTTTAATCCGGGTTTGTTTAAACTGCATGGTTTTTCCGTTGAGCTACAAAACCAGAAGCCTTTCACCTTAACCTTTAGCTGATTGCTACTGCCTGCTGATATGGCTCAAAGGTAAGTGAGTAAATAGCTTCCATATATTTATCGATTACAAAATTCTCATCAAACTTATCTTCCACCTTACGGCGACTGGCCTGTCCCATATTCATTAAGGCTTTCTCATCCAAATTTATCATTTTTTTCATTTTTGCGGCTAGATCTTCCGCATTCCGCACCTCGCAGAGTAGACCATTGACACCATCTTCCACAATTTCAATGCATCCAGGAACACGGGTGGCCAGCAGTGGTTTAGCTAGGCTGGCTGCCTCCAGCAGTGCACGTGGGGTGCCTTCACGATAGGAAGGTAATACCACACAGTCAGCCTTCTGCATAATGTCACGGATATTGTCAGTAGCGCCAAGATAACTGATATATTTCTGATGTACCCACTCATCGATATCCGCTTCAGGAATACCAAATGGACTGTCGTCTTTAAAGCCGACCAGTTGAAAGCAGGCTTGAATACCTTCTGCTCTAAGTATTCTAATCGCCGCTATGTATTCATTAATTCCTTTATCTTTCAGTAAGCGGGCTGCCAGCAGAAACGTAAAAACTGGGTTCCGCTGAAACGGAGTAGGTAAGAAGTGACCAATATCTACGCCTGAACCCGGCAAAACCTCAGTGATCGACCTCTTGATCAACTTCTTATTGACAAAGTAATTCTG
>JAUJNL010000009.1 GCA_030448185.1 Cytophagales bacterium | reverse complement strand
GAATACGATATATCTTATTGTGTCTGGAGTTAAGTCGTGTTCTCTTACGATATCCTGATACGAATGTAACCCCTTTCAGTCTCCCTCTACCCGGTAAACCAAGCCCAAACATTACCCGTCTTACGTTTTGAAAACTTTTTCACCGGGAACCGTCTTCCTAAGGGATTTACCCTATCTTGTCCGGAAATGAATAATCTCACACTAACTCCAATTGGCACGGAAGCTTACCATTCCGTTTGTGGAAAACAACCCGAAACAGAAAAATATCTGTTCTCGATTAGCCTCATTTGATTTGCGAATTAAACACTTAGTTACTTATCTGTTTGCTGCTATTCTTTTATGCCGCTAATTCCCCGGAAAACAGAACGATGTCTGAATTGTAACTATCCGTTGCAGGATGAATTTAATTTTTGCCCTAAATGCAGCCAGGAGAATTCCAATAAGCTTACTTCCTTCGGTACTTTGGTGTATGAGGTAGTTAGCAACTTCCTTTCGTATGACTCACGGTTTGTGCAGACGGTTGTTCCCTTTTTGTTCCGTCCGGGTTTCTTGACGAGGGAGTTTGTGGCGGGGCGGCGGATCCGCTATACGCACCCATTGCGGCTGTATGCGTTTGTAAGTGTTATCTATTTTTCGGTAGTATCGGTGGTAATGGTAGATAAAACCGATAAAGAAAAAAAAGCCAGTACTTCGCTAAGTCCGGCCCAGGCGGACTCCATCCGGCAAGTGGTAAAGCGGGAATTATCGGGAGAACTGTCATCGCTGCAGTTGCAGCGAATTGATTCGGTATTAGAAGTACCCTCCTCAGGTGACCGGCTGATTAACTTAGATGTGGACGGTCAGCAGAAGAAAAAGAAGAAGCACCGGGAAAATGAACTGGAACGGTATTTCCGCCTCATTAACACCAAAAGTATTACGGAAGCACAAGTCCTTGATTCCTTGCGGTGGGAAGATAACGACTGGAACCGGTTCAAGGTAAAACAGGGCATCCGGCTGGCTACGATGGACAAACAGGAGTTTATCGAATATTTCCTGGGTAAAATATCCCTGATGATGTTTGTGATGCTGCCCTTTGTGACGCTGTTCCTGAAGCTGCTTTATGTGCGCCGGAAACGGTACTATATGGAGCACCTGACTTTTATGCTGCACATCCATGCTTTCTTGTTTTTTATCCTGTCAATAGCCCTCCTGTGGGACCACTACCGCGGGGAAAGTGACGTGGTAGGTTGGGCAACGCTACTCAGCATCGTCTATATAGCCATTGCCTTCCGGAAGGTGTACCGGCAGAACTGGTTCAAAACCATCACCAAAATGTTTGTACTGTTTGTGGCTTATACCACTTCTCTTACGCTGTTTTTATTACTGACCCTGGCGGTAACGGCAGCATTAGTTTAATATGGAAGTTTACGGCGTTACGGAAGATGTAGCCTTATTTAACCGGATCCGGAAAGCGTGTCTGGATCTGCCGCCGGTGAAATCACTGCCGGAAGCTGCCGGTATAAGCCGGTTGCTGCCATTACTGGCGTAACAAAAAACCCGCCTCGACTAAGTCGGACGGGTTTATCGGGTGAGCTATATTTTAGGGCTATACTTTATCTACCCCATCATGTTCAATGCCAGAACCCGGGTTAATCTTATTCGTATAGGATTTTCCTTGATTCTTTCCTTCCTTAGGCGTTTGTTGCTGAACAGTGGGCTCATCGTACACACTCTGATCATCGGCCTTTTCTTCGCCTTTTATTTTTATATCCTGATTTACTTTTTTGTCCTTTTCCATAGGTTTTCTATTTAGTAAGCTGACTAGTCAGCCTGTTTCTTCTTACGAAAAAAAAGAGGCAAAGTTTAGGCTTTTTAGCCCTAAGAACCGGTTTGAAGTTTTCGTTAACAGTATACGTTGAATTACAAAGGAATCTGCGAAACTAACATGGTAGGGGATAACCGATCCGCTCTGGCAATAGAATCCGTGAAATGGCGTACACCAAAATCTGGGAGATGAAAAAAATTCCAGAAAAAGTATTCACCTTTTGTTTTCTGGTCATTAATGGGTAGATGCTGCTAAAATAGTAGCCTGTACTAAACCACTTAACTCCTCAAAATCATGGCACTCAGATTTATCCGGGACCGGGTCGTATTCGATCCTACCAAAAACCAAATTCAAAATGAACCCCGGACGGTAACTTTTCCAAGCCCCGTCCGGACTGCCCAAATTGCCCTAAATGGATTCGATGTTCAGTATTCAGATGGGGATCACCACATACTGAGACAAATTGTGGACATTAGTGAGCCTACTATCAGTGGTAATGCGGTGAGCTACCGAGTAACTTTTCTGCTAAGGGATGGCTCCGGCAATATTGATGACCGTTACCAGGGAACAGTAGACACTTTGGTCATTGCCGATACGGCAAATTAATCTAACGGCCTGTAATAATGCTTAAAAATCGTAGCCAGATGGCTACGATTTTTCTTTATAAATACAATATGATGGCCCCTTTATCAAAGATTAAATAGGACTTTCAGCAAAACACCCCTAAATCCCCTGAAAGGAACTTCAAGAACGGTCTTATTAGCTCCCTTCAGGGGGTCGGAGGTAACAATTGCGTAAGTTCTGATTAGATTTATCTAACCGCTTCTAAGCACTTTTGATTACGCTTTTACCAGTACTTCTTGCAGCGATTCATGGTGGGCCTGAATGATGGTTCGCACATTTTCATCCGTAAGGGCAGTAGACAGAAACAAGCTCTCAAACTGACTGGGAGCCAGGTAAATCTCCCTCCGTAGCATGCTCTGGAAATAACGGCCAAAAAGTGCCGTATCTGAAGTTTTTGCGGTGGCAAAGTCTATCACTTCCTGTTTGGTAAAGAACAAGCTGTACATAGAACCAATGTGGTTGATGGTATAGTTCAGGCCTAAGTCCCGGAGGCTTTCCCGCAGGCCATTGACCAACTGATTGCCGAGGCTTTCCAGTTTTTCATACGTTTGGGGACGATTATTAAGGTAATGGAGCATGGCCAGGCCTGCCGATACCGCGACCGGGTTTCCGGACAGGGTACCTGCCTGGTAGACCGGGCCAGCCGGAGAAACAAAGTCCATAATTTCCCGCTTACCGCCATAAGCGCCTACGGGCATTCCTCCACCAATAATTTTACCCAGGGTGGTCATATCCTGCAGCACGCCAAACCCTTCCTGTACGCCTCCCTTTGCCAGTCGAAACCCGGTCATGACTTCATCAAAAATCAGTACGATGCCTGCTTTGTCACAGATAGCCCGTAAGCCTGCCAGAAATCCTTCCTTAGGCAATACCAGTCCCATATTACCCGCTACCGGCTCAATAATAATAGCAGCGATGTTTCCTGAGTTGGCTTCTACCAATGTTCTGACGGCTTCCAGATCATTATAAGGTGCAGTGAGCGTGTCATTGGCTACTCCTTTGGTTACTCCGGGACTATCAGGCACGCCCATCGTTATGGCACCACTGCCAGCCGCGATCAAAAATGAGTCACCATGTCCGTGGTAGCAACCTTCAAACTTTATGATTTTCTCCCGGCCCGTATAACCCCTAGCTAGCCGGATGGCCGACATAGTAGCTTCCGTACCTGAATTAACCAGCCGTACTTTTTCTACGGAAGGAACCATACTGACAATCAGTTCGGCAATCTCAATTTCTTTCCGGGTAGGCGCACCAAAGGATAATGATCCGGTAATGGCTTCCCGCACGGCTTTTTCCACGACTTCATGGGCGTGGCCGAGTACCATTGGTCCCCAGGAATTGATTAGTTCAATAAAGGCATTGCCGTCCTCGTCATACAGGTAGGCTCCTTTCGCCGATTTCATAAAAAGCGGATTGCCGCCAACGGCCCGAAAAGCTCTTACCGGGGAATTGACCCCTCCCGGAATTGTTTTTTTGGCCCGTTCAAAAAGTTGCTGGCTTTGGGTGGTTTGCATACTATTGTCTGAATCAGGATTTACGGGATAAAATAATTAGTGAGATATGGACTAAAGCCATCCGGCTGCGTACCCTTCTGTTTTGGCAGTGTGCTGACCGTTTGTGCTTGGTGTTATGCCGCGTTATTGTCTAATTTCTTAATATTCTCAAATTCATTCTTTTTGGTCCTTTCCTCTTCTTCAAGGTCATAATCATCTTGTAGACCCAGCCAGAACTTAGGGGTAGTGCCAAAGTAGTAACTAAGTCGTAAAGCGGTATCAGCGGTAATCCTTCGGCGGCCTTTGAGAATCTCACTGATGCGAGTTTGAGGGATGCCAATGTCTTTGGACAATTTGTAGGCTGAAATTTCCAAGGGCCTGAGAAACTCGTCTTGTAATACTTCTCCAGGGTGAATATTAGCTAGTCTTTCCATGATTTTGTTAATGATAATCAGTAATCTCTATGTCAAAGGCTTGTCCGGTTTCCCATTTAAAAATAATCCGCCACTGGTCATCGATCCGAATACTGTAGTAGTCTTTTAAATTGCCCGCTAGTTTCTCTAAGCGATTCGAAGGGGGGATTCTTAAATCCGCAATGTTTTGGGAGTTATTGAACATCCTTAGCTTGCGTCGACCAATTTCTTGAATTTCCAAGGGCCATTTAAGTACTCTTTCCCCAAGCCATATCTTTTCCGTCTCTTTAGAGCTAAAAGAAACAATCATACTTACTTAATGCGTTAGTAACGCCAAAGGTAAGTATTAAGTTCGTTCTTTGGAAAGGTGTTTTGCATATTTTCTATGCAGTTTAACGATGGAACAAACATTGCCGCAGCCAGGTCCGTTGCGGTGAGGCATTGCGCTTAGGAAGGACGGGTTGTCTCCGGATTTGGTGTTGAAAGCAGTACTTATTCCTTGGTTAAAATGTTCCAGCTTCAGCGATAAAATAATCCGTCACTATTAATCTTATTAGAATTAATCCTTTATTTCGATAAAGCAATTGTAATTTCTTCCACTTAGTTTCATTGAGGGTCAGCTCGTTCGCCTTGTTTTCATACACTTCTATTATCTGCTGTTCAAAAGCTTTTTGATTCGGCTGGTTAATGTTGCCAAGTAAAAGATGCAAGTCACTTTCTTCCAGATGATCATTATCCAAGGGATAATTGAACTGATAAAGTAATTGAATGCCTCGATTAATTTGATTGATTTGTGTTTGTGAAAGTTGGGTGAGTATTACCAACCCATCTGAGGGAGTCCCCTTCTTAAACTTCACGGCCTGAATCTTCTCAACTGCTACCTGATGCAGGTCCGAAGCAATCACTGCGGCATATGGGTAACCAATCCAGGGCTGAACAGAATCTATTTTTAGGGGCTGAATACGGCTATATACTGTTATCTTTCCTTGTGAGTACTGAGAAATCCGGGAGAGAAACGCTAAAAAAGCTTTATCGGTGAATTGATAGGAAGGAACTGTGTCATAGTTTAAATGCAAAACACTTCCTTTCAAATGTTTACCATCTGTAAGAGTAGCTTCAAATTCATAAAGCTTATTATAGGATATAGTAGTACCATATCCTTTTATTAGGGAAAAAAATATGACTCCTATGAAGATTATTATATTTTTCATCCGGTTTCTATCAAAAATCTATTCCTATTGCTGCCCACGGAACCACTACTAATGCAACCGTGCCATTGCGGTATAGGCTATGCGCTGAGGCAAGCCCGGTTGAGGCTTATGTGGTGTTGGTGGTTAGTCGTTTATCCTTTTTCTCTTTATTATTTATGCCTTTTCTGATGGATTTTTGCCGTACCATAAATCCATAAGCCAATCCGGTAATTCTTTTCGATGCACTATTATATACCCTAGTAGCAACTACGAAACAGGGCTTTACGAAGTGGCAGCAATCTGGGTTGCTTCTGTTTAGCCTTTGTTCTATGGTTGATTCTAGTTTACAGTTGAAACACTTAGCTGCTATTTCGGGAAGCTGGTGTTAGCGACTATTTATCTGTTAAGGAGAGCTGGTCTTTTAATCCCTTCCTCCAAAAAGGTCTTTACTTCAGGAACTATTAAAATGAAGATGCTGACAATTTGCAGCAGCAGTAGAAAGGTGAGTCCGATAACTTTATTGTCCTTCCAGCCAGCCATATAAATAGTAGCAAAAAGCCCTACCCCTCCCAATGCGTTAAAAACAATTATTAACGTTCTTGCCCAACTCTTTTTGTATAATAAACCAAGTATTAACACAACCGCAACCCATGGATCTATAACTTTTAATCGTCCTGTTTCTGCTACAAATAAGGTATTGAAATAAATAGGTAGAAAAGCAGTTGCTATAAGGCAAAGTATAACAATGGTTATCAACATCAGAGATTTATCTTTAGATTTCATCTTAAGTTTGATTTCAAATAGTTTGTAATAATAAAACCAAATATAATTTTGTTTGAGTAAGCTGCCAGCCAGGAATTGAATGGGGATAAAGACTCTGAGTTTTCATGGCTCTCAAGAGCGTCTGTTATGCTAGTCCCCCATTCACTCTTTCAACCTTGAACAGTTCCATGAGGCCTACGAGCCTGATTGCAAGATGGAGAAGGTGCTAAAGAGGCATTCCGGCCAGTGGTGATTCACATTTACGTTCCACTTCTTTTTTTAGCGGCATGATTTACCTTGGTATTGACTGCGCAAAACTGACTTTTGAGCCCTACCGGGGGATAAAAACTACCAGGTGACTAAGTTCAATAATACCGAGGAAGGCTTTGCGGCTTTGTTTTCCCGGCTGCCGGAAGGCAGCCATTGTGTCATGGAAGCCACCGGACCCCTACTACTGCCGTCTGGCCAGCTTCCTGCACGGCAAACAAATACCCGTTTCAGTTGTCAATCCTTTAGTCATCAAGCGTTTCTCCCAAATGCGCTTGGTAAGAGCCAAGACTGACAAAGCCGATGCGGTGCTAATTGCCCAGTACGCAGAACTGGAAAACCAACCCTTTGGCAACCTACCCGGAGTTGCTTTCACAAGCCGCTCAGGAAATGGCTCTGGTCGAGCAACTCATCAAACAGCGCACCGCCTTAACCAATCAACAACAGGCTTTTGAACAACTGCCCCACCCAAGCGTAAAAGCACAAGTGGCCGTAACCAGCCTGCTCAAAGAACTCAATCAACAGATTGACCTGTTGGAAGCAAGTGTCTATCAGCGGATCAAAGACCATGATGATAAGCTACTTGACAACTTGAAGTCCATCCCCGGTATTGGTCCAAAACGGCGACGATGCTCATCCTGCTAGCCAAAGGAGTACTGGCCTTTGAAAACTACCGCCAACTCATTTCCTATGTAGGGCTTACTCCCAGAGTGTACCAGTCAGGCACTTCGGTTAAGGGAAAAGGACACATTTTGTAAAATGGGTACGGCCCCGTATCCGCTCGTTGCTCTATATGTGCGCCTTGAAAGCCAAAAAAGCCGTAACCCGGCTTGTAAGACCTTTTTGAACGCCTGCGAACCAATGGCAAACCCTTCAAAGTGGCTCTGATTGCCGTGGCCAATAAACTCTTAAAACAAGTCTTTGCCATTGCTAAATCCGGAGAGCTTTTCAGGCACCGGCACCCGTGACGGCCCCCTGATTCCAAACTTTATTCGGCACAGGAAAACTTTTTTCCTTTGGTTCTTGCTTTTTTTCACAGTTCATAACAGCTAATATTCACCTGGGTAGACTAATAAATTTATAAGGGATTTCTGTTTAAAGCAATAACCATTTCAAGCATTGAATCACCGCATTGAGTAAGATTATCACCAATGGAACATGAGCAACCGCCGGTATCGCCTCCGTTTTGGCCCTGCGGTAGGGCGCACCGGTTGCCGCCGCTAGTGTTAAGCGCTTTTATTCATCTTTTCTTAATTCATTTATCGCCCTTCTAGCTTGATCTGCATACAGATCTACGTCCAACTCGTTATCTAATTCTTCTGATCTGTATTCATCTTCATAACGGAAAGCACGCCAAGGGGCAACAAAAGGATAAAGCAATGTACTTCCGTTTGAATCCATATTGAACACAATTGCTTCGCTTACTCCTTGCAATCGCTTGATAAACTGTTGCTGGAATAACTCATGGCCTATAATCATGCTAATCGATGTAGCAGCAGCAGTTAGCTCCAACATCCCCCAGCTTTCGCCAACAGTAAGCGAAGTCCACACGCAACCAATTCCGTTTTCAGCAGTTGCGTCCCAGCTTTTGGCAAATTCTCTAAAGGTGGGCTCCTTGGGAGATGCGAAAGAAAACAGTAGGAATTAAAATGGTCTCCCCCTTTCCCTGATCCCCTTAATGCCTTTTTGAATCTTCTTTCCTTGATTGTTCAGTATCTCTTCCGGTTTCCATGACTTGCTGGAAGACAGTTTAGCAATTGATCGGCTTATCATCAGGCTTTTCAAATCATTCAGCAGGCTATCAACATGATGCGCCTTAAATAAGATTTCGTAGGTATACAGAGTTGCCATTCCTTATAATGTTGACTAACGTCCACTTTTGGGGCGGGGGGTCAGGCGGTGGCAAAGCCGAGTTCTTCCGGCTTGAGATCCAATTTAGCGATCTTGCTGCGGATCTTTTTTCATGAGTTTCATCTTTCGTTTCTGGCCTAAAAACAGGTACCGACTGGGCGGATGGTAAGGCTGGTGTTTGACGAGCATGTTCCAGATGATCACAGCCAGCTTGCGGGCAGTAGCCGAAACGGCAGCGGTTCTGCCGCGCTTCCATGCAATGCGGTGGAAGAAATCGGAAAGGTGCGTATCCTTCAGGTTGCCGATGGCATTGGCGCTTGTCTTAAGGCAATCTTGAGCCGGTTACTGCCTTTGGCTATCTTGTTGCTGAGCACTTGGCCCCCACTGATTTTGGTATTGGGAGCGAGTCTGAGCCAGCAGGCAAACTGTTTGGCCGAAGCAAACTTTTTTATGCCTTCGGCCCCACCGCTCATCAGGGCAATCACCGTGGCGTGACTCACCCTCTTCGATCCGCATCAGGTCCACCCCTCAAAGTACTGATACGAGAGCTGGTTCAGATCCATGTTTTTAGGCGCATTCTTGTTTACCCGCTTATGTGGCTTGGCTTCTGCATGAAGCGACTGCTTGGTCTCATCGGCCTGAATCTGCTCTCTGAGCAACTTTTCAATTTCTTTGTCACAGAGCTCAATCTTTTCCTGCAACACCTTGTAAAGGGCCAGCTCCTGCTCAAGACCGAACCGGTAATCCCTGCGGCCATTGCTCTGAAGGGCTTTGGCGATTTCAGCTTCAGATTTGCGGCAGTTGCCGTGCCGGAGCGAGGCCAGCTTCCCGGCATCAGTTTCCCATGCAGATGGCTTCGATAATGGACATACCTGTAAGGCCGGTCACATCTTTGACGACAATGTCGAGCCTGAGATTGAGCAGCCTGAGGTACTTCTGCATCTTCAATGTAGTCACCGCAGCCGTTTCCAGCAGCCAAGTCCGGTGGCGGCAGTACGTGCGAAGCTGCTCGGTGGCCTGATCCGGAAGAAAGCTGCTTGAGAGCAGACCCAGTGCAGCTTCTGTATCCACTGGCAGTCCTGCACATCGGTCTTTCTGCCCTTGATGTTTTTGGTAAACTTGCCGTTGCAGAGAAACACCTCCAGACCCGATTCCTGAAGAGCAGAAAAATAAACTCTGCCAGTAAGTACCGGTGGATTCCATAGCCACGGTGGTAATTTCATGCTCCTTCAGCCATCTGACCATTTCTCTTAAGTCTTCATTGTAGACGCCAAACTCGCGTACGTCTTCTGGTTGCTGACCAACGGCTACAAAGTGAGAACGGCTGCCGACGTCAATGCCGGCGGCATGGCGGTTTACCACTTCCATGGGCAGATCCTTTTTCATCTTCTTTGGGTAAAATGAGTTGAAAATTGCCCTCCAGGAAATGTAGCTTTGGTATGAAAGTATGTTGAACGGGGTCTTCGAGAAGCCTCCACTGAAATCATCTCAAAGCCTTATTGTTGGAGCAGTAAGGCTTTTTACATTTCTGACCAGAATTGCGCACGGGCTGATAGCACCAGAGAAAAACGGCCTGACTCAGGACACAGCAAAGGTATGCGCTCCGGATGAAGTCGACTCCCCGTTAGGCCCGAAATCAATACTTTTTCCGGTATAGGGGGAATTGAGCGTAACGGAACATGAGCAACCGGCGGCGTGCCTGTTGCTGTGAGGCTATTTGGTGAGGCAAGGCCGCTGAGCGGTAGAAGCTGGTGTTACACACCACATATTATCTCTCTTATAAACTTTTTCCCCCTTTGATAATTGTTTTGTGGGACAATAAATTCTTGTAATCTTCAAATGGATTTTTATCAAAAAAATTACTATGTCTGCTTTTTGCCGGGCTGTAATTGAACCGAAAGCTTCCTCTACCTTTAGGGCTTGAGCTCCATTCAGCGTAGCAATTCGTAGTGTATCTTCCATGGAAAAACCAGCCTCTACCAACAAAAGCATTTCCGAAAGTGCAGCTTTTCCTCTTACAATCGGTTCCAAGTCTTAGCCGAAGTCCTTTCTCATGGGCCTGCTTTAGGTAAGCCATGTAGGTGTCAAAAGCAGTGTTTAAACGTTTTAATTGCTGCTCGGATAACCCGGTTTCTTGTTCCGGTAATATGACTCCAAAATGAATTGAAATACGTCCCCATAAAATGATCCAAATAAATGAATCGTAGTAGACAAGCTAGCCTGCGCGGCAATCATTTTCTCAATAAGTGCATCGCGCTTGCTACGCAAACGTTGGGGTATCTTCCACAAATTGAATTTTCTCCAGGGCAAAGGGCATGTAGGCCTGCACATTGGGATAGTGCGCCTGCATCCGTTTCATGAGCGAGCCTCCGTGCTGAAAGAGAAACACATCATTGGAAATAGTACTACCATGTTCAAAGTTCCTTACTCCTAGATCTAATGCTTCATTAATACTTGTTACACTATTATCAATATGGGCAAACATATTCATATCTAGCAATTGGGCTTTTTCTACGGCTGCTTTCATTTCTGGTGCTCTCGGGCGCCAATACAGCTTCATATGACGCAACCCTCGATCATAATAGTGTTGCACTTTCGCTGTGGCGGCTTGAGGATCTATTTTCATTCTGTATGCGAGATGTAGGGCTTTCTTCTTCATCTGAAATCAGTGCGCCACCCGTAATGAACAAATTAGGAAAACCTGCCTTAGGCTCCTTCTTGCCAATCCAAGGTGACATCCATCCATTTTTCGGGTTGTCCCATATCGGCTACTGTCGTAACCCCATAGTTTAGATACGTTTTCGCTAGATTATCTCGGTACAAACTGGCTAAATCTGAAGAAATATACCTGAGCCGAATCATAGTCGCCAATAATATCGGTTAAATGAATATGAGTATCGATAAGTCGGGCTAACGAGTCGCTCATTGCCTTTGATTACAGCTTTTCCCTGAACTTTTTTGATCATCATTCACTATGCCGACAATGGTATCAGCACGAATAAGGATCGTTTTGTTAGGAAGCACCTGTTTGATTTCCGAATCGAACAGAGCTACGTTGGTAATCACCAGATCGTATTCTACTTGTCTGGTACAAGCAAAAAGTAAAATTGAAATGAAAAGAAAGATATTGGATAGATGGATTTGTTTCATTTTGTTTAGTTGTGTGTAATGGACTACATACCACGCAGCATTGGCCTGTTGCGCTCTGGCTATGCGCTGGGGCAAGGGCGGTTGTCGGGGAGGTGGTGTTAGTGGCTTTTATTATTTATCTTCAAAGTAGTTTTCATGCAAAAATTGCATTAACTCAATATTGCTTAGAGTCTTAATCTTGTGTTCAATTACATGTTTAAAATGTTCCACAATGTAATCATATGAATATTTCTCTACTATAATCGTGTGTTTAAAGTCTTCCAGGTCATCGTCTAGCCTAAAGTTATTTGTAAATCCTTCCTGATTGCACAAAAAGAAACAAAATGTAATCGCACCTGTTTCATTTTTATACCTTATATCAAATTCAACTGCTATACAAAAGGGACCTCTTGGATTAAAAGTCTTCAGGTCTGAGCAGTCAAGACTACCCCAAGAATATAATTCAAAATCACTCATTAATCATTAAGTCTTCAAGGAACAATTTAATCTGCCTTCAATTGCCGCTAACGTAGCGAACACACCCGACGCCATGCCCTCAAGCTGTGGTTTGCTGTGGCGGGCTGGTGGCCGGTCGTGTGTGGTGTTAGCAACCGCCCTTTTTTAACTTTCTATGTTGTACATGGCTCTTCACACCTTCAATTAATGCAGAGAACTCATCCACTTGGCCTTTTGCAACTACCTTGTAATCGCCTTTCTCGAATGATTTGACGCTATCGGCCACCTCACACTCATAGTAGTACTGGTCAGGCGATAGGTTGAAAGTACTGATGTAAACCAGTCTTATGTTTGTATTACGTCTCAAAATTCCAACTGCACAAAGGTCGCCATCCCAAAAGTCCACTACTTCAAAGCCGTTTTTCAATTCAACTGACAGCCTCTCAAGCATTTGAAGTATTGACGGGTCTTTTTCCATTTTTGGTGGTTGCTAATGGACCGAAGCTTCCCGACGCCAGGCCCGCTGCAGTGAGGCAATGCGCTTTGGCAGGGCTGGTGGTCGGTCGAAGCTGGTGTTGTGCGTTCGTGCTTCTTTTTATTCCTTCTTTATTTGAATACAATCAATATTGAAAGTAATGCCACTTTGTCCTAATCTTTTCATTTCCTGTGGGGAAAAGGAAAGACTGCATTGCTCCTCATATTCATACACTAACCAGATTAGAATATCTGATTTTTGAATATCCAAGGCTTCGAGTAAATCATACTTTTTATGCAATAGGTCTAAAAAGACATTAATAAAGTCAAAATAGGGTCTTCATCCCTAGTTACCACTTGATACGTCCAAGTACCCGCAGTGTCGCCTCTGAATTCTGAAGCTGGAAATTGAGTTGGTTCTACTTCCAGCAAAGCAGAAATAGCATGATACATCTTCCAATCATTTCCACAATCAATAAACAGGTTATGGTATTTCATCCACTGATACTGATAAACGTAACTCTCTTTGCATGACGCACAATGGAACGGCGGCTACCCGCATACCCGTGCGTCGCCGAGCTAGTGGTAAGGATAGCCCCGGGTTGTCCGGCGTAGCGCCTGTTGGTTGTCTGTTGTTTTCCTTCTTTTTCAGTCCTGGCCCATCGGTGGGTCGGCCTTGTGTTAAGTTTATCGGCGCGGGGGTTGTTGTCGTCTTGAGCGGGCTCCTACGCAGCAACCCCTAAAAAGAAGGATAAAACCAGTCTTGGGCGCCTTCTCTTATCAATCACCTTGCCCAAGACGAGCCGGAGATGGAGCGCTGCCTCTAGCCCAGCCACGCAATAAATCTGCTCCAGTATTCGTTCTAGAGCGAAACGCTTGCTGCTTACTCCCTTAGCCGCTATTGTAAGCAAGCTGGCCGACTGGTCTTCGCCTTCAGCTAGCAAAAGCCCTTTGCACTTCGGTTCGCCCAGTCGCCTTGACTCCTTCTCGAGTCTTTCGCTCTTAGACCACGCCATTTCCCGATCACTTCTCCGGCCTATTGCAACCAACGGAATATGAGCAGCCGACGGCCTCGCCTCATGCTTTGGAACTGGCATCAGCGGCGGGCTGGAAGGTCTGCTTGATGTTGGGGGCAGTTGTTTATCAATTCAGTTTTCTGTACTTAAAGTTTTCTGCTATGACATAATCTTTCTACAGTAAGTATAAGCGTGTACATTCCTCTCTCAGCTGGTATTTCAAATAGCTTATCAGTCAAATCTTGAATCTCCTTCTGTTAATTTTTAAACTGCTCTTCATAAGTTAGCCTTACCGGAGTGCCGGTTAAAGCATTCCATTAGCTTAGTAAGTTATTCAAATGTTGATTAATGAACAAATGCCTACTGATTGTTATCAGTCGACATTTTGGCAAGGCAGGGATAGGGGCAGTACTGATTTCAATTTTCCTAAATAATACGATCCTGTTGCATTCATTTACTTATCCTCATCACAAATATTGCTGGCATGCCTTGCAAACATTCTCCACTCATTATTTTCTTTAATCCAAGTGTTTGTAAACCGTCTTGTAACTTTTTGTCCCGCCATAGGTGCTTTGTCTATAGGTATGGTAGCTTCGCTGCCCAATGTAATCACTACATGATCCCCAATCATGATTTCTTCTATGTTTCGTTCCAGTAAAGAATATTTGATCAGCCCTGCTTTCATAGCACCTTGAATGTCTGCTGTTTTAAGAATCCTGTTTAAGGGTGTGTTTGCCATAAATTGAGGATGCCAGATTTTATTCAAAGCCTCATAATCGTTAGCCAGGAAAGCTACTGTTTTCCGGCTTTTTCTAATTTTCTGATTTGGTCTGCTATTGTATTAGTTTGAGCGTTGTGATCATAAAAAAGAGGTTAAGTAGTAGGACAAAAAGGAATATAAAATAAATTAAGAGAACTTGACCGTATATTCTTGTCCAAAGCAGCTAAAAATAACAGTAAGGGCCTCTTTGAGGGAGGCTAAACAAGGTAGTGTTCCGGCTTAAGCCACTCATATTTCACCTTTCGCCATAGGGTTTCAATTTTATTGAAGTGCGGACAGTAGGCGGTAAAAAGAAAATGAACAAGTTTTCTTCCTGCCAGTGGGGATTTTCTCTTGAAACTTCTTGGCTTGATGCACGGGAGCGTTATCTAAAATAAGTACGGTAGGCTTGGTTAAGGCAGGTATCCAGGCGTCAATGGAATCAATGATAAAATCAGTGGTAATACTACCTTCTTTCTGAAAACTTTCAGTTGGTTAGCTTCGCCATGATGCCAAAGACATTAATTCGTTTTCCTTTCTGGGGTAGTATCCGGATTTCTTCCCCTGATACTGCCAGAATAAGCCATTACCGGCGTTAAACAAAACCCACTTTCATCTCCATAAAACACCTCAATATGGTTCTGGTCTTTGAGTTGTTCAATCTCTCTCAAACACTCCTGCTTATAAGCTACTTGCTGAGCGTCCTGCTTGGATTTCAAGCACTTTCGCCAGCGTTTCCATCCGACACCAAACTTTTTAAAAAACGTTTTAACGTTCTCTCTGAGAACTCTTTATCGAGTTCAGCCTTGATTGCTTGCCGGGCCAAAGACAACTTCTGATGATTAGCCTGTACTTTCTCTTTGATCACTGCCTGGTCGGGAGACAGTGAAAATGGCTTTGCGACCTACGCCTTTTTCGTTAAATAATCCTACCAGTCCTTTTCTTCCCAGCGAGAAAACCACTTATACACTGTCAGGGGGATCACCGAGAATATGGACGCTAATTCTTTGACTTCTTTTTCCTGATTACTCAATATTAAACAGTGGCAGCGGGCCCGTACCTGGGCTGAAGGATGGTTTTTATGACCTTGCGTTAATGTCTCAACCTCCGCTTCATTTAACAAAATGAATTTCTTTGCATCCCGAAAGATAAGCAACATCCACCATCTTATATTCCTTTTTGTCTTAGTACTTAGTGTCCGAAAACCTAAAAAGGATCGGCAAGAGTACAATTTTCCAAACAATATGGGCAGTTTTCAAGTGGAGAAAAGGCTGGCATCCACTTTCTTTTTCCAGATTAGAATGATTTTCAGCAAAATTATCTCAACTACGGGTTTCGCAGACCCATTTCGGTTTCCAAAATAGATGTTTTGAGTCTTTTTTGTTCTTCTTCCTTTGGCTTGATGTGATCCCGATAGAAAAATAAGGATTCGCATAATCATACTTACCAAAGCGCTGTGGGTTTTCCCATCCGGCAAAGGGGTATATGCATATTATCCAAGGCAAAAGGTTCTAATTTGTTTTTTATCGTGTGGCTACATTGGTATTTCGTTACGGTTAGCAACGTGTTATACACATGTCTTCGCGCCGCCCTCTCGATCCGTGGGATTAGCTCCGACGGATCCTCCCGGCGGAAAGTTTTGGAGCGCCGAATCGATTTCGCCATCCCAGAACTGTAATTTCCAATTAGTTTCCAAAATCAACCCTAAGGGACTTTTCGAATAATTCTGTTTTGATTCCACTTCCGATGGTAGGCGGTAGAAGCCGCACCAAGTTGACTAGGGAAGAGCCTTCCACTGAATGCCCGTTCTTAACACGTAGAACATGGCATTGAATAGTTGTTGAGCATCCCCTCTGGGGGCGGCCTCCTTTGGGTTTAGGTTTTCGACGGCAGTAGTGGTTCCGTCGCTAACCATAGTTCTTGGGTTGGCAAATATGCTTTGTTTATGCTACTTTCAGGTTCCGAACGCTTCATGGAGAGAGATATTTTGTTGGAGTCGTGTCTTGCAAAATTACTGCTCTCCTGAGGTTTTCGGATAGGTACTAAGTCAATAAATTGCTACTCATTATCTGATGTTTATACCAGAATTATACAGCCCTGCTTACCGGAAGGGGCATTTATGGGGTGACAAAAGTGACGGGCGGGAAAAGGTACAAAACGTACTTAAATGGTACAAACTACGGGTATAAAAAAGGTACTTAATATACCCAAAAACGGGACAAAAAGGGACCCTTTCTTAGTACCTATCCGAAAACCTCAGGAGAGCAGTAATTTTGCAAGACACGACTCCAACAAAATATCTCTCCATGAAGCGTTCGGAACCCGAAAGTAGCATAAACAAAGCATATTTACTAACCCAAGAACTATGGTTAGCGACGGAACCACTACTGCCCGTCGAAAAACCCAAACCCAAAGGAGGCCGCCCCAGAGGGGATGCCCAACAACTATTCAATGCCATGTTCTACGTGTTAAGAACGGGCATTCAGTGGAAGGCTCTTCCTAGTCAACTTGGTGCGGCTTCTACCGCCCATGACCGCTATCAGGAGTGGGTCAAGGCAGGAGTATTCGAAGAGTTATGGCACTTAGGGTTGATGCAGAACCAGGTGGAAGGCCAGCTAGACTGGGAGTGGCAAAGTATCGATTCGGCTTCCAGTAAAGCGCCACTAGGGGAGAATCCGTCGGAGCTAATCCCACGGATCGAGGAAAAAGGCGGCACGAAAAGACATATTATCACCGAAGCCCATGGCTTACCCATTGCCCTAACCGTAACGGGAGCCAATGTACACGATAAAAAACAAGTAGAACCTTTGCTGGATAGTATGCCCTTCTTACCCCTTTGCCGGATGAAGAAAACCCACAGCACTTTTGTGCCGACAAAGGGTATGATTATGCAGACATTCGTTCGGTTATCCTTTTATTTTTTCTATCAGGATCACATCAAAGCCCGAGGAGAAGAACAAAAAGAACTCAAAACGCCCGGTTACAGAGCCAGAAGATGGGTCTGCGAAAGAACCCATAGTTGGATGAACCGCTTTAGACGCATTCTAATCCGCTGGGAAAAGAAAGTGGATAATTACTTAGCCTTTCTCCACTTGGCTTGTGCCCATATTGTTTGGAAAAATTGTACTCTTGCCGATCCTTTTTAGGTTTTCGGATAGACACTTAAATGTTAAGAATAGAATGAGCTGTTTCATAAAAATAATTTGATTATGTAAACATACCATCTGCCCTTATGTAGTAAGTGGTAGAAAAACGTCATTATTCTTTAAAACCGAAAAAAGTATCAGGCGAGGAAGATTCTTGCTCAAGAAGTTGATTTGGCAATCCGTTTGCAAACTCTTGAAAATCTTTGGAGAGGTGTTGGTAATCTTCATAGCCTGTTTCTATGGCAACGCGTAACCAGTCAAAATGGGGGTGATCATATTTTAATCGAAAAGCCTTATAAAAACGGCTAATTCTTGCAAATAGCTTAGGCGACACCCCAACACGCTCAGAAAACTTTCTTTGAACTGCCTTACACTAAAACAGGATTGTTCGGCCAGGTAATCAAGTCGAAAACCATTTGGCTGGATAATAGCTGTTTGAGTTACTCTATCTATCGGGCTAAAAGCAATCTTTGTTTTCTTTAGCTGCCCGAGCAGGAACCCTTCCACTATTGAAACCATTGTATCAAGGTCATCGGTACTGTTAAGCCTTTCATTCACCAACCGCATTTCTTTTGGAAAAGAGGATTCCGCATCAATGTTCCAATCAGTTATACTTGTTAATGGCATGTGTGTGAAATGATACAAAGCGCCGGGTAAAAGATTATTTTTATGACAATATAGTTATTGCCTATATGTAGATTCTGTCGACTAACTACCTGTCCGGAAATTATAGAGCGTGGTTGAACAATTTTTTGCCTTGTGCTTTGGTACTCAATAGTTAAAGGGTCTCTAGGGTAAAAGATAATGCATTGTTCAGGTCTTGGTGGATATGGTTTGACCGGCTTTTCCATATTTATTGAAAATACAAAATGGATAAGCTGATAGCTCTTTACGTATGGTGTAAGTAGAGGACATGGTTGAACAAGTTTAAAAATCATTAGCTTAGGTGTTAATATTGCCAACTAATGTATAAAAGTGGTATTTACATCTTAATGATTTTATTGTCCCTAATGGAACGGCGGCTACCCGCATACCCGTGCGTCGCCGAGCTAGTGGTAAGGATAGCTCGGGTTGTCCGGCGTAGCGCCTGTTGGTTGTCTGTTGTTTTCCTTCTTTTTCAGTCCTGGCCCATCGGTGGGTCGGCCTTGTGTTAAGTTTATCGGCGCGGGGGTTGTTGTCGTCTTGAGCGGCCTCTACGCAGCAACCCCTAAAAAGAAGGATAAACCCGGTCTTGAAGAAGCGCCTTCATCAATCACCTTGCCCAAGACGAGCCGGAGATGGAGCGCTGCCTCTAGCCCAGCCACGCAATAAATCTGGGTTTCCCCCAAAATAGTGGAGGGTGAGAAAAGGTTAGGCAGCCATTTGATATTGGCTTTGGTGTTCAAATTGGTCAGGGCTAAAGTAGCCCAATGATGAATGTCTTCGTTTTCGGTTATACCAGACTTCTATATATTCAAAAATGTCTTGTTTGGCTTCTTTTTCTAGTTTCATATTGCTGGTGGTAAACCTTGCTCCTGCTTGAGGGTAGCAAAGAAGCTTTCCATTGCGGCATTATCGTAACAGTTTCCTTTCCGACTCATTGAACAGCTTATATTATTAGAATTAAGCAGTTTCTGATAATCATTACTAGCGTACTGGCTACCCCGGTCCGAGTGGTGAAGTAAACCTTTTGTTGGTTTTCTTGCTTGCAAAGCCATCTGTAAAGCTTTCATTACCAGTTCTTTTTCCATACTAGCATCCATGGCCCAACCCACTACTTTTCTGGAAAATAAGTCCAACACTACGGCTAGGTATAACCACCCCTGTTTCGTCCACACATACGTGATATCCGTTACCCATTTTTCATTAGGGTTAGCCGCTGTAAAGTCCTGATTAAGTTTGTTTTCAGCTACTGGCAGGTTATGTTTGGAGTCAGTGGTTATGACAAACTTTCTTTTTCTTTTAGCGGCAATCTCATGTTTTTTCATCAATCTGGCTATTCGGTTCTCTGAACAAGAAATTCCTTTTCCTTTAGGTCTTGGTAAATACGAGGACTGCCATAAGTACTTCGGCTTTGCTGGTGAATTACTTTGATTTCTTCCACTATTTGTTGATTTTCTTGCTTTCGAGTACTTGCTGGCCGCTTTTTTCCAGGCGTAGTAGCCGCTTATGGATACTTCCATTGTCTCACATAATCGCTCTGTTGAATATTCCTCACAATGCCCCCAATGAATTGGTATCTTACTGGGAGCTCTTGCTGAAGATACCCACTGCCTTTTTTTAGGATCTCGACAGTCTCCTTTAAGCGTTGATTTTCCCGTTGTAACTCTCGTAATTCTTCATCCTGAGTATGGCCTTTACCTGGGAAGGCTTTCTGACCATCTTGCGCTAACTCAGTTTTCCAACGTCGAAGAATACTATCATGGACGCCTAGACTTCTTGCTGTCTCACTCATATTCCCATTTTTCTGCGCTAGCCGAACAGCTTCTTCTTTAAACTCTCTGGTGTAGGTCTTTTCTTGGTAGACATGGTAATGGTTGGGGTGGTTAAGTACTCTTTCTCTCACCCTCCACTTTTACGGGGAACTCCAATCTGCTCCAGTATTCGTTCTAGAGAGCGAAACGCTTGCTGCTTACTCCCTTAGCCGCTATTGTAAGCAGCTGGCCGACTGGTCTTCGCCTTCAGCCAGCAAAAGCCCTTTTGCACTTCGGTTCGCCCAGTCGCCTTGACTCCTCTCAGGAGTCTTTCGCTCTTGAACCAATACGCCATTTCCTGATCACTTCTCCGGCCTATTGCAACCACGGAACGGCGGCTACCCGCATACCCGTGCGTCGCCGAGCTAGTGGTGGTGATAGCGGGTTGTCCGGCGTAGCGCCTGTTGGTTGTCTGTTGTTTTGCTTCTTTTTTTCAGCCCTGGCCCATCGGCGGGTTAGGCCTATGCTAGATTATCGGCGCGGGGGTTGTTGACGATTCAATAATGAGTATTGACGCAACAACCCCTAGAAAAGAAGGAAACCAGTCTTGGGCGCCTTCTCTTATCAATCACCTTGCCCAAGACGAGCCGGAGAAAAAAGCCCGGGCCTCTAGCCCTTGCCCCACAATAAATCTCACCTTTTATTCGTTCTAGAGCGAAACGCTTGCTGCTTATCCACTTCGTCGCCTCTGTCAGCAAGCTAGCTGACTTGCCTCGTCTTCCTCGTCTTCCGCTGGCAAAAGCGGTTTTGCCGCTTCGACTCGTCAAGTTGCTTTAGACTCTTAAGAGTCTTTTCGCTCTAACTGAATAAAGCCTTTTCCCAATCCTTTCTCCGGCCTATTGCAACCAACGGACCGAAGCCACCCGGCGCCGTGCCTTCCTGCTGAGATTTGCGGTGGAGCAGGCCGGTGATCGGTTGTGGCTGGTGTTATGGGCATAGCTTTTATCGATTAGAGTAGTTTTTGAATCTGAGTTGCAATCTTTTCACTGGGGCGGCTACAATTGTTTTCTACTACTTTCCCAGTCTTATCAATTAAAACATAATGCGGATAACTCTTTATATTATACTTTTCGATCAGGCTCTTCTCCCAATTGGGATTAGCAAATAAATTAATGGTTTTTAACCCATACCGACTGCTCATTTTCATCCAGTTTTCCCGACTGCTTCGTACGCAAATACTGATTATGCGCACATCCTTGCCTTCAAATTTTTCTACCAGCGCATTTTCATGGGGAAACTCCTTAATACAAGGAGCGCAGCCTACAAACCAAAAGCCTATATAAATAACCTTGCCTTGAAACTCTTTCAAAGAAACCAACGAATCGGCCTGATCTTGCAGAAAGAAACCGGGAGCCTGCCCACCTGGTTTCAGAATATAGGCCTGCTGGTAGTATGCCTTGATTTTGTCAATCAAAGCCTTGTCGGATATCTGGGTATAATACTTGTTGAATTCTTTTTCTCCTTCCACCGGGAAACGGGACCAAGAATCGTTAATATAGCAAATCATATACATATCCTTTGCTTTCCCAGTCAAGTGCTCTTGTGCTAGTTGAGGAGAGAGCACCATGTCGGCTTTGTTTTTGCCGTGTTGCTGTGCCAGGAGAATCGAGAAGTACTCCATCAGAAACATTTGATAAGTAAATAGGTGGCTGGCCTTCGGGTTATTTACGAGTCCGGGCGTAACAAACTGGTAGTATTCGGCCGGTACGTCTTCTTGTTTATCCATTCCCATAAAGTCCCGGTATTTTACCGCATTTAACCTTAAAAAGGCATCTGCGTAGCGGATCTCATTCCGCTCGGTTTCTACAAACCAAGCCGGCAGGTTGTGGCTGGAGCGGTAAGTTTCAAAGAAGGATGTTTCCAGCGCCAGTAGCGAGTCCATGCGCTGCTGATAACCTTTTAGGTCAGCTGAAATGTTAGCTGCACCAGCCCGTTGTCCGCCTAAGCCGCCCAGTTGCTTGTTTCGGGCCGCGTAATACTGACTGGCAAAAGCATACTTGCCCTTCCATTCCTTTACCTGCCAGCCCTTGGCAAGGCTTAGGTCAGCCACCACAAACAAGGTATCAAACGGGGCCAGGTATACCTCTGCTCTGTAATTGCCTATTTGGAAGAAGCCCTTCTGAAAACTTCTTACTTCAAATACCAGATCCTTGTACCCGCTTCCTGAGGGAAGGGTATCGTTTAGCTGAAAGCCTTTGTTATCCGTTAGTATACTGTTGGTGTAGGCAGAAAGGGGACGGGCCTTCGCATTATCTGTATATAAAATCCGAACGACTGCCTTCCCATCCAGGTGAATAGCCGAAATCGCCGGGTTAAGAGGATCTTGTTGAGTGAATGATTTTGGGGGAGTGCAAAAAAAAGGTACTGAAATCAGTAGAAGGCTGACCATGGTTTTCATGTTGTAGATGATTAATTGGTGGAGCGGTCTGCTGTGATTTTAGTTTATACTTTATCATCATTATTCACTCAGCACTTGATTGTCTGAGAATCACCTTTTGCTTGCCCATAATGGCCCAATAACTCCCGCATACCGGTCCTTTGTGTTGAGGTCTTGCGTTGGGATAGGCCGGTTGTCGGTCGAGTTAGGTGTTGGCAATAGTGATTTTGTCTTTTAGTTGTTTTGCTCTCAATGATGTCAGTCTATAATAAGCAGCATCTTGTTCAATCTCCTGTACCGACTTTCCTACTTGTACTCGGTTATTGGTGGCATCGTATAATTCCATTCTCTCATAGAGGATCTCATATCGTTCCTTAGCAATTTGTTCCATTCGGGATTCAATTTCCTGCAGGAATAGGGAGCGGACTTCCAACCCTTTTCGGTCATAGACATACAGCATCGCTGCCGCTCCACTTACTTCATCCCTATGTGGAGAACTTAAAGCAATTTGAATCGTTTGCGCAACACTCGGATGAGGAAACCGGCGTAGTCCGGTTACCGCCTCAAATTGATCTTCGAACTCAAAATCGTATCGCTCCCACTGATTATTCGTTTGAAGGTCAACATATACAGCTCCAAATTCCCTCGATTCCTCCTGAATTAATTTCAAGCGTGGAAGCATTTGGGAAACCAGTATTTGATCTTCAATGAAAGTCCTGTTATTCATTCTTCATTATTGCCAATGTACCGAAGCTACACGCCGGCGTGCCCTCCTGCATTAGCTCTGCGCATCGGCGGGCCGTTGGTAGGTGGTGTTATGCACCTGTCTTTTGTTATTATTTTCTCAATTCCTTCCAAATCTTCAGGTACTCAGGCTTCAGCAGTTTTCTTGCTTCTCGTGCTTTATCATTATCTGCATCCATTTCAAGGTGTTCCAAAAAGGAAACATATAAAGCATTTTCTGTCACAGAGTCTACTTTATCTACTGTTTGTTGAAAAAAATCAATTATTCTTTTTTAGTTCATCAAATCTGCCGACTGATAGACAATTGTTGGCATATCTTGTCAGACAAGCAACCTGTAAATAAATCAATCCTTGGTAATCCTCATCTTGCAATTCTGATTCAAGCATCGGAAATTGTTCAATGAGACATTGTATAAATTCATCTTGGCTGATTCTTGGCTTTACAATGACAAAATTCATTCTTATTCTTTTTTCATTTTTGATGGTGCATAACGGATCAAGTGCAGCCGCAAAGTGTGGGCTCCTGCTGTAGCTCTGCGGTGGAGCGCCCCACTTGCCGGTCTGCTTAATGTTGTCCGCTGTTTTCTTCATTTATCAATCCAATACATTCAAATATTTCTTATAAACAAACACGTCATACACAAAATCTGAATTAGAATACAGCCTGATCACATCAAACTTATGTTTTCGGTTATAATCAGTAATCGTTCTGGTCTGGCTGATAAAAGTTTGCTCATCCATATTTTTATACTGATTGTAAATCTGTACCGCCATTGAGTGTCCTCTTTTACTTAAAATCAAATAAGCCAAGCAAAACACCGTTTTATTCTCCTGTTTGGCCAATTCTATTAAATCTGCATCAGTAGCTATTTTTGCTAAGGTCTTTGCGTAGCCTCTATTCCTTGGCGTAATCTGATAATTCATCATCAGAAATTCCTGCTTTTGAATTCTTGCTACAATCCGGCGCAGTCTGGTTTCTTTTGATGTGTGCAAGCTGTCCTGATGAGCAAGTACAGGAGATCCAATAAATAACAAGCAGGATAGAACCAACAAAATTCCTTTCATCGTATTCCTTTTTGACTCAATTGCGGACAACGGATCGAAGCCACCCGACGGCGTGCCCTCCTGCTATGGCTATGCGGTTGGGCGGGCCGCTGGAAGGCTTGGCTGGTGTTAGCACATGTTATTCCTCTTTCATTTATCCACAATATCCTATCCCCCAACTGGTGTGTCCTCTTCCGGAATAGCATTTCCAATTTCTTTTGATTTCGCGTACCGTCCATTTATTATCACTCTTCACTGCACGCATGACTACCTTTTCTGCTTGCTGAGCGTCATCTTGTTGCCCATCGTGAATTAAGGTGATCTCAAACTCATTGTCATTCAATTTCTGCGAGTTGATTGACAAATCAGGCTTACCTTCATCGGGCGGATAATTGTAATAAATAGTGATTAACTCTTCCGGAGTTTCAATGTCTGTTCGTTCTGCAACCTTGTTATTAAATGCTTCCGGATCAACTGATTTAAACTCTTCAGTACAACTTGCAAGAAGCAACAGGACAAGCAAAAATTGAGCTATTATTTTCATTTCAATATGTGCTAACAAGTAAATACTCACAATTTACCTAAAAACGCTGTTAATCCAGACGGAAGCCTGTTTTTCACAACGCCCTTACCAGTAAAGAATAAACACAATAGTGTGTATAATATACACTTACATATTTCTCCGGTACTGACCCCCAACTTCGTAGAGGGCGTGGGTCATCTGGCCGAGGGAACAGACTTTGGCCGTTTCCATCAGCTGTTCAAATACATTCCGGCCATTGACGGCTGCTAACTGTAAGTCCTTCAAAGATTGCAGCGCGGCAGCTTCATTGCGGGTATGGAAAGCTTCCAGCGAAGTAATGGCGTATTCTTTCTCTTCCCGCGTGGACCGGATTACCTCTTTGGGAATAATCGTCGGCGAACCTTTCGGATCGAGGAAGGTATTGACGCCGATTACAGGCAGTTGTCCATTATGCTTCAGCGTTTCGTAGTACATAGATTCTTCCTGGATCTTGCTCCGCTGATACATTCGTTCCATAGCGCCCAGCACTCCTCCCCTTTCAGAAATGCTCTCAAACTCCCGCAATACCGCTTCTTCTACCAAATCCGTGAGTTCTTCGATGATAAAAGAGCCTTGCAAGGGGTTTTCATTCTTAGCCAGCCCTAGTTCCTTATTAATGATCAGTTGAATCGCCATGGCCCGGCGTACTGACTCTTCAGTAGGTGTGGTAATGGCCTCATCATAGGCGTTGGTGTGCAGGGAATTACAGTTGTCATAAATGGCGTACAAAGCCTGCAAGGTCGTACGGATATCATTGAAGGCGATTTCCTGGGCGTGCAGCGACCGGCCCGAGGTCTGAATGTGGTATTTAAGCTTCTGCGAACGGTCATTGCCCCCGTACCGCCCTTTCATGGCCTTAGCCCAGATGCGCCGGGCTACCCGGCCAATTACGGAATATTCGGGATCTACGCCGTTGGAGAAGAAAAACGACAAATTCGGGGCAAAATCATCGATGTGCATCCCCCGGCTCAGGTAGTATTCTACAAAAGTAAAACCATTGGCTAGTGTAAAGGCCAGCTGCGAGACCGGATTGGCCCCTGCTTCGGCAATGTGGTAGCCTGAGATCGATACGGAGTAAAAATTCCGGACCTTCTGCTCAATAAAATACTGCTGAATATCACCCATCATCCGGAGGGCAAATTCAGTGCTGAAAATACAGGTGTTCTGCGCTTGGTCTTCCTTCAGAATATCGGCTTGTACCGTGCCCCGGACGGCTTTCAGGGTGTCGGCCTTAATTTTATTGTAAACGTTTATAGGTAGCACCTGATCGCCGGTTACCCCCAATAACATCAAGCCAAGCCCATCATTCCCTTCAGGTAAAATTCCCTGATAGCTAGGCAGAGGCAAACCCTTTTCTGTATATATCTTATTTATTCTCGCTTCTATCTCCTCACTCCTCGCTTCTCTCCTAATGTACAATTCACACTGCTGGTCGATAGCGGCGTTGAGGAAAAAGGCCAGCAGCATGGGGGCCGGACCATTAATGGTCATAGAGACCGAAGTAGCCGGGTCTGACAGGTTGAAGCCGGAATACAGCTTTTTGGCATCGTCCAGCGTGGCAATACTTACCCCGGAATTACCGATTTTGCCGTAGATATCCGGCCGAAGATCAGGATTTTCGCCGTACAAAGTGACTGAATCAAAGGCCGTGGAAAGCCGCTTGGCAGGCATTCCCTGCGAAACGTAGTGAAAACGGCGGTTGGTTCGTTCGGGGCCGCCCTCCCCGGCAAACATCCGGGTTGGGTCTTCATTCTCCCGCTTCAGCGGAAATACCCCGGCCGCGTAGGGAAACTCACCGGGTACATTTTCGGTCAGCTGCCAGCGGAGTAGGTCACCCCAGTTCTCGTATGCCGGCAGACTTACCTTCGGGATTTTAAGCCTTGACAGGGACTCGGTGTATAAATCCTGCTCAATCACCTTATCCCGCACCTGAAACTGGTATTTGGCTGATTTGTACCGCTGCACTTTTTGCGGCCATTCCCGCAATAGCTGACGGCATTCGGGATTCATTTTCTCCTCGATCTGATTATATAGGTCAATCAGCTCCCGCAAATACTCCGGTTCGCCGGTTTCGTGCTGAATCACCTTGACCGTCTGACTGGCCACGTCCTGCCGGATCTCCAGCTTCGTGGTGCCAATCTTCGACCGCAGCAATTCAATAGTGCCCTGCAACTGGAAGAGCTGCCGGGCCAGAGTGCATTGTTCGTCCACAAAGCGTTCGTAGTTGCGGCTCCCTTCTACAATCTCAGCCAGGTAGCGGACCCGGCTGGCGGGAATGATGGAAAAATTTGCGATGTTCGATGTCCGATGTTCGATGTTAAATTGGGGGTTTGGAGTATTTTCTGGTTGGACAGGAACAGGAAAATTAGTGCCGGTTTTCTCATTGATCTTGGAAATAACTTTCTCAAAAAGAACATTGGTGCCGGGGTCGTTGAACTGGCTGGCGACGGTACCAAACACGGGTAGGTCTTCCTCCGCGGCATCCCAAAGCTGATGGTTGCGACGGTACTGTTTCTTAACGTCGCGCAAAGCATCCAGGGAGCCGGGCTTATCAAATTTATTGATGGCAATCAGGTCGGCAAAATCCAGCATGTCAATCTTTTCCAGTTGCGTGGCGGCCCCGTATTCGCTGGTCATCACGTACAGCGACACGTCCGAATGTTCGGTAATCTCCGTATCGGACTGGCCAATTCCAGAAGTTTCAACGATGATAAGATCGTAGCCTGCGGCCTTACAAATGTCAATGCTCTCCTGCACGTGCCGGCTCAGAGCCAGATTGCTCTGCCGCGTTGCCAGGGAACGCATGTATACCCGGAGGTTATGAATAGAATTCATCCGGATACGGTCTCCCAGCAGAGCTCCCCCCGTTTTCCGTTTTGATGGGTCCACGGAAATAATGGCAATGGTCTTATCCGGGAAATGCAGCAAGTACCGGCGTACCAGTTCGTCTACCAGTGAAGACTTGCCCGAACCTCCCGTGCCAGTAATGCCGAGAACTGGAATAACGTTCGATGCCCGATGCTCAATGTTCGATTTGAAAGAAGCAAACTGATCGGGTTGGTTTTCGGCCAGGGTAATCAGGGAACCAATGGCTTTAGGGTCTTTGGCGGATAATGCTTTCGCTTGTCCGTTGGGCGAAGTTACCGTGGGAAAATCAGCCTTTTCCAGCAGGTCATTGATCATTCCCTGAAGGCCCAGTGACCGGCCGTCGTCGGGAGAGTAGAGGCGGGTGATGCCGTAGGCGTGCAGTTCTTCAATTTCCGATGGTAAAATAGTGCCTCCGCCACCGCCGAATATTCTGATGTGTCCGGCGCCTTTTTCCTTAAGCAGGTCATGCATGTATTTGAAATATTCGACGTGCCCGCCTTGATAACTGGTGATGGCTATCGCCTGAGCATCCTCCTGAATGGCGCAATCCACAATTTCGGCCACCGAACGATTATGTCCCAGGTGAATCACTTCGGCGCCGCTGGCCTGCATCAGCCGCCGCATCAGGTTAATAGCCGCATCGTGCCCGTCGAACAGAGATGCCGCGGTAACGATTCGAATAGGGTTTTTAGGTTTATAAATGGTGGTCTGGTTTTGCATACATCAATCGTTGATGCTGCAAAGGTAGCATTTTCCGGAGAGCCAATTGGATGGAAAGAAGGAGTATTGAGCAGTAATATATAGTAGGTACATTAAAAAAGCCACTGCCTTTTGAGCAGCGGCTTTTTAGTAAAGGAAATCAATTATGTTCTATTTCTTAAATGTAAGAGTGGATTCCTCCTTATAAGTTGTTCCTCCTGAGCTAGTCTGATAAGTCATGAACAACACCAGCTTAGTAGAAGAGACTTCTTTGATTTCGAAAGGAAGAGCTATTGGAAAGCTACTTGAAGATAAGATTAGTTTTTTATCACCATCAGTTAACGTCCAAGTACCATCCTCTGCGGTGCTGCTTGAGCTTTCCTTATAAACTACTTTCCCATCACTTTTAAATTCATAAGTTTCGCCAGCATTACCAGGAGTAGTTTCATCATCCGTTACTTTCCCATTCTCATATGATACATCACGGGAACTTTCTGCCTTCCAAATTCCAACTATCATTGCTCTGGTAGAAGGTTTTTCATCATCTTTTTTACAACCCGTCATAAAGATGGAACTGGCAAAAGCAAACAGGGCCAACAACAGCAGAACGTTTTTGTTTTTCATAACTCGTATTTGATTGGGTTAAATAATTAACTGCGGCAAATATGTATGGCAGATCTGCTGAAAAAAAGGTACTGATATTGAATTGTACACTTGCGTAATGTTTAGGCATTCACAAAATGAACAAACATACAGTATTCTGAAATTCAGTACACTACCATTTAATCAGGGGGTTTACTTGCAGAAGATGATACGGAAGCATACTATAAAATCAGCAAAAAATAGATAATACTGTTTTTTCTGACACTCCCGTTTACTTTTGAGGGAATTGATGATAAAGACTGCTGTATCTGGTTTGGAAAGTCTAATACCTGGTACCTAACGCCTTAATACCGAATACCCAAGACTTACATCTCCTGTCCCATCCGCAGCATTTTGACAATCATGCGGAATTTACGGTTGCGGCCGAGGGCGTACATAGCTCGGAGCAGCAGCAGAAAACTGCCTAAAGTGAGTACCGTGAAAGTAAAGAAAGACCCCATATCAAAGGCCCTTTTCCGGAAAAAGAGCAGAATAATGAGGTGCACCAGCAGTACTACACTCCAGGTTACAGCTTCGATCAGGATCAGGTTACGGCGGCGCATGGAAAAAGAGGACAGTTCTTCCAGGGCAACGTCCTCATCTCTCCCGTCCGGATGAATGCGGTGATTGCGGGTAAACCGGTTCAATTCCTCGATAAGAAAGGCTTTCAGTCGGCGGTCGAGCATGACCTTACGTGGTTATCCGTTAAAATTAATGTATTTTACTGTTAATATCCAAGTATCGCGCCTGAACGTCTTCATACAATTACGGCATTAACTCCTACCTTTGCCGGGCAAGCACCAAAACGTAACGTTTTTTGTTAACGGTTTACAGTTGCTGGTTTCTGATTTACGGTTGTTGGTTTACAGTTGTTAGTTTCTGGTTAGCGCTCCGTTTTATTTCTTCAAAATAGGGGCTTTTTGATGGGAGAATTTACGCATTTCTCTCAAGCTTCCAGAGAAGACCAGGAGGTGTTTACACCAACAACCGAAAACCGAAACCAGCAACCTCAAACCAACTCCTATGGAAACAACCGATATTCACTTAGATACCATTGAAGAAGCCATCGAAGACATCCGGCAGGGCAAAATCATTATTGTCGTAGATGACGAAGACCGCGAAAACGAAGGCGATATGGTTTGTGCCGCGGAAAAGATTACGCCGGAGATGGTCAATTTTATGATCAAAGAGGCCCGGGGCCTGATGTGCGCTCCGCTCACTGAAGACCGTTGCCACGAACTGGGCCTGGAAATGATGGTCGGCCGTAATACAGCTGTGCACAGCACGCCCTTTACCGTTTCGGTAGACCTGCTGGGCAATGGTTGCACCACGGGTATTTCGGCCAGCGACCGGGCCAAAACCATCCGGGCATTGGTTGATCCTGATACAAAACCGGAAGATCTGGGCCGGCCAGGACATATTTTTCCGCTCCGGGCCGTCCAGGGCGGCGTCATTCGCCGGTCAGGTCATACCGAGGCTACCGTGGACTTTGCCCGGCTGGCCGGCCTGAAACCGGCTGGGGTACTTATCGAAATCCTGAATGAAGATGGCACGATGGCCCGGCTACCGGAGCTCCGCCGTATCGCGGATAAATTCGGCCTGAAACTGGTTTCCATTAAAGATTTGATTGCCTACCGGCTCCGTACCGAAAGCCTGATCAAGCGTGAAATTGGCGTAGACATGCCTACGGACTACGGTCACTTTGATCTGATTGCTTACCGCCAGGACACTGGTGACCTCCACCTGGCTTTGGTAAAAGGAAGTTGGGGAAAAGATGAACCGGTGCTGGTACGGGTGCATTCCTCCTGCGTAACGGGTGATATTTTTGGTTCGTGCCGCTGCGACTGTGGCGGTCAGCTACACGCGGCCATGCAGATGGTGGAGAAGGAAGGCAAAGGCGTAGTATTATATATGAACCAAGAGGGTCGTGGAATTGGGCTCCTAAACAAGTTGAAAGCCTACAAATTACAGGAAATGGGGCGTGACACGGTACAGGCCAACCTGGAACTGGGCTTCCGGATGGATGAACGTGACTATGGCGTAGGGGCACAAATTCTGCGTGATCTGGGTATCAGTAAAATAAGATTGATTTCCAACAATCCCCGGAAACGGGCTGGCCTGATTGGATATGGACTGGAAATTGTCGAAAGCGTACCGATTGAAGTGCCGGTTAATCCGCACAATGAACGGTATCTTACCACCAAGCGTGACAAAATGGGCCATACCATTCTGAAAGACTTTAATGGAGAAGGAGGGCTTGAAGGATTGAATTAACAGAAGGGTTGAATTGTCCTATGTTGAATTGTTTTTACTCTGAATAATTCTTTTGCTAAAGCTTACGAGCTTTTTTCAGCCATTTAGCAATACAACATAGGATAATACAGCCATTCAGTCATATAATCATCAAACAATCCAACCATCTCCGCATCAGCACATAATCAATTAGCACATCAACTTTTATGTCTAAAAAAACACCTTTGATCCTAGTGTCGAATGATGATGGCATTACCTCAAGAGGTATCCGGGCACTGGTGGAAACCATGATGGAACTGGGCGAAGTAGTGGTAGTAGCGCCTAATAGTCCGCAGTCAGGCATGGGCCATGCCATCACTGTAGGAGAGGCCTTACGCTTAGATCCTTCCATTGCCTTTGAAGACGAAGGAATTACCGCCTATGAATGTTCGGGCACACCGGCTGATTGCGTAAAATTAGCCAAGCACCATGTACTCAGGGACCGGCGGCCTGATTTGGTAGTCAGTGGGATTAACCACGGCAGCAATTCTTCGGTCAGTGTGTTGTACTCGGGCACCATGTCGGCTGCTATTGAAGCCGCCTTGGAAGGTTTCCCGGCTATCGGCTTTTCGCTATGCGATTATTCACCTACTGCCGACTTTTCCCATGCCCTCCCGTTTGTCCGGAAAATTGCCCTTCAGGTATTGGAAAACGGAATGCCAAAGGATGTGGCGCTGAATGTGAACATCCCCATCAGATCAGAACGAGCAATCAAAGGGATAAAGATATGCCGGCAGGCCAAGGCTACTTGGACCGAAGTGTTTGACCAGCGTAAGGACCCTCATGGCCGTGATTATTACTGGATGGCAGGTAATTTCGTTAATTTTGATAAGGGAGAAGACACCGATGAATGGGCTTTGTCACAAAACTATATATCGGTAGTTCCCTGCACATTTGATCTTACGGCGCATCATAGTATATCGGCCCTGGCCAGCTGGGAATTATAAGAATAAGTTTTTTGGCCCATACGGGCAACCCAAAGAAAGTCAAATCGTATAAAGCGGCATAAGTGAGAGTACGCTTTTTGTTATCGTGACCCATAAAAGCTTAGCAGCTGTGCAATAAAACTGCTTTTCTTTAGTTGTAACAGGTAATTCCCGCATTTCTACCCAAATTTTGCCTGGTTTTTTGTATCCAGCCAATAAAAAATTAGCTTTGCAGTGTGCTGCACGGGCAATTATATCAACTTAAACCCATATGAACGAACAAACTTCCGAGAAGCAGAGCAGTAGAAAAATTCTGCTCACCATTTTTATTATTGTATTAATTGCACTGAATGGGGTTTTACTCTACCTCAATATCAAGAACAAGGACGAAATTGCCGTAAAGGAGACTCAGGTTAAAACAGTCCGTTCGGAGCTGGATCTGACAGCAACGAAGCTGGATTCTATTGAAAACGAATTGGATCTCCGTATTGCTGATATTCAGAAACTGGGTGGTGACGTAGAATCACTAACCAAAGCCAAGGAACAACTAGAGAAAGATAAGGTGGCCCTGAAAAGCGCCAATGCTTCGGAACGCCGCCGCTTACAGGAAAAAGTGAAAGGATACGAAGAATTACTGGTCAGCAAGGATGAAGAGATCGTGCGGCTGAAGACTGAAAGAGATGAGCTGTACAACGAGAATACCAGTCTTAAAACCAAGCAAGTCCGTCTGGCTGATTCTATTGCAACCATTGACAAAGAAAACCGTCAGTTGGCTGAAAAAGTGACTATTGCCTCGGCCCTGAAAGCAGAAAACTTGCAGATTAATGCCCTGAATGAAAAAGGGAAGGAACGCGACGGCGGCGAATACCGTGCTAAGCATATAGACCGCATTAAAGTTGCGTTTGGCCTGGCTGAAAATAACGTTGCCAAGATTGAAACCAAATCCATTTACATGCGCCTGATCGAACCCGACGGTGCTGCCGTATTTGATATGGCTACTGGCGGTGGTACATTTATGTACAATAACCAGGAGACTTTTTACACGGCCAAGCAGGATATTCTGTTTGACAACACCAAACAGAAGGTAAACTTTACCTATAGTAAAGGGGCCCCCTTCAAGTCCGGCAAGCACATCGTAGAATTATACGCGGATGGCTTTATGATCGGACAAGGCTCCTTCGTAGTGAAATAAAACTGCATAAAAGAATTAAAAGCTAGAAGCCGCCTTGAGTATGGCGGCTTTTTTTATTTTATCTTCCGCCTTGTGCAACCTGCCGGGTACTTTATGGGTCTTATGAGTAAATTTTGAAGGCTAAATGAAGAATTGAAAAATACTTGTTTAAATTCATCTCATTGAGCATTTAAAACGTACCATTACCAAACCCTCACCCAATGCCTTCCCGTAACACTCAACTGGGGCTGATCTTTTTACTGGCAATTTGCCTCGGTGCTTGCCGTAAAGAAGACCTCCGTCTGCATAATACCGTAGTTGAAGGCACCGTGCTGGGCCCCGGTTGCCGCACGGGCAGTTTTGCCATCGGGTTGAAAGGAAAAAACCGTTATTACGGCATTGACGAAAATGCCAGCTTCGATAATATCGTAGAAACGACTACCCTACCCGAAATGTATCAGATCAGTGGAACCCGTATTTTTTTCCGCTTTTCAGTTCCCGCTACGGATGAAGCTGATCAATACCTTACCTATTGCACGCCGCCCCCGCAAATTACGATTGTGGCTGCTGCTACCAATCCCCGGCAGCTCGACTCGTCAGTAGCTGAATAAATACTTCCTGGTCAAGAGGCGTTCGTTTTGAGTAGTAGTTCAAATACCAGTTAATTTGATTCCTATAGAATATCCTATAGGGTACTTTTTAAGGGATGGTAAAGTAAAGGGACGAGCCTAATATCCAGGATGATGCATCAGGTCTCAACCGGATAAACAGCGAATTAAAAACAAAATATAACTTGGATTCCCAGATGTGGTTTTTTATCTTTGCCCCCTCAAAATCTAAACGTTAACATTTTAAGGATCTCTCATCATTTATGCAGTTTGTAAAAAACTATGAGACCGTATTCATTTTAACTCCCGTTTTATCTGATGTTCAGATGAAGGATACAGTCGAAAAATTCCGGAAGGTGTTGGTGGATCACGGTGCAGAAATTGTTCATGAGGATAATTGGGGGCTGAAAAAATTAGCCTATCCCATTTCTCACAAAAACACAGGTTTCTACCATTTGATCGAATTCAAGGCAGATCCAGCGCTGATTCTCACACTGGAAACTGAATACCGCCGCGACGAACGGGTAATGCGCTATCTGACAATTGCACTCGATAAGTATGCAATAGACTACAACGACCGTAAGCGTAGAGGCTTGGTTGGCCGCAGAAACCAAAATCAACCCCAAACTCAGGAGGAAAAAGCATGACACTCATGAACGAACCAATGCATAAAAACGAGAACCGGAAAAAATACTGCCGGTTCAAAAAGGCTGGAATCAAATACATTGATTATAAAGACGCCAACTTTTTGCTGAAGCTAGTGAATGATCAGGGGAAACTGTTGCCCCGGCGTATCACTGGTACCAGTCTCAAATTTCAACGCAAAGTAGCACAGGCCGTAAAACGTGCCCGTCACCTGGCCTTATTGCCCTACGTGGCTGATTCACTTAAATAATGTTGAATTATGAATGCTAAAAGCTAAATGAAGATCTTCATTTAGCTTTTAGCATTCGGCATTTAAAATTTAATTAAATAATGGAAATTATACTTAAAGCAGATATTGCCGGATTAGGTTATAAGGGCGACATGGTCAACGTTAAGCCTGGTTACGGCCGCAACTACCTGATTCCTCAAGGATACGCAGTGATTGCCAGCGAATCCAACAAAAAAATACAGTCAGAAAATGCCCGTCAGGCCTCTCACAAAGCAGACAAGATCCGTAAGGATGCCGAACAACTTGCCCAGAATATTGGTGATATCACACTGGAAATTCCGGCTAAAGTAGGGGAAAGCGGCAAGATCTTCGGTAAGGTCACTACCACGCAGATAGCCGATGTGCTCAGAAGCAAAGGGTATGAAGTAGACCGGAAAAAAATCTCCCTTGATTCGGAAGTAAAGACCACGGGTGACTATTCTGCGACGCTGGATCTGCACAAAGAAGTAAAGCATAAGGTGAAATTTACGGTAGTTGCCCACTAGGCCTATCCGATTCCGTTACAGAAAGCGTTTCATTTACGAAACGCTTTTTTGTTTTAAGTCCTCCTACGCCAATGGAATTTCGCACTCCCGTCAGCCTTGTTCCTTCTCCGGATAAAATCTTGCTGTCTCACTCAGTATTTTCAATGGGTTCGTGCTTTGCCCAGGTAATGGGTGAACGCTTGCAGGTCAATAAGTTTTCGGCGTTGACAAATCCCTTCGGCGTACTATTTAACCCGGTATCCATGGCAAAGCTATTGCGGCTGTCCATCACGGGTAAAAATCTGGACTCTACGGGGGTGATTGAGACGGCGGAAGGCTGGCGCCATTACGACCTGCATTCCGGAATATGGGCCGACCACCCGGAAACGCTGCTGCAACGCGGAAATCAGCTTTTGCGGCAGTCTCAGGAAGTGTTACTACAAGCTGACTGGCTCCTGCTCACCCTGGGAACGGCTTTCGTCTATTATCGTAACGAAGACAATAGCTTGGTAGCGAATTGTCACAAAGTTCCCGCCCATCAATTCCGGAAAGAGCTCCTTTCAACTAATGGCATTTTAACTGAAATAAGCCCATTGCTTGAGCAGTTAAATGCCCTGAATCCCAAGCTTCGGGTAATCCTTACGGTGAGTCCGGTACGGCATACCAAAGATACCTTGCCGCTGAACGCAGTAAGTAAATCGGTACTGCGGCTGGTATGTCATGAGCTCAGTACGGCATTTCATTGGGTCCACTACTTTCCGGCTTACGAAATTATGCTCGACGACCTACGCGATTACCGTTTTTACCAACCCGACATGATTCATCCTTCCGGTGTAGCCGAAGAATACATCTGGCAACAGTTTGGAGAAATGTATTTTGAGGAGGAAACCAGGAAATTTCTGCGGGAATGGGGCAAATTGCGGCAAGCTCTGGCCCATCGGCCCCTTCATCCGGGTACGGAATCGCACAAGAGCTTTTTACGGAAAACAATCGAAAAGCTCCAGTTCCTTGCCCGGCAGGCGGATATGTCGGAAGAAATTGGTACCCTCCAAAAACAGCTGAACGCCTTATCCTGATGGGCACCCGTTCCAGCCATCCCCATTTTGCTCCTCTCCTACCAGTCAGGGAATGTTTTTGGGCGAAATTGCATTATATTAAAATAAATTTGTCCGGATTACTGATCCTTATTCGTTACTATTTAAAAACCAATTCAAATTTCTGAATGAAAAAATTTCTTGTATTCGGGCTTATGGCCCTGCACCTGGTTGCCCAAGCAGCTGTCAACGGGGATAAGCCCGGCAAAGCCGCTTACCAGTTTACTGTAGATCTTACCAAAACCCAGAACGATAAAGTAACTGTAAACCTGATCGTACCGGCCCAAAACAAGAAGGAGGTAGTGTACTACATGCCTAAAATTGTTCCCGGCACGTACGCCAACTACGATTTTGGCCGCTTCATATCCAATTTTTCAGCCCGTAACAAAAAGGGGAAAGTACTGCCGGTAGAGCAGCTGGACCCCAACAGCTGGAAAATTAAGGAAGCCAATACGCTGAACCGCATCAGTTATACGGTAGAAGACACCTGGGATACGGATACCAAAGGCGATTTTGTATTTGAGCCCGGTGGAACGAATATTGAAGAGAACCGGAACTTTGTGCTCAACAACCACGGCTTCTTCGGCTATATCGACGACCAGAAACGGGCCATGTACGAAGTGAATGTCCTGAAACCAGCCGATTTTTACGGCTCTACTTCCCTGGATTTAGCCAAGACCGACGGAAAGACGGATACGTATTATATCAGTTCCTACAATGAACTGGTGGATGCGCCGATTATGTACAGCAAGCCGGACACTACCGTCCTTAAAGTCGGAGGTGCTGACATTCTGGTTTCGGTTTACTCACCGAATAAGGTGCTCTCTTCCAAAGACGTAGCTAAAACCATTGGTCCCATGCTGGATGCCCAGAAAGAATATTTGGGTGGTAGCCTGCCGATCAAAAAATACGCCTTTCTGATTTACCTTTTTGATGGTGCTTCCAAATCAGGTTCTTACGGTGCCCTGGAACATTCGTATTCCTCTATGTACTACCTGCCTGAAGCCAATGCCGAACAATCTTCGCAGATGGTACGGGATGTAGCCTCGCATGAGTTTTTTCACATCCTGACGCCGCTCAGCATTCATTCGGAGCAGATCCACAACTTTGACTTCAACAAGCCCGAAATGTCCAAGCATTTGTGGCTGTACGAAGGTGTGACGGAATATTTTGCCGGCCACATGCAGGTAAAACAAGGCCTGATCGACCTGAATAAATACGCCGAGATGCTGCTGGAGAAGATGCAGACGGCCGAACAATTCAACGACTCGGTTCCCTTTACCGTCATTAGTAAAGGCTGTCTGGATCAGTACAAAGAGCAGTATTATAATGTGTATCAGAAGGGCGCCCTGATTGGCTTGTGCCTCGACGTGAAACTGCGTCAGCTTTCCGAAGGAAAATACGGTTTACAGAACCTGATGGCGGACTTGGCCAAGAAATACGGCAAGGAAAAACCTTTCTGGGATGACGAACTGTTTGACGAAATTGGTAAAATGACCTATCCGGAAATACGGACGTTTTTTGCCAGGCATGTAGAAGGCTCTGAACCATTGCCATTAGAAGAAGTTTTTGGTGCCGTTGGAATTAATTATAAGGAACGGATGAAGGTAAAAGCCATTACGCTGGGTAATATCGAGATCGGCTTCAACCCGGATACCAAGCGGATTATGGTGGCCAGCGTGGCTAACCTCAATGAGTTTGGCAAGAAGATGGGATATAAGGAAAAAGACGAAATTGTTTCGATTAACGGCAAAGAACTTACCATTGCCAACGCCCAGCAGGTACTGACTGACTTCCGCGACAGTACCAAAGAAGGCGACCCGCTGGAAATCGTAGTAGCCCGCAAAGACGAAAAAGGCAAGGAGACCCAGGTGAAACTAGCCCAGACGGTACAAGCCGTAGACACTGAACAGCGTCACGTGTTTTTGCCCATGGAAAACCCGACGGCTGAGCAGGTAGCCCTGCGGAAATCCTGGCTTGGACAATAGTGTGAGAAGACAGGAGTGAGAATATTCCTTCAGCCTAGCGTAAGATACGGGGCTACGAACGAAACTAAGTTCAGCAACTTCTCACTTCTGTCTTCTCGCTTCTCACTACTGATTAATCAGTCCGTGACTGATAGCGTAACGGATCAGCCCCAGGGCATTCTTTACTTTTAATTTTTTCATCAGGTTTCGCCGGTGGGTATTCACGGTTTTAGGGCTGATAAATAGCTTCTCGGCAATGGCGATGGAAGAATACTCCTGGGCTACCAGGGATACAATTTCCGTTTCCCGTTCCGTAAGGGTAGCGGCAGGTACGGCAGCCATCTCTTTCTTGGTTTCATGCGACTTTTCCATGTATTGCCGGGCCAGGGTATCGGTGATCGATTGACTGAAATAGGTAGTACCGGCAGTAACCGTCCGGATGGCTTCGTAAAGATCTTCCTTTCCGTCAGTCTTAAGCAGGTAGCCCAGCGCTTCCATCTTTAGTACTTTTTTAATGAGTGCTGCCTCCCGGTCAATCAGCAGAACTACCTTCATCCGGGGAAAACGCTGCCGAATCAGGCCGGCAACCGGGAGTCCGTCAGTGCTGGCTAGCCTGCCTCCGACCACTACCACATCACAGGGCTTATACGTCATTTTTTCCAGTACTTCTCTGCCTGAACAGGCCGTATCCGTTACTTCCAGCCCATTCATCCGATTAATTACTTCGGATAGAGATTCTACAAACATTCGTTGCTCATCGGCAATAAAAACTGTCACTTGCATAGGTTGTTCATTAATTAAAAAGTGGTGGATAAATACATTGAAAACAGTCTCCATAAAAAAGTCAATCAAAGGCAAACACGGCCGCTATTTATAGACTATGGGCCCCGATTATCCTTGATCGTATCCCGATGAAACTGTTATAGTATCAGAAAGGTAAGGAGGAAAGGGGTGTATCGACGTATAATTACGTTTCAAATACGGGTAACTACGTTACATACACCTGGTAATTGGCTATTCAGGCTCTGGATGAGCCATAAAATCAGAAGGAGATCTTCCGTATTGCTGACTAAAGCAGCGGCTGAAGTGAGAGGCTTCCCGGAAACCGGTTAGATAGGCTATTTCAGAGATGTTACCCGCTTTGCGACTAAGCAACCCGACAGCCCTTTTTAGACGCAGCGTTCGGAGCCCTGCCCAGCGCTTCCACATCAAAATCAGGATCTGCCAAGTGGGCCTCGACGGCATCCATTACCTTTTGGATGAACTTTTCATCAGCGGAAGGAATTTGCACTTGAACGGGTTGCACCAGTACTTCCCTGCGAAAATACTCCCGAAGCCGCTTGCGTTCCTCAATCAGGTTACGGACCCTGACTGAGAGTTCACGGGCCTGAAATGGTTTCGTAATATAGTCATCCGCCCCCGTAAGGAGCCCCTCAATCCGGTCTTCGGTATCGGCCCGGGCCGTCAGCAATATCACCGGAATATGAGCCGTGACCGGGTGCTTTTTCAGTTGATGGCATAGGGTGATCCCATCCATGCCGGGCATCATCACATCACTGATAATCAGATCTGGCAATGTATTTAGGGCGATTTCCCACCCTTTGATCCCGTTTTCAGCTCCCAGCGCCAGATACTCCACGGGCAGGTTTTCGCGGATAAACTGCCTTAAATCGTCATTATCCTCCACTACCAGCACCTTCGTCTGAAAGTTCTCCTCCTCCGTCAAACTATTCTGGGGCCCGACTTCTTCCGCAGCAACCGCTTCGGACTGGTTTTCTAAGGCAAACTCCGGCTGCGAATGGGCAGATTCGGGGGCGTTAGGGAAACGGAGGTCAACCGTAAAAACAGATCCTTCTCCCAATACACTCTCCGCGTGAATGCGACCTTTATGCAGCTCTGCCAACTCTTTGGCCAGGGCCAGACCGACGCCTGAACCTTCATAAAGACGGGTCATGGAGTTATCCCCCTGATAAAAACGATCAAAAATACGCGGCAACTGATCGGGAGAAATGCCAATGCCCGTATCGGTAATAGAAATAATCACGCAGGTGACCACTGCCGTCTGCGGTTCTATGGTGCACTTCAGCTGTACCCTTTTTCCTTCGGGAGTAAATTTGAAGGCATTCGAAAGCAGATTTCCCATGATTTTCTCCAGCTTGTCAGCATCAAAATAAACCCACGCCGCTCTTTCGGGCAACTGGCAATGGTAGCTGATGCCCCGGCGTTCGGCAAGGGAAGAAAAAGAAAATGCCAGGGTACGCAGAAAGTATACGATATCTCCCGGCTTTTCGCTTAAAGAGAGGCTTCCAGCTTCCAGACGTGAAAGGTCCAGCAACTGATTGATCAACTGAAGGAGGCGTTGCGCACTACGCCGCAGCAATTGGTACCGGCGCCCCCGTTCGTCGGGAATCCTTTTGGCGGCGGTCAATTCATCTATTGTTCCCAGAATCAGCGTAAGCGGCGTACGAAACTCGTGGGAAATATTGGCAAAAAAGCGTGATTTCATCCGGTCCATTTCATGCAAGTGCTCGGACTCAACCTGCTTTACCCGGAGATCGGCCTTAAGCCTTTCCCGGTTAATAATAACCCGCCTTGACAATACGAAAGCCCCCGCAAACAGCAACCCGTATCCCAGGTAGGCCCACCAGGTACGCCACCAGGGCGGCAGAATAATTACCTTCTGACAGGCACCCTTCTGATTCCAGACACCGTCGTTATTGGCCGCTTTTACGCGAAAAGTATAGGTACCAGGTGGTAAGTTGGTGTAACTAATGTAGTGCCGGCCTCCGCTATGGAACCATTTAGAATCAAATCAGTCTAGCTTATAGGCGTACTGGTTTTTTTCGGAATTAATGTAATTGAGGGCTACAAAATCAAACCCGAAATGATTTTCGTGATGAGCAAGGGTTATTCCGGCATGATTGAAAGGCTGCGGCTTATCGAATAGACGGAATCCGGTAATATGGACCGGGGGTACGTACGTATTGTCTGGTAAACTGTCCGGATGAAAAGCGGTGAATCCATCGGTACTGCCTAAATATAGGTGTCCACTTCTGCCTTTTCGGGGCGTTACGCGTAAATAAAACTCCTCGGTCGGAATACCCTCCGCTGAACCATAATTACGGCAGGCTCCCGTAGCCGGGTTAAAACATCCAATCCCTTGTGAGGTACTTATCCAAAGCTGGTTGTTCCGGTCTCCGGTTATGCCAAGAACATAATTACTCGGTAAACCGTTTTTGGTGGTATAGGCTGTGAAGTGTCCGGTAGCAGGATCAAGCCGATTAAGTCCGCCGGTGGAGGTACCAATCCAGAGTATTCCCGCAGCGTCTTCGTAAAGACTGGTCAGGTCCTGATCGTTCAGTTTATCCGTTGCATTGCCGGTATCATAGGGATAATGACGGAACTTGCCAGTTTGCGGATCAAAACTGCTCAGACCCGCATCACCATATGCAAGCCAGAGCTGCCCCCGTCGGTCTCTGATGGCAGCCTCAATAAAATTACTTCTTAACCCTGCCGGGTTCGCCGTTTGCCGATAATGAATAACCTGTTCACCTTTCAATCCGATTAATCCATCTCCGTAAATCCCCATCCATAAGTTACCCGTAGCATCTTCACAAACAGTCCGTACCGGGTAGTTTTCGACCCCGGTCGTATCCCGGGGATAATCCGGATAAGGAATAATGCGTCCCTGATCGGTGTCAATCATTTTGAGGTCATTGGTCCGGTTAACCAGCAAAAGTTTTCCTTTATGGTCTTCATAAAAGAACCCCGTATAGCCCGGAAAAACTTTTAAAGTGTTATCAGACGGATTAAATCTTGCTATTCCATAGGCGGCCGCAAGCCATAGAAGTCCTTTTTTATCCTCGTACAAATCATTGACTGCGCCGTTTTTCAACTGCTCCTGCTTCTCATTCCAGTTGGTGGCAGGTTGATTAAAGTGAGGCTGATAATGGACGAATTTCTCCCGCTGCGTATTAAAAAGCTTTACGGTCCGGAGGGGCAGGTTAGACCACAAAACACCCGACCGGTCGATACATAGCGGATGCTTCAGGGATAAAGCATTTTTGGGATTGTACTGCGGGTCAACGGGCTGGACCATAATCAGCTTACGGTTGGGCGTATCAACCCGGCAAAGACCGGCGGGGGTTTCAGCCCATATAGTACCGGCGTGATCTTCGCAAACGGAAATCACCTTTTGATTGGAAGCGCCTTTGTCAACCGGGTTGGGACTAATGTGAACAAAGTTTCCCTTCGAATCATCTAAGTAGTCAAGCCCCTGGTCAGTCACCACCCATATTCCGCCGGCACGGTCTTTCAGGATCTGACTTACCCAATTGCCACTCAAGCTAGCCGGGTCAGCCGGGTGGTGTACAAACTGCGCATTGACGCCCGTCCGGAGGTTAAAATGGTGTAATCCCTCCAGGGTACCTACCCACAATTCATCCGGGTTAGATGAAAAAATGGAAAGAATAATGCCCCGCTTCAAAACCTTTTTGCCCCCAACCAATGGCTCATACAAGGTAAAACGCGGTCCCTTCGGATCAAAATGAAACAAGCCTCCCCAAGTACCCACCCAAAGGGTATTTCCTGACCCACCAGCCAGAACCTGAACCGAATTGTTGCTGCTTACACTTTTATCGTCCCGGAACCGGGGAAGTGTATAAGTAGTAAAGGTTTCCGTGTTCCGGTCGTACTTACCGATACCGCCGCCAAAAGTTCCTACCCACAATACACTATCCTGGCCTTCGTGCAGGGCTCTTACTCCCCCGTTGCTAAGGCTCCTTACCTGATCCTGCGGATCGTGCTGATACACTTTAAACTGGTACCCGTCATACCGGTTCAATCCGTGGTTGGTGCCAAACCACATGAAACCGTACCGGTCCTGCCAGATACTCTGCACGTAACTGTGGGAGAGGCCATCCCGTTTGGTCAGGGTTTTAACCGGGGAAGGACGCCTGATGTACCTGTCAGGTACCAGCACCTGTCCTATGACTGGGAGGATCAGGAAGAACAGCGGAACAACGAGGACAATCCGCAGGCGGCAGACTGCATTCATACAATCATTCAGGGCAAGTGGCGCATCGCAATTAGTCAGCTGAAGATCAGCATTTAAATAGGCAAACGAAAGGAAATTCATAAAAATCAAGCAATTTCCTGCCCGTAGAAGGCTAAAAGACCTTTTAACACCTCACCCTCTGCCCCTCTCCTGCCCAGAGGGGAGTGAAACTATCGTAGTTTGAAAGTCCCTCTCTGGAGGGGACGGAAACGAGAGTTTTCGGGCCAGCCTAATACTACTTAAACAGTTTAAGTTTTGTAACGGTCAATATCATATTGACACTGTTTATGGCGGTTTGTAATCATAGCAAAGACCTGCTCAAGGGTAGTGCTTTTTCTGGGTAAAGTCATAGCCAGGGCAAACTTGATATCAGGAACCGACAATAAAGGAAAGTCTTGCTCATGGTTGAGTTGCTGGCTTAGAGTCTATCCGAAAATCTGGAAAGGGTGGGCAAGCGTACAATTCTTCCAGAACATTGGTGGAAGGGCTAACCATAATTAGGGCCATCGCACCAAATTTGAGGCATTTTGAATGTGCCTTCACAATATTCACGGGTACACCCTGATGCACGTTGTGCCAAATTTTTTGGTATTGGTTCACAAAATGGTCAGTTGCCCAAATTATCAATTGTTATTTGAAGCATTTAAGGTGCTTTTGCCTTAAAATGCCTCAAATTTGGTGCGATGGCCCTAAACCATAATACTTCACTTGGTAAATAGGCCCGCTTTATCGTACTTTCAGCTTTCCAACGCTTCAGGGAGAGGGTGTTTTGCTTGAGTCGTGTCTTTCAAAACTACTATTCTCCTGAGATTTTCAGATAGCCACTAAGTGTCAAAGCTCTGGTGGGTAGATCCTGATGGTTAAAGGGCAAAAAGTCGGGATCTAAAGCTTCGCACGTTACTGTCATGCCAGTGCAAGTAATACTTCCGAAAATAGTGGCAATGGATGCATGGGCCGCGTCGAAACTGGTAGCTATCTTAACCAAACCATTCAGCGGGGCTAGCCGGGTAGGGTCAAAAATCAGCCATTGGCCTCCGATAAAAGCTTCAAAGCACGCATGGAAATCCGGCGGATTCAATTGATGAGCATACCCCGTAAAATACCGGGCCGGAATAGACAGGGCCCGGCATAAGGCAATGCCTAAGTGGGCAAAGTCACGGCATACGCCCGTCCGCTGGGTTACCGTATCATAGGCTGAGGTTTGGGAGTTTGTACTGCCGCTTAGATAATCTACATTTTTATAAATCCATTCAGTAATAGCTACTACTTTGGCATAAGCACCCTCAAAGGAGCCAAACTTATCGTAAGCCAGTTTGCCCAATTTGTCGGACTGACAGTAACGGCTAGCAAAAAGATAAGGGACTACTGAGGCGTCCAGTTGCATGACCGGGCTATCGGATAACTGATGGCTATCCATTAAGGTATGACTAGCATCTACTACTGCCTGGTAGGAAAGATGCAGGTGTTTGTTTTCCAGGGTTTCGAACTGTACCAGACGATTTTCACCATTTGCGGAATTCAGTTCTTTCGTCTTTACGTAGGGCTCTATTTGGAACGTTTCCTCCAGTACAGTTTGAGTAGGCGTTCTAAGAGCATGAATATTTAAAATAATCGTGCTGGGAGAATGAACATCATAAATAATTTCGCTGGCTACCCGGAATCTCATAGATGATTGTTTGGGGTTACTTCTGCTTTAGCGTGGGATAACTTATTCAAAGCCACTTCCATCCATTCTTCCGGTATATTGCTCCGAATAGCTTGTAATTCGGGCTCCCACAGGTCTGAAATATGTTCCAGGTCTTTTTTTTCGTACCGGTGTTCAGAACTAGCAAATCTGTCTGTTATAGAACGAACCACTTCAATCCGTCCAGGACTTGTTGTTCGTCCCTGTGTACATCACTACCAAAACTGTCTCTTTTATAAAGAACCACGTCAATGGGAAAATCCACGTCATTGGCACTTACCCGGGTAGAATCAAAAGAAAGGAACCCTGCCTTCAAGGCCTGATCTATACTGGAACGAGTATCCAGTGTACGGCTCAGGATGGGTTTGCCGTAGCCGGAATTGCCAATAATAACGAAGGGTGATCCTTGGTCCAGTTCCACCCAGTTGCCTTCCGGATACAGCAAATAGAGCTTGTGCTCATCATCATCTTTCAGCTGACCGCCAATGATGGTATTCAGGTTAAATTTAAACCCGGATCTTTCCAGAGCCCCCCGGTCCTCCTCCGCTACCCGGCGTACCTGTTCCCCAAAGGCATTAACGGCTTTGTATAATTTATTAAATGCACCATGTTCCTCCATTAAATCTTTAAAATAGGTAATGGCTTTATCTCTTACCGACCGGAGACCGCTGGTCATTATAAACAGTGAAGAATGATCTGCCTGATGAATAGATATCTTCTTTTTGGTGGTGGTATCGGTGCCGGAGGTAATGCGGGTATCGGCTATTGCCACAAGTCCCTCTTTAACTTTTATCCCTAAACAATATGTCATAAGTAGCGATTATAAATTAATTATCAGCTTATATTCCAGCGTTTTACTCAACCTGAACTAGTTGATCGAGTACCTACATCTGAATATGAAATGTTTAATTGACGCGGAAATTAAACCCGAATGTAAGCAGTTAAATTAACTGATGGACCAGATTGTCCGTTTTATTGTTGCTGTTGTTGCTGAGAAGAGACTTTTACCCGGTAGGAAGTAGTGTTGTCTCCTTTCGTTTTCAGTACGCCTTTAATTGGACTGCAATCGGCATAATCGGCGCCGTGCGAAACTTTAATGTAGTTCGTATCTACCAGTAGGTTATTGGTCGGGTCAAAACCCTTCCAGCCTACGCCGGGTATAAACGCTTCTACCCAGGCATGCATTAGGGCCGATCCGATAAAGCTTTTTCCCTGATTCAGATACCCTGAAACGTACCGGGCCGGAATGCCTTTGTACCGGGCCATGGCAATGAACAGGTGCACAAAATCCTGACATACCCCAGACCGGATATTAAGGGCCTCGTTGGCGGTGGTTTTTACGTCCGTAGTGTCCTTCTGATAGCTCAGCATGGAATGTACGTACCCATTCAGCAATTGCAAGTACGTGGATAAGGGCTGACTCCGGTCAAACTCCAAAACATGTTCTCGGTTTTCCGGGGCCAGAATCGTATAATAGCTTTGCAGAAGATACAGGTGGTAATCAATATAAAAGGCTTTTGCAGTAAGTTCTGTCTGCTCCTCTTCGGGAGACAATACGGAATACGGAAAAAGCTCACTTTCATTCTTCTGCACTACGGCATTCAGCCTAAAGGTGAACTCCTTGAATCCAGCTACCGTCCGGATGCGGTTTACTTCAAAACCAAACAGGTTTTTGAAGCTGAACACCGGCTCACCAATGGAGTTGATTAATGAATAGGTAGTTACGGCCTGAGTCTCGTCATTACAAGGCAGTACCCTAAATTCAAAAATAGCTTCCTTCACTGGGTGCTGGTATACATTATATGATTGGTATTCAATGGTGTATCGCATCCCTGTTAATAATTTAAGTATTTTTTCTCAATCAGTTCCCCTATTTTATTAATGCTGAGCAGCATATTGTTCAGGAAGATTAATACGTCGCCCTCAATTTCCTGGATCGTCAGGTAGTGAAGCGTAGCACATATCTTCCCGACGGTAAACTCCAGCGAATCTTTCTCCTGCAGCTTCGAATGATTTATCCGGTCGAGGTATCGGCCCATACGGGTCAGATTATAACAAATAGACCGGGGAAAATCATTGTTCAGAATCAGAAACTCCAGTGAGTCATGGTAATTAGGCACCGCTTTATAATACGTACGGCTCATGTCAAACGCCTCGGCACTCTTAAGCAGGGTTACGCACTGATAGTTTTCTACCACTTTGCCGAGTTTCTGCGTAGCGGCTTTACCCATATCGTTGGTCTTGGCAATCAGGATCCGCGTGATCTGGTTAGCTCTTTCCAGGTGCATACCTAAATGGATAAATGACCACACCTCATTATGAATGAGTGACTTATGTACGTATCCGTTTACGATGGCGCAGTTTTCGACTACTTTATCAGTGAAGTTGTAAATACCTTTGTCGTTCAGGTCGGCCTCGGAATAGTTATTCACGTAATGGTAGAACCGATTGATAGATTCCCATAGTTCCGAAGAAAGAGAATCGCGGGCCCCGCGGGCATTTTCACGGGCACTATTCACGCAGGCTCTGATCGACAAGGGGTTCGATTCCTGTAAGGTGATGGTATAAAGCACTTTTTCGTCTTCCAGGGTGCCATGCGCCTTTTTGTACTCATACAACAGGCCCGAAAGATTGAGACTGGACTCCATAACAAACTCCTTTTTCTGCACCAGCGGCGCATCTAACGAAGAACAGTAGTGAACCCTGGCATACCGGGCCGTATGTTCGGCCCGCTCCAGGTACCGGCCCATCCAGAACAGGCTATTGGCGATTCTTGATAACATAAGTTGATGTGCGGATTAGATAATGTGCGGATGGTTAAATTGTTGAATTACAGAAGAATTGAAGGATGGACTGGTTAAATTGTTTGATTGCTGAATGGTTATCACGCTTTGCGCAGTTAAAGGCAATCTTTCACGGCGTATTAATAGTCAACTCTTTATTCGCACATCAGCACATTGCCAAATCAGCACATCACTCCAGCACCCAGGTATCTTTAGACCCACCGCCTTGCGAGGAGTTTACAATCAGGCTGCCTTTCGTGAGTGCGACCCGGGTTAAGCCGCCCTTCAGCACAAACTGCTTTTTCTTACCCATCAGGCAGTAGGTCCTTAAGTCGATATGACGGTGCTCAAAGCATCCATTCTCTTCAATGTAGGTAGGATGCACGGATAAGGACATAATCGGCTGGGCGATGTACTTACGCCGGTTGGCGGTAATGATTCTTTTATACTGGGCCAGTTCTTCTTTACTCGCTTTGCTGCCAATGAACACCCCGTATCCACCCGACTCATCTACGGGTTTAATCACCAGGTTTTGCATATGCTCCAGCACGTAACGGAAATCACCGTCCGATTCGCAGTGGTAGGTGTGCACATTGTTCAGAATCGGATCTTCACCCAGGTAATATTTAATAATGGCCGGAATGTACGTATAGACGGCCTTGTCATCCGCAGCCCCGGTACCCGGAGCATTAAGCAGCGATACATTTCCCTCGCGGTAGGCGCCCATGATCCCTGGAACCCCCAACACGGAGTCCGCCCGGAAGGATAAAGGATCAATAAAATCGTCATCTACCCGCCGGTAAATCACATCTACCCGTTCCGGTCCGTAGATGGTCTTCATGTACACAAAGTTCCGGTCCACGAACAGGTCCCGTCCTTCCACCAGCGGAATGCCCATGCTCTGGGCCAGAAAGGAATGCTCATAATAGGCTGAGTTATACATTCCCGGCGACAACACTACGCAGTTAGGATTGTCAATGCCATCGGGAGCCACCGACTGGATAATGGCCAGCAACTGTTCCGGGTAGTCCTGTACGGGCAGCACCTGGTGGCTCAGGAACAGGTTGGATAGGGTCCGTTTCATGGCTTCCCGGTTGGAGAGCACGTAGCTTACCCCCGAAGGACAACGGATATTATCTTCCAGCACGTAATATTCCCCGTCGCTGTGTTTGATCAGGTCGGTGCCGGAAACATGGGCGTAAACCCCTCCTGCCGGGTTGATATTAATCATCTCCCGGTTGTAAAAATTAGAACTGAAGATCAGCTCGGCGGGTACTACCCCATCTTTGAGAATCTTTTTATCGTGGTAAATGTCTTCCAGGAAAAGATTAATCGCCAGGGTTCGCTGCAGCAGTCCTTTCTCCAGTTTTTCCCATTCTTTGTTCGGAATAATCCGCGGAAAAAAATCAAATGGGAAGATGCGTTCAATGCCTTTCAGGTTCTCCGAGTACACGGCAAACGTAACGCCCTGGTTAAAAAAAGAAAGCTTGGCGTACTCATTGATCTTATTGAGATCATCAGTGGAGTAGCGGCTAAACTGGGTAAAAACCTTTCTGTAATGATCCTTTACCAAATTATTTTCATTGAACACTTCGTCCAGCAGGCCCGGTTCACTCACATACGCATTGAAAACACTTCTGTTTATGGATGCAACATCTTGTCTCATACATCTTTACGGTTGTAATTGCGGTTGTATATACTGTATCTGGTAAATGACCAGTACTAAAGGCCCGGTTTTGATCAAAACTTTGCCCTGGCCTCAATAGCTGGCTTCATTAATCTTTATCCTTGGGCGGCTTCATTGCTGTATTCCCAGTACCCGGTGCCATATCTATTCTTTTTCCAAGAAAACAGCATTGGAGCAAAAAAATCTGTTTCGGCAACTATGCCTTTTTAAAAATAGGAACATAATTAATAATTTATACTGTAATTAGCGTACTAAGTTTAAAAATAAAAGTATAGTTCTGGTTTTTTTATAAGTAGTAGGATATTTTTATTTAAAAATAGACTTATACGCTTACAGACGATTATACTATTTTTCTAATATGTCTTCGATGCAAGCGCTTAACCGGGATGTAGTCTATGATCTACATTTTCTCAATTAACAGGTGAGAACGGGATGATGTGCACTTCAGCAGCGCTCCTTATATTTCCATTCTTAACAATATCGCTGATCTTTTGCTATTTGGTATCCGCGTATATTAATGTTCCCATTTCATTTGCTCCCTCGTCTATTTAAAAAAATACCTTTTCTGCTATGGACCTTACCGATGCTATCGCGTTGATCAAACATAAGAATCCGGCTGAGCCAAGACCCGCTACCTGGGCCGATCTGGGATGCGGCAACGGCTTGTTTACGTACGCACTGGCCCACCAATTGCCAGTGCACAGTGTGATTTACGCCATTGATAAGGATACTATAGGATTAAAAACACTGCCCAATCCCAATCAGGTATTGATTCAACAACAGCAACTGGATTTTATCGCCGACCCGCTCCCTTTCTCAGGCCTGGATGGAATACTAATGGCTAATTCGTTGCATTATGTACAGGATAAAGCCGCTTGTATTACGAAGTTGAGCCAGTACCTTAACCAGAGGGGTTATTTCCTGCTGGTGGAATACGACACGAATATACCCAATCCTTGGGTGCCCTATCCCATCAGGTATGCATCCTTACCGGACTTATTTGGCCCGTTAGGATACCCTTTGGTGGGGAAGCTGCAGGAAAAACCTTCCCTCTTTGGGAGAGCCAATTTGTACTCGGCCCTCATCCGTAAGTAGAGTCTTAAGGAACAATTGTAGGCCGGGCCGCTCATGGAATGTCTACTTATAGCCTTTCTTTACGTATAAAACTTATCCTGTTTTCTATTTATTAAACAAGATAGGTATTAGTCATTACAACCATTGATACCTCAGTACCTGCTCATTTATAACCGTATGGCCCTATTAGGATTTCACGCTTCCCACGAACAGTTTAAGCCCAGTCATCTGGTGCAATTAGCTCAGCAGGCCAAAGCGGCCGGCTTTGATTTTGTCTCTTCATCGGATCATTTCTTTCCCTGGAGTGAAAGGCAGGGCCAGAGTGGTTTTGCCTATGCCTGGCTCGGTGCCTCTTTGCAGGCAACGGGCATCCCTCACATGGTCGTAACAGCTCCCGGCCAGCGGTACCATCCGGCTATTGTGGCCCAGGCGGCCGCTACCCTGGAAGAAATGTTTCCCGGCAAATTCACCCTGATTGTGGGGACCGGGCAAAACGTAAACGAACACATTACCGGTGAACGTTGGCCTACCAAACAGGAACGGAATGCCCGTTTGCTTGAATGTGCCCACATCATCCGGGCTTTATGGGCTGGCCAAACTGTAAGGTATAAAGGATTGGTAACGGTAGAAAATGCGAAACTCTACACCCGGCCCGAAAAACCACCCATGCTGATTGGCGCAGCTATTACTGAGGAGACAGCCCGCTGGGTGGGAAGTTGGGCTGATGGACTAATTACCATTTCGCGGCCCAAGGCGCAGCTACAACCCGTGATAGATGCTTTTAAAGCGGGAGGTGGGGAAGGGAAACCTATATTTTTGAAAGTTCAGCTTTCTTACGCCGCTACCGAGAAAGCCGCCCGGGAAGGCGCTTTTGACCAGTGGCGAAATAATATCTTCACCTCCAATGTCCTGGCCGATTTCAGCACGGTAGGTCAGTTTGACGAGGCGGCCCAATTTATTCGTCCCGAAGACCTCGACGAATTTATTCATATTTCGGCCGACCCCAACCGGCACATTGACTGGATCAGTGAATACCTGGAAATGGGCTTTGACCGGATCACTTTACATAACGTGAACCGGGAGCAGGAACCTTTTATTGAAGCATTCGGCAAAGAAGTACTGCCAGCTCTTAAATCGGTAAGGACAGGTGCAGCCCATTGATGCCCAGCCCATAGAGAAGAAACGAGAGCAGCCATCCAGGATTTCCGGGAGGCTGCCCTATAATCGAATATAGGTGGCTGCCTTATTTAGCTGGTTTCTCACGCATCATATAATCGGCCGAAGCCCGATTCAGGGCAATCGGAATATTATTGCTGACCGCCGTTCTGATTAAGGTCTGAATGTCGTGTTCGTGACTATGAGGGGTGTGGGGGTCCATAAAAAAGATGATCCTTTGCACTTCATCCTGAAGGATTTTAGCGGCCAGCAGGATATCGCCTCCTTGCGGACCGTGCCCGAAAGGTTCTACGCCCAATTCGAGTATGCTATTGATCAGTTCAGCCGTGCTGCCGGTACCCACAAGTTTGTACTTCTTCAGTATATCCCGGTGCTCTTTTACCCATTCCAACATTTCATTCTTTTTCTGGTTGTGAGCTATCAGTGCTACTGTTTCCATAAGGTTTGTTTTAACGAAACAAAATGAATGACCGGGACTTACATATAGGGCCGTAACCTGCCGGACCTATAGTTTTAAAGTGATGGGATATACCCGAACCGTTCCACAATTTGCAGGGCCTGAGAGGTAAGGTCTTCATTATCGCCAACCGCTTTCATCAGGTCATCGAAATCCGTCTTGGAAGGAGCCCGGCCACTGGCCACACAATCCCCAATCCGGGAGAGGGCATCACTTGCCTCCTGCCTTTTTTCGGCTTCCCATCCAGGATTGTTCTCTACCGAATCCTTCATCTGTTGAATAGAATCAAGCACTTGCTGCTTTTGATTTTTCTCAATAAAACCATCTTGTGCGTTCATTAGACTTGTTCTTATTTAAAATCAGGCAGTTATTGATTTTGACTTGAAATAGTAGTTCCATAATCCGGCTCCTAATTCTACCACTTGGTCAGCTACTTGTAGGGATTTTACTCTAAGCTTATCACAGAGTATCCGGTATCTTTTTAATCCGGCTATAGCATGTTCTACTCTGATTCGAAGTCTACTGACTCGCTGGTTGTACTCTTTCTCCCATTGGAAAAGCTTCTCTCCTTTCCTGCGTTTGATTCCCTGAATGAGGCCTTGACAAGAAAAATGCTTATCAATGCCCTGATAACCTAAATCCACGCACAGGAAATACTGCTCCAGCCAGTCCTTGCCGAATTCTTCTTTGAGCAGGGTAAAGTCATGTTTACTCCCGCAAGCGGTCTTACCCAGAAATAAGATGCAGCCGATTGTACTGGCAATAAGGGTGTTTTTCAGGGTATGCTGTTTTTTTTTCCGGAGTACTGCTCTTTCTGTTGCTGCTCATGCTGGGGGCGTTGCGTAGCTCTTTCGGTGGCATCAAAGCGTAATAGCGGTACGTCTTTCAAGGCTGCTTCCAGTTGCTCTTTGTTGGAAAATTCCCGCTACGGCATAACGTTTTCCTGATGGAGTACCGTCTTGAGGATGGATTGAAATTGATTCACATAACCGCTTACCACACTTCTGCTCACCCCGAAACTCATCGCCAACACGTCCAGAGTAGGATAGTTTTTCAGGTAAAACAGGACCAGAAACAAACCTTCTGCCCCGCTTTGGATCGCCCTCTCATGGCCGAAGTTCTCCACAAACTCGTACTGGGGTACCTGATAACAGGCACTGAATTTCTCAGCCAAGGCCTTAAACTGTTCTTTACCTAATCCTACGGCTGAACGGTAATCCCGATCACTCTTGGCGTTAGGATAAATGCTGATTCTCATGCTAATCCGGTTTTCTGTACTTTTGCAATAATACCCTCATTACCAAACCCGAACAAGTCTATTATAGTAATGGTTAAAATAAGAATGAATTCTTTTTCCAAATTTCCTTCTTCGGTTGTACGTAAAAACAACCTTATAGGTAAAGGGAATAGGAATACAATTAGTCAATTCACCGTCTTGTCATCCATAAATGAGGGATGGTGCTAAATCGGATTACCAATCCGCTTAAAGGCCTTACAGTAGCTTATGTTACACCTTTTTATCTATCACCACCCCTCATCCATAATTACCAACTTAGACAGCTATACATACGCTTCCAGTTGCAGTTCCTTATTGATATTAATGCCTGCCTTGGCTCCTTCAGCGGCCGCAATAATAACCTGCTGCATATCCCGGTCGGCATCCCCGGCTATGTACAAACCGGTTATGTGCGTTTTCTGCTTGAGATCTGATTTTACGACGCCTTTAGACGTAAATTCACATTGTAGCTGACTAGGCAAGTCGGACCGTTGTACCGAGGCCAGGTTAAAAAACAGCGCCTGACACGGAATAGTGATTCCGTTTTCAAAGACCAACTGTTCTATTTGCGTGCCTTTTCCTTCGGCCCTTATAATTCTTTCCGTGCGCAGCTTCACCCCATTCCGGGCCAGTTTTTCCTTATCATCCGTGGTGACCCGTTTGGTGCCATCTGTGCAGAGTGTGACATCGGGGCTCCAGGTTTTAAGTGAAAGGGCCAGACCCACACCTACACTTCCAAGTGCGTAAGCTACTATAGGCTTGTCCCTGGACTCCCATCCATCACAGTACGGACAGTGATGCACCGTTTTACCATAGAAAGGCGCAGACCCCGGAATTTCGGGCCAATAGTCCTTGAGGCCGGTTGCCAGCAACAACTTTTTGCTGATTAAGGTCTCGCCTTCTTCCGATTTCAACTCAAAAGTGCCATCCGGGCGGCAAAGGGCTTTTACAATCCGGGTATTCTTCCATTCCACTCCGTAAGGCCGTAATTGCTCCCGGCCAATGGCTAAAAATTCTTTCGGAGGAATTCCGTCCCGGGTTAGATAGCCCGTCAGGCAATCAGATGTCTCATTGCGTGATTCTCCCGAATCACAAACCAATACCCTTCTGCGGCAGCGTCCCAGTACCAATGCTGCACTTAAACCGGCTGGCCCTCCTCCTACAATAATTACTTCATAAGTGTTAGGTAACAACGTTGATGGCATGCTTGTGGTAAAAAGTTTGATTGAGCGTATACGAATGGAACTTACTACTCAATTAGGGTAGAATAGGTTTTGTATATCCTACATTTTCATAAATAATTCCCGGATGCACGCACCAACTACTCCTGCTCAAGGCCAGGACAAGTACTCACTGCACCCATCTGCAGCAGTTTTCGTAAACCATCCCATTGAACTATCACAATGAAACTTTTCACTAGAAATATGCACCTTGAATCAACAATCCTTCATTTTAAAAAGCTTTCCAAAAAGAAAGATAAGCAAAAGCATCCCCGGGAAGGCTTATCTGCACTGGTAAAAGTAGGTAAGTACCTTTTCCTGGCAGGTGATGAAGGGGCGAGTCTGGAAAGATTAAAAAAGACCAAAAAGGGGTTCAGCAAGCATAAAGTTTTCTCCTTGGGCGACTATATTTCCCTATCGGGAAAGGAGCAGTCTGAGATGGATATCGAAGGACTCGACTTCGAAGATCACTACCTGTGGGTAGTAGGTTCACATAGCCTGAAGCGTAAGCAGCCTCAGGAAGAAGATTCCCGGAAGGAGCAGATTAAGGACCTGAGCCAGGTAATAGCCGAACCAAACCGTTTTATACTGGCCCGGATTCCCCTGGTTAAAAACCAAAAAACGGGAAAGTATACCTTGAAAAAAAGTTGTCCCGATCCGGATCATCCCGGCAAAAAACTAACGGCTGCCCGGCTAACTGGTCATAAGAAGACCAATCGGCTAATGAAAGCGTTACAAAAGGACACCCACCTGAAAGACTTCCTCAGTATTCCCGGTAAGGATAACGGCCTGGATATAGAAGGGCTCGCTGTGGACGGAAAAAGGCTTTTTTTGGGCTTAAGAGGGCCTGTATTGAGGGGCTGGGCCATGGTACTGGAAATAAAAACCAAAAAGCTCGGCAAACGCCGGCTGGGGCTGAAGAAAACAGGTTCCAAGGGCTTAGTCTATAAGAAACACTTCCTTGATTTATCGGGTATGGGCATCCGGGATATTACCCCCGCCGGCAAGGATTTTTTACTCCTGGCGGGCCCAACCATGGACCTTGATGGCACCATTGCGTTATTCCGCTGGAACAATGCTTTGCCTAAAACCAGGCATTCTCAGCAGTCACTCGTTCAACGCAAACAGATAAAGCGAATCATGGATATCCCACATGGGGTAGAAGAAAATGCGGGCAAAGACCGGGCAGAAGGCATGACCCTGTTGAGTAATCATAAGCTAATGGTGGTATATGACAGCCCATCATCCGAGCGGAGCAAGAACAAATCAGACGTCACCGCTGATCTGTTTAGAATCAAAGGCAACAACAAAAGGTAGTATACTTTCGGAATAGGTGCTTTCGGCAGTAACGGATTATCCGGACCTAAGCCCAACGAGCAGTACATTATTAACAATTGAACTGATGCTTCCTGGAATAACACTCACAACCGATGCGGTAATACCTGCATACGAAATGCTCTCTAACCTGGTAGGGCTGGCCGACCTATACCGCCTGACTGGAGAAGGGCAGTACCTGAAAGTCTGTACCAAGGGCCATTACAGTATCGTCTTTGATAAAATGTCGGATCTGCAACCCACCAATAAAAAGTAAACGCAGTCTCTGTATGCTACGCTGGATAGACGTACTTAAGTTTGCCCGATACGGCAATCCGGAACCCGAACGGCGGGTAGAGAAGTCGGAGGAAGCGTGGATGCAGCAACTTACCCCGGCGCAATATCAGGTGATGCGGCAAAAAGGAACGGAGTCTCCTTACCGGAATGCCTATTGCCGGTCGTACGATCCGGGGGTGTACGTTTGTGCCGGTTGTGGCAGTCCCTTATTCAACTCTACCGAAAAGTACCATGCCATCTCCGGCTGGCCTAGTTTTACCCAACCAATCATTAAAGCAGCGATTAAGTATCTCTATGATGACAGTCACGGCATGCGCCGAATAGAAGTGCAATGCAACGTCTGCGATGGCCACCTGGGCCATGTATTTCCCGATGGCCCTGAACCATCTGGTTTACGGTACTGCATTAACTCAGAGAGTTTGAAGAGAATAGATGAAAAGAAGGATGAGTAATCACACCCATCCTTTCATCCTTCCCATCATCGTGCCTACTTCCGGGTGATATCCTTTACCTGCTCCCGGATGTCGTCCATTTCGAAGATGCGTTTCCACTCTTCCTTGAATAAGATAGGCTTGGCCCGCTTGCTGATTTTATAAGCGGCATCGGAGAAAGTCCCATTTACTTCTTTGAACAGCACGGCAATCTGAATGCGGAGGTGGCCGAGTACGAAATCACGCGCTGCGGCTTCGGGCACACCCAGTTCCACGATCTGGTCGTAGCCCTCTTTTACTACCTCCATACAAGTCTGAGCCAGGGTCTCTACCATGGCCGGCTCCAGAATGGCCATCTGCTCCAGGGTAATGCGGTGCGTGTCCTTAATGGGCTGGTACATGTCCTGGGCTACTTTTTCACCCAACTGGTAGTGTGCTTCGGAGCCATGCATTAAGGCTACTACAATAGATTGCTTAGCCGAAATACCGCCGTAGAAGTCACGGAAAGCCTTTTCAGTAGGTTCCCAATTAAAAACAGACGGATGACAGGGATGAGCAATTACATATCCTAAATCGTCGCGGTGATGAATTACGCCGTCCAGGGGAGCAGCAGGGTCAAGGGTCATTACCAGGGAGCCTGGTTTCATCATCGGAATAATTTCGCGTGAAATAGCCCCGATAGCAACATCGGGTACCGCCAGAATCACTACATCGGCCTGCGGAACGGATTCTTTCTGGTCACTTACCGTAACATTGCGTTGCTTCAGGTTTTCAATGCCCTGCGGGCTTACTTCCAGGTAATCGAGGGTATACTGGGTGCAGTTCTGGAAATTGTCCGTGAGGCGGCAACCCATTTTGCCACCAGCACCAATCAAAGTGATTTTCGTCATATTACTTAAGTTTTAGGATAGGTGTATGTTTCAAAAAAAGGCTTCAGGTAACTAATGCTCTGAGCAGCCCAGGTTCCTTCTTTCCGGATAGTATCATAAATATCTTTTTCCGGCACGACCCATTGCTCCAGAATGGCAGTTTTGCATCTGCCGAAAGGAGTAATTTTTGAAAGCAGCCAGGGCACATTCAACATTCCTTGTCCCGCTGGCCGTCCGTCAATCTGGAAGCCCATCAGGTGCGGAAGCCGTTGGATGCCAAAGTCTTTGATATGCAGATTGACGGTGTATGGGCACAGGGTATCCACAATTTGTTCTAGTCCTTCTCCGGCTCCCATCGAGTTTACCGAATCCAGACAAATGCCCACGTACGGACTGCTTATTGCCTCCATGATCCGGGCAAATTCCCTTGCCTTCAACCGGTCGTGGTTTTCCAGCCCCAGCGTAATCTTTGCCCCCTCCAGTTGGGGCAGTTGATTTTTGATAATGCCGGTAATCTCATCCAGAGAAGGTTCGTAACCCGGGCCATCAATGACAAAGCGTAGCATCCTAGTATTGAACCGCTGGGCTAGGGAAAGGTAAAGCTGAAGGTGTTCGTCGGTCAGTTTCCGGGCTCCTAGCTCAAGGGTAATTTCCCAATCAGCCGCTTGTTGAGCAAAAAAGGCCAAGCGTTCTTCAGACAGTTGGTGCAGGGGTAGGTTGTCACCGAACTGAACCAGTCCCAAACCAAAATCTCTGGCTTTAGCCAGCAAATGGAGTTCAGTCATCGGGTGCGCAGGCATACTTTCCGGTACGCCCACTGCCCAACCATAGGTATAGGTGCTGATTCCTAATTGCATAGAAGTATATAAATAGGTGATTGGCTCATAATGATTTCCGGCGGATCAGCCGGCTCGGATTGGCTTGCTGCACTCTCGATTTCTGGGTGATAAACTGCCCGGCAGTGCGGCCCATCTGTTCAAAATCAGTGGAAATAACCGTAATGCCTCCTTCCAGAATCTCCTTCATTGGGGTATCATCGTAAGAAATGAGTCCGACATTATGGCCTAGTTTCAGGCCTGATGCATGCACAAGTTTGATGAAGGTAATCAGGTCACGATCCGCGAAAAGCAGAAAAGCTTCTCCTGGTTTAATCAGTTCCGGCGAAAAGGTTTCCACAACTGCGCAGTTCAGCCCATAGGTATCCCCGAATTGCCTGAATCCCTGCAGAATTCCCTCCGGTACAAATTGGAATTGTCCTTTGGCAAGCACCAGCGTTAGTTTATGGTATGGCTTCAACAGATCTAGGCCGGAGGTTAAAGCATCAACTATGTCCTGTTTAAAATCCTGGTACACAGCCCCAACCTCGGCCTCCAGTCCTTCTACGGTTTTGTCAATCACCAGCAGTTTATCCGGAGGAATTTTATGGATAATTCCGGTCACGTCCTCATTGAAGTGAGGCATCACTACGTAATAGTTGTAATGGCCGAGGTTATTGGTGATCAGGTTTTCGAATAGTTCTTTATCGTAATGGTGGAAAAACAGGCTGAGTTGTGAGTTTTCGGGCAGGGCCCCTTTCAAGGCGTAGTACAGCGTTTCTTTATAGGCATTCAGCGTATCAAACAGCAGGAAGATATTCAGCTGGGTGCGCACCTCGGTAGAAGCTACGTAAAATCCTTTTCCGTGCTGAGACAGAATTACGCCGCGTTGCCGTAGCTCTTCATAAGCTTTGGCAACGGTTACTTTTGCAATCCCCTGCCCGGCAGACAGTTCGTTAATGGAGGGAAGTTGCTGGCCCTTTGCCAGAGCACCTTCTTCAATAGAGGCAATGATACCTTCTAAAATCTGCTGGTACTTCGGCCGATTAGAAGTTTTGTTAAGCTGAATTTCTTTCACAGAGCAGTATAACTACTAAGCCAATCTATTAAAGTTGTTAAATCCAAGATTTTCCTTAATTTCTTCCAAAACGTTTTGAAAGGTCAGAATAAGGAATATTTTTGTCTCATAGTAACTAGTATAGTACAGTAGAGTAGAGTTAGGCGAAGGTAATACCTTTTTTGAATATTCCACGGAAAAGATGAAAAAATTAAAGTTTGCCGTGTTCGGTACGGGCTTCTGGTCCTTCTACCAACTTTCGGGCTGGAAAGAACTGGAAGGAGCCGAACCAGTAGCTTTTTATAACCGGACTCGTGCCAGAGCCGAAGAGTTGGCCAAAAAGTTTAAGGTAGACCACGTGTACGATAACCCCGACGAACTTTTGGACCGGCACGCGGCAGAATTAGACTTTGTAGATATTATTACTGACGTGGATACTCACGCCCTGTTTACGGAAAAAGCGGCTGCCAGAGGATTAGATGTAATTTGCCAGAAACCGATGAGCCCCAGTTTGGCTTCTTCCCGTACGATGGTGGAGACATGCCGAAAAGCCGGGGTGAAGTTTTACATCCACGAAAATTTCCGTTGGCAGGCTCCCCTCCGGAAATTGAAAGAAATCCTTGATTCCGGTCAGATCGGTAAACCCTTTCGGGCCCGGGTAAGTTTTAGCTCAGCCTTCCCGGTATTTGATAATCAGCCTTTTCTGGCAGAACTGGAAGAGTTTATCTTGACTGACATTGGTTCCCACGTGCTGGATGTATGCCGGTTCGTGTTTGGGGAGGCCCAATTGTTGTTTTGCCGTACGGCAAGCGTCAATCCAAAGATTAAAGGCGAAGATGTGGCAAATGTGTTGATGCAGATGCAGGGTGGCCTGACTTGCTACGCCGAGATGTCATACGCTTCCATTCTGGAACGGGAAGCTTTTCCGCAAACTTTGGTGACGGTGGAAGGAGAAAGCGGCTCGGTGGTATTGGGGCATGATTTCGTTTTGAAAGTAACTACCCGGCAAGGCACTACAGTAACGGAAGCAAAGCCGGTGATGTACCCTTGGGTTGATCCTGCCTACTCCGTAGTTCATTCATCCATTGTGGATTGTAACCGGAATTTATTAAGCGACCTTCAGGGAACGGGCAAGGCCGAAACCACCGGCGAGGATAATTTCAAGACGATTCAGCTGGTATATGCTGCCTACGAATCAGCCCGGACGGGTCAGGTAGTGTATTTGTAAAAAATGGGCGATTCTCGATTGCCGATGTCCGATGTTGGTAAAAAATTATCCTAATAACCTACTCTATTCATTGGTACATCAGCACATATTCTAATTAGCACATCAACGAATCAGCATATTATCTAATCATCCTTATGCGTCTGCAACTGATCGGTATCAGCAAGTATTTTCCCGGCGTGAAGGCACTGGAAAACATTCAGTTCCAACTACTGGCGGGAGAGGTGCATGCTTTATGCGGAGAAAACGGGGCTGGCAAAAGTACCCTAATGAATATTCTTACTGGAAACTTGCAACCCGATGCCGGGCAAATCAGTCTGAACGGACAAGCCGTGTCTATTACCGGTCCGGCTCAGGCTGCGGCGCTGGGCATTGCCATCGTATATCAGCAGCTGAGCCTGGTAGATTCCCTGTCGGTAGCCGAAAATATTTTTGCCAATACCCACCCGCATACCCGGTGGGGATTTATTGACTACCGGGTGCTGTATGACCGGACCACCCAACTGCTGCAAAGCCTCAAGCTTGCCGATATACAGCCTGATTCTCTGGTAGAAAACCTGTCTCAAGGGCAGAAGCAGATGGTAGAAATAGCCAAGGCCTTGTCCAAGCAACCAGATATTCTAATTCTCGATGAACCAACGGCTTCTATTACCGAAGGAGAGACGCAAATTCTTTTTGCTATTATCCGGCAGTTGAAGGCCGAAGGGAAGTCGGTTATTTATATCTCACACCGGATGCAGGAAATATTTGCAATAGCCGACCGGGTAACCGTGCTAAAAGACGGCAAGTATCAAGGTACCCGTCCTATCCATGAGGTAACTACGCAGGATCTGATCCGGATGATGGTGGGGCGGGAAGTGGAAGCACAATCAGGGACCTCCTCGGCTACCCGCGAAAAGCTACTAGAGGTTAAAGGTTTATCTGGGCAAGGTTTCGAAAACATCACTTTTACCCTGCATAAAGGCGAAATTCTAGGCTTGGCAGGCCTGGTAGGCGCCGGCCGCACCGAAATTGCCCAAACCATATTTGGGCACCTGCCCCGGCAGTCGGGAGAAGTCAGGTTAAAAGAGCAACTGCTCCATATTCATCATCCATCGCAGGCGATTCACTACGGAATCGGGTACCTGCCCGAAGAACGTAAATCACAAGGCTTGTTTCTCGATAAAACGGTTACCGACAACGTGATCGTAGCCCGGCTGAAAGCCGCTTTGAAGGGAGTGTGGTTTGACTTCACGAAGGCCACTGAGCTGGCCCGGCAATTCAAAGACAAACTCCGGATAGTCACGCCGGACGTGAGCCAAAGGGTAGTGAACCTGAGTGGCGGCAATCAGCAAAAGGTGGTACTAGCCAAATGGCTATTGGTCAATCCGGAGGTGCTGATTGTGGATGAACCCACGCACGGCATTGATGTAGGAGCCAAGGCAGAGATTTATCAATTGTTAAGACAATTAGCGGCGCAAGGAAAAGGCATTCTGCTAATATCCAGTGAACTGTCCGAACTGCTGGCCTTGGCTGACCGCATTCTGGTCATTCGGGAAGGCCAGATCAGCGGCGAACTGGAAGGAAGAAAGGCTACTGAAGAAGAGGTCCTGTCTTTAGCTGCCGTGTAATTTCAATTATATATCATCAACACTCCTCTAAATACCTTATCAACCCATTTATGGTGAAAAAACTGTTACAGGACCGGGTGTATTCACTGGCCATTACCATTGTAATGGTCTGTCTTGCCGCCAGTATTATTTTCCCTGACAACTTCCCCACTTTTGATAATTTCAGTCAATTACTGCTCAATCTTTCCATTGATACCATTGTAGCCGTAGGCATGATGCTGCTCTTAATTTCGGGGGCTTTTGACTTGTCGGTTGGTTCTATGGTGGCTTTTGCGGGTGGACTGACGGCCAACCTGATGTACTTTCATCAGATTCCTATTCCGGTAGCTATTCTGGCTGGCCTATTGGTCGCCTTGCTGGTAGGCTGGATAAACGGTTATTTAATTGCGTATCAAGGCATCAACCCAATGATTCAGACCCTGGCCATGCTTGGCATTCTCCGCGGGGGAGCTTTGCTGGTGGCCGGGGCCGGTATTCAAAATTTACCCTACTGGTATAATGCCATTGGTCAGTCCCGGTTGCTGGGCATCCAGATGCCGGTCTGGTATATGCTACTGACTGTAGGGGTGTTTAGTTTTCTGGTGAATAAAACCGTCTTCTTCCGGCGTTACTATTATATCGGCGGCAACGAAAAAGCGGCTGAGCTTTCGGGCATCCGGGTAAAGCAAATGAAACAGTACGCCTTTATCCTGTCGGCCATGCTGGCGGGCATTGCCGGCATTCTGCTCACCTCCCGGTTGGGAGCGGCCATGTCTACGCTGGGCCGGGGCTTGGAACTAAGGGTAATTACGGCCGTTATCCTCGGCGGTGCCAGCCTGACTGGCGGGGTGGGTAAAATTCCTGGGGCCCTGCTCGGTGCTTTGTTTATGGGGGTGATTGCCAATATTATGATTATTGCCCGTATTTCCGGTCTCTGGCAGGATATCATTCTCGGCTTGATTCTGATCGCGGCCGTCTGGCTGGATTTGGTACTGCTCCGCCGCACGAAGTAATAAAATGTACGATGTTCGATTTGCGATGTTGGTAGAAGGAGTTAGGAGACAGAATACAGAAGTAGGAAATAAGAAGTAAGAGTGAGAATACAGGAAATAGAAAATGGAGATTCTATATGATTTTACTTGATAAATCGGAAATAGGTTTATTTTAGCTTCGCAGAGAACCCGAAGGCTCGTCTAAGACAATAGTTCTCGCAGATTTCCGCCGATAAGGACGCGGATTAACGCAGATTTATCTTTTATCCGCGAATATCTGCGGTTCAATCTGCGTTAATCCGCGAGAAATTACCTATCTCCCCAATTACTCTTTTCGTACATCAAGTAAAATCATATAGAACCAAAATGGCATACAGAAGTGGGAAATAAGAGAAGTAAAAAGAAGACGGATCTATAGGGCAGGTTGAAACCTCACCCCCGGCTCCTCTCCTGTTGAGAGGGGAGTAACAATACCTAAATCTAAAAGTCCCTCTCTGGAGGAGACGAAAACGAGAGTTTTCGGGCCAGCCTGCGGGAAGTATTTGAGGAAGGGATTTGCCCAAAAAGGCGAACTTCGTTTAGGGTGAGGTTTTTAAAAACATAAAAAATTCCATGCGGGGAAAGGCTCGGAGAACCGTAGCGAAGCGGAGTTCGCCTATTTCGGCAAAAGCGGGGTGAGTGTAGGCTAGTAGCGGGGAAGCGTGTTGAAGCCTAGACTTTTTCTTTCGCACCGGCTCGCTCAAAGACTTGCGTCTTTGCCGCTTTTTGTGGCAATGACAACTGCGAAGCACTCATAACTCAATTGAAAGTATTTAACCAGTGAATAAAAAAGTAACATGCCCTCCTTAGAATAATCTTTGGGGCAAAAGAGATTCCAAGGCAGGGAATCAAGCTCTTACCGGCCAGAGGCCTTACAATAAACGGTACGAGCCAGGATGCTGACACTATCTTTTTTACGGCAAAAGGTCTTTTACAAATTATGCATAAAAAACTCATTTTTATTTTCGTCCTTCTCCTCTCTTTACCCGCCTGTGAACTGCCGCCCCGGCAACAGGAAGAGGGCCAGCAGCGCCAAAGCCAGATTACGGTTGGGGATAATAAGGTACGGGCTGACGAAGAATACGTGATGGTCACCACTGCCATTAATATGCCCATGTACGTAAATCATGACCAGGCTGCCTTTAAACGCTGGGGTCAGCAAAGAGGCGTAAAAGTTTCCGTACTCGGACCGGCCGAATGGGACGTACCCGCCCAAATCGAAACCATTGAACAGGTCATCGCTTCCCGGCCCACTGGTTTACTCATTAATGGTACCGATCCGGGCATTGCGCAGGCGATTAACAAAGCCGTCGAAGCCGGTATTCCTACGGTGGTGTATGATTCAGATATTCCCGGGTCCAAACGGCATGCCTTCCTGGGCACGGACTGGTACCAGATCGGAAAGATGCAGGGAGAGGAAATCGTACGGCTAACGGGCGGGAAGGGAAAAGTTGCTTATATGGGGATTCTGGGAATGAGCAATATGGAAGCTGGTTTTCAGGGCCTGTTGGATGTGCTCAACAAATACCCGGGCATTCAGGTAGTAGGCAAGTATGATGATAAGGCCAACGTGGAAACGGCTGCTAAGATTACCTCCGATGTACTGGCAGCTCACCCCGATATAGCCGCCTTCTGTGGGTTCGACTCGAACTCCGGACCGGGCATGGCCCTGGCAGTGAAGGAAGCCGGGAAAGCGGGTAAAGTAAAAATTACTACGGTTGACTGGGAACCCGAACACTTGCAACTGGTACAGGATGGCGTCATTCAAATGCTGGCCGGACAGAAACGGGAGCTTTTTACCTGGTACGGCGCCCAGTTTCTCTACGATATGGTGCATCAGACCAACCGGCTCTCGGCCAGTGATGCAACTGCCGGCATTTCCAATGTCCCGACCGATGTAAATACGGGTTTACTACGCATTACGAAGGAGAATGTAGGGCAATTTTTAAGAAGATAGCTTTGTAAGGCAATGCAAGTAACGGCTGGCCCAATCCGCGTGCAATACGAAAATGGTTTTCTGCGATATGTGCAGGTACAAGGGAAAGAAATAGTCCGGATGATTTATTTCGCCGTTCGGGACCGCGACTGGAATACCATTCCGGGAACTATCCAGGACGAAAAGATTCAGCAGGGAGACGACCGTTTTAAGATTGGCTATGCATTCCACGTAGCCACCAGCAAAATACAAATGCAATGGGAGGTAGAAATCGAGGGGCTTCCCAACGGAACGATTTCTTATAGTGTGCAAGGAACCGCCTTAAACACTTTCCTGAAAAACCGTCTTGGGATTTGTGTACTCCACCCCATTGAGGGCGTAGCTGGGAACTTATGCCGCATTACGCACCCCGACGGCCATGTTACCCAAACAGCTTTCCCCGACTCTATCAGCCCGCATCAGCCTTTTAAAGCCATTCGTTCCATGCAATGGCCTTTGGGAAAAGAAGAATTATATAGCCTCCATTTTGAAGGAGACGTGTTTGAAACGGAAGATCAGCGCAACTGGACCGATGCCTCCTTCAAAACCTACTGTACACCGTTAGAAATACCTTTTCCCGTAGAAATACTGGCCGGTACCCAAGTCTGGCAAAAGGTCACGTTCCGGATAGAAGGCGCCGTTCCTCTCCTTACAACAGCTCATCATCAACCCATTTCAATAGAATCATTTGGTGCAGCGATCCCCTTTCCGGCGATTGGATTAGGCTTAAACGCTCAGCAACGTGAAACTACTGCCCCGGAGAAAGCTTTTCTGAAAAGGTTAGGTCTTTCGCACCTGCGGGCCGATGTATTTCTGGGAGAAACGGATTGGAAGAAAGACTTGACTTGGGCCTTGGGGCAAAGCCAGGATTTGCGAGTACCTTTAGAATTGGCTTTGTTTTTTGGAAGCAAACCGGAGGAAGACCTTGCCAGACTGTTTGAGACTTTACAAGAGCATATTTCTTTGGTAAAATCACTGCTGGTTTTCCAGGAACAAACCAGACTTACTACTCAGCAACTGCTGGAAAAAGTAGTACCTCGGCTCAGACAGGCATTTAAGCAGGTACCTATTGGTGGCGGTACTGATGCCAACTTTGCCGAGTTTAACCGCAGTTCACTGGACTTTTCACCACTTGATTTTATAAGCTGGTCTATCAATCCGCAGGTTCATGCCTTCGACGATTTATCCCTGATTGAGAATATGGCTGCCCAAGCCGATACGGTCCGGAGTGCCCGGCAGAAGATTTCCGACAAACCAGTCCGCATCTCTCCCGTAACCCTGTTGCCCCGGTTCAACGCGGTAGCCACCTCCGGCGAAACCGCCACAGTTCCCCCGGCCGATATTCGTCAGGCTACTCTTTTTGGGGCCGGCTGGACTTTAGGAAGTCTGAAATACCTCGGAGAGGCAGGAGCCAGGGCAATCACCTATTTCGAAACGACGGGTGAAAGAGGCATTTGCAGTGGAAACGAAAGCTTTCCAATCGGAAGCCTGCTGCAGTACATCCTGCAATTCAAGCCTCAATATATTATACCTACCCGCTGTTCACAGCCCTTGAAAGTGTCTTCTCTATGGTTGCAAAATGCCGAAAAGCAGTGCCTTTTATTGGCTAATCACACTTTGGAAGAGCAGACTGTGCAGTTGCCGGCCAATCTCGGGATTTATAGCCGAAGTAGCATAGTACCGGAGCAGGACATAGAAATACGGATGGTAGATTTTGCAGGTACGCTTGCCCTCCCTCCGCTATCTATTATAGTTTTATTGCCAAAGTTTGCTATGCCTACTACTTTTTAATCATCGTATCTATATACCTAGCAATTGCTTCTCGCTGTACACCCGGTTTAAAAATTACGTATTCGTGGTTACTGTCTCCTTCACGCACCCATTGATTGCTTCCGTCCGCCGCTACCTGGCAATACCCCTTGCTAACAGTATCAAAGTATTTACTGGATTCATCAGTCAGGAGGAAAACGGCTATCTGATCCCAACTGGGCCGACCGGCGAATTGATTGTATAGTTCGTATGCCCTGTATACGGAGCTTTTAGGCGTCAGCCGATTTTTAAGATAGTCACCTCCGGTAATTATCTCTTTCCCTACCTCCCAGCCGCAGAATATGACTTGCTTTTTCCATTCCTGCAGGCAGTATTGGGTTGATAAGGGGTCAGGCCGGTAAAAATTAGCTTCTTTCCCCGACGGGAAGGTGCCTCCCATGCAGATCCATCTGATTACTTTCTTATCCGTCAGTGCTTTACCGCTCAGTGTAGAATGGTGATCAGCTTCTGATTGTAACAGATGTTGCAGGCTGGTGAGATGGCCGATGGTAATGATAATCACTGACGAATCAGGGCTATTACTCAATAGTTTTCGATACAAATCGGCAGCTTCCTCGGCATCCTGGTAAGACTTGAGCCGGTGCGGAAAGGATTCACTGATCTGCCGGGTATACCGGGAATGATTGTTAAGCGCTGGTTGATTCTTAAGGAAGCCTACCGGCAAACCTGGTCGGCCAAAATAGGTGTTAAGCGCACTCACGCATGCGGGTGCGTACGGATCATTACTGGTAACAATTATGCCTCAAGTAACTCTATTTTCTGCCCATCGGCCAAGGCATGAAGCATTGCCAGGGCTTCTACGTCATCTACATCGGAATCAATATCCGTATCCAGGATTACTTTGACCTGCCCATAAGCTACGGCATTGAAAACCAGCATGATACAGATATAACCTAAGATTTGCTTTAAGCTTATCATAATTTACTGACGTTACGCAAACCGGCCAAATCCTGACCTTCTTTGCGCCTTAGCCCTTTTGCGCAGAACTTTGCGTCTTTGCGTGAAAATGATAAAAGGATCAAAACAAATTATCCAGTGTCTCAAAGGCTTCTTCCGTATTAATCTGCAGCGAATCGACGGAAGGCAGCGTCTCTACCTGTGGCCGGGGCGTAGGACAATAATAAGATTTACGAATTTTCACGGAAGGCTTGGGAAATGGCCCCTTGGTGATACCCAAAGCTTTCTCGGCGTACACTTTCTCCATGTACCGGCCATAAATGGGAAGGGCGGTCTTGGAACCTTCTCCTAAGGATGAGGTCCGGAAGTGAATACTGCGGTCGTCGCCTCCGACCCACACACCCGTAACCAGGTCTTTGGTCATGCCCATAAACCAGCCATCGGAGTGATTGGAAGTTGTGCCCGTTTTGCAGGCAAACTCATTGCCATTGCCGAATACATCAAAGGACCAAAGGTTCTGCGAGGTGCCCCCTGGTTCCTCAATGCCGCCCTTCAGCATGTACTGCATGAGCCAAGCCGTTTCCGGACGCAATACCCGCTTATGCCGGGGCGTAAACTGATGCACAATATTGCCCTTGCTGTCCTCAATCCGCATAATGAAAATCGGCTCGTTCCAGATGCCTTCATTTACGAAAGGACTGTATGCCCCAACCATTTCGTAAACGGATACGTCGTTGGACCCTAAACCTACGGACGGGACGGCCTTCAGAGGGCTGGATATGCCCATGGTGCGGGCATATTTTACCACATTTGCCGGGCCTACTTTTTCCGTTAACTGGGCCGTAACCGTGTTGATAGAGCGGCCTAAGGCATGACGCAGCGTCATATCCCGGCCACTGTACACCCAATCGGCATTGCGTGGCGTCCAGGCTTTGGCTTCTCCGTTTTCGACATAGTTGATCGTAACCCGGTAATCTTTAATCCGGTCGCAGGGTGACCAGCCATTGTCAATAGCAGCCGTGTACACAAAGGGCTTGAACGCCGAGCCCGCCTGCCGTTTGCTTTGCTTTACGTGGTCAAACTTGAAGAAATCGTAATCGATACCGCCTACCCAGGCTTTTACATGGCCCGTAAAGGGGTCCATGGTCATCAGGCCCGTATGCAGGAAGCGTTTATAGTATTCCAGGGAATCCATCAGGCTCATTTCCACCTCCTTGGGCCCTTTGTACGAAAACACAGTCATCTTGCGGGGCGTATTCAGCGCCTTTTCAATGGAATCGGGTTGGCCACGGTACTTTTTTTCCAGCTGCTTGTATACATCGGTCCGCCGGGCCACCATCTGCAGGAAGCCGGGAATTTCCTGGTCATTTTCGTCCACCCACGGGTTTTGTCCCGACCAGTGCTGGTCAAAGCGGCGCTGCATTTCCTTCATCTGCTCGGTCACGGCTTCTTCGGCCAGTTTCTGAAACCGGGAGTCAATGGTGGCGTACACCTTCAGGCCGTCGGCGTACAGATCGTAGCCATTCTGCTCACACCATTGATTTAAAAAGGTATTCATGGCCGTCCGGTAGTATTCATCGGGTCCGTCCTGGTTCGCTTCCGGGTGATAGTTAAGGGCCAGTGTTCCCTTAGATAACTGATCCCGCTGGGCTTCGGTAATGTAGTTATACCGGGCCATCTGGGCCAACACCGTATTGCGGCGGCGCAGAGCCCTTTCCGGATTGAGTACCGGACTGTAATACGTAGGGGCTTTAAGAATACCCGTCAGCAAGGCGGCCTGTGGAATGGTAAGTTTATCCGGAGACGTGTTGAAAAACGTTTTGGCTGCCGTATTAATCCCATAGGCATTACTGCCGAAGTCTACGGTATTCAGGTAAGAGGTCAGAATTTCTTCCTTCGTATAGATCCGTTCAATCTTAACCGCCGTCAGCCATTCCTTGGTCTTGATGGCTAAGGTTTTCAGGCCAGGTATTTTGTATAAAAATCCTGCCGAGCCCTTTTGACGGGTTTTGTGCAGGTTTTTGGCTAGTTGCTGAGAGAGGGTACTGGCTCCCCGGGCATCTCCCCGCAATGACTCCCATAAGGCTGATATAATGCCGGTCGGGTCAATGCCGGAGTGGTCAAAAAACCGGATGTCTTCGGTGGCAATCAGGGCATTGATCAGGTTGGGAGAAATCTGGTTATACGTGATAGGGGTCCGGTTCTCCTTGTAATATCTACCCATCAGCACCCCATCGGCCGTATACAGCTCGGAGGCGCGGTCAATTTTCGGATTCTGGATTTTATCCAGCGTGGGCGAAGCACCGAACAGGTTAAACAGGTTGTATTCAGCCGTGGCAAAATAAAACCAGGCGAAAAAAAGGACTACGGCGTAACTTATCCAGAGCTTCTGCACCCGGTTTCGGGGTTTGGTCACCCAGGCCTTTGTCTTTCGGAACCAAACCGTACCTTGTATTTCCTGTAGCCGGAACCGTAGTTCTTTCTGTAGTGGTTGCAACCGGTCAATCAGACGTTTCACAGCAAGTGTTTTTTCTCAAAGATACGGCCTTAGGCTGGATTTCTCACTCCTTAATTCTCCTTACCTTTGCCGCATGAATTACTTGTCGGCTGAAAATATATCCAAAGCGTTCAGTGAACGATGGCTTTTCCGTAACGTGTCGTTTGGAATCAGTAAAGGGGAAAAAGTAGCGTTGGTGGGCATTAATGGATCGGGCAAAACTACCTTGCTGAATATTATTGCGGGGGTATTTCCGCCCGATGAAGGCAAAGTGAGCCAGCGTAAAGAAGTGACGGTGGGTTTTCTGAATCAGAATCCGGTTTTTGAAGAAGAGCGTACCATCTTAGACACGCTATTTTCGTCGGCTCATCCGGCCCTGAAGGCCGTGAAGGAGTACGAAAATGCCCTGGCGCACCCCGAAAACACGTCGGCGCTGGAAAAAGCCCTATCGCAGATGGATGCCCTTAAAGCCTGGGATTACGAAACGCAGGTGAAACAGATTCTGGGTAAACTCGGGCTCCATGACCTGGACCTTCAGATTAAGCAGCTTTCCGGCGGGCAGCGCAAGCGGGTAGCCCTGGCCCGGGTACTGATCGAAGACCCGGAGCTGATTATCCTTGATGAGCCCACCAACCACCTGGACCTGGACGCCATCGAGTGGCTGGAAAATTACCTGGCGGCCAGTACCAAAACTCTGATTCTGGTGACGCACGACCGGTACTTCCTGGACCGCGTCTCTACCGAAATAATCGAACTCGACCAGGGACAACTATTCCGCTACCGGGGCAATTACAGTTATTTTCTGGAGAAAAAGAGCGAACGAGAGGCCATGCTGGCGGCCGAAACCGACAAAGCCCGCAACCTGATGCGCAAAGAACTGGACTGGATGCGTCGCCAGCCCAAGGCCCGCGGCACCAAGGCCAAGTACCGGGTTGATGCCTTCTATGATCTGCAGGATAAAGCCAGCCGGCAAACATCAGACAGCAAGCTGGAATTGAGTGTGAAAACAACCCGGCTGGGGAACAAAATACTGGAACTGGACAAAGTCAATAAAGCTTATTCGGATAAAGTCCTAGTCAAGGACTTCTCCCACACATTTGCCCGCGGCGACCGGGCCGGCATCATCGGGAAAAATGGAGTGGGTAAAACGACGTTCCTCAATATGCTCACCGGAAAAATTCAACCGGACTCCGGCCAGATCGAGAAGGGTGAAACTATTCAGTTCGGCTACTACCTGCAGGAAGAACTTACCTTCCGGGAAGAGCAGCGGGTAATTGACATCGTGCAGGAGATTGCCGAGGTGGTAACGATGGCCAATGGACAAACTGTTACGGCTTCTCAGTTTTTGCAGCTTTTTCGGTTTCCGCCGGCCGTGCAATACAGCCTGGTCAGCAAGCTCAGCGGGGGCGAAAGACGGCGCCTGCAACTGCTGAAAGTATTGATTAAGAATCCGAACTTCCTGATCCTGGATGAGCCGACCAACGATCTGGACCTGGATACGCTGAATGTACTGGAAGATTTTCTGGAAAATTTTGGCGGCTGTCTGCTCATCGTATCGCACGACCGGTATTTCATGGACCGGTTGGTAGAGCACTTGTTCGTATTTGAAGGCGAAGGCAACATCCGTGATTTCCCTGGCAACTACACCGACTACCGGGACTGGCTGGAAGAAGAGGAGATCCGCCGTAAAGAACAGGCAACCAAAGCTGCTGCTCCTAAAGCAGCAACTCCAGCGGCTAACGGAAGTGAATCCAAGAAAAAGCTTTCTTTCAAGGAAAAACAGGAATACGAACGGCTCGAAACGGAAATTGATAAGTTGGAAAGCCGAAAGAAAGAACTCGTCAATAAGCTCAATGCAGGTTCTGCCAGTCATGATGAATTAATAGCGTGGTCCCGGGAAATAGAGCAGATTGAGCACGATCTGACGTAAAGTCGGACCGCTGGCTGGAATTGGGGGAGTATATGTAGTTGGGTATTGGGTATCAGGTACTAGGTATTGGGTATTAGTTAAAATATGTATAAAGGGCGATTAAGCATTGTTAATATCGAATGTTAAACAAGGAATTACGAATATTAAAGTCATTATTCCTTTACTTTTCCTGGGTGTACGACAAATTGCAGATCAACCATTAAACTTTGTTCGTGTTGTTCCGCATTTGCAATGCGGAACTGAGAAAAAGGGCATTTCAAATGCCTGGTTATACACATCCGCATTGCAAATGCGGATGAACGCTCTGCATTTTGTCGTACACCCCTTTTCCTTCTGCATCTGAAGTTTCTTGCTCGATATTCAATATTATTAATCTACGGTCATCAGCCATTGGGAAAAGATTATTCAGGAAAAACGAATAACAATTGACCAATGTCTAATACCCAATACCTACTACCCATTTATACTGAAACCGGTCTGGTGCCGTTTAGTGAAAAGCGTCCGGCAAGGATCAATGTAGACCTTATGAAAATTCGTATTCCGCTGTTACTACTGGGACTACTGGTATCCCAGCTAATTTATGCCCAATATTTACCGGCTTCCCCTGATTTTTTTGGCCCTTACCGTCAGGAGGAGTTACGGGCTAAGCTTCACCAGCGGAATTTCGGGGCTATCTTAGGCGTGCAACGGGGAAAATATACTTTCTTTGAGTTTGGCGCCGAACACCACTGGCGGACCATCAGCCTTACCAATCCGCGGATTTATGCATTGGGAGCCAATGCAGCTTATAATTTCGGCCATAACTCGATGGCCTACAATGCCTTTTTCTGGCACAAGCGGGGGCGAGTTAACCTCACCTACGGACTTAACCTCATCTACCTGACTAATTTCGAAAATGACCGTTTTGGCGGCGGCCCAATGGTAGGTTTCCGGCTGCTGGGCTTTCATCTGAATACGGGGTATAATTTCCTGACGAAAGATAAAACCATTGAACAGGAGGAAGTAGCCAAGGCCAATCCCATGTACATTTCGCTACGTTATTATTTCCCGGTCGACAACAAATTTAAATGGGCCAAGAAAAAGAAAGACGGCGACAACGATAATAACGACAAGGAAAAGGAACGAAAAAAAGCGCAAAAAAAGCGAAAGAACGCCGCAAGAAGAAAAAGAAAAGGAAAAATCCCGAAACAAGAAGACTACCAAAGATGATGATAAAAAGCCCTTCTGGAAATTCTGGGAGAAAGATTGAAAGAATTTCGGATAGCTGACTTCGAATGGGAATCGATAAGTATAATTAGCGTCATTGCGAACGAGGAACGAGTGAAGCAACCTCGAAGAGCTCAGCGAAGCTAATCTTTTTGGTAATTACTGAAATGATTGTTTATTCAGGTCGGGATTGCTTCACTCGTTCCTCGTTCGCAATGACGGTCCTTTTACCCCTGAAAGTTTGAATAATGTCTCACCTAAAGGCTATTCTTTTGCATCTGCTCATAAAATTTTCACTCATAGACTCATTTACTTTTTTAACCCAGCTTATGAAAAAAGTCCTGTTGATTCTATTTTTGCTGCTTTGCACCAAGGCGTTTTTGCCCAGCAATTTCCTTCGCTTTCCGGCACCACCCTGGAAGGCAAAAAACCATAAAAATTCCGGATAACACCAATGGAAAGTTTACCATTGTTGGCCTGACTTATTCGCAGAAATCCCAGCAAGTCCTAAGTGAGTGGGCCCAGGAAATCTATGATTATTTTATTGATGATCCGGCGTATGATCTGAACGTCTACCTGGTTCCTATGCTGGGGGGACTGAAAGAAATGGCGGCCGGTACGGTAGAAAAGGAAATGAAAAAAGGCCTTGATCCTTCGTTTTATAAGTATTTTCTGCTGTACAAAGGAGATGTAGCCCCGTACCGTCAATCCCTAGGCATGGCCCAGAAAGAGTTTCCCTACTTTTCGTGCTGGACAAAACCGGCAAGATTGTGTATAGCACCTCCGGTAATTTCTCCGATGATAAACTTGAAAAAATGGACGAGGCAATTGGAGAGTAAGTCGATGTGCGGATTAGTTGATGTGCTGATGAAAGAGTAAGTTCCGGTTATGCTATTGTATGAGCTATAAAAGGAGATGAAAAGAATAATTGCCAATAAAACGATTTTACTTTCATTCATCCTCGCTTTGCTATACGTTGGCATTGCAACAACACAGCTTATATCGATGATAATTGGGGACGGACAATTTCTCCAATCATTGGATGACATTTTCATTCCGAATATGTTCAGGTAATTAAACGCACTGTGGCTAAAGTAAATCCTAACCTGGAGAATGTTCTGCAATTGGCGGGGAGTATTGATGACGAAGAAGCTAAGCAAGTCCGGCAAGTGATAGATAATGAATTTAATCAGCTTGAGGGAGAATGGTAGATGGATACAGTTCCCCTACTGGCCCCCTACTGGCGCAAGTCTTAGCAAAGTGAGACTTGTGCATCAGAATAATTGCCAGTCTCTGACTGGCAGGAAGTCGGAGACTTCCTATTATCTGTCCGCACAAGACTGAAGTCTTGCGCGAGAAGTGGGGACTGGCAGAAAGTCGTAAGACGCAATGCATTGCGTCTCTACCTTTCATCCGTCCGCACAAGAAAAATTCTTGCGTGAGAAATAGGTACTGCTATAGGCTTCATTTCTATAAACCTAAAACACTTTCACTACCCCAGGCATTTTCCTTAAAAACCCAACGGCTAATTGCCACAAACTACCCGTCAACCGCTACACCAACCCATGCCCAGCATTCAATACCAATATTCACCCGATCATTTTGTCCGTTCTGAGCCTAATAAGTACCGTCCCGAAGACCTGAAAAGGGAGGAAATGATCTTGAACGTGGGGCCGCAGCATCCGTCTACGCACGGCGTACTGCGGCTGGAAGTAATCACAGACGGCGAATTGATTGTAGATGTGATTCCGCATGTAGGTTATCTGCACCGCTGCTTCGAAAAGCATGCAGAGTCCGTTCCCTATAACCAGGCTATTCCCTACGTAGACCGCCTCGATTACCTAGCGGCCATGAACTGCGAACACATCTGGGCGATGGGCGTAGAACGAATGCTGGGAATTGACAAAGACATTCCTAAACGGGTCGAATATATCCGGGTACTGGTGGCCGAACTGAACCGTATTGCTTCACACTTTATTGCCATTGGTACCTACGCCCTGGATATTGGCGCTTATACCCCTTTCCTATGGTTAATGCGGGACCGGGAACATATTCAGCGGCTACTCGAATGGCTTTGTGGGGCCCGGATGCTCTATAACTACATCTGGATCGGCGGCTTGTACTATGACCTGCCCGTAGGATTTGAAGAACGTTGCCGGGAGTTTACCGGCTACCTGAAGCCCAAACTGGCTGAGTTACAGCAACTAGTCATTGAGAATAAGATTTTTGTGCAGCGTACCGCCAATGTAGGCGTGCTGCCTTTGCCGGTAGCCATTGACTACGGCTGTACCGGCCCCGTTTTACGCGGCTCCGGCCTTCGCTTCGACCTGCGGCGGGTGGATAATTATTCTGTGTATCCCGAACTGGATTTTGATATTCCGGTAGGTACGGGGGAAATGGGTACGCTGGGTGACTGCTGGGACCGGAACAATGTGCGGGTACTGGAATGCTACGAATCGCTGAAAATAACCGAACAGTGCTTAGACCGGCTGCAAGGCGATCTGAAGCGAACCCCGGATTTTAATCCGCAAGCATTAGTTCCGAAAAAGATCCGGCCTAAATCCATGGATTTCTACATCCGGGGCGAAACCTCCAAAGGCGAACTGGGCTTCTTTTTCCGCACGGACCCGGAGGGTAAGAGTGATATTCCATTCCGGTGTCGGGCCCGGTCATGTTCTTTTCATAACCTGTCGGCCATTGCCGAAATGGCCCGCGGCGGCATGATTGCTGATTTGATCGCCGTAATTGGTTCCCTGGATCTGGTGATGGGGGAGGTAGACCGGTAGTCATTGGGTCAATGGTCAGTAGTCATTAGTGTTGACCTTAGTGCCCTTTTACCAATGACTACTGACCATTGACCCAGAACTAATTTCGAATATCGAACAAGGAACTATTCTCAGCGAAGCTAATATCAAATGTCAAAGGAAGGTGACTACTGACCATTGGCCAATGACTAATCTACCATTACACAATGCATTATACCATTACTCCCGAACCAGCTAAGGGAATATTGCACATTGAATTAACCGTCAAAAATATTGATACTCCGACTCTCGAACTGCAAATGCCAGCCTCGCGGCCAGGCCGGTATCAACTGGCTAATTTCGCGAAGAACCTGCTCCATTTGGAAAGTTTCGGGCAGAAGTGCAATTCCCTTGCTTTTGAGAAAATTACCAAAGACCGCTGGCGGGTACATCTGAATGGTGCCTCAGAAGTAAAGGTCCGTTACGGATATTATGCCCGGCAAATGGATGCGGGAGGCTCCTGGGTGGATGAGAGCCAGGTATATATCAACTTCATTAATTGCCTCCTATACGCCGAAGGGTACCTGGAAGAGGCCTGTGAGGTAGTGTTGAAGCTGCCCAGTGATTATCAGATCGCCTGCGGATTACCGCAACCTGAACCACACGTGCTTAGGGCGGTTAATTATTACCGCTTGATTGATAGTCCGTTATTTTCAAGTGCTTCTCTCAGGCATCAGTTCTATCAGGTAAGCCATTCCACTTTTCACATCTGGATTCAGGGCCAAGCGGCTTTGGATTGGGAAAAAGTGGTGAATGACTTCCGGAATTTTACGCAGGTACAGATCAATATGATGGGTGGCTTCCCCGACCCGGAGTACCATTTCCTGTTGCAGGCGCTGCCTTTCCAGCATTACCACGGCGTAGAACACTGGAACTCTACGGTAATAACCTTAGGCCCTACCGAAAAGATACCTGCCGAACTTTATCCCGAACTAATCGGGCTGGCATCGCATGAGCTGTTCCACGTCTGGAACGTGATCCGAATCCGTCCGGCGGAGTTGCTGCCCTACGATTTTACTCGTGAAAACTATTTCCCGACGGGTTACGTGGCTGAGGGACTTACTACGTATTACGGCGACTTGTTCTTGGCCCGTTCGGGCTTTTTCACCCCGGAACAATTTCTGGCAGAGCTGACCCGGACCTTTAACCGGCATTTTATGCTAAGCAATACGGCTGCTCTTTCGCTTACCCAATCGTCTTTCGATCTCTGGCTGGACGGCTATACCTCCGGCGTACCAGGACGGAAGGTATCCATCTATCACAAAGGCGCCCTTGCCGCCCTGATTTTAGATATGGAAATCAGAAAAGAAACCAGAAACCAACGATCACTGGACAACATTGTACAGCTCCTGTGGGAACGCTTCGGCAAGCGGGGTATTGGATATTCCCACGAAGATTACGTGCAGCTTGCCGAAGAAGTGGCTGGAAAGTCCTTACAGAATTATTTTGACGAATGTATCACCGGTATAGTCCCCATGCAGGAACGCTTGGCAGAAGCTTTAGCCTATATTGGTTGCCGACTGGAAGCAGCACCCCTACCCGAAAACCCTGGTAATATCGCCATTCGGATTGTTTTGGGGGAGGAGAATGAGAATTTTAGGAAGTGGCTTGGAATGGTGTAGGCGTCCGATTTCCATTCATACATTAATAGTTTAAAAGTTTATAGAAATTGATGCGCTGACTCAGGTACCTGATTAATTGCTACCCGCATGGTAAAGTACTTTATTGTATTACCCCTATTATTGACGAAAATTACCAGACCGACCCGGATATCCGTATTGTGGCAGTATACCGTTGGCGTCCCGACTGGCAGGCTGATTTTGCCACTAATACACTAGTAATAGGGCTAATTGGGAAAGTAAGGGGAGAAGAATGAAAAATAAAAAACAAAAATTCCATGAGCGGAAAGGCCCGGCAGAACCGTAGCGAAGCGGAGTTCGCCTGTTTTGGCAAAAGCGGGGTGAGCGTAAGGCAGCAGCGGGGAAGCGTTTTTATGCCTAGATTTTTTCTTTGGTTACTTTCTTTGTAGCAATGACAATCCCTTTAGGGATCAGCGAAGCTAACGAAAGTAACATGCCTCTCAGAAGAATGTAAGAGATAAAAAAGAAAGTAGGAAAGCCAAGAACGTCTATTCTTTATTGTACAATTTGTAAGTAGAAGAACTATAAATAGACAAAAGCCGGCGGATTTAGCCAGCTTTTGTTATAAATGTATTACGTATCTGCCTTATCTGCTATTGGTAGCCAGCTTGCCGCTTTCAAGCTCGGCCGCTTTGCCAAATAGCTGAAGTGCCTTCTGATAAATAGCATCTTTTTCCGCGGCTACCTGGTAGAACTCATTATTCAGGCCACTTTTGCTGCTCTGCCAGACACTTCTAGCCAGATACGCTTTGATCTGGGTACGGATAAACTCCCGGGAACGGTCATATTCAGCCTGCCGGAATTTCACTCCTGACTTAGTTGCCAGACTGGTCATCTCGTCAAGCATCTTATCACTTACCGTAAACTTCTGCCGGAAGTCGGCAAAGGACATCTTTTCGAAGTCTTTCTTATGTTCAGCCCAGTAATTGAACGTATACTCTCTGATCACGTTTTCGCTGATCAGGTCGGTGAGGTATTTCGAGTTGTGCGAAGTATCCAGCGATACAAAATAGTCAGGCATAATTCCACCACCACCGTACACAACCCGGCGTTTGCCGGTGTAATACTTCAGCGCAGGGTTAAATTTAATGCTATCCTGGTTGAAGAATTCGCCGTGTTCATACCGTTTGAGCACGTCTTTGCTGTAGTCCTCCGTGCCGTCATGCGTGTAGGGCTTCTGAATACTACGTCCACTGGGCGTATAATACCGGGAAATGGTCAACCGCAGTTCCGAACCATCATCCAAAGGGATGGGCGCCTGTACCAGACCCTTGCCGAAAGAACGGCGGCCTACGATAAGGGCGCGGTCATTATCCTGCAGGGCGCCGGCTACAATTTCGGAGGCCGAGGCACTACCCTCATCAAGAAGCACGATTACGGGACCTTTCTCAAAAATGCCGGGCTGGAATGCTTTTATTTTCTGATCGTACCGGGACTCCTTCCCATCGGTATACACAATGAGTTTATCCCCGGCTATCAGTTCGTCAACCATATTGGTGGCCCGGTCCATGTAGCCACCGGGGTTTCCTCTCAGGTCAAGCATCAGCTGCTGCATCCCTTGTTTTTTCAAGTGAGCCATGGCCTTCTTGAATTCCTCGTACGTATTGGATGCAAAGCGGTTTACCTTGATATAGCCCGTTTTATCATCAATCATATAACTGGCATCCACGGAGTACTGCGGAATGCGGTTACGGGTAATAGTAAAGGTGAGTATTTCTTTTGAGTTTTTCCGGACTACTCCTACCTCCACTTTAGAGCCGCGGGGGCCGCGTAGCTTATTGAAAACAGCTCCATTATCTACCTCGGTACCCACCATTGTCTTGCCATCAACCTGCACGATCTTATCGCCGGCCCGCAGCCCGGCAGTTTCGGCCGGACCGCCATTGAATGGTGCTATAACATAGACGGTATCCTTAAAAATATTGAACTCAATACCAATGCCATCGAAATCGCTTTCCAGCTGGGTACGGGCCATCTGAATGTCTTTAGACGGGATGTAGGTAGTATGCGGATCAAGCTTTTCAAGCATTTTCTCGATAGAATAGTCCACCAGGTCTTCGGTGTTGACCGTATCAACGTAATCACGGTCAATCAGCGTCAGGATCTCTTTGAATTTCAGGTATCCCTTGGCTACCGAATGAGGACTACCGCCACCAAACATAGTAGCACCGATAAAAATACCTCCTGCCAAGGCAATGCCCAGTAATAAAGGCAGGCGGACGTAGAATTTGGAATTGTCAATCGGACTCACAGAATAAAAATTTATTTAGACGTTTATAACTCACAGCACCCGGATAAACCTTATTGCCGGGGAGAGGGTTAGCGTTTTACGGTATTCTTTTCCTGGCTTTCGTCATTTTCGAAAAAATATTCTCCGGATGGAACCTGCTTCGTTTTTACGGAGAAGATCTTTACCACATGACAGAAAAAAACACCGAATTATATAGTAAACCCTGAACCCACAACCAATTTAAGATATCCAGAATAAAATTTTCTATTATATCGGAGGAACGGAATTTAAATATACTTTAATAGCTTATTTTAAACAATAGCCGGTAAAGAAACAGTTCCCGCTTTAGATGGACTTAACGCGGTAATTACCAGCATGGATTTATATTGGTAAAATATTTATTTTTGTAAGAATACAAGCCGGGAATGGTAAGTTTTAAATTAATTGTTGCGTGCTAAAAGTAATTGGGCAGCAATGCACGGGAGACGGCTAAGCTTCACTTTTATTCAACCTTTAACATTTTCAATTTAGCATTACTACTTAAACGTTGTATACCAGTGGAAATTACTCGCCGGAAAATTACGGACCTTATTGAAGAGAACTACGTGTATGCCTACGTGCTCTACTACCTGGGTATTCAATTTTATGAGTACTCCGGAAATACGCTGGAACAGGTTTGTGTTCAGAAAGGGCTCAACGTCAGGCAAGTAGTCCAAAGCCTTGAGGCAGTAGGCGGAATCAATACGGACAATCAGATTCCACTGGATGATCTGCCTATAGACCTTATCATCGAGTACCTGAAGCATACCCACTACCTGTTTGTGCGCCGTAAGTTGCCTTACGTGGTCCGGCTGATTGAAAAACTGGATGTGGTCAGTACCCCTCTGGCCCGCGATCTGCAAATTGTATTTCCCTTATTTGTGGAGGACTTCATTGGTCATATTCATGAAGAAGAAGACACTTTCTTCCGGTATATAGCCTTGCTGCAGCAGGCTAAGTATAAACGGGTTAATCAGGGGCAATTATACTTTGGGATGGAAAAGCACTCCGTACAGCGATTTGCCATGGAGCACGATACGCATGATGATGAAATGCAGGGGTTGCGGACGATTACCAATGATTATGCCTGTACGCCTTCGGCCAGTCAGCATTTAAAAGTAATTTTACTGGAGTTGCAGGCTTTTGAGCGTGAACTGCAGGTGCATGCCCGGATAGAAAATGAAGTACTTTTCCCTAAGGCGCTACGGCTGGAGCGGGAAGTAAAAGGAATATTAAGCCAGGCCGCAAAACTGAATTAAGGGTTGCCGGTTTACAGTTTCTTCTTTCCGGTTGTTGGTTTTTAGTTTCTGGCTATCAATTTAATACCTGCGGAATACATCCCCGGTAGATTTTGTCCGACGTTTGGGCATGACTGTAAACCCTAAACTAAAAACAGGAAACTATCAACCGGAAACAGTAAAAACTATGGGCAGGATTATAGCCATCGATTACGGAACGAAACGGACAGGCCTGGCTGTAACTGATCCGCTTAAAATTATTGCTACCGGCCTGGATACCGTCCGGTCTCATGAAGTACTAGGGTACCTGAAAAAATACGCTGAGCAGGAAGCAGTAGAAGCGTTTGTGATCGGCTTGCCCAAGCAGCTGGATGGTACGCCTTCGGCCATTGCACCCCAGGTAGAAGCCTTTACCCGGAGTTTGCAAAAGCAGTTTCCGGAGGTACCTGTACACCGCGTGGATGAACGATTTACCTCACAAATGGCCCTGCAAGCCATGATTACCGGCGGCATGAAAAAAAGAGACCGGCGGCAGAAGGGGAACGTAGATAAAATCAGTGCGGTTATCATTCTGCAATCCTTCATGGCCTCCCCGCGGGTAGTGATAAGTTCTGAATGCTGAATGGTTGGATGGTTTAATTGCCCAATTGTTAAACAGTAGGATAAGGTTCAAAGTAGGAGTCTAACAATATAGCCATATAACAATTTAACCATTAAAGCAAAAGCCCATTAGCATTCATCATTTACCATCACTAACTATTCTCTCTTAACTTTTAACTCCTTTACCTACCATACATGATTTACCCAATTGTAGCTTATGGCGACCCGGTACTGAAAAAGCGGGCTTTAGCTATTGAAAAAGGAACGGATGTAAAGCAACTCGTCGAAGATATGTTTGAGACGATGTATACAGCAAGCGGCGTTGGGTTGGCAGCGCCTCAGATCGGACAGTCCATCCGGCTGTTTGTGATAGATAGTAAACCGATGGATGAGAATGAGGAAAACCCACAGGGAGTAAAAAAGCCTTTATAAACCCAACTATTCTGGAAGAAACCGGTGAAGAGTGGGGCTTTGAGGAAGGTTGTCTGAGTATTCCGGGGGTGAGAGCTGAGGTATTGCGCCCTGCCTGGATCAAGGTGCACTACTTCGACCCGGAGTGGAATGAGTACACCGAAGACTTTGATGGCATTATAGCCCGTATTATCCAGCACGAATATGACCATATTGAGGGTGTTCTGTTTGTAGATCACCTGTCGGCCATGAAAAAAACGGCTGCTCAAAAGCCGACTGACGGGTATCAGCAAAGGCGACGTAAAGAGCTGATTACCGGATGCGCTTTCACTCTGACCAACAAGCGGGCCAGCATCCGGTAAAAAGAAAAAGTTTCCTCTTTTCGAAAACACGGCCCGGAAAAGAAGTGTATAGTGCTTCTTGTCCGGGCCGTGTTTTTGATTCGCAATCAGCATAGTCGTCATAGTTGTTCCGCATTTATAATGCGGAACCAGGAAAAAAGAGCATTTTAAATGCCCCGTTCTCCCATCCGCATTATAAATGCGGATGAACACTTGCCCTATATAAAAGGTACCATAGCGGCAGGAATATTACCTGGCGGCGGTTACCATTATAGTAAAAATGGGAATAAAACTTACGTCCGGTTTTGCTGCCGGGTGAAGAGAGCTCACAAACTATCCCTTGTTGCAAAAACCTAATTATAAAGTAGCAGTTAAATCTCTGTTACAAATACTATTTTATCTCGTATCTTTCGTTATATAAAGCAGCTTATTCAATCTAAATTCTTCGTATGCGTTTAGCTTTTTACTTCCTTATACTGGCCGCTTTTTTGTGCTTTTTACGAACGAAGCTTACGCCACCCACCTCCGGGCCGGGAGATTACTGTGGAGAGAGATCCTAAAGACCCAACTGGCAAGACTTATATCTTTACGTTGATCCTGTACCGGGATAAGAAAGGGGTGGATCAGCAGAATGCCACGCTTGACTTTGGGGATGGTACTACCGCTACAGTGGATGTAGGCAAAAGAAATGATATTGGAAAGGAAATAGCTAATGATATTGAAAGATTGGTATATACTTTTCCCCACGTATACAACACTCCGGGAGACTATATAGTAAGCTTTACCGAGCAGAACCGGAATGATGGGGTATTGAATATGATCCAGTCGGTGCAAACGGCCTTTCATATCGAAACTTCTTTCTCAACGAATCCTTCACGGGGGCTTAATAACTCGGTGGTATTTCGGAATCCCCAGTTGACCTGGCTACGGTAGGGCAGCGATTTTGCCATAATCCGGCTGCTTTCGATTCCGATGGGGATAGTCTGGCTTACCGCCTGGTGGTTCCTTTCAAAGGAGATCCACTCCCGTAGATGGTTATCAGCCCCCTAACAAAGTAGGTCCTCCACCAGGCACTCCCGAAAACGGAACGGGAGAGGCTACATTCACTATGAACCCGCTGACGGGTGATCTTTTGCTGGGACTCGCCGGGAGGCAAGAAATCCCCGCGCGAGACTACGGTTTGTACAACGTTGCGTTCGTGGTGGAAGAATGGCGGAAAGGCATAAATGGTTACACGTTAGTAGGCGAGGCACGCCGGGATATGCAGATTGTGGTGCGGGAGAATAAGAATAAGCGTCCGGAGCTGGAGGTTCCACCTGATACCTGTGTGGTTGCGGGAACAGTACTCACCAAACAAATAAGGGCTACGGACCCTGACCGGCACCCAGTCAGCATTGGCTCGGAAAGCGCCATTTTTTCTACCGACAGAGCCATTTTTCCGAATCAGCCGGGGGCTACCCTAACGCCGTTTGCCAACTTTGCCAATCCGGCTTATCGGAGTTCGCCAGCCGTCAGCACTTTTAACTGGAGGACGGATTGCCAGCATGTACGGGCTCAGCCTTATGATGTGGTATTCCGGGCGGAGGACGATCCTACTCCTCCTTTACGGAAGGAAGACCGCCTCACGGATACTAAAACCTGGCGCATCCGGGTGGTGGGGCCTAAGATAACCGGGTTGAAGGCTACTCCATCGGGTAAATCTATGCTTCTGACCTGGGACCCGTACACCTGCCCTAATGCTTCCGAGATCATTATCTGGCGTAAGGTGTGTGTGTACGCAGGATACCATTGCTCCTTGTAACACCGCACTCCCGCCGGGTATGAGGAAGTAGGACGGGTATCAGCTAAAGCGTTTTCTTTCAGAGATGACAATAAGGGTAAAGGACTGAAGACCGGCATTCAGTACAGCTACCGTGTTGGAGCCGTGTTTGCCCCTCCGGCTCGCGGGGAAAGCGCCCTTCCGATGCCGTTTGTGCCCGTCTGCTGCTGGAAACACCTATGATTACGAAAGTATCCGTAGAGAAAACGGATGAAAGAGCCGGACAGATCAGAGTAGAATGGATGCAGCCGCTGGAAATCGACCGTACGGCTTTCCTGGTCCCTACAAGTACGAATTGTACCGGGCAACTGGCCTGAACAGCCGGAACTTCGGCACCCCTATTAAAGTAGTACAAACTGATAATAGAGGCTTTACAACTGACACTACTTTTACGGATACTAATCTGAACACGGTAGCTAACGGGTATAACTATGTACTGTTGTTCTATACGGGTAATCAATTTGCCTTCAAGGATTCCTCGCAGACCGCTTCGAGTGTACGATTAACGGTAACACCTCGCCCCAAAGCCATCGAACTGACCTGGCAGGCCAATGTGCCCTGGGACAACACAAACCAGACGCATAAACTCTACCGGATCAGCAATAATGACGATAACCAGCGGGAGTTCCTGGCCGATGTAAGAGTAGGCGCAACGGGTACCTTCCGCTTCACGGATAATAATGGAGGCCTAGGCTTAGAACAGGATTCGGTGTACTGTTACAAGATAGAGACTTTTGGTACTTATAATGAACCTAAGATACCTTCTCCCCTACAGAACTTCTCGCAGTTTGCCTGCTCAACGCCGCTGGATACCCTGAAGCCTTGCCCTCCGGTGCTGGCCATTGATCCTTTGGATTGCAGCAAATGGGAAGGTGGCGACCAGGACAGAGAAAAGCAAAAGGCGTTTTGTAATGAGACTACCTTCCAGAACCGCCTGGACTGGACCTATCGAGCAGGTCGGCGGACAAAAATGCGATAAGGATGTAGTCAAATTCCGGATTTACTATAGCCGGTATGAGGGTGAAAATGAAACGTTTGTCTTGATTGACAGCATTGTAAGTCCACAACCCATGCCGCCCATGAACTATATTCATAAAAATCTGCCTTCATTTGCGGGTTGCTATTACGTAACGGCAGTGGATCGCAGCGGTAATGAAAGTAGGCCCAGCAATACGGTCTGCAAGGACAATTGTCCTTACTATGAATTGCCCAACGTAATGACTCCTAATGCAGATGGAAAAAATGATTTGTTTGAAGCGTTCCTTGCCCACGGTTTGTGGAGTCAGTGCATATCACCATTGTAAACCGCTGGGGTAAAAAGTATTCGAGTCAAACCGTAATATCAATGTCCGTTGGGATGGCCGCTTGGGTGCCGATGGAGAAAGTGGTGGAGAGGAGCTATCGAATGGAGTATATTACTACCTGGCCGAAGTTAAATTTATCCGTTTGCGCCGCCAAGACGAAGTAGTAAAAATCAAGGGATGGGTACAGATATTGAAATAGCTATTCGTGTTTTAAAACACTAGGCTGTAGGCTGACAGCTAATAATTAACAGCTACTCATAACCAACGTCAACGGGTTCCAGAAACCTTCCGGCGTTGGTTATGTGTTGTTTGGTAGTACCTATAAAAACCTATATGAGCATAATACTTTTCGATGGTGTCTGTAACTTGTGCAATGGTGTTGTCAATTTCATCATTGACCGTGATCCTGGAGGGCGTTTCCGGTTTGTGCCGCTACAGTCAGAAAAGGCGCGGGAACTGCTGCGGCCCTTTGGAATAGATGATGCAGCACTGAATTCAATCGTATTGATTCAAGAAGGGAAAATTTTCACCCGTTCGGGAGCTGTTCTGGAAATTGTCAGGCATTTACGCGGCTTCTGGCCTTTACTTAGTATATTTAAGGTGATTCCTGCTTTTATCCGCGATGTCTTCTATAACTATGTGGCGCGTAACCGTTACCGGATTTTTGGGCAAAGTGAAACCTGCCGGATACCCACTCCAGAACTTGAGCAGCGGTTTCAGGTATAATAGAGGTGAAGATGCAGCAAGCTAAGGAAAGTTGGTATTGCGGGGATTAATGGGCTACTTTGCAGCAGTAAAATTTCAGAAATTATAGATGAAGGCATATGTTTTCCCGGCCAAGGTTCCCAATTTGTGGGAATGGGCAAAAATATCTATGAGCAGTCAGCTAAGGCAAAAGAATTGTTTGAACGAGGGAATGAGATTCTTGGCTTTCGCATCACAGATGCCATGTTTAGCGGCACTGATGAACAATTGAAACAAACCAACGTTACCCAACCTGCTATATTTCTGCACTCTGTTATTCTGGCCAGTATTGCCCCGAATTTGCCCCTGATATGGTAGCCGGGCATTCCCTCGGAGAGTTTTCCGCGCTGGTAGCCAATGGCGTACTGCAATTTGAGGATGCACTCCGGTTGGTATCCCAACGGGCTGCTGCCATGCAAAAAGCCTGCGAAATGAATCCTTCTACTATGGCTGCCGTTTTAGGACTTGGCGATGACGTGGTTGAACAAGTATGTGCGCAAATAAGTGAAATAGTCGTAGCCGCTAATTATAACTGTCCCGGCCAATTGGTAATATCCGGCTCTTTTAAAGGAGTAGAAGAGGCAGGAATCAAGCTAAAGGAAGCTGGTGCCAAGCGGGTACTACCGCTGCCGGTTGGCGGCGCATTTCACTCGCCATTAATGGAGCCTGCCCGTGAAGAATTAGCAGTAGCCATTAGAAACACGGTGTTTCGCCAACCGAGTTGTCCGGTATATCAAAATGTCAATGCATTGCCAGCTACGGATACCGAAACTATTAAAGCTAACCTAATAGCCCAATTAACTGCCCCGGTGCGATGGACCCAGACGATTGAGCATATGATTGGTGATGGAGCAGATACTTTCATTGAATGTGGCCCGGGTAAAGTTTTACAAGGACTAGTAAAAAAATTAATGCAGAAGTCACTACTGCGCAGGTGGAATAGTTGACAATGGTACATTTTAAATGCTAAATTCTCATGGGGTATTGCTGAATTGTTAGATGGTTACATTGTTAGACTCCTGCTTTGAACCTTATGACCATCTAACAATTTGACCATGTAATAATTCAGCATTCAACATTTACCATTCATCCGGAGAGTAGTGCTTTGATCAAAAACAGGTATGAAGTATTTTAATCTTTTTCATTTAATTAAGGTAATACCCAGGTGGACGGTACTCCAAATTGATATTATTACATGTATTTTCTCCTTCCTCATCGCTTATGCATTACGATTTAATTTTGAGTGGGAAGAGATAATCTGGTCAGAATTTCTGGCTTTGCTTGCCTGTATCATCGGCAGTAAAATTATATTTTTCCTGGTTACCCAGAGTTATGCCGGCATTATCCGCTACACCAGTGTGGAAGATGCCTTACGTATTTTTCAGGCATTGACTTTCAATCTGCTGGTCTTTTTGCGATTAATGGCTTTTACCAGTATTTCCTTAATACCTACTTCATTCCGGTTTCCATCCTCATTATTGACTACTGCGTGTCAATGCTGGGAATGGGAGCCTTCCGGATACTGGTGAAAACGATTTATCTGGAATGGAAAAATCAGCAAAGTGAGAAAATTAACGTCATCATTTACGGTGCTGGTGAGGCGGGAGTAATTACCAAGCGTACTATTTCGCAGGATAAAGATACCCACCTGAATGTTATTGCCTTTGTGGATGATGACACTTCAAAGGCGGGTAACCGGATCGACGGAGTGAATATTTTACAGAACACTCCGGAAGTACTGCATAGGCTGATCAAGCAGAAGAAAGTTGAAATTCTGATTATTGCCATTCAGGAAATTACTCCGGATCGTAAGAAAGAGATCATTGATTTGTGTCTGGCGTATAATGTACAGGTCCGTAATATTCCGCCGGTGCATAAATGGATCAATGGGGAGCTTAGCCTTAAGCAGATTAAAGATGTCAATATTGAGGATGTACTGGGCCGCCTACCTATTCACCTGGATAAAACCCTGATTAAGGAAAATATTGAAGGAAAAACGGTACTTATTACCGGTGCCGCCGGATCAATCGGGAGTGAGCTGGCCAGGCAGATAATTATATTCCGGCCCGAGAAGCTTATTTTGGTAGACCAGGCCGAATCAGCTACCTACGACCTGGAACTGGAGTTAGCCGAAAAATCACATAATTTTTACTTCCGGACCATCCTTTGCAACATTACCAATATTGAAAGGATGGGAAAAATTTTCCGGAAGTATAAGCCGGACATCGTGTTTCACGCCGCCGCCTACAAACACGTGCCCGTAATGGAGGAAAACCCGGCAGAAGCCGTACTAACCAATATCATTGGTACTAAAATAGTGGCCGACCTGGCAGCCCATTATCATGCTGATAAATTTGTGATGATCTCCACGGACAAGGCCGTAAACCCGACCAGTGTGATGGGAGCCTCCAAACGCATTGCGGAGATCTATATTCAGGCGCTGAATTTTGAACTGGCCAGCCGGCAACAGCATGAGATACTGCCTCACACCCGCTTTATTACTACCCGTTTTGGTAACGTATTAGGTAGTAATGGCTCCGTAATTCCCCGTTTTCAGAAGCAGATTATGGGAGGTGGACCCGTTACGGTGACCCACCCGGAAATTACCCGTTATTTCATGACCATTCCCGAAGCGTGTCAGTTGGTGCTGGAAGCAGGTAGTATGGGTAGTGGAGGTGAGATTTATCTCTTCGATATGGGGAAACCGATCAGGATTGTGGATCTGGCCAAGAAAATGATTCGTCTGTCGGGTTTAACCCTGGGCAAAGACATTCAATTAGTATTCACCGGTTTGCGCCCTGGCGAAAAGCTGTATGAAGAACTGCTGAGTGACGAGGAAAACACCATTCCTACCCACCATCCGCAGATCATGATTGCTAAGGTGCGCGAATACGATTTTACCCTTATTCAGCAGCATCTCAATGAGTTGCAGCACCTGCTGACTTTACAGGATAACGACTCAGTCATTGTGAAAATGAAGCGAATTGTACCTGAGTACGTAAGCAACAATTCAATATATGAACGGCTGGACAAGATTTCCGAGCCGGAGCAATCCTGATAGTATGACCTCTGCGATGGGACCTGATTGATTAAGCGGTATTGCAGTTATAGATACAAACAAAACTGGTAGGGCTAGGGTAGCTTACCAGTTTTGTTTGTATTCACTAAACCTCGTCCAGCTTGCGTACTTCGAGTGGGTCGGTACAGGCAAAAAGCAACTCCTGATTGGTCTTTTGTAAAACGGGATGAATATAGTCGGGAATGGTTTCGGCCAGAGGCACCAAGGTAAACCGGCGGAAGGGAATCTGCGGATGAGGTATGGTCAGAGAATCCGTTTCCAGTATGGCCGAGTCATAATACAGAATATCAATATCCAGCGTGCGGGCTGCCCAGCGTGTCTGCCGCTCCCGGCCGGTAGCCAGCTCAACTACGTGTATCTGCCGCAGCAATGCTTCCGGAGTGAGGGGGGTGCGAAGCAGCAGTACCTGGTTCCAGAAAGGCGGCTGATCGGTGATACCCCAGGCGGCAGTTTCATAAATGGCTGAAACCACCTTTATTTTTCCGGTTTCCTTCGCTAAGGCCGTTCTGGCGGTCAGCAGATTTTCGTTCCGGTCACCCAAATTGGTGCCAAGCAGTAAGCAGGCTGTATGCGCCATTCGTGTAAAAAAAACAAAATTGAGAGAACTGTTTGGTACATTTAATAAAGAAGCTGTTTAGCCTTTTCTAAAAGAGTACATTTCGGATAGGGTTTTGTCCGATAAGTGTCGGTTTTGAGAACTATTCTCATAACCGACGAAAGTTGTATCCTCAATACCATTTTAACCTCCTTCTCGAAAAGTCTAAACAGCTTCAATGTAAGAAGATTGCCCTTTAAAGCTCGAATTACGGAATATATTGTATATTCATCTCCTTACTTCTATTTTTCTTTGCTCTAAAATTACGCTCATTAATCGTTATGTTACAATTTCTGAAGTTTGTACTCGCAACCGTTGTAGGACTGGTTGTATTTTTCTTTCTGATGCTTTTTATTCTCATTGGTATTGGATCGGCGGCATCTTCTGATAAGCCGGTAGCGGTGGAAGAAAATTCCGTATTGAAGCTGAGTTTTGACGAGCCGGTGGTGGAAAGGGCGCAGGACAATCCTTTTGATGAACTTGATATTCCTTTTGGCCCGGATAACAGCGGAATGGGATTGGTTCAGATTCGTCAGGCAATCGCCAATGCCAAGCTAGATCCTAGTATTAAAGGAATCTATCTGGATGTAAATATGACGCTGGATGCGGGGTATGCCTCCCTGGAAGAAATCCGCACGGCTTTGCTCGACTTTAAACGGTCCAAAAAGTGGGTGATTGCTTACGGTGAGGTGTACAGTGAGAAAGGCTACTACCTGGCTTCCGTAGCAGATCAGATTTTTCTGAACCCCGATGGGGCTCTGGAGTTGAATGGCCTGTCGTCCCAGATCACTTTTCTGAAAGGCACTTTCGAGAAATTAGATATCAAGCCCGAAATATTCCGGGTGGGCGAATACAAAAGTGCCGTGGAACCCTTCTTCCGCGAAGACATGAGCGAAGCCAATGAGTTACAGACCAGGTCTTTCCTGAGCTCTATTAACAACCACTCTTTCAGCAATATTGCCAAAGCCCGTAATCTGTCCGTATCTGAACTGAACCGGCTGGCCGATTCGCTGCTGATCCGCCAGCCGGAAGACGCCTTGAAATATAAGCTGGTGACCAACGTTGGCTACTACGACCAAGTGGAAGCGGTAATCAAGAAGAAACTGGGTCTGGATACCAAGAAGAAGTTGAAATTTATCGGGCTGAGTAAATACCTGAAGGCGGAGAAGCACGTGAAGGAAGGCGATATTAGCCGGCGTATTGCCGTAATTGTGGCTTCTGGCAGCATTCAGAGCGGCAAAGGCGGTAATGATGTGATTGGCTCGGATAAAATTGCTGAAGCGATTCGCAGGGCTCGCGTGGACGACAGAGTAAAAGCCATTGTGCTCCGTATTAACTCTCCCGGCGGCAGCAAATTAGCTTCCGATGTAATGTGGCGTGAGGTGATGCTGGCTAAAAAAGTAAAGCCGGTCATTGCTTCTATGTCAGACGTAGCAGCTTCGGGCGGCTATTATATGGCTATGGCCTGCGATACGATTGTAGCACATCCCAATACCATCACGGGCTCTATTGGTATTTTTGGAGTTCTATTCAATGTCGAAGATTTTCTGAAGAACAAACTGGGGATAACGGTAGACGGGGTGAAAACCAATGCCTACGCTGATTTGGGCTTGCCGACCCGGCCTCTGACTGAGTTTGAGCGGAAGGTAATTCAGCAGGAGATCGAAAAAGGCTACGATGATTTCACTAAAAAGGCCGCGGCCGGACGGGATATGTCACAAGAAGCATTGCTTAAAATTGCTTCCGGCCGGGTGTGGTCCGGAGCAGAAGCCAAGCAAAATGGTTTGGTAGACATATTAGGTGGACTGGATGAAGCGATTAAAATTGCGGCAAAGGCGGCGAAATTAAAGGATGGAGACTACCGGGTGCGGTACCTGCCTGAGCAGAAATCATTTGCGGAAGAAATATTATCGCAGTGGAGTGATGAAGAGGAAGACCGGGTAATGGAACGTCAGTTTGGCATCCTAACACCTTACGTGAAGCAGGTTCGTGATCTGCAATACCTGCAGGGTATACAAGCCCGGATGCCGTTTGATATCCGGCTCGACTAACATTTCAATTTCTTTCTATACTATGCCCCCAAAGTCCTCTAGCTTTGGGGGTTTTTGTTTAACCAGCCTATATTTGTCTAATTTCGAGATCGTAATTGAAGGTTTCGAATTTATGGTTTGGATTTGAAGGAGGTAGTATGCTTCATTTTCATTGTTATTCTCAGAGGGAATGACAGGAAAAGTCAAAGTGGTTTTTATTCCATTGTACTGTGAAAATTAAAAAGAAGTGTTGCAGTCAAAAAGAAAGGTAAAAGCGTTTTTGAAAGACAGCTATGGTAAGCCAAAGCAAGAAACCTTTAATTTCTCTCAAATTGAACAATACTTTACAAGTAGTACTAAGGAAAACACCATTCATGTTATTTCGGATAAGACGTATCGCGATTTGGACTTTGACGAAGTATTAATGCGATCCTTGCCCAAACCATTGATACCTGTTTTGCCAGTGAATTTATAATGCCTCCACTGAGAGTATTTTCGGCTATCCGGATCACCGACGATTTGTTAAGCAAAAAGAGCTATTATTTTGAAGAAGTACTTACCATTAAAGATATGATTGAAGAATCTCAATCTGAAGTTCAATCATTGTTCTTGCTGGATGAAATCTTTAAAGGCACTAATACCGTTGAGCGAATTGCAGCCGGAAAAGCAGTGCTTGCGTATTTAAATAAAGGGCCGCATATTGTTTTTGTTTCTACCCATGATATAGAGCTAACAGAATATTTAAAAGATACTTTTGATCTATATCACTTTACTGAAATAGTGGAGAACGACAAAATTGTTTTTGATTATAAACTTAAAGCGGGTAATCTTAAAACCAGAAATGCCATCCGAATATTAGAACTTAATAAGTATCCACCTGAAGTGATAAATGAAGCCAAAGCTTTATCGGAAATAATTACCCAAACAGTAGCAAACACTACCTAAACCAATTGCTGGGCTTACTCGGAGCAGATACTTCCTGTAGCAGCCATAGTATTGTTTGAGTTTGCTATGTTATTAGCCAACTCTTTTGTATAGATTCAACCGGAAACTACAAACTCAAAACCCTAAACTTCTTTAAAATGCAAATCCGCAATAACTGGACCCGCGAGGAAATTTCCCATATATACCACTCCCCCATTCTTGACCTGATCTATCAAGCTGCCTCTGCCCACCGACAGTTTCATGATCCACAAGAAGTACAGGTTTGTACATTGCTTTCCGTAAAGACCGGTGGGTGCCCGGAAGATTGTGCTTATTGCCCCCAGGCGGCACGCTATCATACTAACGTAAAAGTGCATAAGCTGATGGAAGTAGAGGAGGTTTTGACCGCTGCCCGGAATGCCAAAGAAGGGGGAAGTACCCGGTTTTGTATGGGCGCCGCCTGGCGGGAAGTCCGCGACAACCGCGATTTCGATAAGGTTCTCGATATGGTAAAAGGCGTAAACCAACTGGGTATGGAAGTATGCTGCACCTTGGGGATGCTGACCGAAGAACAGGCCTTTAAACTGAAGACCGCCGGCTTGTATGCCTATAACCATAACCTCGATACCAGCGAGGAGTTTTATGACGAGATAATCACTACCCGTACCTATGACGACCGGCTGGACACCCTGAACCACGTCCGAAAAAGCGGCATTTCAGTTTGTTCGGGTGGCATTATTGGGATGGGAGAGTCAGAAGACGACCGGATTGGAATGCTGCATGTACTGGCCAATCTGCCTGAGCACCCGGAGTCGGTACCCGTAAATGCCTTAGTGCCGGTAGAGGGTACCCCACTGGAAGATCAGGAACGCGTTTCCGTATGGGAAATGGTCCGGATGATTGCCACTGCCCGGATTATTATGCCGAAAGCAATGGTTCGTTTGTCGGCGGGCCGCGTCCGTATGAATACTGAAGAACAGGCTTTGTGTTTTCTGGCCGGAGCCAACTCGATCTTTGCCGGTGATAAACTGCTGACCACGCCCAATCCGGAACAGGACAAGGATAAAGAGCTGTTTCAGGTACTGAACCTTCGTCCCCGGCCCTCGTTTAAAAATGGGGAAGCACCCGTTGAGTTTGGGCAAATTCCGCTACGGTAGTACCTATTTTAACAATTTACCCCCGGCCCCTCTCCTCCAGAGAAGAGGAGTCAGACTATCTTAGTATTAAAGTCCCTCTCTAGTGGAGAGGTGATTTAGAGTGAGGCCCTTATATAAAAGCCATGCTTAAAAAACTGATAGAAGCGGGAGAAGGAATTACACTGGAGTTTAAAAGCACAATTGACAGCGCACAACGCATTGCCCGGACCTTGGCGGCCTTTGCCAATACCCGGGGCGGCGTTTTATTAATCGGCGTGGAAGATGATGGCCAAATAAGCGGCATCCTTTCTGAGGCGGAGGAAATGAGTAAAATTGAGCAAGCTGCCGGGAGCGTGTGCAGTCCCCCTATTGATGTTTTGTACGAGAGCCAATACGAGGAAGAAATGCATGTGCTGCTCATTCGAATTGAGGAAAGTAACCAAAAGCCTCATTTTGTCCGGCATATAAGTGGAGAACGGCAGGTCTATATCCGGGTGCACGACAAGAGCATTCCGGCCGGTAGCACAATGGAGAAGCAACTCCACCGGGAACCGGTAACAGCGAGTAAGGCATTGCTGCAATCACCTAACGTAAAAATGCTGCTCAAATACCTGGAAACCAATGATTTTATTACCGTTAAGCGGTATGCTAAACTGATTAATGTCTCTGAACGCCGTGCCGGGAAACTTTTGACTGATTTAGCAGAGGCTCACCTGTTAACCATACTGGAGCAGGACCGGGGCATTGTATATGCGCTGAAATAGGTATTGGGTATTAGGTACTCGGTATCGGGGTCATATAAGCAGTGGTTTTCTCCAAACGCTCTTTTTTCTTAATCCAAGGATCAATTAACCGGTGCCGAGTACCTAATACCCAATAACTATTTGTTAAACCGTTTACCGAGGCCAAAGCCGTAAGCGGCATTTAGGGTAATGGTAGAATTCCGTTGCATCCCATTCATTTTTGGCATTACGTCATTAAGACCGTAAGTATAGCGGGCATCAATCAGAATGCGTTTACTAGGCAGTACCTGAAAATTTAAGGCTACTCCCGCCGTAACGCCTAAGTTAGCTGAGGAGAATTGATCACTGTTATCCGTATCAGCTACTTTAACTTCATTCTGAGTATACTCTTTTTCTTCGCATTCAATTTAAAACGCTAGGGATGGTCGGCTAAACAAATTGGGACGGACAGGGCCCTATATATTGAAGAAGTAACGTGCTAGACACGGTATTTCAAGATAATTAATCCGGTGCTTTTAGTCTGAGATTACATTGGCCTTATTTACTACTTCCGGACGGTTTTCAAATTTTGAACCTTTCTGGGAGAATAACACATCACCCGAGATACCAAAGTGATTGATATCACTGTACATAATAAACCCACCTACGCTCCAGCCGGGATACATGCTATGATGATTAATATCTCCAACCATATCACTTAAGTTCACTCCAATTCTCGGGCCGATACTGATCCGTTGCTGGGCAAAGCTGGTATCCATACAACTTAGGAGGAAAATTCCGGAAAGAAAGATTGCTCTGGTTAATTTCTGCAAATTCATTTTTTTCATAAAAGTTTAATTGGTGGTTTTCAGCCTTTTTACTTCGGCCCGCAAAATAAGTTTCAAAGTGTGGTATTAACAAAAAAGCCCAGTAAAATCCCGAAGATTTTAATGGGCTTTTTCATATAATTAACCTCACTCTAATTTCAAAGAAATAAGGCTTTTAGTCAAACAAGCGGCCAGCCTGCTGCGGCGGAACAATACCTAAATGCTTATAGGCAAGCTCAGTCGCTTCCCGGCCGCGGGAGGTCCGTTTGAGATACCCCTCCTGAATCAGGAATGGCTCGTATACCTCTTCAATTGTTTCGGACTCTTCACCGCAAGCTGTAGCTATGGTGGATAATCCTACCGGACCGCCTTTAAACTTTTCAATAATGGTCGAAAGGATGCGGTTGTCCATATCGTCGAGGCCGTCTTTGTCCACGTCCAGGGCATTCAGGGCCATTTCGGCAATTGGTATGGTAATAGTTCCAGTACCTTTTACCTGGGCAAAATCGCGGGTCCGGCGCAACAGGTTGTTGGCAATCCGCGGCGTTCCCCGGCTCCGGCGGGCAATTTCAAAAGCGGCATCGTCGTGAATCGGCGTCTCCAGCAGCTGGGCGGAGCGTTGCACAATGGAAGCCAGCAATTCCGCATTATAATATTCCAGACGGGCATTGATACTAAAACGGGCCCGGAGTGGAGCCGTCAGCAAACCAGCCCGGGTAGTAGCTCCGATCAACGTAAAAGGATTCAGGCTAATCTGTACAGACCGGGCATTAGGGCCGGAATCCAACAGAATATCAATCTTATAATCCTCCATGGCAGAATACAGGTACTCCTCCACGATAGGATTAAGCCGGTGAATTTCATCGATGAATAATACTTCGTGCGGATCCAGATTCGTGAGCAGGCCAGCAAGGTCGCTGGGTTTGTCCAAAACGGGACCGGAAGTCATCTTGATTCCCGTATTGAGCTCATTGGCGATGATATGAGAAAGGGTAGTTTTACCCAAACCAGGAGGTCCGTGCAAAAGTACGTGATCCAGTGCTTCCTTCCGGCCTTTAGCCGCCAGTACAAATACTTTGAGATTTTCCACTACTTTATCCTGACCCGCAAAATCCCCGAAGGAAAGCGGCCGTAAGGCTTTTTCGATTTCTTTTTCCGTAGCCGACATATTGTCGGAATTGCCTTTTAAATAGTCTTGTCGCATGAATAAATCGGGCCTTTTAAGAAAAGAGGTTGTAGGTAAGTCCTTCCTAATTTACGCAAAAAATCCCGCTTTTTCCGCTTTTGCGGGCTGTTTTATTCCTTCTAAACGGATAAAAAATGATACCGATGGGCTATTCATAATGCAGGCATCCGTCAGAAATACTAATTGCCGGGAAACCCGAATCAGTAAAAAGATTCAGCTCCGGTACAACTTTTGTGCAGCTATAAGCCAACCCTGACTGGATCAAAAATCCTATCTTTACGCTTGCCGCGATGGGAAGAAACGTTCAACTGCCGCAATGAAACTAATCGACCGATACATTCTTAAAAAATTCCTGGCTGCCTTCTTTTTCGTCGTTTTGATTCTGGTCGTCATTATTGTAGTTATTGATTTTACCGAGAAGAACGACGACTTTATCAAGCGGAGCGCCCCCGCCAAAGCCGTTATTTTTGATTATTACTTTAACTATATTCCCTACCTGGCTAACTTGTTGAGTCCGATTACGGTATTTATTGCCACCGTATTTGTAACGGCTCAGTTAGCAGCCCGTACGGAAATTATTGCCATATTAAGTAGCGGGGTAAGCTTCCGTCGGATGATGGTTCCCTACATAATTGGATCTTTTCTGATCGGCGGTTGATCTTTTACCTGACGGGCTGGGTAATTCCGGATGCTAATAAAGTGCGGGTTGATTTTGAAAGACGTTACTTAAAAGATACTTACTATAACACCGACCGGAATATTCACCGCAAGGTTGCTCCGGAGCTCTATATCTATATGGAAAGCTACGATGTTTCTAATGATGTCGGCTACCGATTCACGCTGGAGTGGATCACCGGAACTCAGATGAAGCAAAAGATTGAGGCTAACCGTATTGTCTGGCAACCTAACGAAAAAAAATGGCGGCTTGAGTTATACAAAAACCGCACTTTTAACGGTTTGCAGGAGAAACTGATCGAAGGCAGTCATATGGATACTACCCTTAATATGCATCCTAAGGATTTTGGGAATAACTACCTGCAATACGAAACCTTTACCCTGCCGGAACTAGACCGTTTTATTGCCGAACTGAAAAGCCGTGGGGACGATGGTATAGCTACGTATCAAATTGAGAAGTACGTCCGGTTTACCAGTCCATTTGCCATTATAATACTGACCCTGATTGGGGTAATTGTGTCGGCCCGGAAATCCCGTGGCGGCGTCGGGTTCCAGATTGCTTTCGGATTTTTGCTGGCCTTCGTCTATATCCTGTTCTTTATCATGAGCAAAACGATGGCACAGGTTGGCTCCATCAATCCTATTCTGGCGGTATGGTTGCCTAATATCATCTTTGCGCTGGTAGGTACAGTCATGTACTACACGGTACCACGGTAGAGCAATGCCAAACCTTCATTTTAAATGTTCTATGTCTACTGATAGGCAGCAGGAATAATGAAGCTGGATGTGGCGGCCTACCTATTCATTTAATATCCAGCATTCAACGTTTACCATTTCATTGCTCAATGCTAATCCCTACCCTGAAAGACTACCTGCTGCTGCACTTTATTGTGCTTATTTGGGGCTTTACGGCAATTTTGGGGCTTTTTATTTCTATACCAGCGGTAGAACTGGTTTTCTTACGTACGTTACTGGCATTTCTATTGTTAGGCGCATTATTGAAAATAAGGGGAGAAAAGCTGCTGATCAATAAAAGGCGTCTGCTCGGTATGTTGGGAACGGGAGCTTTGATTGCAGCGCACTGGATTCTGTTCTTTGGGGCAGCCAGGGTAGCTACTGCCTCGGTATGCTTAGCGGGCATGGCCACCAGTTCTCTCTGGACTTCCATACTGGAACCTTTGTCGCAGCGTCGACCCATTCGCCTGCTGGAGATTTCCCTCGGACTGCTGGTTATTTTCGGCTTATACGTAATTTTTCACTTTGAATTCGACCATGCGCTTGGACTTGCAATGGCCATAGCTTCGGCGCTGCTGGCTTCGATTTTTACCATTATCAATGGCCGCTTTACCCAACAATTTCACTCGCAGGTAATTACGTTCTACGAAATGGTGGGCGCTTTTTTTGCTACGGCTCTCTTTCTGCCCTTTTACCAGCAAACAATGGCGGTAGGTAATACGCTTCGGCTGATCCCATCCCCAACTGATTGGGTATACATTGCCCTGCTTTCGTGGGTTTGTACTGTGTTTGCATATGCTGCCGCAGTGGAGCTAATGAAGAAATTTTCGGCCTTTGCGATGAACCTGACGGTTAACATGGAGCCAGTATATGGCATCATCCTGGCTTTTCTATTTTTCGGAGAACGGGAAAGAATGACTACCGGCTTTTACCTCGGCACGTTTATTATTTTGCTGGCCGTAATCATTTATCCGGTGCTGAACCGCCTGCTCTACTCACGGAAAAGCAGCGTGGCCACCTGAAAGAGAATTCTTTTCCGGAAAAAGATATAAAAGAAAAGGAATCCAAAAACGGAATAATGTAGCAGCTAAAGGGAAAGCCACTGCATTTAGGAGCATCGTTGCAACAATACATTTTTCTATTTGCCCAGCAGCCGGACGCCATACCGGCGATATCCAAGCCAAGCCAGTAAGCCCAGTAGAATCACTGCCCAAAGCTGAACCAGGCCAATCAGCGAAGCTTCCAATATAGTCCAGCCGGATAAGAACGCTTCAGCTAATCGGGAAGGCAGGCTTGGCTCGTAGGGAAGCATATCTACCGCAGCGGCTACTCTTTCCTGCCGGGCAGTAGCACGCTGGTAGATATGCAACTTAACCGTACTATAATTTACCTGATCAGCCAGGGAGAGGTTTTGAATAACATTTCCGTCAGACCGCTCTTGCAGTGCCAGTAGGTCTTGTTCACCCTGCAGGCTTTCACCGAGTTTTTTACCTCGACTGTCGATAGCTTGCTGCACCCGTTGCTTTGCTTCCGTATTTCGATTAATCCGAAGCTTGTTTTCCAACAATTGCAAGCTTACATCATCCGCGTTAATGATCCGGTAATGCATGAAATCTACTTGGCTGCTCAATTCGTGCAGCATCTGGTCAAGCTGCTGGTTGGGTACGCGAAGAGCCAGGTTGTTTTCTACCTGATATTCGGTAGTTTCCAGGAGAGAGTCGGCACTGATTTGTACGCTGTGAGTATTCGTAACCGAACTGGAAAGATGATTCTGAGTAATAAAGCCTCCATACTTTCCCGTCAGGTCTTCAATGGTGTGCGTGGTCCGGGCTACATCCTTTACCCGGAACTTCAGGTCAGCTTGCCGGACAAACTGCCGCTCCGGTTGGGTTATACTACTTACAGCGGTAGTATCGGTATTAGATCCTATCGTTGAGGAGACATAGTCGGCTTCAGCCATTTTTTTCGATTCATATTCTGCTTTGCTGCTACAGGCAGAAGTACACAGGCCAGCCAGTACTGCCAGTACAGGCAGGTAACGCAAAACGGTTTTGCGCATAATAAAAACGGTTAAAATGTTGGAAATGAGGATAGTAGATGCAGGCCTGCGTATCTGGCAGCAATTCCCGGTTTGGATAACTATTTGATTTACAAATACTTGTCAAATTTTCCTCGTTATATATCTCATTGATAATGAATTAGTTATAAAATTCACAAAAAAGTAAATTATTAACCAGTTGATTTTTAGAGAGTTATATCTTCTAAACCGGGAATTGCTGCGTATCTGGCAATTGATACGGGAAATAGAGAAAGGTAACCCGTACAGAAAGCTAACGTGGTAATAGATAAATTCCCAATAGTCAATGCTCAATTTTTGCTGTATCAGCCCAAAAGCCTAAACCGGCGCCAAATCATATTCAGCGCCGGTTTAGGCTTTTTAGTTTATTTTTTATTCTTTCACTACCAATTAAGGTACCCCACCTTGGACTACTCGACAGTGACAGATTTCGCCAGGTTGCGGGTTGATCAACGTTGCAGCCACGCAGCACGGCGATGTAGTACGAAAGTAACTGCAAAGGAATAACTGACAACAGCGGCGTGAGTGCCTCGTGAATGTGAGGAACTTCAATCACAAATTCAGCCATCCGTTGAATGAGTTCATCCTTTTCAGTAACGACTGCAATCACCCGGCCTTTGCGGGCACGTACTTCCTGAATGTTGGATACGATTTTCTCGTAGGAGCTATCTTTGGTCGCGATAAACACTACCGGCATTTCCTCATCAATCAGGGCGATAGGGCCATGCTTCATTTCAGCCGCCGGGTAACCCTCTGCATGGATATACGAAATTTCCTTCAGTTTCAATGCACCTTCCAGGGCGACCGGGAAGTTATAACCCCGGCCAAGGAACAGAAAGTTATGCGCATCCTTGAAAACTTCAGAGATGTAATGGATCTGGTTATGCTTATCAAGAATTTTCTGAATCTTAGCCGGAACAGTTTCTAACTCTACCAACAGTTCATGATATAATGTTTCCGTAATGGTACCTTTTGCCTTTGCCACGCAAATAGCCATCATAGTCAATACCGTTACCTGAGCCGTAAACGCTTTGGTACTGGCAACGCCTATTTCGGGGCCAGCGTGTGTATAGGCGCCAGCATGAGTAGCACGCGGAATCGAAGAGCCCACTGCGTTACACACACCAAAAATGATAGCTCCTTTGGACTTGGCTAATTCAATAGCAGCCAGTGTATCGGCCGTCTCACCAGATTGGGAGATTGCAATGACTACATCTCCTTCATTAATAATCGGATTGCGGTAGCGGAACTCTGAAGCATATTCCACTTCCACCGGTATGCGGGCAAACTCCTCAAATACATACTCTGCCACCAGTCCGGCATGCCAAGAGGTACCACAGCCCAGAATCACAACCCGTTTCGCATTGGTCAGAGTATTTAAATATTCGCGCAAGCCCCCTAACACCAAACGTCCACCGTCGGCATTAATGCGGCCCCGCATGCTATCATGGACGGATTTAGGCTGCTCAAAAATTTCTTTTAACATGAAATGTTCAAAGCCATTTTTTTCGATAGCTTCTAGCTCCAGTTCAAGCGTATGGATATAGGGCGTAGTTACAACGTCCTCAATGGTTTTAATACTTAGCTTATTTTTTGTAATCACTGCAATTTCGTAGTCATCCAGGTAGACAACGTCATTGGTGTACTCAATAATAGGGGTAGCATCAGAAGCCACAAAGTACTCATTCTTGCCTACCCCTATCACCAGTGGACTACCTTTACGCGCCGCAAATAGTGTATCGGGGTGATCTTTAGACATGATGACAATAGCATAGGCCCCTACCACCTGATGCAGAGCCAGCCGGACTGCTTCTTCCAGGGAACAGTTACTATTTTCCTTAATGTCTTCAATAAAGTGAATCAGTACCTCAGAATCCGTTTCACTGCGAAATACATGTCCTTTATTGATAAGATCCTGTTTAAGCGCACTGTAATTTTCAATAATACCATTGTGAATAATGGCCAGATTTTCATTGAAAGAATAGTGCGGGTGGGCGTTGACATCGTTGGGCTCACCGTGGGTAGCCCAGCGGGTATGTCCGATACCAATGGTGCTGCTCAGGTTCTTGTCTTTCACAAACACTTCTAACTCTCCGGTCACCTTGCCCTTCTTTTTATACACATTCAGGCCATTATTTAATAAAGCAATACCGGCACTGTCGTACCCACGGTATTCGAGCCGTTTTAGCCCTTTTAGCAGCACCGGGTAAGCTTCCCGGTATCCAGTGTAAGCAACGATTCCGCACATAATTTAAGGGGAGATTTGATTAGTCTGTACGATAATTATATTGAGTATTAATACTAAATCTTACAAAGAGGTAAAGTATATTTTCATTATTAAAACGAAAAAGGCAAAAAATATCTGCTAAAATTAAAAAAGTATCAGTTGAATGCAAGCGGCCTTTTAAATTCAGTAAAATAAGCCAACTCTTTAGATCTATCATCCAAAAATAAAGCCTGCTTTATTTTCACTAAAAGCAGGCTTCTTATAAATCAATGAAAGGAATCTTACGTTAATTAGCTTTCACTTGAGTATAGTAGATTCTAAGCTTAATAGTTTGGTTGGCTCCGTTTTGACTATTTAGTACTAATCGGTTTACGATGTCTTCATAAGTAATACCAGGCTGCACGTATGAGCCGGACTGAGTAGGCGGAAATAGATTATTTATGGTAATAGAAGGTACAGAAAGGAACAAGCCAGAGTTAGCTCGTATTCACACTATCACGTTATTTACATAATCTTTCAGGAAGAAAGAATAAGCGTTGCTGGAAGAACGATAAGCAGCTAATTGGGGTGCACTTGTAAACTCAGTGAATGCAGGTAACCAATAGCTACCACCATCTGAGCCAGTAGCTTTCTCAATTTTACCCGCAGGATTAGTATTATATAAGGTTAACTGAGGAGGAGGGAATAAGTTGCCTTCAGTAGTGCCCGCTACCGGCTGTACGATTAACTCTGCCCGATTAATAGCTAAATTGCCTAGCTCCTTAAAATTTTGCAAGTAGGGAAATTCTACTTTAGTCATTAGACCTGTGCCGGCTTGTAAATAAGCCATCCCACCAGTCTGGCTTGCAGGAAGTGAATCGTAGAGGTTCTTTCCCTGCCAATTGTGTTTAATTTTATTTAAACGTGGGCCTATTTGAAAATCATAGATTTTAGCCGTACCACCTGTTTTATAATAGAGACGTAGCTTAGATCCCGCATTAATACTTGGGTAATATCCTATAATAGCTTTATTGCTAGTAGCAGCCGTTATGGCAAACCCATAAAAATTCTTCAAAAAGGTTGATTCTGCCTTTCCCGCGTAGGTTAATAACTCCTCCCCAGCAACATCTGCCAAACGAAGCCTTAAGGTATCCCCAGCCCTCGGAAAAGGCTGAAACTCTTTCCTTCCTATTGGAGTAGGATTATAAGCAAATTCCTGAGCTTTATTGGTATTATAAAATGTATTTGGCATGCTCTCCTGCAATTGATGTACTGATACAATTTGCTTACCAGTTGTATCGCCATAGCTATAGTCATAATTCAGAAATAGTACTAAAGAATCTAGGGAAAGAGATTCGCCTAGATTTAGGGCAGCAGTATCTGCGTCACTACTATAAACTGGTCGGAAGTAGCTGTTTGCGTTTACTGCCCCTAGTGCAGGATCATTATATTGTCCAGCTAGCATATAACTAGCCAAAGAGGTGCGCACCGAATCTACGTACACCGTAGAGGTACGAACCGTAATCGTATCCGTAACAAAAACCCCCAAGGGTTGATCGGGCAGACCAATCACTTGGGGATCTTTACAGGCAGTTACTAAGCAGGTAATTGCTAAGGCAAAAAACAGGGCAATACGCTTAGCCGATAAGCTCATTATAGAGGTTATAGTAGGACTCAGAGAACTTTTCTTCCTTATCAAAATTGATTTTCTTTGCTTCAAACTCATCAAACAGGCGGTTTAGATTTTCGTCGAGGTCTTCTTCAGCTTTAACGACCACGTCCGCAAATTGCATGCCTGTTCGCACAAATCCAACGTAATCTCCGGTTTTCAGGTGCTTCAGCATCGTATCTTCGATATCCAGCATCCGTACTTTTTCCAGCAGATCCCCTTCAAACTTGTTGGGGAAAAAGCTATTAAACACCGCAAACACTGTTTTGGTATCCTTAAACATCGGGTCATTCTTGTACGTTGTCTTCAGATACATCGGGATCAGACTTGTCATCCAGTCGTTGCAATGTACGATATCCGGTGACCAGCCCAGTTTTTTTACTGTTTCCAGTACTCCTTTGCAGAAGAAAATGGCCCGCTCATCATTATCAGCGTGGAAATTGTTCTCCTGGTCAAAAAATACGGACTTGCGGTGGAAATAATCTTCATTGTCAATAAAATAAACCTGTAATTTGGCACTTGGCACGGAGGCAACCTTTATGACCAAAGGTTTTTCTTCATCCCCTACTGTAATGTTGATCCCTGATAACCGAACCACTTCATGCAGGCGGTTTTTCCGCTCATTAATCAGGCCAAACCGGGGAACTAAAATCCGGATTTCCATGCCCCGCTCCTGCATGGCCTGAGGAAGCTGACGTAACAGATCAGCAGCTTCAGATATTTTTAAGAAGGGGTTGATCTCACTAGCAACATAAAGGATGCGAAGTTTTGACATACGGCTGGGGATTAGTTGTGACCACAGAAATCGCAATACGCGATAGTAGGGCGCACAAAATTACAAAAAAAAAACCACTTTTGAATGGATTTTTCAATGCAAACCGTAATATTGCGCCCATTTTCTCAAACCGAGCCTCCTCTGTAGATTATTTCCTGCCGGCTGTTGCCCGGTAACTGTCTGCCTGCTAACCTGATTCTCCTTTTGATTTTCCCATTCTGACTATGCACATTTTTACCCAAAAAGTTCTCTTACAAGCCTATCTGCAAGGGCAGCGCAGTAAAGGACGCCGCTATGGTTTTGTACCCACTATGGGGGCTTTACACCAGGGCCACCTGTCGCTGATTGGGCAATCACGGGCGGAAAATGACTTTACGGTAGCCAGTATCTACGTAAATCCTGCCCAGTTTAACAATTCCGATGATTTAGCCAAATATCCCCGTACGCTGGCAAGCGATGAGGCTATGCTCAGGGAGGCA
>JAUJNL010000008.1 GCA_030448185.1 Cytophagales bacterium | reverse complement strand
ACTTATTTATATGTGAGGCTGTTTAGGCTTTTCGGGAAGACGCCTAAGCCCGACTTTCGTATTTTGCCCTAATGCAATTAGCGAAAAGGTTGAAATCAGGCTACATCCTTAAATATTTTTTGAATGTGAGTTCTAAAAGGCGATATTCAACCTCACTCTTTTCCGGAAGTTAAACAGCTTCTCTACCGGCAGATCTCACTGAGTAATCAGTAGAACAAGTTTCGAAGAAACACATTTTTTGTCAAACCTGATTACAAAAACCTTTCTTCCGTCCACTAACTTAAAAAAAGCTATTTGCCCGCCGAGGCTGGCTCCTGCTATTAATCCATCTGCAACTTTTTGGCCCATGAAACGGAAAGCAATCATTCTTTTACTGGCAGTCGCTTGCTTGTTTGCGACCAACAGTGCTGCCCAAAATGAGGCGTATTACCGTGAACCAACCCATCCTAAGGGACACTGGAAACTATTTACGGATCACCGTACGCGCAACACGACCATTACGTTTTTCAGCGCCGACCAGCAAATGCTCTACCAGGAAACCCTGCCGGGCCAGTACATTAAGCTAACTGATCGTAACCGGCAAATAATTGATCAGGCTTTCAACCAGTTTATGCAGAATCAATTAATCGGCGGCCACATAAAGGCAAGTTTGCTGCCGGTGGAATTGCCCCACAAAGCAAAAAGAGCTGCTGGTCGTCCGGCAACGGTGGACCCAGGCATAGCCACCACGCATGCCATTCGGGCAAACGCCTTTTTTATTGAAAACACTGCGAGGCTGAAAATACTATTTGATAACCCTACCCGGCGCAAAATCAATATTTCCCTACGCGATCCGTCAGACTGGGACGTATTCACCGACTGTGTGAGTAGTAGTAAGTACCACCGCAATCTGGACTTAACGGGGATGAGAAAAGGTACCTATACCCTGACCATTACCACGCCTGACCGACGATACCACGACCGTCGGCAAGTGGTAGTTGGCGCTAGTCGGCGGGAGGTACATTTAGTGGCGCCCTCGCCTGAGCTGATCACTCAGCAGTAGACATCCGGTAACGGCTGGATTCCAAAGAATCCAGTACACTTTTGAAGTACAAAACCATCATGTACGCGCATTGTCAAAAAATAGGTACCAGTGTCAACGCTTGTGTGGCATCCGTCAACATATCAGCTATCTATTTGGCAGTGCCGTGGAGGCTTAGTAATTTGAGCGGTAACCTGCTCCTTCATGACGCATTCTTATCCGTTTATACCTTATTCGCGTGAATTTCTACCCGAAGAAACGTTAAGGCTGCGAAGCCAGGCTTTCTACAGTGATATTAATCAACGCCGGTCCGTTCGCGAATTCAGTGCCCAGCCCGTGCCTCGGGACGTGATCGAAAACCTGTTAAAGGCTGCAAATTGTGCTCCTTCGGGTGCCCATAAGCAGCCTTGGACATTTTGTGCCATTGCCAATCCGCAATTAAAGAGTGCCATCCGGAAAGCCGCCGAAGCGGAAGAATACGAAAACTACCACGGACGCATGACGCCGGAATGGCTGCAAGACTTGGAGCCATTTGGCACCGATTGGCAGAAGCCTTTTTTGGAAACGGCTCCCTGGCTGATTGTTGCCTTCAAACGTATCTACGACGTGGTAGACGGCAGCAAACGCCACAACTACTACGTAACGGAATCGGTAGGAATTGCCTGTGGCTTCCTACTGACCGCTATTCACGAAGCAGGCTTAGTAGCCCTTACCCATACCCCTAGTCCCATGAATTTTCTGACCAGGATTCTGAACCGGCCCGAAAACGAACGGCCTTTTTTGCTCATTCCCGTAGGGTATCCGGCCGAAAATACCTTAGTTCCTGATATTGATCGGAAATCGCTGCCCGAATTTACGGTCTGGTTTGAGTAAACAGAGTGAGCTGGCAATAAAATTACTGTTGTGGTAGCGGTGAAAAAACGAACCAAGATCATGCTTTGGATAGGAACAGTTTTATTGCTGGTGGTACTAGGTGCCTTGGCAACGGGACACTTACTGTCGGCGCCCCGGTACCAGGGGCCCGTGAGCGACCATTTTGATGGCAAACAATTCAAAAATATTGGCGGTGCCCAGTCCAAGGGCTTCAAAGAAGTGCTTTCCTGGATGATGAACCGGAAGCAGGGAGAGTGGCCCGAAAACAAGCAGATTCCGCCAGGACCGCCACCGCCGGCCATGGTTACCGGCGATTCGCTACGGGTTACTTTTATCAATCACACTACTTTCCTGATTCAGATTGAAGGGCTCAACATACTGACTGATCCCGTATGGAGTGAACGGGTAAGCCCGTTTACCTTTGCCGGGCCAAAGCGGATGCGGCCTCCCGGTATCCGCCTACAGGACCTGCCCCGGATTGATATGGTCCTGCTCAGTCATAACCACTATGATCACCTCGATATTGCCACCCTTGGGCAATTGGCAGCTACCCATCAGCCACGCTTCATTACGCCGCTTGGTGTAAAAGCCTACCTGGACCAGCAGGGAATTACCACGGCTACCGACATGGACTGGGGACAGGAATTGCCCTTACGTGGAAATTTGCAGATAGCCTGCGTACCGGCGCAGCATTTTTCGGGCCGCGGTATATTTGACCGCGATGCCACCCTTTGGTGTGGGTATGTATTAAAGCATCCGGCCGGTAATATCTATTTTGCCGGAGATACCGGCTACGGACCTATTTTCCAACCCATCGGAGAAAAGTATGCGCCGATCCGCCTGGCCATTCTGCCCATTGGCGCCTACCGTCCCCAGTGGTTTATGTCGCCCATTCACGTATCCCCCGAACAAGCCGTGCAAATTCACCTGGATGTAAAGGCCAGCAGAAGCATCGCCAGCCACTTCGGCACTTTCCCGCTGGCCGATGACGGCAAGAATGAGCCCATCCAGGATTTGCACCAGGCATTAAAGAAGTATAACCTATCCGAGAATGTGTTTGTGGTGCCCAAAGAAGGAGAGGGGCTGGTCTTTTAGGCAGAATTGTATGTGCATGTTTACTAGAGATCTGAACCTAATAACTGAGGTGTGCGTAACCTTCTGTAAAATGAGAAAAATAGGATCAGTAGTATTATTTCTGGTATCCGCAATACCTATCGAAAGCAAAAAGGAATCAAGCCGGCGGATGAATTAACCCTCCCATTATTGGATAGTTTATACGAGGCAAACTTGCTCAGTGAGAAGCATCATGAAATTGTGGGTACGTTCCATACATCGTCCGGATTTACCTCAAGACGGATGAAAACAACCTACGGTCGCGGAAGGCGATTCAAAAGATAGGCGCTACGTTTGAGGGTGTTCTCCGGAATCACATGATTCGAGATGACGGCAGTTACCGGCACAGTGCCGTGTACAGCATCATCGAGGAGGAATGGCCCACAGTAAAAGAGAAGTTGAAGGCTATAATTGCAAAGTTGCCCATCTAAACAGCTTAATGCTATTGTGTCAATTAAGACGATGGGCTGAATAACCAGCCCAACTGCTAAGCAACGCTAATGTTGAAGGTTGCTTCGAAAATGGCCCCCGGCTCTACCCGTTGAATTCCTTCTTTTGCTTCAATAGCCACCTGTTTCCCTTCACTGTCAGAGCAGCCAAGCCAGGGTTCGATACAAACGAACGGGGCTCCGGGTTTTGCCCAGATCCCCAGGTAATTGAAGGGAGGGTAGCCCACCGAAAGGGAAACATCGTGATTTTTGCTGCGAATGCTAACCCTTCTAGAAGTAATATTCTTAAAAACCAGGGCGTCCTGATCGAACAGGTGTTTAGTCAATGCTAGTTTACGGTCAGGAGTAGGTACCGGCTCCGTCTGACCCGTAAAATAACCTGATTTGGATAAAAGGTGCCTTTCCAGCTTTTCGTCCGCATCAAACGCTACGTAATAGTCAGTGTAGTCTTCCTGCGGGAAAAAAGGAACGTTGAAAGCCGGATGGCCTCCTACCGAAAAATAAATTGATTCCTGGGCTTCATTAATGACCCGGTAGGTGACTGTCAGTGTTTTTCCTTCCAATTGGTATTCAATCTGGAATTCGAAACGATACGGATAAGCGGCCATCGTTTGCTCATTGTACCGGAGGGAAAACAGGGCCTGGGTTTGGGAAGAATTCAGCAGCGTAAATTGGGATTGCCGGGTAAAGCCATGCCGTTCCATCGGGTAAGTTTTTCCCTTGATCAATAATTGATTATTTAAACAGGCTCCAATTACTGGAAACAAATTGGGCGCATGCCAGCCCCACACCGCCGGATCACCCTGCCAGAGATGTTCAATACCGTTGGTTTTGTCAAACAGAGAAGTGAGTTCGGCACCTTGGGTGCGAACAGATACTTTCAGTAATTCGTTTTCGAGGGTAGCCATAAGAGCCGGTTGGTTTTGCGTGGCCGGCGAATCTAAGGTATTTTCGGCCTAATCACCAAAAAGAAACCAGGTTAAAGGTGGAATCGCCAATTTTTCAATTCTAATTACTCATTTTAAGAAAGTCCGGTACCTTTAACCTAATACCTATTCTGCTGCCATTCACCAGTGAAAAAATTATATTACTGTTTGTCTTTTCTCTGCTCACCGTCCAAGTGACCTTCCTGCTTATTGCCCAGCCTGCCAGCGAACCTTTTGTACCCCCGCTGATATGGTGGGGTACCGGTACAATTTTGAGCAGCTGAATGCAGAGATTTCTTATCGTTCGGGGGCTGATCCGATTGTTGTGAATCATAAGGGGTATCTTTGGCAATGGCAACGGTAAATCGGTAAGGATAAGCTGTACCAGACATACCAGGGCTGGGCCGATGAAGGCAATAAGCCGGAAATCACGGCCTTGGCACAATGGGGCAGGATTACTGCATGCCATCGAGGCTTTGAATGAAAATGAGTTTCTACAATAAGTGAAGTATTGTTATACCAGGTAAGACGGAGAAATAAGCAGATTTATTCTGATGATTATTATGGAATCTGATGGGGCACTACGCTATACTATTTGATCGTTATAGGTAAAACAAGAAAATATATTACTTCGCCAAGAGAAAAGAATAATCCTGTATGTAATTCATACGCACAGAAATAGCCTTTTTCTATCATATCCTGCAAGTGTACGCCTCCGATATTGTCGTAAAAAATACAACCGGCACCTAAACCGGAGCTAATAAAATAGTAACATTGCTTACGAAGTATTTTGGTATCGTATATACCGGAAAGAATTATATTTGTATTGTCTTACTCTTTTATTTTATGAATAAAAATTTACTTTCGCTTCTTACCGTGCTCTTTTGCTTCCTGGCATTTGCCAGTGTCCCGGTCTGGGGGCAGTCAACGATACCACGTATCACCTCTCCGGCACAGTATTCCACTAATCTGCCCCAGACTTTTAACCTTACTGTTACACGAAATACTTCTACAAGAAGGTTTAAAGTTGAGTATATTAATACCTGTAATAATTTTTATGATTCGTTCCTTTTTCCTGGTACTGCTTTAGCAGCTGGGACCGCACCGGTAACTATTCCGATGCCAACCTTAACTAATAATCAGGCTTATCTTATTGTTGTAACAGCCTATTCTAATAATGCTGGTACTATCCCTCAGGGATCGGATCAGATTACGGTTGGTGTGGGTACAACTACAATTCCAGTTCCTCAAATTACAAGCCCTACCCCAGGTAATACAAACACTGGTACAAATCTAACGGTTAATGTTGACCCATATCCAACCTTTCAAGCCTGTAATCTTGTAGACTATCTACTGATTGAGTACGCAAAAGATGGAAATTTTGGATATCCGGATCCAAATGATCCTTCTACCCATATGGCTCCTGATTATGATTGGGCAATAATCAGTGGTGCGGGCCCTTATCAGTGGAATTTTACTGGATTATCAGTTGCATCTAATTATAATATCAGAGCCACATTTTTTGATGACCAAGGTTATTCCTATGTAAAAGAAATAGATGTGTTTACCGGACAAGCACCAACTGTAACTGCTCCACCTCAACCTTATCCTACTGTAAACAATGTAAGTGTCTGTGGGTTTTACATCAATGTTGATCCTTATCCTTCTGCAGATTATGTGGAAATACGTTGGTCTGGCGACCCAAATGCTGTTTCTAATCCAACAGGTTTCAATTGGACAGGTGTTGCTGCTTCTCAGGTAGTTACAAATAGTAATACAAACGGTACTTTCAGCACATTTATCCCTCAAAGCGGAACTTTGCAGCCGGTTACCCAGTATATTGTAAGAGTACAGGCTGTTAAGGAACTTTCAGGTGAAGGCACTCAAAACTTAGGAACTACTTACAGATTAGTTCAAACAGGTGCTGCCCCAGCTTATCTGCCGGTAGTTGGTCCGGAAGAATCAAGTACTGAAGGTTCATTGAGATTTGTTTCAGTGCCGGCTGATAATTCGACGGATGTAGTACAATCACCGACTTTCAAAATTGCTTCTTATATCGGATGCGCCTCTATATTTCAAAATGCACAATTAGAGTTACGTAGGATAGGCCCAGGAACAACAATCCCTTCGCCAACGCCGGCTTTCAGCACAACTGATGATCCTTCGGACCCAACTGATTATTACAAAGTATCGCTTGGATTGAATAATAGCCAGCCGTATGTGTATGAGTGGCCTTATGAATTGTTGCAGGCGGGATATATTTACCAGGTCAGATTTTCTTTCCTAACTACTGCTGATCCTGCGCCAAACAGTAATAATTCAACGGTAATTACATTTATTACAGGTAATGCTTTAGGGGAGACTTACCTGACAGGGACCCTTTCTGATTCTTATACAGATCCATCCTCTCAAGAGGTGTATCTAAATAGCTATAATCAATCAGTATCTGTACGTCCAATTATTGGTGCTAATCGTTACCAGATTCAATTAAGCAAGGATGGTGCGTTTACTCAAATTCAATTAGATAAAACAATTACCGCAACTGGTTCGCCCGTTCAGTTTACTTTTAATCCCAATGAGGCTTCCTTGGAATCAGGAACGAAGTATTATGTTCGGATGAAAGCTTTACAGGTAGATGCAAGCAATAATATAATTGGTCAAGGACCCTGGTCTTCTAATGGTAATGTTAAATCAGTTTATAATTCTCTACATCCATTGTATATATATAGGCCAACCGGTACCTCTGCCCGGTCTACAAAATTGGTAGCTAGTGGTGTAGTCGCTAATTCTGATGCAGCTATTTTCCAGCTTTACCGGGATAATGGTGATGACGTTTTAACCGGGGCCGATCAAGTTGCTAACTTCGCCTGCTACTTCCGCCCTTGCCCCACGATTACTGATCCGGTAAATGGACAGGTTGCCTACCTGGGCGACTGGGCACGGAATGTATTTGGTGGTCCACAATGGACGTACGAATACGTACAGGATATGGAGGTAGGCGCTACCTACCATCTGGTAGTAAAAGCAGTCCGTCGTGGTGGAGCAAACGGATATCTGCAACCAGGTTATTACCTTCCAGGAGCGCACAGCACCTTCACTGTTACCAATACTGCAAGGCTTGGAATCAGCTGGGATCAAACAGTTCTATTCCCGAACCCATTTAATGAGGAAACCAAGATTCTGTTACCGGATGGAATAAAAACTGTGAAGATCAGGGTGACTGATTTGTCGGGAAAGGTAGTAGAAGAACGGTCTTATACTGACTTGGGTGGTGATTCAGTGCCGCTGGGCCGAACCTGGAGAAAGGGCGTATATATTGTTCAACTCCTGGCTGATGGGCAGCCACTCGAAAATATGAAAGTGGTAAAGCAGTAGTTACAGGCTATAAAAACGTAAAGGGGCAAAACCATTTGGTTTTGCCCCTTTACGTTTTTATAGCCTATATTTGGATGTGTAGTACCTGAACTGCTGATACTCCTGCTTCCAACATTAAAGTACTTGTGCAAAATAAACTCATAAATGAAATCTTACGCTAAGACAATTCTGCTGAAAGACGATCCTCAGATAATAGCCCAATACCGCCAGCATCATGATGAGATCTGGCCGGAAGTAGTGAAGTCTTTCCGGGAAGTGGGTGTGCTTGACATTCGGATCTGGCTTATTGGAAGAAGACTGTTCATGCTAATGGATGTAGCAGACGATTTTGAACCAGCGTATGACTTTGACCGCTATCTGAAATTAAACCCCAGGAACAAAGTGTGGGAAGATCTGATGACAAGTTATCAGGAGAGAGCTCCCGAAGCCAAACCTGATGAACATTGGGCTGAAATGGAACCGGTGTTTAAAATGAGTGATCACCTGAAATAACTGATTGAATGGCTGTAAAGCGGTTTCCTGTAAAAGTATTTTGCTCAACAGTCAAACAATTTAGCATTTAACAATAATTACCTCTATGCCTAAAATCGACTCTCACCAGCACTTCTGGCAGTATACCCCGGAAGCGTTTGGTTGGATCACTAATGAGATGGCCAATATCCGGAGGGATTTCCTGCCGGAGGATCTGAAGCCGGAAATGGAAAGAGCAGGTTACGACGGGTGTGTAGCCGTGCAGGCATCTCAATCAGAGGATGAAACTGCCTTTCTGTTGGAACTGACCGGAACCTATGATTTTATCAAAGGCGTTGTCGGTTGGGTAGATTTGCAGGCAGATACTATAGAAGAGAGACTGGCATATTTTTCTCAATTTCCCAAGCTGGCTGGGTTTAGACATATTGTTCAGGCTGAGCCCGACGACCAGTTCCTGCTCCGTCCCCGGTTTACAAGAGGAATCAAGTGTCTGCGTAAGTTCAATTTTACCTACGATATCCTTATTTATCCGCATAATCTTCCGGTAGCTACCGAGTTTGTCAGCCTTTTTCCGGATCAGCCCTTCGTGCTTGATCATCTGGCCAAACCATTGATTAAAGATCAACGGATTGAACCCTGGGCTACCGATATTAAAAGGTTATCGGCTCATGGTAATGTAAGTTGTAAGCTTTCTGGAATGGTTACGGAAGCAGACTGGCACCGCTGGAAACGGGAAGATTTTACGCCTTATCTGGAAGTGGCACTTGAGGCCTTTGGGCCTAAGCGTTTAATGATTGGTTCGGATTGGCCGGTATGCAAAGTAGCAGCTAGTTATCAAGAAGTAATGGGAATGGTGGAGGAATACATAACTGGTCTTTCTGCTCACGAACAAGAATTGATTTTAGGCAGAAATGCTCTTTCATTTTATGGTCTTTAATGGCTGCAAATGCAAAAGCCTCTCCGTATAGTGCTTGCCTGTACTGCCAGGGCCGCTACTTTCTCCTGTATTACGCATCACATTGCCAGACAATCTAATTTGCTCAAGTACCCTATAGGTAGCTTTCGGGATAATAGTTAATTTCGAAGCAAAACCCGCCGGAGTATAACTTTTCCGGTGGTAGCGTTGTTTTATTTCCGTGATCTTGTGCAATCCAATTGACTAAGTTTTGGCAATTGCATGTACAGGCGGTAAAATTGTGAACTTACCTCCATGGCAATTAGCATTCAGGAAATTCAGGCCCCCATTGTGGGTGAAATGGAAGTGTTTGAACTAAAGTTTCGTTCATTCATGAAAACCAACGTGATGTTGTTGGATCAAATCATGAATTATATTGTGAAACGGAAGGGCAAACAGATCCGGCCTATGTTTGTATTCCTGACCGCTAAGACCTGCGGTGAGGTAAATGAAGCTACTTACCGGGGAGCGGCCCTGATCGAATTGCTGCACACTGCCAGTCTGGTCCACGACGATGTGGTGGATGAATCTAATTACCGACGGGGCTTCTTCTCCATCAATGCCCTCTGGAAAAACAAAGTAGCGGTGCTGGTTGGTGATTATCTTCTTTCACGGGGAATGCTCTTATCCATTGACCACAATGATTTTGATCTGCTCCGCATTGTTTCCAAAGCCGTCCGTGACTTAAGTGAGGGAGAGCTGTTGCAGATGGAGAAGGCCCGCCGTTTGGATATTACCGAGGACGTCTATTTTGAGATTATCCGGCAGAAGACCGCTTCTCTTATTGCCTCCTGCACGGCAGTAGGAGCCGCCTCAGTAGATGCTGATGCAGCTAGTATTGAGATAGCCCGCCAGTTTGGGGAAAAAGTCGGTATTGCCTTCCAGATTAAAGATGATCTGTTTGACTACGGTAATGATGAGATTGGTAAACCGCTGGGTATTGATATCAAGGAGAAGAAGATGACCCTTCCTCTGATTTATTCCCTGAATAAAGCTTCCTGGTCTGATAAGCGAAACATAATTTACCTGATAAAAAACGAAAGCCACAAGCCCCGGAAAGTAGCTGAGGTAATTGATTTCGTGAAGAAAAGTGGTGGTATTGAATACGCAACGGAGGTAATGCATACATATCAGGATGAAGCAATCCGTATTTTAAACAAACTCCCTGTTTCTGAGTACCGTCATTCCCTCGAACAGCTGGTGCGCTTTACGATTGAGCGGAAGAAGTAAAATGACATCAGGACTAATATCATAATGCCTATATGGGAAATGGGCCTAAGCAATTAGGTCGATTCCGGTAGGACTGCCATTGGCTATAAGAGCCGGAAATAGGATTATTTTTTACTTTGCACCCTAGTACACCGCCAATTTAGTTTTTATAAATGTGCATCCGCATTTGGAATGCGGATGCACAGAGAAGCGCATTTTAAATACGCCTTTTCCGAAGTTCCGCATTGAAAATGCGGAATAACTCAAAAAATTAAATTGGCGGGGTATTAGGTACTCCGCTACGAATCGCAACCTTATTTAATAGATCAAATCCTCGGTCCCCAATCCGGTCCGTAACTATGGCACTGAGAACGTTTGTAAAGACTGGTAGTATTTCCAACCTGAGTGATGCCCGTTATTGTGCCGGAATGGAGTAGACATACTAGGTTTCTGCCTGAGGCTACTTCTGCCAGATTTGTAAGTCCACAACAATTTCAGTCTATTGTCGGGCTGGATAGCCGAGTCCAGTTTGTCGGTGAAGTTTCGGATGCCGATCAGGCTGGAAAGCGTTGTTGCCACACTATTCTCTGCAATGGCTTCAGGTTGAAAATGCCTCGGATTGGAAAGGATTAGCTTTGGGGATTCGCTTATTTGTAAGTAAGGTGGCATGCGCAGAGTAGTGCCCATTGGTTCAATGAAAATACGGCGCTGTAGCTCCGTTTGTATCTCTTTTGTTGGAGTCTGATCTGAACGAGCAATGGATCTCCTATGCGGTACGAGATCGGTAAGGTGGCCAAACAATACGCGGTACTACTCTTGGTTTTGGACTAGAGTCCTCCAGCATTTATTCCTTGCTGGAACAAATGCCGTTAAAAGGAATCGCTTTAAAAGGAAGTCACGAGATCAGGCCCGAGTAAAAGAGTTTGACATTGGCTGATATACTGGAAACCTTGGAAGCTGAGTGAGTTTGAGTCAGAGTAATTGGCTGAAAAAATAGTAAAAATTGTATGTTGCGGTCTACTTTATATTTCTTGAGTTTTACCTACCGGCAGATTATTGGTTTGGGCTTTTGGTTGTTATTACCTCTGTTACTTTTAGTTTCCGCGCCTGTTCGCAGTCTTCTGAAGCTTTTCTGAAAGAGGACGAACACTGCTTAGAGAGCAGCGGTATGCGGAAGCAGTAGAATTTCTTAACAAGGCAATAGAAAGAGACGATAATAATTTTGAAGCCTTCAATGCCCGCGGGGTAGCTTTTTTGAATTTGAAGAAATATCAGGAAGCTCAGCTTGATTATGGACTGCGCCATCCAGCTTAACGCTAATTTTTATAAGCCTTACTATAACCGGGCCCGGTTCGTACGGCCCAGAAGAACCTGACCGGTGCGCTGGATGATTTATGAGTAACCGGGCTATTGTACTGCAACCAGATTCGGCAGAATTGTATTTTGACCGGGGATACGTATTGTTTGAATTCAGCGAACTCAAGTACGGGCAAGTGAATAAAATGAGCTAATGTTGCTGCAAAGACTGCTATGGCTAATTGGGCAGATTCGAGGTATGAAAGAAGCACTGGAGAACTTTGATAAGGCAATGCTGCTTTTCTAATCCCCGCGACGAGAATTATTATTATAACCGGTACGGAAAGCGCGTCTGCAGGATTTTCCGGGAGCTATTCTGACTTCAGACAGAGCATCCGCTAAATAGTAATCTCTGCTAAGGGATATTACAGCCTGGGAATGTCTGAGCTATTGCAGAAGAACTCAGGATGGCTGTCAGCATCTGAGCAGGCGCAAAGACTGGGTTATCCGGAAGCGGCAAAGGCAATTGAAACGTATTGTGTTAGCAAGTAAAAAAGGGATTCGCAATCTGAATCCCTTGTTTTTATAAGTAGACTAGTTTACAATCTATTGTGATCACAATGGATTTATTTTAACTGCCTGATTGCCCATTTATCTTCTACAATTTGATAAGTTACCCGGTCGTTCTGTTTGATAGAACCTGCCAGTCTAAAGACTTGTACAAACGTCCTGCCAGTTTCATCGCTTAATTAATCCATCACTTTCGTTTCATTGCGGTACGCTTAGGTGTTGTAAATGGGAGTAATAACGGCAATTACTGCTATTTAGGCACGGTAATAAAGCTGAAATTTACCGGAAAATTTTATTAGAAATAATTCGGCGGCTAACCGCGGTTTTTTTATGAGATTCTCCTTTTCAACAAAAGTTTTTCCTGATACTGATCAGATTATTACTTACTGGTGTCTGCTGAGTGGATGCAGTACACTAGTTTCAGAAAACAATTTACCGGTTTTGATTTAATCCTGAAACAGGGTCATGGGGTGTACAGGCAAAGAAAGAAGAGGCTGTCGGTTTTGAACGTATCGTCGCAATCTGAAGGGCTCTCTCAGGTAAGTGTTGCAACTGCTGGGACGCCCGATTTCCAGCAGTTATTATAAACTGGAACCAAAGTTTTATATTTATTTCAGGACGTGGGCATTCAGTAAAGAGATAATCTGCCGACAATCCAGGCGTACAGTGATCTTCCGGTTTAATGCTGCGTCGAATTATTCGGCAGGGCACTATGTCTGGTAAACCGGAATAATTGCGAGTATAGCCTAACGCCCGCATTCTGATATTCCCCAAAAACAGAGAGCCAATCATAACGGATTGTACAGCGCTTTTTGCAAATTGCCATTAACCGGTTGCGCTCTGCGCGTTTTGAATAATTCAGTATTCTTGTTTTTGTGTTGCCCTTCGCAAAGCTACCCATTATAATCCAGGCCCCATTGAAGTGACATTGCCGAGGGGCGTTGGGCTAAAAATGGTGAGAAAGTGCCCGACTTTAAATAGCAGGAATGAATAGCAGGCGTTCAGATTAATAATATCACCTACTATTTACACTGGTAAGGCCGAATGGAACGTACATAGCAGACTAAGCAGTTCAGTTTATTCGGCGGGGCAGACGAATAGCTTACTGACTTTCGTTCAATTTTATTGCTCACAAGGTATTACCCGAATAATTAATACTAACGCCTTTAATAGTGGATGACCAATTTCAGGGCTCCGCATGGCAACTATCTCAGCGAAGCTAAATGCGGAACAACCACAGATATAGTATAGGTATGGCGTAACGTGTTAAAGTAGTAGTAAGTTAACAAGGCAATATCAGTTTTAGCTATTTGGCATGACAAACCCAATCCGGAATATAAAAAATTACTTTACTATGGATGAAGCGCCTGATAAAGAATTAGTACCTTCTATGGAACTGGGACAGATGCCCGCCTATGATATTGCTGAGCTTAAACGCCTGGTTGGCGAGGGCACAACCGGACTGTATGCTATTATTACCTCATTCATTGAAAAAACGCCCCCAGAAGTAAATGCCTTATCTGAAGCCATAGATAGCCAAGATTGGCCGCGTATGGGGGCTCAAGCTCATAAACTTAAGTCTAATCTAAAATTATTTGGGCTTCAACACTTGGCCGACGATCTTCAGCTTTTGGAAGAAATGGGTAAAGGTTCACGGGAAAAGCTACCTCTGCCGGAAATAAAAGGATTAGCCGGAAAGATTGCCCTGGTTTTTGCAAGGGCAATTGACAAATTGCCAGCAGAACTTCCCTCTGATCGTACTTAAGGCATGTAAAAATAAAAAAGGCTACCTATGTGTAGCCTGAACCAGACGGGAAGAAAGATGCAAATTATTCTCCAGCTTTACGAATACTGGCTGCTCCGCTACTCTTTAACTGATTTGCCTTAGCATTACCCTTATAGTTAAGGTGGCTGGCACTGCTAAGGTTAGCACTCAGTTGTTCAGAAACAGAAATATTAGCTTTACTGGCACTGCTTGCGTCCACGATGGCACGTTTGGAATCCAGCTTAAAGGCCTCGTAATGACTGGCTCCGCTCAGATTAAGCTCCTGCTCATCCGTATTGCCCGTTATATTGGTTTTGCTAGCTCCCGAAAGCTGCATTTTTATCGTTTTAGCCGTGAGGCTCAGATCTAGTATACTTGCTCCATTAAGTTCAGCCTCTAATTGCTCAGCGTTTAACGACAACTTTACTTTGCTGGCTCCTTCTAAATGCAGATCGAAATCAGCTGATTTGAAAGTAGCATCACTGTTTACGCGAGAAGCACCACCAGTACGAAGGCTGCCTAATTCAGGCGTAGTGACCGTAATAATTACTTTCTTATTTCGCCAATCTTCCTGGTTTTTTACATCCATCCGGAGGGTAAGGATATTGTTATTGACCTCAGTAGTAACTTTATCTTGCAGATCATCATCGGTTTTAACGACTACTGACTGCTCATTGCCCTGTTTAATAAATAGTTCGATGGCACTGCCAACATCAATCCCTTCAAAACTAGATACTTGCCGTTTTTGCTCAATCTGCGAATAAGCCTGAAAACTGGTAAGCAGCAAAAATACCCATACGAATTGTGCAATAGAAAGTAACTTTTTCATAGCATCTCTTTTTAGCAAAGATGATGGCTACTTTCCCGGGGTTGCATCCACCCATAAAAAATTATTTTGTACTTTTAGCCGGGCTCAGTTTTGCCTCGGCAACTGGGGTTTCTTCTTCCAGCATCGGGAGTACAATCTGCGGCAGGAACTGCTGGGCTAATTCTTCCAGTTCACGCTGTTTGGATTCAAATACTTTCCTTGCATTGTCAGCTTCTTGCAGACGGGTATTATAAACGTCAAGAGCCCGTTCTACTTCAGTGATCTTCGCTTCAAATGCTACGTGATTCATCCAGCGGATCATATCAAATTCACCCCGGGTAACGGCTTTAATGTCAGCCATACATGTTCTGGCCTTTTCAGCCAACGAGCAGTTTTGTTTCTGTAAAGACATATTAGTAAGGTTTTAAATTTATAAACAAACAACAATCGAATAAACTATACCCGTTCAGGAATTAAAATTCCTAATCTGACTGAAACCTACATGCGTTTGATTAGACCTTACTTGCTGATGAGTGAATAAGCTAAAAGTGAAGAGTTTATGAGGTAAGAAGTAGAGACGTTAAGAGGTAAAAGGAAAATAGTATTAGCTGCGAAAATAAAACGGATGAAACTTTACTCATCCCCCTCCCCTCACTCATTCATACCTCTTACTTCCTACCTCATCAACTTGTTCACTTTTAAACTCATAACTCAATTCTCAGGCCGTCGTAGGCCAGGCGTACAAAGGAGGGAATGGTGCGTTCTACCTGGGCATGCAAGCCCATCTGGTGGCTGATATGGGTCAGAAATGCTTGCTTAGGTTTAAGATGCGTCATCAGGTCAACGGCCTGAGTTAAGGTAAAATGGGAGAGATGCGCTTCCCTACGAAGTGCGTTGCAGACAATTACTTTGGAGCCTTCCAACTTTTTCATTTCCGTTTCGGCAATGTAGTTGGCATCGGTGATATAAGAGAAATCGCCAATGCGAAATCCAAATACCGGGAGGCGGTGATGCAACACTTCTACCGGTATTACTTCAATTCCTTCACACAAAAAAGGCTTATTTTCGATGCAATGCATCTCTACCCGGGGGATTCCGGGATAGCTAAAATCCGAAAAAATGTAAGCGTATTCACGCTTCAGGGCGTCAATTACTGAGTTGCGGGCAAATACCGGAATGGCTTTATTCTGCCGGAAGTTATAAGCCCGTATGTCATCCATCCCGGCAGTGTGGTCTTTGTGTTCGTGGGTAAACAACAAAGCATCCAGGGTTTTGATCCGTTCGCGGAGAACCTGCTGCCGGAAATCAGGGCCGGAGTCAATAATTAAACTTTTGCCTTCAATCTGAAGATGTACTGATACTCGCAGGCGTTTATCACGAAAGTCAAGCGAGGAGCAAACTTCACATTCGCACCCGATTACGGGTACTCCCTGCGAGGTTCCGGTTCCCAGAAAAGTAATCTTCATCTAGTTAAGCGTTCTTAGTTAAGAATTAAGAGTTAACATGGAACATGCACACAGCACTCCGTTTATAGCCATCAATTAACTTTTAACTATTCACTGTTAACTATTTAAGGTTTCTTCCGGTTGGGTAATCTCGGTCAGCACCTTCCGGCTTCTTTCAGTAAGGCCTTCCTGACTGAGGGGAATTGTTTTCAGGATATCAATCAAACAGTTGATCTTGCCATCAATGGTGAAATATTTATTGATCACCACAATACGGGTATTTTTCAATAGACACCACCCAGCTTTAAAATTCCCTTTCTCGTAGCGTAACATGTAATCTGATTCCGCAAAAATGTCCTCTAACTTGGAAAGAAAGTGAGGCGTGTATTTCATGGGAAATGAGCAGATGCGTGAGGAGCAGATGAGTTTATGAGTACACGGCCAAAAACCAGGATTAATCTGTCCATTTACTTATGAACCCTTCATTCTTAACTCATGCACTCATAAACTCATCTGCTCACTTTGATTATGCCGTAGCAGTCAGCTTTTTGACGATATCTACCAGATTATCAAAGTTAAGCGGTTTCTGCAGGTATTCGTTGATTCCTACGGCCTGGAAGTCCTCCATGGAGTAATTCTTGGCGTTGCCGGTAATGGCTACAATGGGAATTCTGGATTTTGTCGCATCCGGTAGGGCACGTACCTGTCTGGCGCACTCCATCCCATCCATGACCGGCATATTGATATCGAGCAGGATAATATCAAAGTTTTCTTTTTCCAGTGCCTGTAGTACCTGCTCCCCATTTTTTACGGAGGAAATGTCAAAATTCTGAAACTGCAGAATTTTTTTAGTTAGATTCTGAATGACGGAACTGTCTTCGGCAATCAGTACTTTTTTAGATGCTGCCATGGTCAGGAGTTTATAATTTTCCGGTAGTTATTCTGAAATTCAAGAAACTTTTGCTGAAGAACGTTCAGATCGGTCTCTAAATCGGTGAGCTCATTTTTTTTCAGCTTACCTTCTGTGATCCGGGCTTGCTCTGCCACTTTCTCAATTCCCAGCGTTCCGGCGTTACCCTTCAGCGTGTGCAAATTACTCAAAATTTTAGTGTAATCTTTATTTCTAACCGATTGTATGCATTCTTCCAGCTGTTCTATAGCTTCTACCTCAAAGTCTACAAATGAACTTGATACCATTTCTTCGCCGCCGTACTTCTTGAGCTGTTCTACAATTAACAGATTAATGACCGGTATTTCGTCGGTATGCCCATTCTCCGGTAGTTGCTCATGACCGTTCTGGTCAGCGCCTCCATTGGCTTTAACCGGAGCCAGCACCCGGCCAGCTTTCGTTTTAAACCATTCCTTTGCTTTTTGTATCAACAGATGAGCCCTGATGGGTTTAGGAATGTAGTCATCCATGCCCTGGTTCAGAAAGCGTTCCCGGTCTTCCCGCATAGAATAGGCGGTCATGGCAATAATAGGGGGTAAGTTTTCAATTCCTAACTCCCGGATGTGCCTGGTAGCCGTGACGCCGTCCATATCGGGCATCTGAATATCCATGAAAATAAGGTCATACTTACGGTTGGCGGGGTCCGCAAACGTTTCCCTTACTTTGTCAATGGCCTCAAATCCATTAGAGGCCAGCTCTAATTCACAGCCGGATTTAATGAGTATTTCACTGGCTACCTTCTGGTTTACCGGGTTATCATCGGTAAGCAGGATAAATGGTACGGCATTGTTGAAGTGATCTCCTTCGCGGAAGTCAATCTGTTCAGTTTGCAACTGCACTGGACTAATGGTCGTTTCCTTCGCCTCAAATGTAAACCAGAACGTGCTGCCTTCTCCCATTCTGGACATTACTCCAATGTCGCCGTTCATCATGCGGCAAAGCTCTTTGGAAATAGCCAGTCCCAGGCCGGTACCTGCGTACGACTTGGAAGAGGAGCTGTCCACCTGGGTAAAACTGTTAAACAGCAGCGAAAGGTTTTCCTCCGAAATGCCAATGCCCGTATCCCGTACCTCTACCCGTATCTTCTTGATTTTGCCTTTACTGGCAGCCAAGGAAACATGGATCATAATTTTACCCTTTTCGGTGAATTTGATGGCATTGGCCGTCAGATTCGAAAGAATCTGTAGTAAGCGCATTTCATCGGCAATGATGAATTCAGGTACCTCCGGCTCCATATAATAAGTGAGCTGATTCTGCTTGGCACCCGCCTGCTGGGAGAACAATGCGTATAGCTTTTCGATGGTAACTTCCAGTGACATCGGTGTTTTGTGGAGTTCCATCTTACCCGCTTCAATCTTGGACAAGTCCAGAATGTCGTTGAGGATGTGCAGCAGCGTCTCGGAAGACTTCTTAATCGTAAATACGTATTCTTTTTGCTTGGGCAGCAGCGGCGTGTCGCTGATCAGGTCAATCATGCCGATAATACCGTTCATTGGCGTACGGATTTCGTGACTCATGTTGGCCAGGAACCGTTCCTTTACTTTCAGCGACTTTTCCGCTACTTCTTTGGCTTTCAGCAATTCCGCGGCTGACTTTTTCAGTTCCGAAATATCACGGGCTACGCCTTCAATAGCCTCTGGCTGTCCTTTAGCATTATAAATGAGACGGATATTGAGAATAAATTGCAGTTCGGCCCCGTCTTTTGTCCGGAAGGATACTTCAAAGTTCTTAACTATCCCGTATTTGAGCAGATCCCGGAATACCTTCCGGCCATCATCGGGTCCCTGATAGAAGTCCGTAATCCGCCGGTTAATAATTTCGAGGGGCATGTAGCCACTCACTTCGTAGGCCGACGGGCTGATCATAATAATCTTGCCTTTCAGATCGGTGCGGTAGTAAATGTCCTGAAATGATTCGAAAATATCCCGGAATTTGCGTTCACTCTCAATCAGAGCTATTTCTGACTGTTTCTTTTCGGTAATATCGTGGGCAATGGCTGACACTTCCTCAATACTGCCATCCTTCGAGAAAATGGGGTTCAGATACACTTCCCGCCAGACCCGCCGTCCGGATTTTTCCTGTACTTGCATTTCAAAGTGTTGCGGCCGGCCCCGGAAAGCCGCGGCGTACTTGGCTTCCCAATAGGTGAATTGCACATCGTTCATAAATTCAGTGCGTACCCGGTCCGTGTTCAGATTAAGAATGGGCCGGAGGCTGTACTGCTGCTCAGTAGAATCAGAGTAGTTTTTATTGAACGAGGTAAGCAGCATCTTCCGGTTCACGGACCACATCAGGTGCGAACCGCTTTCAAAAATCGCATTGAGCCGGGCCGTTTGTTTGTGCAGCTTCTCTTCGTTCTGCTTCCGTTCAATGGCCAGGGCAATCTGGCCGGAAATGAAGTCAAGCAACTCCAGGTCCCGGATGCTGTAGGTGGTCCGGCTGCGGTAGCACTTTACGGCAATAATCCCGGTAATCCGGTTTTCAATCTTCAGCGGTACGCCCAGCCAGACTTTAGGCACGGCGCCAAAAAGCTCCAGGTTATGCTCAGCCGCCAGCTGGATGATCTGTTCTTCGTAGAGGAACAACGGCTTATTGTAGAACATGGCGTATTCGGTCAGGCCGCGTCCTACCCGCCGCTGGGTTAGCCGCACTTCCCCGTCAAAATCTTCGTCTACGTAATAGGGGAAATAGAGGTAGTTCTTCTCCGGATTATACAGCGTGATGTAAAAGTTCTTTACCTCAATGACTTTACCCAACTCCTTGTGAATGTTTTGGTACAAGGTTTCCAGGTTGTCACTCTTGGTCGTCAGGCTGGCAATGCTATAGTACAGATTCTGTGCCTTCTCGGCCCGGATCCGATCCGTGGTGTCATAGAAAATGCAGCGGAAGGCAGTTGGCTTCCCATTTTCGTACCGGCAACTTACGCTACCGGCCAGGTAAATATTTTTGCCTTCTTTGCTGATAAAAACCGTCTGGAACTTGAAAAGCTTTTCGCCCCGCAGGATCTTCTTAAACTTCCGCAGCGTACTCCGGGCATACTCCGGATGGACGATATGTTTAAGGTTTAATCCTTCCAGCTCCGCCCCGTCATAGCCGAGTTTCTCTTTCCAGGCTTTATTAACGAACAAAATGTCGCCCTTCAGCGAAATAATCTGAATCAGGTCATTGGCATTATCAAACAAGTCCTGCAACTGGGCGTGGGTCCGGCTCAGCGCCACCGAGACTTTTTTCTGTTCGGTTACATCTTCCCCCAGGCGGGTAATAGCCGTAATTTCGCCCTGCTGGGTGTTGAGCACTACCGAACTGAACTGAATGTACCGGGGTTGGCCGTCTTTGCCCAAGAGGCTCCGTTCCGTGTTATCGAAGAAGCCGCCATTTTGCAAAGCCTGATGAAACTCCCTCCGGCGGATATTCCGCTCCAGGGGCGATACAAACAAGTCAAAAAAGTTGCTACCGATTACTTCTTCCCTTGACCATCCAGTCACCTGCAACAGGTAATCATTGCAGAAGGAAATGGATTCGTTTTTTTCTACCCGGAAACCAATCAGGTTAATCTGTTTATAACTGAGGACTCAGTTACTTCAAGTAATTGGACCTCTACGACGGACCCCAAGCCAGGACCCAATGCACGCTTGTCGGCAGGTCCAGGCCTTGGTCTGCGGTCCAAGATCGGCTACTTATTTACCTAAACAACTTATAGCGATTAAACTTATGCTCTACTACAAACTCACCGAAGCGGCTACAGTTTACTACATTGAGTTAATTCAGACTGAGCCCAGTGAGGACGCTTACGGCAAGTATTATTTCCAGTGCCAGTTTGACAAACTGAGCGACCTGGCCATCCTGCCCAGCGCCCGTCTGGTAGTGGACTCGCACGATAACGATTTAATGGCTTTCCTACGCAATGGCTTTGCTCTGGTGAATACCCTTTCAAACTTGGAAATGAAAGCAATCTTGTCCCAGTGCTACCAGGTAATAGACATTATCCGAAGCTGCCCCCAACCTTTGCCTAACCCTCGTGATAACTAATATGAAAAGATGGCACGAACTCTGGAACGGCGATTTAGTGGACCTGAATGCCATAACCCTGATTGCGGGCCCCTTTGTAGATAAGCATTACCAATCTGCCGAATTAACCGGCAGCGCAACGCTGTATTGGATGCTGCACCTAACTGGCTCTTCACAACGATACGTAGAACATTCAGAAGAGTGGTCTGGTGAATGGACGGAGAAGCAAAAAAACGCCTGGCAAGACAAGCGGACTAACTTGGAAGGCTTACTTATGAAGTTTAAAGAGGCCGTTCAACAAGCGCAAACCGGGTGAAACACGCTCGTATCCTTTCGTGCTCAATCGTGGTAAAATCCCTTAGCATAATGGCCAATATGATAAGCAGAACAACTAAAAGATTAGTTTCTTAGCGTAATTAGCTTCGCTGAGAGTAGTTGGTTTACCTCCATGCTGGGAAAACCCCTAAACGAATGGACCTAAGCAATCGAGCCCATGTGCTGTAGGCTCAGAAAGCTTATAAATAGCTTCTTCAGCCTCGAACCATTTATCAACCGAAATGCCAACAACCAATGGGATAATATCACACTTATGATTGCTGTTAATCCAACTCCCACACCTTTGTTTTTTGTCAACACGGTCAATAGGAACGATATTTCAATCGCAACGGCAATAAAGCTCGTTACGAACCTGACATAAAGTTGAGCTCGGTTTTCAATTGTTATTATTTTTTCTTTGATCCCCGCCAACGTTAAAGGTGGTTGGTGAAGAAGCCATTTATTAACTAAAAGTTCAACTATTTACAAATGTTGAGTAAAGAAACAAACGCTGAAAACATAAGAGAAAGTGACTTTCTGCCAAACCCATAGTAGTGACTCGGCTGTTTTCAGGGGTTATCAGTTACTATTTTGTTAATCGCCATTTCCCCATATTTCTTTCATTACAACATTAAGGTCTTTTAATGCCTGACCACAATCACCATAAAAAGAGGAACCATGCATGGTAGCAAGGGTCTTTGGTTCAAGGTCTGCTAACGAATAAAGTAGCTTAGCTGTATGAGGCGTATAAGGTGTGTATTCCATCAAAGGTCCTTGTTCAAATTCAAGCATTGAATGCTTGTGTGCAGCTAAAATATCCTTATCTGTAATATCAGCTACATTTCCGTTTTGATGGAATAAATCGGAGCATAACAAGGTTTTATTTGTTTCCTCAAACATTACCCCTGCATCCCATCCATGGGGTAAATGAGGCGTTCGGATAAAACGGTAACTATATTTTCCTGTAGTTAAAACAGCATTGCCTGCCATTGCATATGCAGGTCTTATTGCAAAGTCAGTCATATTAACAATAGCCCCGACTTCGCTACATACGGCTTGTGCTTTTGGCGCAACCTGTAACCAATCATTTAGTGCTCCGCATTCATCTACTTCGTAATGACTAAAACCTATCCACTTAATCGAAGGTGGAGAAATGAGTTTAGTCACTGCTTCAAGTAGCATCGGAAAGGTTTGCCTTAATCCGGCATGATAAAGCATCGGCTCATCATCTTTAATTAAAAAATGATTGAACTGCAAATTAATTTCCTGCACAAATAAGGAAATTGATAAACATCCGGGGCGATTTCTGAAACTTTAACCATGGCTTTATAATTTTATTGTAAAAGCTAGTATTACATTTTTATTACGTAATATGAGAATTGCCTTGCCGCTAACATGCTGATACACAGACCTACAATTAAGTATTGCGTGTATCCACAAGATAGGAAAATGTCCGCGATAAAGTAAAAACTTATTTCGTTTCGGCTTAATGGAACTTGGCCACCTACATTATGGTTGCGCTAGCGCGTCCCAATAAATGTGGTCGCTAAGTACAATCAAGGATTAACTGACGGTTATGCCAAGTTTGTAGGTGGCCAAGTTCCATTAAGCCGAAACAGAATAAAGCCTCCACAAGAAGGTAAAGATTCTTTGGCATCTCTAACTTTTTAACCCAGTAGAAAAAGCTTGAGACTGGAGGTGTCAGGCCCCTATTTTTCGGACCGGTTCAAAGGAGAGAATTTGAATTAAAATAAAAGTTACTAATCAATTACTATTAAGGCGGCAGGTTGATTGCATTTAAAAGTACAATAAATTGACCTGTTTTTCCTTGAAAAAATTCTAATTGTAAAAAAGGTATTCCTCAAACGCTACTTTTGACTGGCGGATTAGGGGTGTTCCTGGACTTTTCCAGAAACTATCCTTTTACAAAATATTTGACAACTTTTCGTTCAAAATAAAATTCTGTTTAGAAAGCTGAAACTACTGAATTGCCAAATTTTATTTGAAATTTAAATGCGTTCAACCTGTTAAGGCGGTGAGTTGTGAGAAACTTCAGGGCTGGCTTAGCACCTGGCAATTTTTCACTGTTCACGACCCGTTCCCAGATGGCTATGGGCGATAAGTTATCTAGTGCTACATGAGGTTAGTAAGCAGGCAGTCAGGTCGACTCTTGCTCAACAAAAGGCCGGGAACCCGCATCCCTCATATAGTGGGGAAATGGAGCCACTAGGCGGAATGAAGGAACTAGAGAAAAGCTAGTTCGATCGGTGAAGCAGGTGGTTAGCAGCTGCTTGCTTAAGGGACGCTGACAAGCGCTAAGCCGAAAGCCGGAAGGCGGCCCCTTTTTTATGGGCTGGTGACGACCGAGCGACGTCGGCTGGCTCCGGTTCCGGGGAATCGGCCCGCGGTCAAGCCCATACGGCCGCCCGTTTAATGTGCCTTGCAAACGCTTTCCCAACTCGACAGGGAAGCCTCCGGTAATGTTAAGAAAAATTAATGAAGCATTCGCGTGTAGTATTTCCTGGTTATCGCTTAATCTTGCGGCTGTTAAGTATTATTTACAAACTATTTACCAAAACCAGTTATGAAACAGTTTTTCCTAGCCCCAATGAATTGCAACAAGGGGCGTCTTTTTGCCCGAATGAGTGCCTTTTTATGGATGGTGGTTTTTGCAGCTACGTCCGCTAATGCCCAAACCTTATACCCGGGTAATGATATTCAGGCGGCGATTAATCAGGCCGCTCCCGGCGCCACGATTACCCTCACCCCGGGGGAATACCGGATCTATTCCACGCTGCAACTCAAAGCTGGCGTTACGCTCAAAGGGGCAAACAAAGTACTTAAAGCGGGATTTGTGGACATTATTCCCCGGCAGGAATCTCTCCAAACGCATCACCTGCCCGGCCTGCAGGAGCATACTCGGGAAAACCTGGCCGTTATCAAGTGCCACGGGTATTTCGATGCCATTAACATCACGCAAGATGCCGCTCAGGGCCAACCTACGGGCATTAAGTCGCTCCTGATTGAGTCAGCGGACGATTCAAGTCCGGATCACCCCCGGGAACGGGGCATCCAGATTGACCGGTCCGGATACGTAGTGATTGATGATGTGATCGTAAAAGATTTTGCCTACGCCGGTATTGAACTGGAGGCGCGAAGCGTGAATAATCCCCAGCTCAAAAAAGTACACCATGTTACCCTCACGAATTTTCTGGTAAAGGATTCTGGTTTTCAGAAAAGCTATAGTTACGGCGGGGTGCAGCTCCGGGGCAACGCCGAAGAGATCCGCATCGAGTACGGGATCATTTCCCACTGGAACAAGGGATATGCCCTCAAATGCTTCTCGGGAGATAGCCCTAGCGATATGATGAGGAACCTAGAGATTGTTAACGTGCGGGCGGAAGGAAACGGAGAATCAACCTGGTCCTACGACGGGGGAAACAACTTCTCGCCTAACATCAGCTTTGAATTTTACGAAGTGAACGTGGATGAGCTCTCGATTCGCAATTGTAAAGTAAACACGCATATGTCCTTTGTGGGCTGGCACGGGGAGAATGTGGCTCCCTCAGCGTATTACAATGTGGAAGTTATTGATAATATGCTCTATCCCATCAAAGGTTACGCCATGGAACTGGCCATGGACAATGTGTACCTCCAGTACAATACATTTAAAATCTCAGACCCGGCAGCTTACGGAGTGATCAATGAATACGTCACCCGGACGCAGAAACCGATGCGTAATCTGTACTTTGACAGCAATACCTTTGATATGGGCAGCCATCCCATGAGCGTGTTTAACCCCACCCGCTCGCTGGAAAATGTCACTTTCAGCAATAATACGTTCACTGGGGGCAGCCAAACGAGTGCCCTGTTTGGGGCCGGGCTGTTAACCAATCATTTTACCAACATCCAGGTGAATACCCCCCTGGGTTTTCCCTTGTTTAATGATTTCACCAAATACCAAAGTGCCATTGCCCGGGTGAATATTACTTACCCGTATGAGCATAATCCCAATACGCCTTCGCCTGATTTTACGGCCTTTAGACAAATTTACACGGGTCCTGAAGGGTCCACGGTACACACCTCCCGGGGCGTATTTAGCAGTGACCCTTCTGTTTTCTCCAGCAATGCCGGCTCCTATGCCACCAGTGAGTACATTGACGGCGCTCCCTGGGAGGACCAGGCGCTGTATCAGTGGGAACGCAACGGGTTTCAAGAGGGTAAATTTTCCCTGACCATCCCGGACGTGGAGCCGGGTACGTATCAAGTGGTGCTGCACTTTGCCGAAATTTTCCATGATCAGCCGGGGCAGCGCGTATTTAACGTATCGGTAGACTACGGTCAGATTCTGCATCAATACGATATTTTTCAGCAGGCACAAGGGAAGAATAAGGCCACCACGGAAACGTTTCTCTTTAACCTAGAAGGCAATACGCTCAACCTGAATTTTGATAATAATGACGGGGCAGATGCGCCTAAAATATCCGCCATTGAGGTGATCCGAATGCGCTTCCCGGACGGCGGGGCCCGAATGGGCCAGAAGCTGCTGGCGGAAGTGAATCCGCTTTCGCTTTCCCCTAATCCGGCGCAGGAAACCATTTCGCTTTACTACCAGGCCGCCACGGCACAGGAAGGAATCATCACCCTTACTGATGGGCTCTCCCGGGAGCAAAAACGCATTCGGGCGCAATTCACGGCGGGAAGCAACCGGCTTTCCATTCCCACCACTGACTTACCCAATGGCCTGTACGTAATCACCCTCCGGGCTGGTCAGCAGCGCTTGGTCAAAAAGGTCATTGTGGCTAAGTAAGCAACCCTTGTGGTCAGGAGGCGCTTTGCCGGTTGAGCGCTAGTAATTTCAAAATTCTGCTTATCGCTTTCGGTAAGCAGAATTTCTTTTTAGCGCTCCAGGTAAGGATTGGGTTTAGGCCACTTTCTTAAGACTTATGCTAAGACGGCTTGGCTGCCAGTGAGTAAAATCTTTCCTTCCAGGCGTGATACGTTACAAGCGGGTAGGGGAGTAGCCCTATTTTTTTCCTTTTGGCTCTAAAATCGCTTCAAGAAAGGGTATAAAAGTGTCAACTTATAGTCGGACAAGACCTCTGGTCTGTCCCACTTCCTTCCAACTCAATTAAATAACTAAGCAGCAGTCTGAACGGGTTGATGTCTAGTTTCAAGAGTTTCTTCTGGTAGCGGTTAAGTAGTCGGGTGTTTGCCTTACGAGCGGATTGGGCAAGACTAGCAGCAATCATGATCTTGCGTCAGTATTCGGCTCAGTATAGTAGTTAGCCAGATGCTTACTTATTTGTTTCTATCCTGGTTCAGTAATGGTAGTATTGTTAGTGCCATAGCAGACTACCGGCGGCTTTCGATACGTCGAAGCTATACATTCATCTATAAAAAAACCACTTAGGGCCAGTAAGCGCAATGCTTACTGGCCCTAATTGGTTGTAAATGCTTACAAGGAAGCTTGCTTCCAGCCTTGACAAACTTCAGTACTTGGGTGTCTTTCCCTGCCGGATGTTGAGCAGATACAGTCCTGGCGGCAGACTCACGGGTACTACCAGTTGCTTCTCACCAGCTACCTTATGAGTATTCCGCAGCCACCGCTTGCCGCCCATATCAGTAACAGAAGTTCCCTTAACGGCAGCCGCCGGAATGCTAAGATCCACCGTAAGCTGATCACTGACTGGGTGGGATGCAAAGAGGAATTAAGTTCACTTACTTCCTCCCCGCTACCGGCAGCGGCAATCTTCGCTCCGGAAGACGAAATGACCTCAATGGCACTGATCTTAGCATTGTCGGCTGCACCGTTGAGGAAGTTAATGTTCAACGTACCGTCGGAGACACTGACCGTAAAGGTTTGGGTGACTGCTTTCAGAGCGCCACCGGCTTGGGCAAAGATGTCATAATTAGTCAGCTTTCTTTGCCCTTCCATGTCTACGTGGAACTGACGAGACCCTGCGCCACCCGGACCAGCGTTGCCAAAGTAGAGTTCGGCAAAGTGCAGCACTACCTGATAGGTACCACTGTTCACGGGCAAATTATAAGTCCCGTCCCGTAACGTTCCGTCTGGTAGAGCGCATCATGGTCAGTGTTGTCAATACTTGTATATAGTAGATACTGCCCCCGCTGACGTACTTATCCCCGCTGAAAGAACGCCCATCACTGGTGGTGAATGCGTCTCCACCCGCGTTAAGCCGCAGGGTAGTAGATACTGGATTATTCGGAGTCCCACCGGCATCCAGCGTGACGTGGATAAAGTCCCAGGTAGCGTAAAAGGGGTCAGACCAAATAGAACTGGCGATAATCCCTACTGCCAAGGCGGGATCCCCTGAATCGCCGTCAGTAAGTCGCCGCCTACCGGTATCGGATTGCCTGCGTTCATCATTTGCCCATTATCCTTGGCGTACTTGGGCTGCACATTCCCGGTTGCTGGATCAACGGTTAAATACAAGTCCAAGGCATCGACCGGAAGTCCGCCGGATGTCATACCGCAAACTGTTACTACGCCACCCTGCTCATAGAGTACCTCAATGGCCGCTCCCGTTTGGGTTTCATTAGGTCCGAGGGTTATTTTCAGGTAATTATCCTGATCACCCGTGCCAATATACATCCCCTGCGACTGCCAGTGCTTCGCTGGCTGGTTATTGAAGAAGGCTCCTAACAGGCGGGTCTGCACGGTGAAAGGACCCGTACTGGTAGTGGTATTGATCCCGAACTGGAACGCATTTTCCTGTTGATTAAGACCCGCATAAGCATCACCCGGAGTGACCGCATTTATTGAGAAAGCGCCGACTGCCCCGCCGGCAATCAGGTTCTGATCTTCATACAGATCATGGTAGTCATTCTCTCCATTACTCATCAGGCCCGTGAAGCCTAAGCCGTAAAATCCAGTACCCGGGTAGTTGTTGAACAAATCGTACTGGATAGGCAGCGTAGTGGTCATCCCGTTTTGGTCATCAAGGGCAAAATAGTCCGTTTTATCTCCAATGCCATCATCGTCATCATCCGGATCGGTGAAGTCAGACACTTTGTCCTGGTCATTATCCTTTTGGTTTGCTGGCGGAAGAGCAAGGGTTGCTAGCATTGTCTATTTCGTCGGCGTTTTTGTACTTATCCCCATCATCGTCCAGGCTGAAGCTGTGTTCCGCGTTGCAATTGGAAGACTGTGGCACAAACACGTAAATGGAATTTGCTAGGAAGCAAACCACCCAGATCGTGCCCGGGAAAAATGTCGTTGTCTCCTGCGCCGTTATATCCAGTGGCTGTTTGCCGAAATTAGAAGCGATATCAGGATCTCCATTCAACTTATTACCGCCAAGTTGTTAGTGACGTTATCCCCGTTATCGGTTAAGGTAATCTTCTCGATTTTTTCATCGCCGTAGGAGGCTGCCAGCAGATGCCCTTTGAGCGTGCCGCCGAAGCTGGAGGCCGTGTATTCGGTAATGCCATTGGTGGAGTAATTAAACGTAATGATTGCATTATCCTCAACGCCGGGATTCTGAAAATCGCCCTCCGCCGGATGCGCCATATTAAGCGGTACGGGGGCCAGTCAGCCGGTAACGGATTGGTACCTGAGGTGCTGGTACGCCATACTTTGTTTGATGCAATATCCGTATACAGTCCGGCTCCCGCTGATTAGCCCGGACCGGATTGGGATGTCCTCCGTAGAAAGTACCCGGCATATAAGCACCCAACGTACCTACATAGTGCAGGTTATCGTGATTAATTACCGACCCGGGTCATTTTTATCGGCCGTCATTGGTTACACTGACAACCGCCTTCGTTGGCCGGGCCTTCGTTGGCCGGGTAACCACCCCAACCCTGGTTGGCCCCGTTGTCCATTACGTACATGCGGCCTTCCTTACCGAGCGTTTTGGTGATGACCAGATCATAAGCATTGCGAAAGCCAGTGGCAAACACCTGCACGGGTCCGCCAGGAACAATTTTTGCCTGATTAAGTCCGTCGTTACCGCCGAAGGGATCATTGGCATCCGGATTGCCATCCCGGGTAGGATCGTCCAGCGTAGGCAAATCATACTTATATTTTGTGTTGCCGCTTCCCTTGGTCAGTCATCGCATCAATGGCTGCCAGATCAATGGATAGTACTGCCGCTGACAGGGCATATTCAGTAATAAAGGCAAAGTTACTGGAAGGAGAACCGGCATTGGTCAAACCGCCAATGGAGATGTAGAGGGTATTGCCATCCAGTTGCATGCCGTTGGGCTGAGTGGTTTTCCTCCGAACGGGGCAGGCCGCGTACCAGGTCCATCTTGTCCCAGCCGCTGCCGGTTTTGGTCAGGCGGGAGATAATGCCCGAGTTGGTATCCATGTTAAAGTCGCCGTATGGGCCCGACCCCCATAGCGGGGGTCACTGGAACTGACGTACACAATTGGGGCTGTAGCGGTGCCTGCCCACCACAATGCTGGTGACCTGCCGGGTAGTAACGGAGTCCGGAGCGGCGCGCCATTATCATTATGATTAGGAATCTGTTTGATCAAATTAATTTCTTCTTGGCCGATGACCGAGTAGCTGCCATCTGCCGCATTGTAGGAAACGGTGAAAACCTTAATCAAACCATATTGCTCCGCCACGTACAGCTTGCCGTCAGGCCCAAACTGCAGGGAGGTCGGGTTACGTAGCGAAGCCACTATGACAGCATCCTGCTGGACGGCGGCGATCCGTCCGTTAGCAGATTGTTTAGGATTAGGTTTGGGTATATCCCTTTTATCCCCTTCAGGGGCTAACCTTAAAATTGTAACGGGCATTTTTCAGTAGTTTCTCGTCCAATTTTTTGGGCGGCAGTTTGGGCGGCTTGATCTTGATCTTGTACTTGTCCCTTGAAGTCGGCCCGTTGAGGAATTTGATTTTATCTTTATCCTTGTCCGGACCCTGCGCCCAACTATAGAGCGGCATAAGGAGCAGGAGTACAATCAGTGAACACACGGATAATGTCCTGCCTGCCCACGCAGGCTTAGTAAACACATTTTTCATAAAGTAAGTGATTTATAGGTAAGTGGTTTGGTAAAACGTGAATCAGGCGTTATTATTCTCTCCGGTCACAGTAAAGTAGACCGGTGACAGGGAAACAAGTTTTAATTGAGTTTTGGGATTAAAAAAACAGCTACGTTCTTATTAAGATAAGAGAGGATACTGGATCGTGATTTATGTATTGAATCAGTTATGGGTACTGAACAATACCAGTGGCATATACCTCAATAGCTCCTTGGTTAAAATGGCTGGATCTAACAAGATAATGAAACGTACGATTTTCATTATTCAGCCTAAAAGTTATTAACGGCAAAATTACAACCTTAGGTGATATAAAAAACACTTATTTCTAAAAATAAGTGTAAATACGTAAATACGATTCCTGCTCATAACAACTTTGCTTGTGAAATTTTCTTGAAAAGCAGTGCTAATAAAGGCTGGCACCGTAAATAGTTTTACCCATTCCAGGTTTACTACTTAATTTATAAGAATAAAGTTCCCATGCAGCTTCATATATTTGCCTGCTTATTGCGAAATCTACCGTTTGACCACTTTTCGATTTTGCACCCGAAAAAATAACAAGTATAAAATAGACATTAGACGAGATTTTAAATTAAAAATTTTATTACAGCAGCATTTTATTACACTCTGATTAGTGATAAATTACCAGCAATTTCAACTATAATCCATAATTAATCTTTTAATCTTTATGCAAAAGATTTTACTTATCCTGGGAGGGCTATTTTTAGGTCAGGTAACTCTGCTAGCCAAAAGCCCACTCGATACTGCACCCATATCAATAATGGGCTTCACCCTGATAAACGCCAGTACTAATACTGATATAGTAAATCTCAGTGACGGAGATGTAATCAACCTGGCGGAATTACCCACTCGAAAACTTAATATTGTAGCCCGGATTCAGCCTAATACTTTGCCGTTACAGATTGGCAGTGTTGCTTTTACCCTTAATGATCTTACCACGCTTACTGATCTTAATCAGGTAGAAAATATCATCCCTTTTGCCATGGGCGGCGATAGCCTGGGCTATTACAATACCTGGACGCCGACCCTGGGAAGCTATACGCTGACGGCTACTCCTTACGTGGAAGACAATGGAGGGGGTAAAGCCGGGGTGGGCCAGACGATTCATTTTACAGTAGTTGACAAACCCTTAAATCTTCCCAAGGCAGTATACCGCATTAATTCCGGGGGTGAGGACTATATTACTCCTGAAGGAGTTATTTTCAAAGCGGATAATTATTTGTTTAATTCCCTGGCTACCTATACTAACAATACAATCCAGGATATACGGGGAACCACAGCCGACGGACTTTATAAGACGGAGCGCACTTCAAATGGTGATTACGAGTATTTTTTTTATAATTTCCCGGTGGCGACTGGTAATTATACGGTAAAGCTTCATTTCGCGGAGATTTACTTCGGGGTGCCAGGCGGGTTGCCCTCGGCAAATCCGGTGGGAAGCAGGGTGTTTGATGTGTATGTAGATGGTGATCATTTCCTGAATAACCTCGACGTTGCCGCGGAGGCCGGCGTAGCTACGGCGCTGGTAAAAACATTTGAAGTATCCTCTAATGACGGTAATATTATTATCAGCTTTGAGTCGAACGGACTCAACCGGGCCAAAATCTCGGCTATTGAAGTGCTGGAATCCGCCGCGCCTAACTTACCACCTGTGGTCAACGCCGGAGGGAACAGATCAATCAGGCTGCCGCAAAACAGTACTACACTAGTAGGTACCTGGTCAGACCCGGACGGGTATATTACGAATGTAGAGTGGACCCAGGTAAGCGGCCCCGCGGCCACCCTAAGCGGGGTAAATACCTCTAATCTTGGACTCAGCAATTTAGTGAGTGGCACTTATGTTTTCCGATTGACGGTTACTGATAATTCGGGCCTTACAGGCAGCGATGAGGTAGTCCTGGTAGTGCTTGCTGCTGAAAGTCTGCTGGTTACAGCGTATCCCAATCCCGTAGTAGATGTCTTGCGCATTGCGGCTGATCCGGAAAGCAAAGACCCGGTGGATATCAGATTATATGACCGGTTCGGTAACTTGTATTATGAAAAGCTAGGCGTGAACTCGTCCGAAGAGCATACCATAAATGTTTCGTCTTTCCCGCCGAATATTTACCTGCTGGAAGCCCAGTCAGGAGAAGATATCCAAACTGTGCAGGTCTTAAAAAATTAGGACCGTTTCCTTAGATGCACCGCTAACCGGGTTGGTCGGTAGTTGCTTGGTAATTACCCGACAACCCGGTATTATTCTCCGTCTCTTGCCACTGCCGGAGAAGCATCCGGTTCCCTTCGGCTATCCATGGGTTTATTACCGGCTGCCCCGGCTCAGGCTTACAACCATTGAAGCTGCTTAACGGTCTTCTCGTGTTCCACGTCGCCGGTATGAAGCGTCTCTTTAGGCTCAAATAAAAGAATAAAAACTTCCTCTCCATTGGTGCGGGGGCGGTGCTCCACTCCTTTGGGTACAATCAGGATTTCTCCTTCCCGTACGGCTACCGTCTTATCCCTGAAATCCATCAGTAACGTTCCTTTAAAGACCTGGAACAACTCATCCTCGTTCTGGTGACTGTGCCAGACGAATTCATCTTTGATTTTGGCCAATTTCACGTACTGGCCGTTCAATTCTCCGATGATTTTAGGAGTCCAGTGCTGGTTTATCTGACTATACTTTTCGGAAAGATTGATAGCGGAAGGCATGGGATCGTAAAGAAGGTATTGTGATAGAATGTCCGACAGCAGTAAAGCCGTAAAAGCTCAGGGCTGTTTTAAGAAGCAAATCCGAGCAGATCCGGTACGTTTACTGCGGATCTTTCTGATCGTTTTTGCGCTTTTTCTTGCCCACTTTCTTGGGCAATTTCTCCTCTTCCGCAGGTTTATCCAGTTGGCGCAGTACCTGAACAACTGTTTGTAACGGAGAATTCGCCCCGGAGCCTGACTTTCCCGCATACGCCGTAAGTGCCGAAATACCCGCGTGAAGCAAATTATTGAGGTTGCCACCAATCAGTTTACGCAAAGGGGCCGCCTTTTCAGTAATCTTACGTTTGGTTTCCTCGTTTACGGAGGGGGCAAGCACCAGAGCCGCCGCTGCTCCCGCTGCCGCGCCGATCACTAAACCAATGATTAATTTCTGATTATCGTCTTGCGGAGAATTTTTGTCTTGCGCACCCATAGGTTCGTAGTATTTTACTTATTATACTTCTTTTTGATCCCATAAGTTGCTTTCTAGCCAGTCGGGTACCTAATATTTCTGTGCCGGGGAGCCCAATCTTTATTCCCATAGTAGCTGAACAGCAGAGGATGACCGAACGCACTATTTTCGATGTGGTTAGGGCCTGTCCAGCTGTGGGTTTGTTTTTCTGGTCGGCCTTGTCCAACTTACAAGACTATATAAATCACTAGAATGACTCAGGAAACTGTCCCTACAGCCCCTAAAAAATCTCTTAACCTGCTCGACTCCTCTATGCTGATCATGGGCTCTATGATTGGTTCGGGAATTTTTATCGTATCGGCTGGTATGGCCCGTGAACTGCAATCACCGAGCCTGTTATTACTTGCCTGGCTGGTCACTGGGATTATTACCGTCTTCGGGGCTTTGAGCTACGGCGAACTGGCGGCGGCTATGCCACAAGCGGGAGGGCAGTATGTCTATCTGAAAGAAGCCTACAACCCGATGGTCGCCTTCAGCTACGGCTGGACCCTGTTTGCCGTGATTCAAACGGGTACCATTGCGGCAGTTGGGGTAGCTTTCGCCAAGTTTACGGGGGTGTTTATTCCGGCCATTTCAGACACCAATTATATTCTGGAACTGGGAAAGTTCACCGTTTCTACCCAGCAGGTATTAGCCATTATGAGTATTGTGCTCCTCTCGCTGCTCAACTTCCGGGATGTAAAAACGGGTGCTTTCGTCCAGAACCTGTTTACCTTTACCAAGATCGGGGCACTGGCGGTCATGATCCTGCTGGGATTATATGCCATACTGACCCGTTCCGAGCCGCTTCCGGAATACCAACCCACTGCTTCGCCCTTCCAATTAGCGCCACTGGTACTGATGGGGGTATTTTTTTCGGCGATGGTAGGTTCCTTATTTTCTTCCGATGCCTGGAATAACATTACGTTCACCGCCGGGGAGGTGCAAAATCCGCAACGCAACCTACCGTTGTCACTCATCATCGGCACGGGAGCCGTTAGCCTGATTTATATATTGTCCAACGTTATTTACGTGTACAACCTGCCTTTTGCAAGTATTCAGAAAGCACCAGCCGACCGGGTAGCTACGCTGCTGATGGAAAGCATTTTAGGCCCTTCCGGCGCTTACTTTATGGCGGCTATGGTAATGGTGTCTACGTTTGGCTGCCTGAACGGAATCATTCTGACCGGGGCAAGAGTGTACTATGCCATGGCGCAGGATCAACTGTTTTTCCGTTCAGCGGCCCGGCTTAATGCCAATGGAGTTCCGGCCAACGCCCTGACCTTTCAATGTATCTGGGCTTGCCTGCTGGCCCTGAGCGGCTCCTACGGTGAATTACTGAATTACGTGATGTTTGCGGTGATTCTGTTTTACATTCTTACCATTGCCGGCGTATTTATTCTGCGCAAGAAGCGACCTGATATGAACCGGCCCTACAAAGCATTGGGATATCCGGTTATTCCGGTTATTTACCTGATCCTGGCAACGGCATTCTGTATCAGTCTGCTTTACTATAAGCCGGTTTTCTCCTTTCGGGGATTAATTATTGTGTTACTGGGCATTCCGTTTTATTACCTGGCCCGGAAAGGGTTTGCCCAAGCAGAACGGGTGAGGTTGTGATGAGTGAGCCTAGATGAGTATAGCTGTGGGTATAGAATTGCTATATGCCAGTAAAAAGATGAAATCACTTTATATATTATTAATGTTACTAAGCAATTTTTGTGCTGCTCAAGTAAAGAATAATACTGATGAAGAAGCTGTTCTTAAAGCAGCTCTTACGGATAAAAGCAACTTTATCATAATGGAATTTGCAGATTTATATAAGATTCCTAAAACGAAAATAGTTTTTTCGAAGCCTGAGAAATGGAATCCTAATCAGTTCTGGCTGGAAGGAATTTCGGATATGACCCTAGACAGTACCCAATTAGGAAGATTTATTTCTGACGAACATCACCCGTACAATCATACTTATATTTTCCGATCTAAAACCATTGATAGTCTTTTCTCTATTCAAGAACAAAGGTATCTGTATGAACAATGCCAAAAAGTGGATACTACTACCCTTTTTACGCTTCGAACAAAAGGTGTTCAAATTATTCAGTCAATAGCAGAAGCCAAACCCGGTTTTTTGATAGGCGTTACTTGGCCTTTATTCACTTCGGATGGGAAAACTGCCTTGGTTAATCTGACCATCTATCGGAAAGTAAAAAAGCCTAGTTTGATCGATCAATTGGCTAGAAGGTCTTATTCTATTTATGGGTATAATACAGTTATTTATCGAAAATTATCCTCTGGCCAGTGGGCAAAGCTTGACGAAGTAGGACACTTAATCTTGTAAAAAAATAGGGCATAGGCACCCGTTCCGCCGTTAGCTAAACTGCACAAAGAATGAGCCGGCCGCATTCCCCCATTTTCCAGTCAATTGCGAAAATGCTCCCGGATCTGCCCCGTTGGGTGGAAGTCCGATCTAACCTGTTCCACGGTGATTGCGAAATCTTCGGCTTGGAGCAAAAACCTATGCTCTCCCTGGTTCTCAGGGAAACCGACACAGGAACGGTGTTTATTGCTGGTACTCCAAAAGTAAGCGCTGTTCAATCGGCGCTGGAGTCATACGGACCAGGCACGGAAGTAATTGCTCCTTTATCAGAAGCCTCGTGGCTAAAGCACATCCTTTCGGGGTGGACCGCTTCCCGTATCATTCTTCACCTGCTTAAATACCCCCAGCAATTGCCGGTAACTTCAGCTAATGAGGTTGACTTTCTGAACCCTGCCACCCTCGGTCAACTCCCCATTCCGGCAGACCTACTCGGAGAGTTACGAAGCGGAAGCCAGTATTCCCGTATTGCGGCCACTTTTGTTGGAGGGCAGCCGGTCTCCTTCTGCTACGCCGGCGCCTGTACGGAATCCCTCTGGGATATTTCGATTGATACGCTGCCCGAACACCGGAGAAGAGGTTACGCGGCGCTTTGTGTGGCTTATATGATCCGGCACCTGCACACTGAAGGCAAGCAACCCGTCTGGGCATCGGTGGATAAGAACCCGGCTTCCTGGCGGTTGGCTCGTAAACTTGGCTTTGAGCCGGTTGATGAGCTAGTGCTGCTTGAGCCAGTGCCGAATACCCAGCATCAGGAGTAATAAGCTGATGTGCTAAGTTCTCACTACACGTCTATAGGTGACTCTATTTGTGATTAACCTTAAAATCGGACAAACGCTGGAGCAAAATATTGTGCAAGTCTTCCGGCAGGACCATGGCCTAGCCATTAGTCTATCGGTTGAGGTTTGGAAAAAGTCTCTTGCTACCCACGGAAGCTGAATTAGTCACGGGGTATTGGCTCTTTCCACTCAAGCAGCACTAGAAGAGTTATTTTACCCTAAATCGGGTGAGTTAACGAGAATGCCTGTAGTTTTGCCTTTTGTTCAACCATCTAACCATTTACCATCCCAATGTCAAAAGCGGAAATGCACACTGATAAGGGCGTAATGAAAATCGATTTTTACGATGCCGACGCCCCGAATACCGTTAAAAACTTCATTGACCTGGCCAAAAAGGGCTTTTATAACGGTGTTACGTTCCACCGGGTCATTCCCGACTTCGTGATTCAGGGCGGTGACCCCACTGGCACCGGCGCTGGCGGCCCTGGTTATAAAATCAATTGTGAACTCACTGGCGGCAACCAATACCACGACCGGGGCGTGCTTTCGATGGCCCATGCCGGACGCAATACCGGTGGTTCGCAGTTCTTCATTTGCCACAGCCGCAAACATACCGCCCACCTCGACCGCAACCATACCTGCTTCGGTAAAGTCGTAGACGGACTTGACGTAATTGATCAGATCCGGCAGGGCGACAAAATCACGAAAATAGTCGTGACTCAGGACGAAACTGTAGCATAAATGGTTTTGGGTTTTTAGTTTTCAGTTGTGGGTTTATAGTTGCCAGTAATTTTGTAGCCTTATCTGGAAAATCTACCAGTAATTCCAACTGAAAACTAAAAACCAGAAACCCAAAACTGGAAACCGTAATCCCATCACCACTGCTATTACTACCGGGGTAATCACTTCGCCTCGTTGCGTAAGAAACTGATGGTACGGGCCACCGCTTCCTGAGTGGGTAGCGGTAATTCGGATTTATCAAAAGGATGCGTGCCGGCAAAGGTATGGTTGCCATTGGGAATAATATGCATCAGGGCGTGTTCGTGCAGATTCCGGAGTTCGTAGGCACTCTCTACGGGAACCGTCTCATCAGCATCTCCGTGGATCACGAGCAGGGGTACGGTCAGGTTCTGCACCGCCTGCCGGATATTGAGTCGTTCCTGGTGGTGTACATAATCTTCGAAAAGTTGATAGTAGAGCGGCATTTGTTGCCCCGTACGGCTATTGGGAATGAATATAACGCCTTTTTGCTGCCATTCTTCCTCGGACTCGTTTTTCCATAGGTTACGGAAATCAATTACGCTTGCCCAGGTAGCTACTTTTTTCACCCGCGGGTCTTCACCCGCTTTCAGTATCGCAAGTCCGCCTCCACGGCTATGAGCGACCATATATAGTAAATCAGATGCTATTTCTTTGGCCAGCTCCGGGTTTTCTCCCCGGTGTATGTAATCAATCAAACGCCCAATGTCGTCGAGTTCCAGGCTGAAATTATTCCTGCCAAAAGCCTCCAGGTCGGCAAAGTCAAGGGGTTGCTCCGGGGTGGTTCCATTACGTGACAGATTTAGTTTTACGAATACAAAACCGCTTTCGGCAAAGGCCCGGGCAATCAATGGGAAAGTGCCCCAATCTTTAAAACCCTTGAATCCATGAATAAAAAGAACCACCGGTTTGGCCTTTCCATCGGCAGTATAAGTCGCATCTGCCAGAAAGGGACGGTCACCATGCCGGGAATGGAGCAGTAAGTTGACAGTTCTGATCGCCATAGAGGTATTGGTGCTAAAGGCTACATATTGGACAGAATACTATTTCTCCTCCGGTTGGCTTAAACCTCGGGTTGAGTCTGGTTCAAGATAGGATTGGATATGCGCCTCGGGATTTTTGGACGATAAGGCTTCGTAGCGCGAATAAGTCAGGCTTCCATCGGAGCGTACTTCTTTCCGGTTAAGGGGAAATAATCCGCTCAACCCCGTATACCAGTTGTGATCTCCCGGGCTTTTGAACTTGAAAAGATAGACCATTCCCTTCTTTCCCTGATAGATTACCTCCCGGCGTTTGACCAGTTCTATTTTTTCGGGAGTGTCTGCCTCATAGGAAAGCTCACGCAACAGCTCACTTTCGGCAAAGTAGGATTGCGTGGCATATTTTTTAGGAAATATAGGTTCTTTCCCGGCCTCCTTCAATACTTCGTACAATTGCAGTCTGGTAATCGGAGCGGCGGCAATGCGGTCAAGCTTCCGGAGGTCAAAAGGTAATCCTTTGCGTAGCAGAATGGTAACTGCTTTCAGGTTTACTTCCGGGCTTACGTCATCCAGCATCGCCTTAAGCAGGTCAAGACTGGCGGGCTCATGGATGAATTTTTCGAGCAGACCGGCCATCGTCATGAGTTCAAAGGCGCCCCGATCATACGTCTCCAGCAGGGGGCTTGAAAGATTACGTTGCTGAAGTAGCCGCTGGGCATCGGTCATTACCCGGGTACGGGCCGGGCTTATTTCCTGCAGGGTTACTACGCCGCTATTCAGTGCTTTCTGCGTAAGCCAGTATACATCCTGCCGGTAAGCCGGAAAATCGAGCAATTGCAGGATGCGGGGAAACATCACTTTTACATTAGGCAAGGAATCTTCCAGACTGTAGTAGAAGAAATCGATACTATTTTGATCCTGGGGCGTTTTGCTCAGCACCAGATCGGTGAAAGCCGCCAGTGCCTGCCGCGTTTGCAGATTAATCAGCGTTTGCAGAGCAGCAATTTGCAAGCCGGGTATTTCCGGCAGGCGGGGATACATACTGGCAATCAGTGATACCGCCGTTGAATCGCCCAATTGGTCCAACTTAGTGAATAGGCGCCGGCGAACACTCTGGTAGCTGGCCGTATCGTCCGGTTGATTCTGGAGCAGGGTCCGGGCCAGAATTTCCTGGTCTTCGGACCGGAACCGGTACCAGTGCAGGGCTTCAAAAGCTTCCTTACGCAGGGTGGTATCCGTAGCCGTCAGGTGGGAGAGGAGCGTAGCCGTTTTATTCCGGAAAAGAGCCGTATTATCCCTCTGGCCGCTGATCCGGAGCGAACCCAAAAACCGCTTTACTTCCGGACTGTTAGCCAGTGACTTGGGTACCCGGGTTCTGAGTTCAAACAAACGCCCTCCTTTCAGGAGCCATTTCAGGTGTTGTACCGTATGGGTTGCCGTAGAACCAATAATAATTTCCCGGCCCAGCAATCCATCCGTATCTATCTTTTGATTGAGCAAAATAGTATCTGACTCAACCAGCACATTCTTCAGTTTCTCTTCGAAAAAGCTTGCCGGGTCAGGCGCCGAGTAGTAGGGCGAAAAAGAGCTCACGGATAATTCGTAGGGGAATCCAGTAGCCGTTTGCTGAGCCAGGTAGCGTACTGTGTGGAATTGTTTTGCCTGGGAAATGGTATCATTGGTAGAGGCTTTGACTGGTCCGGGCATCAGCAGCTCGAATGACTGATCTGACGGGCTAAATGCGGTCCAGGTGGTTTTTGCGTATTCCGTGAAGGTAAACGAATCGAAAAAGGGATTGTTCTCAGCCGCTGAGGTATCACGGGCCGCCGTTACCATACCGGCAATGTACGTGCGGTTGCCCCGCAGAAAAACCCGGGCGTGATAAGCCAGGCCCTGACTCGGGGAAATAACCCGGTAATGCAAACCGGGATGGTTCTGCAACTGTACGGGCCGGGTCATTTGCAGTTCGCCTTTCACTTCGGCAGCGGCATTGTGGGCTGCGTTGTACAAAAAGGCACTGTCACTCCTGAACAGGGACCGCACCGGCAGGTCGAGATGAATGACAAAATAGGCTTTGCCCGTAATTTCGTCCGTGCTGACCAACGTGTGCATCCGGGTTTTGCCAGCGGTAGGGTCGTCCGTTTGGGAAACGTCTTTTTTGGTAGTGCCCGGCATCTGTACCTTGAAAGCTCCTGCTTTCGAAACTATATTTTTCCATACGGAGGGTTTATAGTCCGACAAGCGGAAGGAATTGAAAAAACGGGAAACATCCGGTAATTGCAGGTAGGCGTGGTCTTCCGTGCCGGCCATCAGCAGATACAGGCTATTGCCGCGCAGGTAGATGCGGCAGCGGTAATAACTGTTTTCCTTGGGATAAACCAGGTCCAACTCTCGTCCCGGATATCCCTGAAAGGATATCTTGCGCTGTGAATTGAGTTTAGCCCCCCGCTGACGGGTTATATTTTCGATAACCCGCACAAACAGTTTTTCCTGCTCTGCCGCATCTGATTCCGTGGGAACAGCCTCACTCAGAATATAATATATGATACCGGTACCCAGGTCGGAAAAAATATAGCTGTCTATTTCTCTCATGTCGCCTACCGGCAGCAGACACGGCTGGGAGGGCAATGCAACTGAGTAAGACGACTTTTCCGGGCTGAAGGTGATCCAGGGGTCCTGCTCGGGCTGCGGTCGGTAGCGGGTCGCCAGGCCGGTGAAGGTAGCCCTGACGGGAGTGACTGTGTAGCCCTTATGCTGTAGTAGTTCCACCAGGCCTTGTTCGCCGGGCAGGTGAGCAGCGCCAACGGCAATGAAAGTAGCTTCCTGCCGGATAAAGCTGTCAATGCGGGTAACCATTGTCAGGTTGCGTCGCCGCATGTCTAAGTCTTCTTTTTCATTATTGATGTAATAAGGCTGAAACAGTGCGTGCAGCCGGTCAATGTCCCCGGAGTGATAGAGCGTAATCAGATCATCGAGGGCTTTGTTCTCTTCCTTTGACTGCAGGTTGCTGCGAATTTCGTCCAACTGGGCCTCCAGGGAGAGGCTGTCAAAATCAGGAACCTGTTCGCGCAGCCGTTCAATGCCAATAATCGTTTTCTGCCGGGTACGGGCCAGGTAATACAGATAGGCATCCAGGAAAGCGGGCCGGTCTTCGCGGGACTTCAGCGAACGTTTCAGGAGTAGTTTGATCAGCCAGGGGGATTTATTGCGGAGCTCGTCCAGTGAAACCCCGGCTTCCTGCCGTAATCGTTTATCGAGTTTGCGGTATTCTTCCCGGGATAATTCATTTCTGAGCAGGTGCACCGAATCGCGGCGGTAGGTATACTGCGAAAAGATGGCATGCATCATGGTATCCGGGTGCAATTCCATAGCGAAAGCCGGACATTCATCGAGCTTGGCCAGCACCGAATCACTGAAATCAAATACCCGCCGGTCTTTCAGGTGCATGGTGCCAAACAGGTAAGACGGCTTAGTCAGGCCATTTCCCGATATTTTCCAAAGTAGTTTGTACCGGGCACGGTCCGACTGGGCATAGCTAACCTTGAATAGCAGCAACAGGATAGTTACTAAACAGGCAGTACGCAAAAATGGGGGTACATAAATTGGGAATCAGTAACAAGATAGCACCTGGTTTTTGATCATGGCCCAATTTACGACGGAAAGGGCACGTTTCCCACAGAAAAGTGCAATATTTGTCCGGAAACAGCCCTTCTTTTTCTTTCTTTCGTCTGAATGAGGAGGTTAGCGATTAGCGGTTGGCAATTAGCGGTTAGCAATTGGCTTTTAGATGTTGGCCGTGCTGATAATTCCGGTAATAACTGTAAAGAGAATTACCCATTGCCACATCGCCAATTTAGCCAATAGCCAACCGCTAATTGCTACTCATCATCCCATCAGTAAAGATTCGGCGCCGTCAATCCAGACTGGTGTGCCGGTGATGTGACTGGAACGATCCGAAGCAAAGAAAAGGACTAGTTCGGCTACCTGCTCACTGGAGCCGGGTTTGCCATCCGTCAGCGGAATTTTTCCTTCGGGAAATTCAACCGGCTCCTTTTCTGACTCCAGGTTGCGCTTATTGGTGCTTTCGTCAATCTGGGTAGTAATAGCTCCCGGACAAATTACATTCACCCGGATGCGGTGTTTCGCTAATTCGAGAGCCGCCATCTGGGTAAAGGCAACCTGAGCCGCTTTGGTGCAGGAGTAAGCCGTGGCGCCAGTGTTGCTGAAAATGCGGGTGCCATTCACGGAAGAGGTCACAATTACGGAGCCACCATGCTCCTTAAGCATCGGAATGGCGTATTTTACCGTCAGGAAGGTGCCTTTCAGATTAATGTTTATTGTCTTATCCCATTCTTCCGGAGTCAGTTCTTCAATGGGAGCCCAGACACCATTGATTCCGGCATTGGCAAATACAATATCGAGCCGGCCAAACTGGCTTCGCACTTCATCGTAGGCCCGTTGCATGTCCGTAGACTGGGAAATATCGCCCAGAATGCTAACGGCTTCTCCGCCTTGTTCCCGGATTTCGCTGACTGTTTGTTCCAGTTCCTCCTTGGTTCGACCCAAGGCGGCAATCTTTGCCCCTTCCTGCGCTAGGCGTAAGGCGGCTGCTTTTCCAATTCCGGAACCTGCTCCGGTAATCAGGGCTACTTTCCCTGTGAGTTCTGCTGATGAATAGGTCATTGTAAGGGTGTAAGATGAGACTTCCCAGTTATACGTGAGTTTGCAAAAAGAGGTGAAAGAGTAGGAAATTTGATTGACGATGTTTGATGTTCGATTGGAGGGCAGGGCTGCTTCTGATTTTTCAGGGCAATGGTTACAAAAAGACAAACAGGATTTACTAATGTTCAACGGTGGTCTTCTGCTAACCACCTGCTGGCCGTTCTACATGAAGTTACTGCTTCTGCTATTGCTCCTGGTATTCCTGGTACTGGTCCGCTTCTGTTGGCTCCCCGCCAAGCGCCGACCCGTCGTGGGCAATAGCATTGCGCCTGATCTGGAAGCGTTTAAACAGTACCCATACGCACTTTATCCGGTAAGATTAAACGGGAAATGGGGGTATATGAATCGGGCCGGACAGTTAGTAATTCCTTGCCAGTTTGAGCACGCCTCCGATTACTACGAAGGACGGGCCGCCGTGACACGTCAGATAGCTACTCCCAAAAATGGTACAACAGAGTTCAGAACCCAGATGGGATATATAGATACTACTGGTCAGCCTATGCAGGGAGTCAGGTATGATGAAGTTGCTGATTTTGCGGGTGGACTGGGCCGCGTAAAAAAAAACGGAAAGTATGGTTTCGTAGATAAGACGGGACGGGTAGCCATTCTGCCGCAGTTTGAGGAAGCGGGCCATTTTGCCGAGGGACTTGCTGCCGTAAAGCAAGGAGATAAAACAGGGTTTATAAACGAAGAAGGAGAATGGATACTGGAAGTTTCTATGAGCCGGTCCCTGAACGTGTTGAGTTTTAAAGAAGGGTATACTCCCGTATATCAGATAGTGGCTGGTAGCGGCACTCATTTCGAAGAAGACCTGGGCGGATACCTTGACCAGCAAGGCCAATGGCTGGTTACCCCGCGGTACCTGACGGTACTCCCTTTCAGTGAAGGACTAGCGGCTGTTTGCCGGAAGAATTACAAATTTGCCTTCCTGGACACTACCGGAAAGATTGCCCTGGAAACTGATTTTGATGATACGCACGGTTTTCACCAGGGAATAGCTATAGGGTATACCCTTAGTGCCGACAAAAATCAACGTATCTGGTACGGCATTGACAAGCGGGGTAACCGGGTACTACCCCAACTCCCTTATGATTTTGTGGGAATTTTTCGGAATGGCCTGGCCGGAGTAGAAAAAAACGGACAATGGGGATTTATTGACCGTACCGGACGGGAAGTGGTCAAGCCTCGTTTCACAGCGCCTGGCTTGTTCCGTAATGGCTTGGCCCGTATGGAGATCGGCGCTTTTTTCAGCGGGACGGAAGTGGTTTATATTGACAAGGATGGTAAATATGTATGGAAACCAGGATAAATTATTGGCTAATGATGATATCTTTGTCCGCCAGCTATCATAAAGACCAGTATTTTCTCAACATGCCATTGATTTTCTTCTTTAAGTAGAGAATAAGGGGGACAATCAATAGTATCCTGTTTTGGGAAAAACCTGTATGTATTGGAACAGTATTTTTATCTGCCATTACACCTTCGGGGTACCATTTTACCTGACTGATGACTGCTGACGATATACAAATAACTGGAGGCCGTTCTCTAATCAGATACGTCTGGGTATTGCTCGGCCTGGATGCCGTTCTTTTTCTGCTTTACCTGTTTAACGCCGTAGCTACTGAGACAGAGGCTGCCGGATATGCTACAGCTCAGCAATTCGCCTTTTTTTTCGGACTTTTTCTGGTATTAGCTGCCCTGCCTTTATTTATCAGCAAGCGCCCAGCCGCTCCCTGGGTGTCGGGACTCATGGGAGTAATTCCTCTCCTGTTTGCCCTGTTGCAATTATCCATACACATTAAAAACACGATCCGCCATCGGGAACCTGAGCCCATGCAAGGGAAACATTTTTTTGCGAAAGGGATCCAGGTAGCACTAGCCGATAGCATTCTCAAAGGAGATACCAGCCAGATACGGGCTTTAGTGGGCAAAGGCTTGAATCTTAATTCCAGGGGAAAACAGAATATGAATTTTCTGGAATTTACCATCGAAGCGGCAAGCTATAATGACAATGAGAGCGTCTATAAAGAGGCTTTGCGTATTCTGCTGGAGGAGGGCGCCGATCCGAACCTATGCCTGGGCAAAGCCGTGGTTTATCTCTCTTCCAATGTTTTCCCCCTTTTCCTCCATAAAGGAGGTAATCCGAATGGGAATGGTTTCCACGGAGAAAAAGTGATTTTTACGGCCATCCGGTATGGCCGGCTTGATAATATGAGGTTGCTGGTTGAGCAGGGGGCTGATATCGAAGTGCTGGATGACGCCGGCAGAACCCCATTGCTGATGATGGCGCAGAAGCAGCAATGGGAGGGCGTAACGTACCTGCTGGAGAAAGGCGCTGATTTTGCCTATGCCCCCCCTGATGGAAAAGCCCTAATGAAAACGATGGCCCAGTACCGGGATAGCCAGCTGCAGGGTGAAGTACAGTTACCCGCCAGTTACCGCCAGGCTGAAAAGTGGCTGGCCGAAAGAGGTATCAGACTACCCGTGTCTAAAAAAGCAAAGCGATAAGCTACGCTGCTGCGTCTGCATCAAGCGTACCAGTGACGGTATTTTCAAAAACAACATGCTCTCCCTTCATACGCTATTCCCGTTTTTCCATTTTTGCGTATTATGCTTAAGTTCGTAAAGAACCTTCCCGGGTACGGGTTATGTCAGACTGTAACTAGTAGACAGTTGGTGAAATCACTACGGGCAAGGCGCTGTATTTAAAAGCATTGGCCGTTTTATTGGTAACCTCTAAAATTTGTAGTTCAGAATTATGAATTTTATCAAGAATCTGAAGATCAGGGATAAATTGCTGCTCCTGCTGGTCGTGTTGCTGATTCCGCTGCTGTTTTTTCTGATCACGGCCATTTTTAATGAGATACGGGAGAAGGATCAACTGCTGAAGGTCTACGAAACCCTGGAGGAATCAGAAATTTTATCCGGCGTGTTACACCAGGTACAGAAAGAAAGAGCGCTTTCGCAGGCATTTGTAGCCAGCAAGGGCACTGACTTCAGCAATGAGATGGAGGTACAAAGGCAAAACACCGATGTGGCTGTAAATAGGCTGAGGCGATTTATCCTGGGTAATCATACGCTGGCCGAGGAAATGCAGATGCTCAATGAACTGCCCGTATTCCGTGACCAGCTCAATAACCTCCGCCTGGATAGTATCCGCTACGAAACCCTCAATACCAATATCCGCGAAAAACTGATTGAACGGATGCAGGCTAATGCCAATACAATCAGTGATGAGGAGGTACGTGCCTTACTTACTGCGTATGTGCACCTGGTACATGCCAAAATACAATTAGGCCGCCTACGAGCTCTAATGACCCAGGCCCTGACTGCGAAGGTATTCTCCTACCAGGATTACAGTAGATTTGAAATGCTGCAGGCTTTTTTTTCGGAAGAGCTGAGCCGGTTTACCCGTACTGCGCCGCCTGATATTTTGTCGCTGTACCAGCGTAAACTTAATAGCGTTCATTACCAGGATATCACGTCTTTTCACGCACAGCTTAAGCGGAACCCAAACGTTAATTTGAGTGACCTCAACCCGCGGATGTGGTACGATAAATACACAAGTGTAATTGAGCAGTTCAAAGAAGTCGAAGATTACAGCATCGGTCAGATCAAGGACCTGATGGAGGAGGCCATTGCCGTGAAAAACCGGATGGTCATCTTTTACGTCGGATTTGTGCTGCTGATGATGGTAACCGCAGTGGCTCTGAGTGCTTATACTGTCCGGCTGATTGCAGATTCACTCCAGATACTCAAAACTGCTTCGGATAAAGTGAGTAGTGGCTACACGGATGTTTCGATTCCCATTCATTCAAAAGATGAAATCGGGGCACTGGCCGAATCCTTCCGGAAACTGGTGCACAAAAATATCCATCTGACTAAAGTAGCCGAAGCCATTGAGCAGGGTGATTATTCGATAAAAGTGGAAGTGCAGCATGAGAATGATGTGTTGAGCAACGCCCTGAGCCGCATGAAGGACAATCTGCAGCGGTTTTCGTCGGAAAATGAAAACCGTAACTGGCAGATTTCCGGCATTGGGGAACTTAATAGTATTATGAGTGGCGCCCAGACGCTGACGGAAGCTTCGCAACGGATCATGCGTTTCCTGGGGGAATACCTGGATGTCAATACTGGGGCGCTGTTTCTGATGAATGATTACGAACGGCTGCAGTTCACGGCTGGGTTTGCTCTCAACGCTGGTCAGGCAGTTATGCCGGCCTATTCACTGGGCGAAGGGGTAGCTGGCCAGGCTGCCTTAAACCGTAAAGTAACCGTTCTCCCCGAAGTGCCTCAGCAGTACCTCCGGATTACTTCCGCATTCAGCAGCATTGATCCGGTTAATATCATTGTCATCCCGGTGGTTTTTGAAGATACCGTGGAAGGGGTGATTGAGCTGGCTTCCCGCAAAAAATTTATGCCCCGGCAAATCCGTTTTCTGGAAACCGCCGCCGAGAAAATAGCCATCGTGTTACACACGCTCAAAATTCACCTGAAAACCCAGGAGTTGCTACACGAAACCCAGAACCAAGCCGAAGAACTGGAAACCCAGCAGGAAGAACTCCGGCAGATTAATACGGAACTGCGGGAGCAAAAGGAGCAGTTGCAGGCTTCGGAGGAAGAACTTAAAGTAAGTCAGGAGGAGTTGCAGGAGAAAAACGCGGAACTGGAAGAAAAAACGCAGCAGTTAGAGGAGCAATTTGAGGCTATTCATATCAAAAACCGTGAAATAGAGGAGGCAAAACAGGCCGTAGAGCTGAAGATGAAACAGGTAGAAGTCATCAGCCGCTATAAGAGTGAGTTTCTGGCCAATATGTCGCATGAGTTGCGTACGCCGCTCAACAGCATCCTTATTTTATCGAAACTACTGACGGATAATACCAATAATAACCTGACCCCCAAACAGGTAGAACACGCCAGTATTATCCATAATTCCGGATCGGATTTACTTAAGCTCATCAATGACATACTGGATCTGTCTAAAATCGAGTCGGGTCAGATTCAGCTCGAACTGGCCGATTTCGACCCTCGGCGTATTCGTTTAGAGTCGCTGTTTGAACAGACGGCCCGCAGCCGAAACATTACCTTCACGACTCAATTGGCTGATACCCTGCCGGAAACTATGCATACCGACCGGTTCCGGCTGGAGCAGATCCTCAAAAACCTGCTTTCCAATGCGTTTAAGTTTACACCCGAAGAAGGAACCGTTACCCTCCGCATTTATCCGGTAGCAGATAAGGGGCACTTGCGGAACGAAGCCTTGCGGCAACAAGCCGAAGTTATTGCCTTTTCGGTGCAGGATACCGGCATTGGTATTCCCAAAGACAAGCAGCAACTGGTATTTGAGGCCTTTCAACAGGCTGATACTTCTACGACCCGGCGTTTTGGAGGAACCGGGCTGGGACTGGCTATCTGCCGGGAACTGGCCGGATTGTTAGGCGGCGAAATCCACCTGCAAAGCGAGGAAAATGCTGGTAGTACGTTTACCCTGTACCTGCCCCGTATATTCCGCCAAGCGGAAGCCGAGCCCCAAACGCAACCCGTCGTGGAAGCGCCACCTCCGGCAAAAGCAGTCCCCAGTCCGGCAGTGACCAAGGCCGTGACAGCCCTTCCGGCCATTGTGCCGGTGACCAATGGCAAGGCGAATGGAGCATCCAACTCGCCCGAAAAAACACTCCTTATTATTGAAGATGATAAAGGATTTAGCCAGATCGTGGCTGACTTTGCTGCACTTAAGCATTTTACGGTACTGCAGGCCTACAATGGTACTGATGGACTGGCCCTGGCCCGTAAACACCATCCGGATGCCATTCTGCTGGACATTCACCTGCCCGATATTTCCGGCTGGGAAGTGCTGGGACAGTTGAAAAGAGATCCGGTGCTCTGCACGGTGCAGGTACACATTATGTCGGCGTATGATAAGGAAACACTGGGCGAACAGATTAAGGGAAATGATTTTATTCCTAAGCCGGTGACCCTGGAAATGCTTGACAAAGCCTTTGGTACCGTACGTGGAGAAGGGAAAACCATTCGTAAAGTGCTGGTAGTAGAAGACAATGAAGGGGAAAATACTGCCGTTACCGAGTTGCTGGCCGCCCATGGCATTCAGACCCTACCGGCCCTGACCGGCGAACAAGCCCTTGATCAGTTGCGTAAAGAAAAGGTGGATTGCGTGATCCTGGACCTGAACCTGCCTGATACGGGAGGATACGAATTGATGGAAAAAGTCCGTAAGGAAGGGAAAGACCTGCCGATCATTGTGTATTCGGGTAAAGATCTGTCGGAAAAAGAGGAAGCGAGACTGAAAAAATACGCCAATACCATTATCATCAAAAATCAGTTCTCCTACATCCGTCTGCTCGATGAAGTACAGCTTTTCCTACATAAAGTAAATGAACAACTTCCCGGAGATGAATCTTTTAAGATGAAGCTTCATATTCCGGAAGAAATTCTCAAGGATAAAAAAGTGCTGGTGGTAGACGATGATGTGCGGAATGTGTATTCACTATTCAGTCTGCTCGAAAGTCATCACATGAAAATTGTGGTAGCCAATGATGGCAAAGAAGCGTTAGATACCATGAATACGGAAAAGGGCATTGATATCGTGCTGATGGATGTAATGATGCCTGAGATGGATGGGATTGAAGCGACCCGTCATATCCGCCAGAATCCGGCCTGGAAAAACCTGCCGGTCATAGCCCTGACCGCCAAAGCTATGAAAGGGGATAAAGAAAAATGCCTGGAGGCTGGTGCTTCGGATTACATTTCAAAGCCCATTGATACGGACAAATTACTGGCTCTGATGCGGGTATGGTTGTATAATGGGTATTAGGTATTGGGTGCAGGTATTAGGGAATCAGTCATTAGTTTTACCTGAAGGTCCTTTTCCCGATGACTGTTCAATCAATGATAATTTTCTGTTACCCAGTACCCAGTATGCTTTTTGAGAAGAACGAGGCTGAAAAATTAATACAAGTGATAGCCGGGACTTACGGCTATGATTTATCTGGCTATTCGCGGGCATCGCTGTACCGGCGGATCGGTCGTTTTCTGACCAACCACAGTATTCCGGGTATTTCGGTTCTGGAGGAAAAAGTGGGGCAAAGTCCTGCCTTTTTCGAAGTGTTTCTGCAGGAGCTTACCGTCAATGTCACCGAGATGTTCCGCGACCCTTCTTTTTTCGTAGCCCTCCGCCGGAATGTAGTTCCTATGTTGTCTACGTACCCTTATATCAAAATTTGGGATGCTGGCTGCTCCACCGGGGAGGAGCTCTACTCGCTGACCATTATGTTGAAGGAAGAAAACCTGCTGGAGCGAACCAAAATATACGCCACTGACGTAAACCAGAAAGTGCTGCAACAGGCCCGGGACGGCATTTATCCATTATCATCCATGAAGGAGTACATTCGTAATTATCATCTGGCCGGTGGTTTGCATGATTTTGCGGATTACTATACAGCCCGGTATGGCTATGTGAAGTTTAACAGCGACCTGATCAAAAACGTGGTTTTCTATCCGCATAATCTCGCTACTGACAGTTCGTTTAACGAGTTCCACCTGGTAATTTGCCGCAATGTGCTGATCTACTTTGATCGGCCGCTGCAGGAGCGGGTATATGATTTATTTCTGAACAGCCTGATTAATCTGGGCTATCTGTGTCTGGGCAAGAAAGAAAGCATTAGTTTGTCGCCGCAGGCGAGTTACTTTGAAGTAGCAGACAAGGTTGAAAAGATTTACCGTAAGCGGGTTTAAATGGATTTCGGATATTTTCGATTTCTGATGTTCGATGTTCGATTGAAAAATTAATGCGTAGTAGAGACGTGATTTATCACGTCTGTTATTGGTGTATCACGTCTGTTGTTTGGGTAACAGAGCGTCTGGTATTTATAGCGTCACTGTTTGAATAACGAACAATTTGGGCAACCGGAAACAAAAAACTGTAAACCAGAAATCGTAAACCTAAAACCTGTAAAGTGTTGCCTGAAGCAGTAGTCATCGGTGGGTCGTGGGGAGGACTGGAAGCCATCTTACGAATCGTAAGCGGACTGCCAGCCCGCTTTGCCTTGCCTTTGATCGTGGTACTGCACCGGGGCCGCAATTTCAAGAGTGAGCTGGAATCAGTAATTCAACACCGCACCCATTTGCAGGTGCGGGAAGTGGAGGAGAAGGAAAAAATACAGGAGGGCTACTTATATATTGCACCAGCCAATTATCATGTGCCGGTAGAACAGGATTATACGTTCTCGCTGGACCTTTCAGCGCCGGTACATCATTCGAGGCCTTCCATTGATGTGACATTTGAAAGTGCGGCAGAAGTATACGGGCCCCGGTTGGTGGGAGTGCTGCTGACCGGGGCTAATGTGGACGGGGCATCCGGCCTGAAAATCATTGCTGACCGGGGCGGCCTGGCCATCATTCAGGACCCAAGTGAAGCCGAAGCAGATACCATGCCTAGAGCCGCTTTACAGCTTTGCCCGGTCCGGCAGGTGATGCGCATTGACCAGATCAGCCAACTGCTGCTACAAATGCATCAGGAATTGCAATGGACTGGGGGTAAGTCATAAAGATCTGAAGTTCGATGGACGGTGTTCGAAGTAAAAGGCAAGAAGGATGATACAGGATTAGATTGCTCCGGATTTTAACCCGGATGTCAACAAGCAACTATTGCCCCGGGTTTTAGTCCAGGGAAGCTTAAACAGACAGAGTCAGTGGAAAAATCTACTTATTAGCATTCATGATTGAAAGTAAAGCAAGTCACAATACAGAGGAAGTCGTATCGACGGCAGTCAGCGTACTCTGGTTGACGACCGAGTAGAAAATCTTATTACACTGGAAACTGTATTGCGTACCGGCGAGGATAACACCCATTACATCCTCTGCCTTTCGGGGGAAGAAGCACTTAAAATTGCGATTAAGGAAGAAATTGCTCTTATCCTGCTAGACGTGCAGATGCCCGGTATGGATGGGTTTGAAGTAGCCCGGCTGCTTAAAAACAATTCCCGCACCAGTAATATCCCCATCATTTTTGTCACGGCCATTGATCACGATCACCACAAGGTAATAAAGGGGTTTGAGTCGGGAGCCGTAGATTTTCTCTTTAAACCACTCAATCCGGGTATCACCCGGGCCAAGGTCAAGGCGTTTATTAAGATTTACTTACAGAATAAAGAGCTGCAGCAGAAAAACCAGTTGCTAAAGCAATCCCAGGATCTGGTAGAACGGGTATTGGATGCTTCCCTCAATGCGATTTGGGCGCTAAAAGCCATTCATAATGCTTCCGGACAAATAGAGGATTTTGAAATTGTACGGGTAAACCAGGCAACCCGGAGAATTCTAAAGCGTGATCCCGCTACTTTGATTGGGCAACGGCTCAATGCAGCATTTCCCGGGCTGAAAGCGGCGGGTATTTTTGAATATTACGTAAAGGTAGTTGAAACAGGAGAGCCCCTGCTTCACGAACAGCGTTTTGCTTTCGATGAGCATGAGGTATGGTACGCACAGCAGGCCGTGAAATTGGATACCGGTTTGGTGGTTACTTTCGAGGATATATCCCGCCGCAAAAGAGCCGAAGAAGATCTGAAAAAAGCCCATAGTGATCTGCTGGGGCTTAATAATGAACTGGAAGAAAGAGTAAAAGTCCGGACGAAGGACCTGATGAATACTGAAAAAGAACTCCGACATACCAATGATCACTTGCGGCGTATCAACGCTGATCTGGACAACTTTATCTATACGGCTTCGCACGATCTGAAAGCGCCTATTAATAATATTGAAGGCTTGGCAATCCTGCTAAAAAAGAGGCTGCCTCCGGGAAATGAAGGCATTGAAGAGTTGGTGAAAATGATGGACCACTCCATTGAAAAGTTTAAGAATGCCCTCAATGACCTGACGGAAGTATCGAAGCTGGAGCACGCCGAGTTTACCGATGTGGAAGACATCGAAATAAAGCTGCTGATAGATGAGGTAAAACAGAATATTAAAGAGCTTATCGAATCAAATCAGGCCCGGATTATCGAACGGCTGGAAGTAACCAGTGTCCGGTTCTCCCGCAAAAACCTCCGCAGCATCCTGTATAATCTGATCTCCAACTCCATTAAATACCGGTCGCCGGACCGCGTTCCCCAGGTTGATATTCATACCTTCCTGCACCCATCAGGCAATTACAAAGTGCTGGTGGTTAAAGACAATGGGCTCGGCGTGAGTGAGGAAGATATCCCTAAAATGTTTGGTATGTTCAAGCGATTGCACAGTCACGTTGAGGGGACTGGTATCGGGCTTTACATTGTCAAGAAAATTGTGGAAAACATGGGTGGTAAGATTGAAGTAAACAGCGAACCGGAACAAGGCACCGAATTTAAAATATACTTTCCGGTGGAGCAGGAAGCAAATCAATAAGCAGTAGCAGGTAAACCGCCCATTGTCATTTGCTTAACTTTTTTCAGAGCCCGGCATCCTCAGAAACACCGCGGGCTAAGCCCGTCCAGTCCCATGCATGACGGTTTTTAGCTAAACCGGCTAGCAGGCGGTCATGCACGATATTGGCGAATGGCATCGGTTGGCGGCTCCCATTAGCCGTTTGTAATACCAGGTTCACGTCTTTCAGTCCTAGTGGCATAGTAAACCCTACCGCCTGATCATACTGATCAGCCGCAATCATTTTACTGTAATTCTGATAGATAGGGCAGGCAAACAGCGTTTGGGTAAGCATACCCGCAATTGCTTGCCGGGTCACCCCATTCTTTTCGGCAAAAGTAAAGGCTTCCGCCATGGCTTCAATAGCCGCACCAATCATGAAATTTCCTGCCAGTTTAACTACATTAGCCGCCCCCGTCTCTTCTCCGAAGTCAAAAATAGCGTCGCCTATTGATTGAGCCAGCAAGGGTCTTACCCGGTCTTTGGCACTTGCCGGGCCTGAAATGCACACGGAGCCTTTCCGTGCCGCTGCTGCTTCGGGCCGGGCAAAGACGGGTGAGGCTACGTAGCTGGCGCCAAACTGCCCGTGCTGATTAGCAATCCGACGGGCAGTATCCGGCGAAATAGTACTGATAGAAACGTGTATACCATCTTTCCCAAGCCGCCGGGCAAACTCCTCATCCTTCAGCGTTAATTCTTCAAGGACCGCATCGTCTGATAATACGGTGAACACAATTTGGCCTGGTTCGGCCGTTTCAACTGCCTTAGCTACCCGGATAGCTCCCAGATCAATCAGTGATTGCGCTTTGCCGTCCGTGCGGTTATAAATCTTTAGTTTATGGCCTGCCGCTAGCAAATTGCGGGCAATGGGCAATCCAAGGTTTCCAGTTCCGATAAATCCGATAGTGGTCATAGTAGTAGTAAGGCTTAAGGTTGTATAATAAGATAACAAATCAGTTCTTCCGGATAAGCACTTATAGAGATTTTTTGCCCGGCGTATAGACCAGGTACAGGCTAATGCTGGGGATGTAACCATATGTAAGGTAATACGATTTTAATCTTTCATCCAGATTATGGTAGTATACCTTCACCGGCGGCAGTTGATCAAGCACATCAATATCTATGGAGAAATGGTTTCTGGCGGCGATTATTTTGGTGAAGCCTATTTCCGGGCGAAGGGCAAATCGTGGGTCTGACAGCGTAAATTCTTTACCGTAAGTGATACCGAGCAAAAACAGGTTGGAGCGGGTAGAGAAGTCTGGCAGAATAATCGGAAGCTGGCTTAAGTCCGGAACCGGAACTTTACTATCCAACAGAAGCTGGGCCGCCTCTTCCAGGCTGATTGATCCCCGAAGATACGCCATCTGTCCCTGTACGCCTAGGTAGTTATTCCCGAAGCGGTACTGCGGATTAACGGTGCCAACAATTCCCAGCTTAAATGATTGATCCAGGGCTTTACTGTACTTTTGATCAAACCCAAAGGCTTCCATCGAATAAATGATGAACTTATCATAAGGGGCAGTTAGTAAGCCTACCTGTACCCGTCCGGAGAAATGCTTGTGATGGTTATATTGATATCCTAGTCCCCAGTGAACCGGAAATTGGGTGCCAGCCATTATTTGATGAGACTTTTGCTGTCCGGATGCGCTCTCAGGACCAACAAGATACGCAGCCAGTAGCCACAACAAATACAAACCGGTCGCTTTATGCATGGTCATATGGATATAGTTCTTTTACTGAGAAAATAAGGGGCGTATGCATTAGTATAGGTCCCGTTAAATAAAAAACGCGTACAGATCCGTACGCGTTGTCTCAAGCTTACCCATTCCGAAAAAAAAGGATTGGAAAGATAAAAATAATCTTAGAATAAATTATCAGATAACCCAATAGGGGGTGTACGACAAATTGCAGAGCGTTCATCCGCATTGCAACTATTCTCAGCGAAGCTAAATGCGGAACAACACGAACAAAGTTTAATGGTTGATCTGCAATTTGTCGTACACCCCCCAATAGGGTAGGGGCGCCCCTTATTTTGCCGCGCCCCCGAATCGTTCAAAAAAGCTGAACATTCCCAGGGCAAACTGGGGAACGGACGAGAAATGATTACCTCCTTTAATGGGCAAGAGCTCTACGTTGACGGCACCACGTTTCCGCATGGCATCGTAAGCATCCTGTGAATTAAAGAAGGGAACATAATCATCCGAAGTTCCGTGGAATAGCGCCACGTGAGCCCGGGGTTTCCAGTCGTGTACGTCATTATCAGCCAATACCCGCAGCAGAGCAGTATCTTTGCCTGATACAATCCCCTCCCTGAATGCCGGCGCAAAGAGCTTTTGCGGATTTGTTTCTACTTTAGCAGTAATCCCACTTCCCTGTACCTTAGAAGCATAAGGCTCATTTAAGTAATACGCATCCGGACGGTTCAGTCGGTATACATTGTCATAAGTCTGTAAAACCCACAAATAACTGTTGATATACGTTTGTGGCTGGGTAGTAGTCAGAATGTGCCGGGCAAATGCCGATTTGTGGTAAGCACCGGCGCCAACGGCACTGGCCGTCACGGTGAACTCATCCGCATGCTGCTGTTCCAGTAATTTATGCAGCGCCATAGTAGCATAGCCTCCTTCTGAATACCCACTCAGAAAAAGTTGGCCATTGAGCCGTAAATCACGATTCTTGCAAAACTCTCTGACGGCTCGCAGCAGATCTCGTCCGGCAGAAGCAAGCGTGGCCCGGTGTTCGTAGGGGTGCGGCAATTGATTAGATGCTCCGTATCCCAGGTAATCCGGCGATGCTACCACATACCCCGCTGAACCCAGTATGGTACCGGCCGACCAGACTTCGCTGCTTCTTTGGTAGTAAGAAGGAGCCGCTTTATCCGATGTAATCGTACTGTGCTGGATACTAAGTAAAGGCAATGACCCATCCGTAACCGGAATTACCAATGCGCCAGATGCATTTACTGGCTTCCCTTCCGTATCAATAGTCCGGTATACTACTTTATATACCTCTACCGGAAAACGAGTGTAAAGACTAACAGCTGGTATATTGCCCAGTCTTTTACCGATAGCTTCCGGTTGATACGTCCCTATTTTTTCCGTACTGATCAAGTACGAAGCTTCCTCCGGCCGGGCTGCTTCATCTTCGTTCTTGCGACCCGAAAAAATCAACCCGAAAATAAAGCCAAGTGGCAGCACCAATGAACATAAAATACCGGCCTGCTTGAAGTGAATAAACTGTTGAAAAATGGACATGTATGAAGTCTAAAAAATGTTACTATAATAACATATACAAGGCAAAAAAAATTGCCACTAAAGGGATTAGCGGCAATTTTTTGAGTAAAAACCGTAAGTCTATATTACTTAGATCGGTAGTAGAAGAGCTTCGGAAGGAATTATATAGTTATACCCTTTCCTGATTACGTCGCCATCCGGACTAAAATAAATCTGCAAACCCTTTGGGTATCCCTGCTCATACTCAAAAATAGATTCAACGTACTTTCCGGCAGCTGTTCGATTGGGTGCGTACCCATAGTTATATTTGATACCAGTAAAAAGCCCTTCCTTAAAACGTCCAAAGTATTTGTGGATGGGTATCATCGAATTAAAGTCTGTTTCCCATAAAACTTCATTTTCCTGCTGAGGAAAGTAGTAGTCTGTAATCTCATTACCAATAACGATACGCACTACAGCGGCATTGATGCGCTGGTATTGCTGCTTGTCTATGCTCCGCTGGTTTTGTAACGCTTCAGTATTGGCCCATTGATTAGAATGTAATCCGGGAGAGGTCTGTTTAGCTAAGGCTTTATTGAGCCCGAAAAGACTGGCGAAGAAACTCATTGGGCAGGATTGTTTAGCTATAGATTCTCTGGTAATTATACTAGGTAACCATTAATAAAAATCACAGTCTAATTATCCAACAATTGGACTTTTTCGCTAAAACCTAAAAAATGAGATTGACTGGCGTGAAATTGCAAAATTTCAATCTTTCAGCCCTGTTTTTTATTAAAACCAAGACCTATATCCTCTTTTTAAACCTACTGGCATTAAAAACTGAATTTTTTTAATTAAAACACTTATTTAAAATCGTTCTAAATTACTGACCAAATTGCCTTTTTTAGATTATAAACAACTGTAAAACAAATGAATAGCCTTTTATCTAGTATATGAGATCATAATACCTAAAAATTGGGTTAGAAACTCATTTGGTAGCATAAATTTCCGATACTACATTTGTGCGGCCTTTAAAGAACCTATAGTCATAATGAGTATCAAAGTGAATAAAAGTCTACTAAAGAGTGCCTGGAAGCCTTGGGAAGTAATGCTGTTTTGCCTCTTTCTCTGGATAACAACCGTGATTCCGGGGCAGGCACAAAATGCCAACCGGGACTCGGTAATGACGGCAGATCAAGCTGATGCAAGCGGCGGTGCAGATGTTCCGGCAGGAGGCTCCCAGCCCAAAACCCAGGATGCCGCCAAGGTAGAAGAGGGCAAAACTCTTTTCAACAATAACTGTGCCCAGTGTCATGCTGTTACCAATGAAGTGTTAGTCGGCCCCGGATTGAAAGGAGTTACCCAGCGCCGTCCGGAACAGTGGCTGATCAGCTGGATTCACAATCCCCAAAAAGTAATTGAAAGCGGCGATAAGTACGCAGTTGACCTATACAATAAGTTCAACAAACTTCCAATGCAAGCTTTCCCCGACTTGACTGATGACCAGATCCGGTCTCTTCTGGCGTATATTGATGTAGCAGGTTCAGGTGGTGAAGCCAATAATACAGCTGGCGGCGGTGAGGCTGAAACGCAACTGGTTCCATCAGGCAGCGGTACGGATGCCTCAGGAGGAGCAGGAGCTTCATCTTATTTCACGATTATCCTGGTGGCCCTGCTGGTCATTCTGCTGCTGGTGTTGCTGGTGCTAATCATGATCGTATCGCTACTGAGCAAGTTCCTCAATGACAAGAAAGATCTTACTCCGGAAGACCGCGAAATGCTGGAGCGGGTAAACTGGAAGGAGATTGTTAATAGTAATGCGTTTAAAGGTGGTGTGGCCCTGTTGTTCCTGCTGGTAATCGGAAAAGTAGCCAATGATCAGGTAATGAGTATCGGGATCAGCCAGGGATATGCCCCTAAGCAACCCATTGCCTACTCCCACAAGCTGCACGCCGGTCAGTATCAGATTGACTGTAACTACTGCCATACAACTGTAAGTAAAGCTAAATCGGCCAGTATCCCTTCAGCCAACATTTGTATGAATTGCCACGGTGTAATTAAGAATACTTCGCCCGAAATTCAGAAAATATACACGGCTATTGAGCAGAATCGTCCGATTGAGTGGGTACGGGTACATAACCTGCCCGATCTGGCTTACTTTAACCATGCCCAGCACGTCAATGTCGGCGGCGTTCAATGTCAGAGCTGCCACGGCGAGATTCAGAATATGGAAGTAGTGCAGCAAGTAAGTCCGCTTACGATGGGCTGGTGTATTGATTGCCACCGCAAAACGGAGGTGAACGCCCAGGACAATGCCTACTACGATAAGTTACTGGCCTTGCATTCGAAGGAGACCAAAGAGCCTATGCGGGTTGCCAACATAGGGGGTATCGAATGTTCCAAGTGCCACTATTAATACTTAACACACAAAAATCGTCCGCTCAATATTCTTTATGGAAAGCAATAATAAAAGATACTGGAAGGGGTTAGAGGAGCTGTCAAACGATCTGGAATTTGTAAAAAACGCCAATGATGAGTTTCCTCATCTAAAGAAAGAGGGTGAGGGAATCCCGAGTGATGTAACTGGTTCTAACCGCCGGGATTTCTTGAAAATGATGGGGTTTGGCATAACAGCGGTCTCTTTGGCTGCCTGCGAAGCTCCCGTAAAAAAAGCAATTCCTTACCTGAATAAGCCGGAAGATATTGACCCAACTATATCTAATTACTACGCATCTTCTTATGTAGACTCCAACGGTGGGTACGACAGCATTCTGGTCGAGACCCGCGAAGGACGTCCCATTAAAATAGAACCCAATAACTTATCCAGTCTCACCCGGCTGGGTACTAGTGTCAGAGCGCAAGCTTCCCCATTGTCGCTGTATGACAATACCCGTCTGAAAGGCCCGGCTAAAGGCGGAAGGTTTGCTGACTGGAAATCAATAGACGGTGAGATCAGTTCCCGCCTGCAGCAGATTGCTTCCGGGGCGGCGCCATCCGAATCGTTTCCTCAACCATTATCAGCCCGTCCACCAAAGCCGTTATCCGTGATTTTATTGCCAAATATCCCACTGCTCAACACGTAGTATACGATGCGAATTCTTTTGCCGCGGTACTAAAGGCCAATCAAGCTTCGTATGGGCAAGCAGTGGTACCAACCTATAATTTCGAGAATGCCGATGTGGTAGTGGGGATCGGAGCTGCGGATTTCCTCGGAACCTGGCCCGGTAGTACTGAATATAGTTATCAGTACGCCCAGCAACGCAAACTGAGTAAGGACAAAAAACAGATGTCCCGCCACTATCAGTTTGAAACCACCCTTTCCATTACTGGTGCCAATGCGGATCACCGTACACCTATTAAACCTTCTCAGGAGGGATTAGTAGTAGCGGCTTTATATAACCAAGTAGCTAAATTAACCGGCGGAGCAGCCATTAATGCTCCGGCAATTCAGGTGACGAATTTGGATAAAGCCGCTAAAGACCTGGTAGCTGCCAAAGGCAGAGCCGTAGTGATAAGCGGTTCCAAAGACGTAAATGTTCAGATTCTGACTAATGCCATCAACAGCTTGATAGGTGCCAACGGCAAAACAATAGATTTTGGAGCCGCTTCCAATCTGAAAGCTGGTAACGACACAGCCATGGCTGCTTTTGTACAGGAAGTACAGCAAGGAAAAGTGGCCGCGGTACTCTTCTATAATGCCAACCCGGTGTATGATTACCCGACAGGTAAGACTTTCGGGGAGAACCTGCAAAAGGTTGGGCTACGGATATCCTTTGCGGATCGCTTCGACGAGACCGCTTCCCTTTGCGAATACGTTTGCCCGGATCACCACTACCTGGAATCGTGGGGCGATGCCGAACCCAAGCGTGGATATTACAGTGTAATCCAGCCCACGATCAACCCGATCTTCAAGACACGGGCGGCGCAGGAAAGTTTACTAACCTGGGCTGGTGCAACCAATAAAAACTATTTTGCCTACCTGCAAAACTTCTGGCGTACCAATGTATATCCGCAGGCAAAAGGAGCCGGTTCTTTCGAGAATTTCTGGACGCAAACGTTGCACGACGGGGTATTTGAGCCAAAGACAGTTTCTGCTTCCATCATTCAGCCCGAAACACAGGTAAATAATAGTAATACCAATGACGCAGCCCGTCCGCTGACCCAGCCGACTGCAACTCCTGCAGCTACTGGCAGTGGAGTGACCTTCAATGCCGACGTAAATGCGGTGGCTGCTGCCATCGGGCAAACTTATAAGGCTAATTCCAACGCTACCGAACTGGTGCTTTACGAAAAGTCAGGCATCGGTAACGGAGACCAGGCCAATAACCCTTATTTGCAGGAATTTCCGGATCCTATTTCACGGGCGTGCTGGGACAATTACCTGGCCGTTCCAAAGAAAATGGCAGTAGCTATGGAGCTTGTGCAGGGTGATTTAGTGAAGGTAGAAGGAAAAGGATATTCTATTGAAATACCAGTATTGATTCAACCCGGTCAAGCCGAAGGTACGGTGGCGCTGGCCATCGGCTATGGACGTGAAAAGGCGGGTAAAGCGGGCAACAAGGTTGGTAAAAATGCGTATCCGTTCGCCTCACTGGTTAATGGAACTATGAGCTTTGTGGCTCCGGACGTGAAAATAAGCAAGGCCAAAGGTAAATGGGAAATTGCCCAGGTGCAGACGCACCATACGATTATGGCCCGCCCTATAGTGCAAGAGGCTAACTTAAATGAGTATCAGCAGAACCCAGCTGCTGGAAGTTTCAGACCAGTGGTGGAATCGTCAGAAGGGCCCAAGAGTCCTACTGAGATCAATATATGGAAAGCGAATGGCCATAAATACCTCAATCACTCCTGGGGAATGGTCATTGACATGAATTCATGCACGGGTTGCGGCGCCTGTGTGGTTGCCTGTAACGTAGAAAACAACGTACCAGTGGTAGGTCGTCAGGAAGTGATCAACCGCCGCGAAATGCACTGGTTGCGGATTGACCGCTACTACAGCGCTGATCCGGTGCCGGAAGAAGCCGGGTTGATCGAGAAAAACCGGCTTTTAGAAGAAGCTTCTGCCAATCCAGAGGTAGTATTCCAGCCCATGCTTTGCCAGCATTGCCAGCAAGCGCCTTGCGAAACGGTGTGTCCGGTACTGGCAACCACCCATAGTTCAGAAGGATTAAACCAGATGACCTATAATCGGTGTATTGGTACCCGGTACTGCGCCAACAACTGCCCCTATAAAGTACGCCGCCTGAACTGGTTCAAATACCACAACAACGAGAAGTTTGACTTCCACATGAACAACGATCTCGGCAAGATGGTGTTGAACCCAGATGTAACGGTACGGGCCCGCGGGGTAATGGAAAAATGTTCGTTCTGCGTGCAGCGTATTCAGGAAGGAAAGCTGAATGCTAAGAAGGAAAGAAGACGTCCGAAAGATGGTGAAATTATCACTGCCTGTGCGCAATCTTGCGCTACCGGAGCGATTGTATTTGGTGATCTGAACGATCCGGAAACCCGGGTAGCTCAGATGTGGGAAGAGGAGCAGGGTAAGCGTGGATTCCGCGTACTCGAAGAGATCAACGTGCGCCCTCAAATTACCTATCTGACTAAAATCAGGAATAAAGCTTAATCAAAATTCTTAACTGATACTTATGAGTCACGTTGTTTCACCCGTCAGAGAGCCACTCGTACTTGGTGGCAAGACGTACGCTGACGTTACGGAGGATATATGCCGGCAGGTAGAGGCTAAACCAACTAAGCTTTGGAATATTGCCTTTTTAATTTCGCTAGTGCTATTGGGAATCGGCATGTACTCAGCCTACCGGACCTGGTGGTATGGCATTGGAGAGTGGGGACTTAATAAAACCGTCGGTTGGGCCTGGGATATCACTAACTTCGTATGGTGGGTAGGGATCGGGCACGCTGGTACACTGATCTCCGCCATCTTACTTTTGTTTCGTCAGAAGTGGAGAACCGCAATCAACCGGGCAGCCGAAGCGATGACCATTTTTGCCGTACTTTGCGCGGGTACTTTCATTCTGCTGCACGTTGGCCGGGTTTGGTTAGCTTACTGGTGTTTACCCCTACCCAATACCTACGGATCACTGTGGGTAAACTTCAACTCTCCGCTGGTATGGGACGTATTCGCCATCAGTACCTATCTAACAGTGTCCCTGGTTTTCTGGTACATCGGCTTAATCCCGGATCTGGCTACCATCCGGGACCGGGCCAAGACCAAAACAGCCCGCATTGCTTATGGTATCCTAAGCTTTGGCTGGGATGGGGCCGCTAAAACCTGGCAGCGTTACGAAGCGGTCAGCTTGATTCTGGCTGGTCTTTCTACCCCACTGGTACTTTCGGTACACACCATCGTATCCATGGACTTTGCTACTTCGGTGATACCGGGCTGGCACACGACTATCTTCCCGCCCTACTTCGTGGCCGGGGCCATCTTCTCCGGCTTCGCGATGGTATTGACCCTGATGCTGATTACCCGTGAAGTGTTTGACCTGAAAGAATACATTACCATTCAGCACATGGATGTGATGAATAAAATCATCATTATTACCGGTTCCATCGTAGGAGTCGCTTATATTACGGAGTTCTTTATTGCTTGGTACTCCGGAGTTCAGTACGAGCAGTATGCATTCCTTAACCGGATGTCTGGCCCTTACTGGTGGGCGTACTGGTCGATGATGACTTGTAACGTAATCTCTCCGCAGCTCTTGTGGATCAAGAAAATCCGTCAGAGTGTGGTAGCAACCTTTATCCTGTCAATTGTGGTAAATATCGGGATGTGGTTTGAACGTTTCGTAATCATTGTAACCTCCCTGCACCGCGACTACCTTCCATCCAGCTGGGCTATGTTCTACCCAACCCTGGTAGATATCGGAGACTACATTCTCACGTTCGGGCTGTTCTTCACGCTGTTCTTCCTGTTTGCTAAGTTCTTGCCGGTCGTGAACATGGCCGAAATCAAGGCTATTCTTAAAACCTCTTCGGATATTCAGCTGGAAGCGCATAAACCAACGGTAAAAGCCGCCAGTCATTCCGAAGCCCAAACCCGTCCGGCCTATAACAAAGACGCTGAGTAAGCACAACGACTTATATTAACGTAAATCATTCATGGAGCATAACGAAAATAAATTTCTGGTTGGCGTATACGACGATGAGGATGTAGTGCTTTCGGCGGTAACCAATGTCCGTAACAATGGGGTCCGCATCTATGAAGTCTATACTCCCTTCCCTATTCACGGACTGGACGAAGTACTAGGATATAAACGTTCAGGTTTGCCCAGGGTCGCTTTTTTCTTCGGACTTACGGGTACTACGCTGGCCCTGACCATGATGATCTGGATGATGGGGTACGACTGGCCCATGATTGTTGGGGGAAAAGACTTCGTTGCCTTTCCGGACTTTATTCCGGTTACTTTCGAATTAACCGTGCTGCTGGCTTCCCTAGGTATGGTCGGAACTTTTCTGATAATCAGCAGCCTCTGGCCGGGTAAGAAGCCCTTGTTGTTTGACAGCCGCTGCACCGACGATAAATTTATCATGGCGGTAGATCTGGGTAAGAATAAGTTAAGTGCCGACGAGATTACCTCAATTCTGAAGAACAGCGGAGCGGTTGAGGTAAATACCAAAATTGTAGAAGAATAACTTTAAGGTCTTTCATAGCATGATGCGTTTTAAATATTTTGGAAGTGTTTGCCTGCTGGCTGCTTTACTGGCATTTTCCTGTACCCCCGATCCCAATGATCCAGGTACGGAGTATGCACCGGAGATGTACCACCCTGAATCCTACGAGCCATACAAGCAGCGGGCAGACTTTAAGAATCCATACAATCCTTGGGGAAATAACCTCTGGTATCCGGTCACGGGAACTGTTTCCCGCCGTAATTATCAAACGACTTACGGTACGGGTGACAGCGCAGTAACGGATCTGATGGTGTATAATATTCCCAAAGACAGCATTGAGATTGCCGAAAGGACATTGCGGAATCCAATTCCGGAAAATGAACAAACATTAGAGGAGGGTAAAGTGTTATATAGTCGGTACTGTCAGCCATGCCACGGCGAAAATGGCAAAGGAGATGGTCCGGTTGGCAAGGTGTACAAAGGGGTAGCCAATTTCTCGGCCGGTAACTACAAGACTATGAATAGTGGACATATTTTCCACGTAATTACGTGGGGAAGAGGACGGATGTGGCCGCACGGAGCACAGGTTAATCCGGCTGACCGCTGGAAAATAGTTCACTACGTACATCAACTTCAACAACAGTAACCGAAAACATCTACGGATAAAAGCTCAGGAAATGGCTGGACATCATCATACACCGGTAGTATCATTAGACGAACAATACGTTTTTCAACCTAAAACCCGAAGCCGGGCACTGCTAACCATTGGAATCGGATTGCTGCTGCTGATTATTGGCTGCTTTATGCTAAGGTCAGGTGGAGGTAATGAACATCATGGCGCGGAGCATGCTACTCAGGCGGCTGGAGGTGCTCAACACGGAACGGGTCATGCGGCACAGAACACTGAAGGTGCTCATCAAGGAGCCGCCGAAAATACCGTTCAGCCAATAGCGGAAGGCGGACACGAATTTCACTGGTATACCCGCCTGTACGCCAACATTTGGCTCAATAACATTTTCTTTACGGGTATTGCTATTATCGGTGTCTTCTTTGTAGCGGTACAATACGCCTCTCAAGCGGGCTGGTCCGCCGGATTTCTCCGGGTGCCGATGGCTTTCGGCTATTTTCTGCCGGTTACCGGCGTGATTATGCTTATTATGTTCTTTGTGGCTAAACATGACTTGTTCCACTGGACGCACGAAGGACTATTTGATCCGAAAAGCAAGGAGTATGATGAAATTATCGCCGGGAAGAAGGGTTTTCTTAATACCCCTTTCTTCGTGATCCGGATGGTTATTTACTTTGCCGTCTGGTTTTGGTTATTTCTTGTGCTCCGTAAACGTTCATTGCAAGAAGACCTGGAGGGCGGGGTAAAGTTTTTCGACCGAAATATGTTCACTTCGGCCTACTTCCTGATCTTCTTTGCCGTAACATCTGTGCTGGCAGCCTGGGATTGGGTTATGTCCATTGATACGCATTGGTTTAGTACCATGTTTGGCTGGTATATGTTTGCCAGTTGGTGGGTAACTGGTCTGGCCGTAATTACATTGACCATAGTAAATCTAAAGGAAGCCGGCTATCTGCCCCATGTGAACTCCAATCACCTGCACGATCTGGGCAAGTTTATGTTTGCCTTCAGCATTTTCTGGACCTACGTCTGGTTCGCGCAGTTCGTGCTGATTTACTACGCTAACATTCCGGAAGAGACCGTTTATTTCCTGGCCCGCCTGGAAGGATACGGCGGAATCTACCGACCCGTTTTCTTCCTTAATATCTTCATCAACTTTGTATTTCCGTTCCTGGCCCTGATGACCCGTGATTCTAAGCGGCATATGGTTTTCCTGAAAGTAATTGCCATTGGCATCATCGTAGGACACTGGTTTGATTTCTACCAGATGATTATGCCGGGTACAGTTGGGGCTCACGGTGGATTTGGCCTGGTAGAATTTGGTACGGTAGCTATTTATGCCGGGGCGTTCGCGCTGGTGCTGGGTACTTTCCTGGCCAAAGCTCCCTTGGTTGCCCGCAATCATCCCATGCTGGAAGAAAGCTTGCATCATAACATTTAATTTAAGGACTGACTATCTCAATACCTGTTTCTGCCCATACATTATGACAAATATAATCTTAGGCGTTGGAATTGTACTCATCCTGATCATTCTGGTCATGATCTTTCGGGTACAATCCCTGATTTCAATTGTACGCGGTGCGCCCCGGTCACGAGAAACTACCAGCAATAAAGTTAACGCAGCCCTATGGGTGGTGCTATTGGTTTTGGGTTCTGTAGCTATTATCTGGTCTTCCTGGGTGGCTGCCGAGTATTTTCTTCCCGATGCCTCTTCCGAACATGGGCCTAAAACCGATGACCTTTTCTGGATTACGATGGGAATAACGGGAGCTGTTTTCTTTGCAACCCATATACTCCTTTTCTATTTCCCCTACAAATATCAATTCCGTGAAAACCGGAAAGCCAGTTTTTATCCGGATAACAACCGTCTGGAAGTAATCTGGACCGTGGTACCAGCCATTGTACTGACCCTACTGGTGCTCTCCGGTTGGAAAGTTTGGCGGGACATTACTTCTGATGCGCCTGAGCAAGCAATGGAAGTAGAATTAGTAGGAAAGCAGTTTAACTGGCTGGTACGCTACCCTGGAGTGAAGCAGGCCGAGCTAGGCAAGAAAAAGGCGGAATTAGGCAATTTTAACTACCGCCTGATTGATGCTTCCAATGAAGTAGGGATTGACCTGACCGACGAAAATTCTTTTGATGACTTTATGCCCCGCGAAGTTCACTTGGTGAAAGGAAAGCCCGTATTACTGAAAATCCGTGGCCGTGATGTATTGCATAGTGTGTTCCTTCCGCAATTCCGGGTGAAGATGGATGCCGTGCCAGGGATGCCTACCAAGTTCTGGTTTACGCCCACTCATACCACTAAGGAAATGCGCGAACAGCTTGGCAATCCAAACTTTAACTTCGAGTTAGCCTGTACGGAAGTTTGTGGTCGCGGGCACTTCTCTATGCGCAATCTGGTTATTGTAGAAACCCAGGAAGAGTTCGATGCCTGGGCTGCCAAACAGCAAAGCTGGCTGGCTACGCATCGTGATTATCTTTCTAAAGTCCCGGCTAATCTGCAACAGAAAGCCCTTCAAATAATTGGACCCGGTGAAGGCGATAATGCTCCTGCTAGTGATTCAACGGCTGCTCCTGCTCCGGATGCTGCCGCAGTAGCACCAGCAACTAATCCAATTAAAATGGTATCTAATTCTTCTAAGTAAAAATAAACCTTAAGTAACCCTTTTTCCTACTTAAACCGACATCTCATGGCAGCGGTTGATATTCCAGCAAAGCATGATCTTGCACATGGGCACGACGACCATGACCATGATCACGATCATCGCCAAAGTTTTATTCGTAAATACATCTTCAGCGAGGACCACAAAATAATCGCTAAGCAATACTTGTTTACCGGTTTATTCTGGGCGGTAGTCGGGGTGAGCATGTCCCTGATATTCCGGCTTCAATTAGGATTTCCTAAAATGAATATGGATTTTCTAAAACCCATACTTGGGGGATGGATTGAAGAGGGGAAATTAAACCCTGAATTTTATCTGGCTTTGGTAACTATGCACGGTACCATCATGGTATTCTTTGTGTTGACTGCCGGGCTGAGTGGTACATTCAGTAACTTTTTGATTCCGCTGCAAGTGGGTGCAAGGGATATGGCTTCCGGTTTCATGAACATGCTATCCTACTGGTTCTTCTTCCTTTCCAGCGTACTGATGTTCACCTCTCTGTTTATCGAAACAGGGCCTGCTGCAGGCGGGTGGGTAATTTATCCGCCATTAAGTGCCTTGCCTCAGGCAATGTTAGGGTCTGGTTTAGGGATGACCCTGTGGCTGGTGAGTATGGCCTTATTCATTATATCTCAATTGCTGGGAGGGGTTAACTACGTAACTACCGTTATTAACCTGCGTACCCCAGGAATGTCTTTCTCCCGCTTACCCTTAACGATCTGGTCATTTTTCTTCACGGCAGTGATCGGATTACTCTCTTTTCCGGTATTGTTCTCTGCGGCATTACTGTTGATTTTCGACCGTACTTTCGGAACCAGCTTCTATTTATCCGATATTTATATTGCTGGTGAGGCTTTACCGCAAAATGGTGGCAGCCCGCTATTATTTCAGCATTTGTTCTGGTTCCTGGGTCACCCTGAGGTATACATCGTACTGCTCCCTGCGCTGGGTATTACTTCCGAAATCATTGCCACTAACTCCCGTAAGCCCATTTTTGGGTACCGGGCTATGATTGGATCCATGATGGCTATTACGGTACTTTCGTTCCTGGTATGGGCGCACCATATGTTTGTGTCAGGTTTGAATCCTTTCTTAGGTTCGATCTTCATGTTCCTGACCCTGATTATTGCGGTTCCGTCGGCAGTAAAGGCCTTTAACTATATTACGACGCTCTGGCGGGAAATATTGTATTCACGCCGGCCATGTTGTTCTCAATAGGTCTGGTATCCGTATTCATATCTGGCGGGTTAACAGGTATTGCTTTAGGAAACTCCGCCATTGATATTCAGTTGCACGACACCTATTTTGTAGTAGCTCACTTTCACCTGGTAATGGGTAGCGCCTCTGCTTTCGGTCTATTAGCGGGTGTTTACCACTGGTTCCCGAAAATGTTTGGGCGATTAATGGATGAGAAACTAGGCTATATTCACTTCTGGTGCACGTTTATTGGGGTATATATGGTGTTCTTCCCAATGCACTTCATGGGTATTGCCGGTTTCCCTCGCCGCTATTACTCCTTTACTGGATTTGAGCTCTGAAAGATTTGTATCTGGACGTAACCGCATTCATAACCATTGCGGCTGGTTTTACGGCCGCAGCACAATTGGTATTCCTGTTTAATTTCATTTACAGCATCTTCCATGGCCGCCGTACTCCTCAAAATCCTTGGCGTTCCAATACCCTGGAATGGACGGCACCGATTCATCCGGGACATGGCAACTGGGTAGGTGAGATCCCATCCGTATATCGTTGGCCCTATGATTACAGTAAGCCCGGAGCCAAAGAGGATTATATTCCCCAGCATATTCCCCTGTGGCAAACTCCGGAATCTAATCTGGCTTTGAAAACGAAGCACTGGGACAGGGAAATGGGCACGAAAAAGCCAAAATGGACCGGGGCGAAGATCTTAAGGCGCCTACCATTGTGAATGACAAGAAAGAAGGTCGGAGATTGATTCTGACAATCCACATAAGCTAGAGTAGTTTACTAAGGAAAGCATTGATGGCAACCAATACTAGTAATCAGGGAAGAGCATTTCGAAGGGTGGGTGTCATTACCATTGTTGCGGTATATGTCTTGATTCTGGTGGGAGGAGTAGTCAGAAGTACGGGTGCGGGAATGGGTTGTCCCGACTGGCCTAAATGTTTTGGTAACTGGGTGCCGCCTACCACGACTGCCCAATTACCAGATAATTACCGGGAAGTGTATGCTCATAAACGGAAGCAGAAAAACCAACGTTTGGCCAGTACGCTGGAAAAGCTGGGATTTACGGAGTTAGCAGATAAGATTATGCATGATCCTTCCATTTACGTGGAGGCTGCTTTTAATCCGGTTAAAACCTGGATTGAGTACGTGAATCGGGTAATAGGCGTATTGATTGGAATTTTCGTTTTCCTGACGCTGGTTTTCTCGGTAACCTACTTTCAGACGGACTGGCTCATTCCTGGTTTGAGCTTATTGGCTTTCGTCCTGGTAGGGTTTCAGGGTTGGTTGGGCTCCCTGGTGGTATCCACGAATCTGCTGCCCGGGATGATTACAGTGCACATGATTCTGGCAATTGTAATTGTTTGTTTGTTGATTTATGTGGTAGCCAGGTCATTCCGGGATAAACTACTCGGGCAAGCAGTGAAACAGGGGCAGTAATAAACCTTCTTACGGTGATCGCATTTGTATTGTCCCTGGTTCAGGTTGTACTAGGTACTCAAGTAAGAGAAGAAATTGATGTGATTGCAGGTGCGGGAGAAGTGGGAAGAGAATTATGGATTGCGCAGTTAGGGACTGAGTTTTTTATTCACCGTTCCTTTTCAATAATCGTGTTGTTGGTTAATCTGGTACTTGCTTTTCAATTAAAGAAAAATACTGGGTGGTTGGGTACTGTACGATATTGCACAATTGGCATGCTGATGGTTTTGGGTATTTCAATTCTTTCAGGAGTTATTATGGCTTATTTTGAAATACCTGCATTGCTTCAGCCGGTTCATCTGTTACTGGCGACGTTACTTACCGGACTCCAGTTTCTGTTATTATTACTCATAAATCAAAAGAAGGTATTTGTAAATACGGTTTCCGCAAATCCTTCTAAACATTTTTCTTATCAATGATTACTACGCAAACCAGAGAACAGAGCGGCGTACAACTATTGAGGCTGAAAGCGCAAGCATACATTGATCTGTTGAAGCTACGGCTTTCCTTGACCGTTGTTCTATCCAGTGCTATCGGGTACGCCATTGCTACCAAAGAACCTTTAGATTGGAAATTGGGTTTGTTTTCCTTCGCGGGTTTACTGGTAACCGGTGCCTCTAATATCATTAATCAGATTATTGAGATTGACCTGGACCGGCTAATGAAGCGGACTGCCAATCGTCCATTGCCTTCGGGCCGGCTCTCCATTGCCGAAGCTACTGTTTTCTGTGTGTTGCTTGGCTTTACGGGCTTATACATTCTGTTTTTTGAATTCAATACGCTGACTGCCCTGCTATCTTTTCTCTCATTAGTATTATACGCTTTTGTGTATACACCCCTAAAAAGAGTTGGTCCAATAGCTGTATTCGTAGGGGCCTTTCCGGGTGCTTTGCCCCCCCTGATTGGTTGGGTAGCCGTAAGTGGTCAATTCAGTACGGAAGCTTTTACCTTATTTGCTATTCAGTTTATCTGGCAGTTTCCGCATTTCTGGGCCATTGCCTGGGTACTGGATGACGACTACCGCAAAGCTGGATTTAAACTCCTGCCTTCTAATGGCGGCAGGAACCTGAACACGGCGTTTCAGATCATGATCTACACCCTATTTCTGATTCCACTAGGGGTACTTCCCGCTAAATTTGGTATAACCGGTATCAACGCCGCTGTCACAGCAGTTGTATGTGGGTCTCTGTTTCTGATGCAGACATTTTACCTAATGAAGGAATGTACGCGTAAAGCAGCCTTACAAATGATGTTTGGTTCATTCCTGTATTTGCCTATTGTACAGATTGCTTTTTTAATTGATAAACTGTGAGGAAAGTTTATAGTTATGTGTTTATAAGATATAGATAGTTAAGTAAATACTGGGTGTATGCCGGTAAACACAAAGCTTTAAACAGAAAAATTATGAACAATCGGTCCACGGGTATCAAAGGGTATAAAGATGATGGCCTTCTGCGGGAGCAGCCGCAGCCAACCATGGCGATGCATCCAAAAAAGTTTGCGCTATGGCTGTTTATTGTAACCATCATTATGATTTTTGCGGCTTTTACCAGTGCCTACCTGGTACGAAAGGGAGAGGGCAACTGGGTCGAATTTGAATTACCCGCTATTTTCTGGTGGAATACTGCCATTTTATTTGCAAGTAGTATTGCCATGCAGTGGGCGCATTATTCCGCTAAAAAGAATAGTATCGCGGGTCTCAGAACCGGGATGGTTTTAACGGTACTGCTGGGTATCGGATTCTTAGTCGGACAGTGGTTTTCGTGGGTGGCTTTGGTAGACCAGAAAGTCTTTTTTGTCGGGAATCCTTCCGGTTCGTTTTTGTACGTACTAACGGGAGTGCATGCTTTCCACTTGATTACTGGGCTGGTTTTCCTGCTGATTACAGCGGTAGCAGCATTCCAATACAAGATCCATTCAAAAAGTATGCTTCGGATTGATATGTGTGCAACCTATTGGCACTTCTTAGACGTACTTTGGATATATTTGTTCGTGTTTTTATTAATTAATCATTAATTACGTTTTATACGCTCATGGCTGCAACAACAGTAGCATCTACCACTCAGTCTGAAATGACGGAGAGAAAAGCCAGTATTTGGGATGGAGGTAACGAGCCGCTCAAGGCCAGTTACGGTAAGTTGATGATGTGGTTCTTTCTGCTTTCAGATGCTTTCACTTTCTCAGCGCTGCTGATTACGTATGGCCTGATCCGTTTCAGTCACACTGCTTACAGCGAAGCTGTTCATGGACCTTTTAAATTTGCTCAGGAGTACTGGCCCATTCCCGAAAGAGTGTTTGATGCCATTCCGTTTTTTCATGACATTCATGCACCGCTGGTATTCGTAGGAATCATGACTTTCGTGCTGATTGCGAGTTCCGTGACCATGGTACTGGCCGTAGAAGCGGGACACCGGAATGACCGGCATGACGTTGAAAAGTGGATGCTATGGACTATTTTGGGTGGAGCTACTTTCTTAGGTTGCCAGGCGTGGGAATGGACGCACTTTATTACCGGTACTGAAGCTGGTACTACTATCAGAACGTTGGAAAATGGCAACTGGGTTACCAAAACCTTATTTGGAGCAAACCTGGTGGCCAATCAATACGGACCTCCGGCTTTTGCCGATTTGTTTTTCTTTATCACTGGTTTTCACGGCACGCACGTACTCAGCGGGGTAGTACTTAATATCCTCATCTTTTACAATACGGCAGTAGGGGTCTACGAACGCCGGGGGCATTACGAAATGGTGGAGAAAGTGGGCTTGTACTGGCACTTCGTAGATCTGGTTTGGGTATTCGTTTTCACCTTCTTCTACCTGGTTTAAAAAGTTAAGAGTGCAAAGGGTATGAGAAATTTATCAGCCTATCTGCACATAAACGAATCAGTACATCAACTTACGATAGTAAAAATAGTATGGCTCATCATCCTCAACATCATGCTTCAACTGGCGGCATTGCAAAGCCGCAAACTCAGGCGATATGGAAAACCTTCTGGATATTGCTGGGTATCACTGCGCTTGAATTTATTATTGCCTTTACGATGAAAAGCGGTCCACTTCGGGTAGCTATATTTGTTGGTATGACGCTGGTAAAAGCTTTTTACATTGTAGCTGAGTTTATGCACCTGAAGGGCGAGGTGAAATTTTTGATCTGGTCCATTCTGATCCCATTAGTTTTTGTAATCTGGTTATTAATAGCACTGATCGTTGAAGGCGGTGCTATTGATCAGGTAAGGTAAATACTATGAATAAATATACTAAAGCCGGAATCCTGCTTGCAATGCTGCTGGTTCCGGCTTTATTTTTTCTTTTTCTGAAAGGCTTTGGTACCAATCATTTTGCCCTGCCTCGATATATACCTAAAATTGATTCTACTACCGGTCAGATTGTAATGACTACGACTGTAGTAAACGGCAGGGAAGTAACCGACACTGTTTTTCAAACCATTCCTGATTTTGAGTTGATCAATCAAAGTGGAGGAAAAGTGAACCGTGCCTCTTTAAGTGGAAAGATTCACGTAGCCGATTTCTTTTTTGCCCGCTGCCCCGGCATTTGTCCCAAGATGTCATCTCAGTTACGAAGAGTACAAGATGCTTTTCTTAACAATCCGGAAGTAATGATCCTATCTTATACCGTTGATCCCAAAAATGATACTGTAGCTGCTCTGCAACACTATGCTGACCAATACGGAGCTAAAGCGGGAAAATGGCACTTGCTAACCGGAGAAAAATCAGAAATCTACAACCTGGCTTACTACGGTTACCGAGTAACGGCCAAAGAAGATGATACTACCAGTATAAACCTGGAAGATCAATTCGTGCATACGGATAAGTTTGTATTGGTTGACAAAGAAGGTGTAATCAGAGGATACTATAATGGGACTGATACGGAAGAGGTAGATAAGCTAATCGGGGAGATTAAGATTTTGTTGTATGAGTACCGGAACAGTCCTGATAATAAAAATATATGAACGAACCAACCCATATAAATCCGCCTAAGGACACTCTTTTCCTAACGATCATCGGAATTCTTTCCGTTGCCGTCCCCATACTGGTAGGTCTGCTGTTATTTATCCCTCAAACGGGTAAACTGGGTGATCTGGACGTTTCTTTTCTTCCCGGACTTAATGCAGTATTAAACTCGGCTACGGCTATTGCTTTAGTAATAGGGTTGTTTTTTATACGTAAACGCCAATTAACTTATGAAAAAACGGCTGACTAACACCGTTCGGCTATTGTATAGGGTTTCGTTCTTTGTTAGCTGTTTTTGGTTTTTTTTATAAACAAACATTAACAGGCGCCAGCAACAAAATTCGAGACGTGAATCACAACCAGATTCTGGAAGAGTCAGAAAAAGCAGCCGCTGGCTTAATCCGGTATGTGTATTATGTTATTCTGCTGACGCACATTGTACTGGCTGCTATTGTAGTACCGTTTGTATTGTTAGCTATCTATTTTGGCTATACCAAACAATACAAGCGTCATACCCAAGTTACCCGGTATACTTTCCAATCTGGCTCTATGTGGCGGTCACTGGGGTAATTGTTTACCTGATGATCAGTCCTTATTACCCTTGGAACTGAACTACTTAATTGGCCACGTTGTTAAAATCATACATAAAAGCTTTACCAATCAAAATGAAAATCTATTCTGTTCGTTCTGCTTTGCGCGGTGTGCCTTACTTTGCTTCCTATGCAATCATCAGCCCAGTGTGCGATGTGCAAGGTGACTGTTGAGAATAATGTGAGTAGTGGTGGAGACTTCTATCGGGGCAGGTCTAAATAAAGGTATTTTATATCTGCTGGCCATGCCCTACACGATTATTGGTGTGGTGGCCTTTCTCTGGTACCGTAACAGTAAAAGGACGATTTGATGGAGAATGTATCTAAGTGGCAGGCTATTATTCATTCTAAATGCCCTAGATGCCGGAGGGTGAAATTTTTGAATACCCTATCACCCGGATTGCGCACTTTACTGATACACACGAAAGGTGCCCGGTGTGTGGGCTTAGATATGAAGTAGAACCAGGTTTCTTTTACGGTGCCATGTACATCAGCTATGGTATGACAGTCGGCTTCATGGTTACCATGCTAATAGCAATTTTCGTTCTGGGTAATGATCCGGATCTTTGGGTATATCTGGCCATTATTATTCCCTTGAATTTGCTGTGTGTACCCTTATTTTTCGTTATGCCCGGGTGCTGATGCTACACTGGTTTGCTGGTATTAAATATGATCCGCGAACTGCGCAGTAATGCTTAACCGGATTCCATCGTTCCCTAAAAGTCTTATCTAAAAGGAAGATTTTGACTTTAATGGCTCCGCAGAAGCAATCCTGGCGACCTTTCCCGATTCACTTTCTTGCTGCACAATGTCGCTGTCGAGGCTACCAGTTACCTCAAAGGGGAGGGTATTTTTGCAGCGTAATAAGTAACATTTGTAGATATTCAAATACCTTCTTAGGCCTTCAATTCAGGCGTTTTCATTACAAGAGCGGGTAAAAGTTATGTTAGGTAGGCTACTGGCTTATCTGTAATTTTGTTTACTATAACTTACCCAATTTTGCAGCTTTAAGATTCTTAATCAACCCATGAAAATCGGTATTTTCTTCGGCGGACAATCACGTGAGCGGGAAATTTCCTTTGCTGGTGGCCGCACCGTGTACGATAATCTGAACAAAAGTCTTTTTGAGGCGATACCCGTATTCGTAGATAGTGTCGGGCACTTCATTCTGCTCAACTGGGAGTTTATTTACAAAGGTACGATCCGCGATTTTTACCCGCCAGTAAGTGCTTTACTTCCCTCCCCGCACGGTTTTCAAATCTATGCCGAATCTCTGGGTGATCTGTCAACTGAAGAATGGGATAATCTGATTGCGAAGGTAGGACGACGAATAACCCCTGACGACTTCAGTAAACTGTTTGATTTTGCTTTTTTAGCCTTGCATGGCCCGTACGGCGAGGATGGAAATATTCAGGGACTGCTTGAATGGTACGGAATTCCTTACTCGGGTTCGGGTATCCTGCCATCCGCCATTGGAGTAAATAAATCAGTTCAGAAAGACCTGATGAAAGCTGCTGGTTTTGCCGGACCCAAAACGGTTACTATTTCACGTACTGATTGGTTCAAGACTGAATATAAAGGAGATGTTCTGGAGAAGCTGGTACATCAGTTAGGGCTACCCTTCGTAGTAAAATCTCCTAATCAGGGTTCGTCCATTGGCGTTTCCGTACTGACTGAAAAGGACAACAACCGGTTTGCAGCAGCCGTAAACCGCAGCCTGTTTATTCAGGAAGTATATTCGGCTACCTGGAAAGAGCTGACCGAAGCGCACAAGATACGGTTTATTAACACACTGGTTGACATCCGCGAAGGAATTGGCCTTCCGGTAACTATTATAAATAACCATGTCTCATCAGAGGAAGTCATTTATCATCCCGAGGAACTTTTTAAGCAACTGAATGCTCTTTCAGAAAAAACTGAAAAAATTACGTTAGCTGCTCTAAGCGGCGAGGAGAGCGTATTGCTTGAATCATTTTTACCCGGCAAAGAGTTTTCCTGCATTGTGGTGCAGGACGAGAACGGCGAAGCCATTGCCTTGCCGCCAACTCAGATTATCAAAGGCAGTGATTTATTTGACTACCGTTCCAAGTATTTACCCGGTATGAGCCGGAAGATTACCCCGATTGACGTGCCCGAGAAACATTTGCAGAAGATCCGGCAGGAATGTGTGCGCTTGTTCAAGTCACTGCACTTCAATGTGTATGCCCGGATTGACGGCTTTGTAAATTCACTGGGCGAGGTATTCCTGAATGATCCGAATACTACTTCGGGGATGTTGCCCTCTTCCTTCTTCTTTCACCAGGCAGCGGAGATCGGACTCAATCCTTCGCAGTTTCTCACTTATATTGTCCGTACTTCTTTGTCAGAGCGCATCAGAGCGGGGAAAGATAATTTTCGGTTGAGGAAGCAATTGAAGGCGATAGATGAGCAGCTTGTACAATTACAAAGCACAAAAAGACAGAAAGTGCGGGTAGGGGTGATTATGGGCGGTTTTTCGTCGGAGCGGCATATATCCGTTGAAAGCGGCCGGAATATTTACGAAAAATTAAGTTCATCCGAAAAATATGAAGCTGTGCCCATTTTCTTGACCGGGAGCGAAGAAAATCATGAGTTGTATGTAATGCCTATCAATATCATGCTGAAAGATAATGCTGATGATATCCGCGACAAAATTAAGGCTGGTGGTAAGAGGCATCCAGTCATCCAGCAGATTATGCAAGAAGCAAAAGGAATCACGCAGAAATACGTTGGGCAAGCAATTGAATATCCTTATGCGATTGATTATGCTCAGTTAGCTAAGGTAGTAGATGAAGTCTTTATAGCCCTGCATGGACGCCCTGGTGAAGACGGTGCAGTGCAAAGCCGGCTTGAGCAGCATGGTATTCCCTATAATGGCTCTGGCGTAGATAGTTCGCGGATAACAATAAACAAATACGAAACCAACCGCATTCTTCGCAATCATGGTATTTCCGTGGCCCAGCATGATCTTGTACACCGGAATGATTGGCATAAGAGCCAGGCAATGGTACTTGACCGGCTGGTGGCTGAATTCAAATACCCGTTAATTGCTAAGCCTGCCGATGATGGATGTTCTTCAGCAGTGAAAAGATTAAAAACCAGGAAGAATTAGTCGCTTTTGCTGAGATGATGTTTCGGGACACGGCTGAGTTTTTAGCTAGTCCGGCAAAGTACTTTCGCTGAAGCCAAATGAGGGTTTCCTCAGAAGTCTTATTTTCTGGTTGAAGAATTAATTTCCAGAAATGGCGCTAAGCATTTCTAGAAATACTAATGGTTTGTTAACGCATTGGAATGGGAGTGATGAACCCGAATACGAAATCTTCGAACCGTCTGAAGCATTAGCATCCGGTGAAGTCCTCTCCTTGGAGGAGAAATTTCTGGCGGGCGAAGGGCAGAACATCACGCCAGCCCGTTTCTCTAAAGACCCACAGATACAAACTATTATTTCGCAGCAGGTCCGGGATACGCTTAAGAAAACAGCCCGGATTCTTAATATAGAAGGTTATGCCCGGATAGATGCATTTGTGAGAATCTTCGAAGATAACCGCGCTGAAACAGTTATTATTGAAGTAAATTCCTTGCCTGGAATGACTCCGGCCACTTGTATCTTCCACCAAACGGCGATTAATGGCTATAAGCCCTATCAGTTTATTGACGCTATATTAGAGTTTGGTACCAAACGGAGTGGCAGACCAGTAGTCGAAAAGCAGTAGGTAGGATAAGGATAATTCAACGAATATCAAGAGCATGGGAAAAACACCTGTGCTCTTTATTTTTTAACCAGAAAGTTTGCGTTGTTTTGAGTAATATACTTAGAAACAGAAGCGACAAACAGGTAGATGTGTGAGAATAAATGCCATAGTTGGAAGCTAGGGTAGGGAGAAGGAGTTTAGGCACTTTTTTTAATAAAACTACATTGCATAATGAATTGGCGTATTTCTACAATAAATAGCGTTCACCTCTGGAAGAGTAGTAATAGATTCTATTGCTAATAAAGTTTATTCGGCTTTAGAAGTTGATTGCTTGCACAAAAGTCAGCTATTTATTCAGTTACGTTGTTACTTTCTTAAAATAAAATGTTTTTTTAAGGAAAGGCATAGCTAAGTAATTTCAATAATAAAGGATAAGTCTTACGAGACGCACATTTACTAAGGAAACATTACATTCTTCGCTAATTGGAGGCTTCCGTCCAATAAACCCGCATTTAGGATTTCGGCACAGAAGTATTAACTTCAAGTAAGTAAAAAAATATGGTGACACCAGTTGCCACGATATTTATTCCTCTTAATTCAAAAAAAGAGGTTACTAAATCAAATTATATAGTATTAAATCCTAAAGCGCTGCTTTTTAAAATGAAGGACAGTGAGATCCTTGAGAGAATAAGAACGGGTGATGAAACTGTATTAGATTATCTTTACAAGAAGAACTTTAAGATGATGACCAAAATGGTCATTAACAATCATGGGGATGAGGATGAGGCTAAAGATATCTACCAGGAAGCACTGATTGTATTTTGGCAGAAGGCAGCCAGTGGTAACCTGGTACTTTCATCAAAAATAAGCACGTTTTTGTACAGCATTTGCCAAAATTTATGGCGTAAAGAGCTGGAGAGAAAGAGTAAATTCAGTTCCGAAGAAAAAGACGAAGAAGAAGTCTTTGATACGGACCGGAATGAACGAATTGAAATTATCAATAATTGTATTAACCAGTTAGGCGAAACATGCCGAAAAATTCTGAGTTATTATTATTTTGATAATCTTTCCATGCAAGATATTGCCGAAAAGTTAGGTTTTGCTAATGCTGATACGGCCAAGACCAAAAAATACAAGTGTAAAAAGGAATTGGATGAATTAATTAAGTCGAAATATAAAGCTAGTGACTTTCTGGATTAAGAAGTATGTTTGAGAAAGAGCCATACTACAACGAAAAAATTGAAGCGTATCTTCGGGATGAGTTATCTGCCGGAGATAAAGCAGCTTTTGAGGATTCATTAAAGCAGGATCCGCTTTTGCATAATGAGTTTCTACTGCAAAAAGACATTATTGCGTCTCTCCAGTCTCAGCGGAAAGCCCAGTTGAAGCAACGGCTTCAGCAGATTGATGTTAGTAGTCTTTCTACTGGAAATACAGGCATCTCTGGAACGGTAGGTTTGTTGATGGCAGGAGTGGTGGCTTTAGGTATTGCCGGATGGTTTACCTTTGGCAATGCGGAGAATAAAACCATTGCTAATGAATCTTCGGCAACGGTTAAGTCGCGACCAATAACAGTGCCAGCAATAGGATCAACTTCAGAGCAAAAAGAGATTTCTGATGATATTGCTCAACCAACAACTGGCAAAGAAGAGAGCCTTGTATCTGCCTCAACTAAGAGTAGTGTTAAGAATAACAATAAAGAGCAGAATATAAGCTCTTCAATTCCTGGAAGAATAGTCGTTGTACCTCGTTCGGAGCATCCAATGGCTAAGTCAGTTGATGGCGAGCCTCTCAGACATGAGGAAGCGTTTGCTGGAAACAAATTGCCGATGCCATCCTCCAGTGAGAGTCAAAGGCTGAATGTTACCGATAACACAAGCTCACGTATGAAGTTGCATTACTTTTATAAGGATGGACAGATTACGCTGCTCGGCTTCGACCAACCTTATACTCTGCTTGAGATTCAATCTGAGAATATTACCTATTTGTTTTACGAAGGAAGTTTTTACCGACTAGACTCCAACCACCATAAACCTACTCCAATTAAAGATTCTAAGGTAACTGACCCAGAATTGATTAAATCCCTACAGGGAAGTTTAACCTCCAGAGAATAGCGTAGGTTATCCTCTAAAAAAACAGAACAAGCTCTCTCCTTCAAATATAAGGAGAGAGCTTGTTCTGTTTTACAAGCTTCAATTATCAGTCATAGACAAGAATAAATTAGTAATTTGCAGCTGATCAATTATAATACCTTGCAGGCAATCAGCAAACAGCGGCGCAAAAAAAAGGTAGGCAGTTACCCATCCATTACTGTCGTTTTTAGCATTACACTTGCCCTTTTTGTAATTGGGCTTTGTAGTTTATTTATCCTCTACGCTGACCAGCTTTCCAGAAACATCCGTAACAACGTTGAAATTCAAGTTTATCTTGACCGGTATATCACTCAAGAACAAACTGCTAAACTTGCCCAAATCCTTAAAAGCCGCACTTATCTTCAACTTAAAGCCGGCCGCCCTGATATTAGATTTTTTTCTAAAGAGGAGGCGGCAAAAGTTTTTATAAAAGAAACGGGTGAAAATTTCAATACTTTCTTAGGTGAGAATCCTCTGAGGGACGCTTTTATTATTAAAATAAAGCCTGAGTTTTACAATTCGCGGCAGATGAGAATAATTAAAACTGATCTCGAAAAGATTCCTGGGGTGTTTGAGGCTACCTACGTGGAAGATCTTGTAGACAGAATTAACCGAAATATTGTGCGTATTACTGTCATTCTGATTGCTTTTGCAGGCATTCTATTGCTAACCATTTCAATTCTGATCAATAATACAATTAAACTGGCTATGTTTTCCCAGCGGTTTCTGATTAGAAGTATGCAATTGGTAGGAGCAACTTATTCTTTTATCCGGACACCTTTCCTGCTCCGGGCTGCTGCATATGGATTAATTGGAGGTTTATTGGCATCTCTGCTATTATGGTTATTAATGCAGTATGCCTACCACAACGTTGAAGAATTAAAAATACTCGATGATCCCATCCGTACACTAGGCCTCTTTATTTTTCTGTGCCTCTTAGGTGCCTTTATTGGGTTTATCAGTTCCTATCGTTCAGTAAACCGGTATCTAGCCCTATCATTGGATGACTTATATTGATTATGAACTTTTTACAGCGAAATTATTAACTCATGGAAAACAAGAATAAACTGGCTTTTGGTAAACAGAATTATTTGCTGATGCTAATTGGTATTGGTATTCTAATCCTAGGGTTTACAGTAATGGCCCTGGATAATGATCCATTCGGTTTTGGCAGTCTGGGACTTACGGTAGGGCCGTTGATTGTGTTATCGGGTTTTATTGTTCAATTCTTCGCCATCCTGCGCAAGCCTAAATCTGATCAATGAAAATTATTGAAGCCATTATCCTTGCCATTGTTGAAGGATTAACTGAATTCCTGCCTATATCTTCTACCGGCCACATGATTATTGCTTCAGCCATCATGGGAATCAACAAACTGGAATTTACCAAAATCTTTACTGTCAATATTCAATTTGGGGCTATCCTTTCGGTCGTAGCGCTCTATTGGCGGCGTTTTTTTCAAAGCATTGACTTCTATTTTAAGCTTTTTGTTGCCTTTCTGCCGGCCGCAGCGATTGGTTTTTTGCTCGGTGATTTTATCGACAGCTTATTGGAAAATGTATGGGTAGTAGCCATTATGCTGCTTGTGGGAGGTGTTGTGCTGTTGTTTATTGACCGCATTTTTAGGCAAAATGAAAATCCTAAACATGAGCAGGAAATTGATTATCTAAAGGCTCTTAAAATAGGGTTCTTTCAATGTCTAGCCCTGGCTCCTGGCGTTTCCCGGTCTGCTGCAACCATTATTGGGGGGATGACTCAAGGATTAACCCGGAAGGCAGCAGCAGAGTTTTCATTCTTTTTAGCAGTGCCCACCATGTTTGCGGCTTCGGGATATAAACTGCTGAAGGATTACAAAGTAATTCAGACAGAAGATATTCAAGTATTACTTATTGGCAACCTGGTAGCCTTTGTAGTAGCTATGTTAGCGATTAAATTCTTTATCGGTTTTTTAACCAAATACGGATTTAAAATATTCGGATATTACCGGATTGTGCTCGGATTGATTTTGTTATTGTTGCTTGCTTTGGGTATCGAGTTGGAAGTGCAGTAGTAATACAGGAATATATGCAAAGTCGCGACGAGAAGCCCGAGCTAAAAACAATGGAAAACGAAACGGCTCCGCCTAACCCCTTTGAAATCGGTCAGGTCCTGTTGCTGGATAAGCCTGCCACCTGGACTTCTTTTGACGTGGTCAACAAAATCCGGAGAACCATCCGGATCAAAAAGCGCGGGCCTGCAGGTACATTGGACCCTTTAGCTACCGGATTAAGAATTAACTGTACGGGCAAGATGACTCAGCAGAGTGATACTTGCCAGGCTCAGGAAAAGGAATACACTGGACGCTTTGTGTTGGGTAAAACCACTCCTTCGCTTGATCTTGAAACCCCTTTTGATGCCGAGCATGATATAAGCCATATCACTCCCGAAATGATCATCTCGGCAGCCAGGGAGTTGACCGGAACCCTGCAGCAAATCCCTCCTATGTATTCAGCTATTAGAGTAGAAGGAAAGCGGCTGTATCACCAGGCGCGGAAGGGAAAAACACTGGATGTACAACCGCGTGCAGTAACTGTTTTTGAATTTGAGATTACTGACGTAAACTTGCCCTCAGTGGGCTTTCGCATTGTCTGCTCCAAAGGCACTTACATTAGGAGCCTAGCCAGAGACTTTGGAATGCACTTGCGGGCGGGAGCTTATCTGGAGTCATTGCGACGGACCAGGATTGGCAACTTCCGGGTAGAGGACGCTATCACTATCGAGGCATTTGTTCAACAGCATCGTCAATCGGAATGAAGGTTTATCAGGAACTGGAAGATTTTCGAAAACTACCTAACGCCGTAGTAACCAGCGGTACATTTGATGGTGTGCATATAGGCCACCAAAAAATCCTGGCCCGTCTGGAAAAAGTGCGCCAGTCCATTGGAGGGGAAAGCGTAGTGATTACCTTCTGGCCACATCCCCGGAAAGTAGTTTCGACTGATAGTGATGACCTTAAGTTGCTTACTACGATTGAGGAAAAGATTGAATTGCTGGAACAGGTTGGCGTTAATCACCTGATTATTATTCCTTTCACCAAAGAATTTTCTCAGCTCTCCTCCGAACAGTTTGTCCGGGAGATTATAGTAGAGAAAATAGGTACTAAAAAGTTGGTGATTGGCTACGACCATCGATTTGGCCGGAATCGGGAAGGAAGTTTTGAGTACTTGGTCCAGAACGCCACCCATTATGGTTTTGAAGTAGAAGAGATTTCCCGGCAAGACATCGAACATATTACCGTTAGTTCTACCCGGATTCGTAAGGCGCTGCTGGAAGGCAACATTCATCCGGCTAATGAATACCTGGGACGTAACTACAGCCTGCAAGGAAAAGTCATAAAGGGCAACCAGTTGGGCCGGACGATTGGCTCTCCAACGGCAAATATCCAGGGGCGTGATGAATACAAACTTATTCCGGCAGATGGAGTATACGCCGTAAAGGTGCAGTGGAAAGATGCTGTGTACGGAGGGATGCTTAACATTGGCATGCGTCCTACGGTGCAGGGGGCTCACCGAACCGTAGAAGTGAATATTTTCGATTTCAATCAGGATATCTACGATGAAGCGCTAAAGGTCTCTTTTTTGGAACGCCTTCGTGCTGAACAGAAATTCTCTGGCCTTGAGGCATTGAAAGAGCAACTCCGTAGAGATGAAGAGGCTGCCCGTAAAATTTTGGACTAAAAAACCTTCCTTTCTGACCTTCTTTCTATATCCCTGCTTGCGCATTTGCGTAAACCCCTTCATATCTGATTTGTCTTATTCGTCCTTTAAGTATCAGGACTGAATAAATTATAATTATAAAATGGACCTTCAGTAATTGGTTTGTAGTCAAATACGTACCCATTATCCATTTTCAACTATTCTCAGCGAAGCTAATTGTACATTGCCCATTTACTTAAATCATTCTACTATGATCCATAAAGTGGTGTCTGGTGCGGATGCCGCCATAGCCGATATTCGGGATGGAGCTGTTTTAATGCTGGGTGGATTTGGCCTCTGCGGAATTCCGGAAAATTGCATTACTGCCCTGCTTAAGAAAGGAATAAAGGAGTTAACCTGTATATCCAATAATGCCGGGGTAGACGAGTTCGGCCTGGGCTTATTGCTGAAAGGGCATCAAATCCGGAAAATGATATCTTCCTACGTAGGTGAAAATGCGGAATTTGAACGTCAGTTGCTATCCGGAGAATTAGAAGTGGATTTGATTCCGCAAGGAACGCTAGCCGAACGCATCCGGGCTGGTGGCGCAGGGATACCTGCTTTTTTCACGCCGGCCGGGGTAGGTACAGAAGTAGCGCAAGGCAAGGAGGTACGTGAGTTTGATGGCAAAACGTATCTGATGGAAAGGTGGCTGAAAGCCGATTTTTCGCTGGTGAAAGCCTGGAAAGGAGACACTGCTGGAAATCTGATTTATAAAGGGACCGCCCGGAACTTCAACCCCATGATGGCAGCAGCCGGCAAGATTACCATTGCCGAAGTGGAGGAATTAGTGCCCGCAGGTACACTAGATCCGAATTCCATTCATACGCCCGGTATATATGTACAGCGTATTTTTCAGGGAACCCATTACGAGAAACGAATTGAACAGCGGACGGTAAGATAACTAGAGGATATATGCTTGATAAACATGGTATTGCCCGCCGGATTGCCAAAGAGGTAAAAGACGGCTATTACGTAAATTTAGGTATTGGTATTCCCACGCTGGTGGCTAATTATATTCCGGAAGGCATCCAGGTGGTGCTGCAGTCAGAAAATGGGTTACTAGGCGTTGGACCTTTTCCGCACGAAGACGAAGTAGACCCTGACCTGATTAATGCCGGAAAACAGACCGTCACTATGCTACCCGGCGCAGCTTTATTTAGTTCCGCGGAGAGCTTTGCCATGATCCGGGGACGGCACGTGCAATTGACCATTCTGGGAGCTATGGAGGTTTCGGAAAACGGGGACATTGCGAACTGGAAAATTCCGGGGAAAATGGTCAAAGGTATGGGCGGGGCTATGGACCTGGTAGCGGCCGCCGAGAATATCATTGTAGCCATGCAGCACGTGAGCAAGTCTGGGGAATCTAAACTACTGCCAGCTTGTACTTTGCCCATCACCGGGCTTCGTTGCGTGAAAAAGATTGTAACGGAGCTGGCCGTATTAGATATCCTGCCGGAGGGGGGCTTTAAATTACTCGAAAGGGCGCCAGGAGTAACCGTAGAACAGATTAAGGCCGCTACACTGGGTAAACTGGTCGTGGAAGGGGAAATTCCCGAAATGCAGCTCTAAAAAATATTCCAGCCTTCGGTTTTAGGCGTTGGAGCTTCGATGCTCATTTTTTCTTTCCGAACGGGATGCACAAACTCCAGGGCGCGGCCGTGTAGTAATATGTTCCCATCAGCATTGGTGTTAGGATAACCGTATTTCACATCCCCTACAATGGGACAGCCCATACTGGCTAGTTGCACCCGGATCTGATGGGGACGTCCGGTGTGCGGGTAAACCTCCAGTAAACTCATCCGTTCCAGTTGTCCAATCAGTTTATAATCCAGTTCAGCATGCTGGCTGCCAGGCATGGCCTTTTTAAAAGCTCGTACGGTATTGGTAGCCTCATTTTTTACCAGCCAATGCTGCAATTTTCCTTCTACTTCAGCCGGTTTTTTGCCTACAATTGCCCAGTACGTTTTCTTTACATCCCGGTCACGGAACAATTCATTCATTCTCTCCAAAGCTTTAGAAGTCCGGGCAAAGAGCACCAATCCGCTTACCGGACGGTCCAGCCGGTGGATGGTTCCCAGAAATACCTCGCCGGGTTTCTGGTACTTTTCTTTTATATAATTTTTAACCAGATCCGATAAGGGCACATCCCCCGTTTGGTCGCTTTGTACCAGTACCCCAGCTTGTTTATTGACTGCAATCAGGTGGTTGTCTTCGTAAAGTACGGTAAAAGGAGCAGGATTGGAGACTTTAGGCATAAGGGTAACTTGCGAACCTTAAAGTTACGGTTAAAGTTGGATATGCAGGTGATCATCATGCCTGACTGCCTGACAACCGTGAAAACGGATTTTAGAAGTGCCGGCTAGCCCTAACCGTTGCTTTAAATGCGGCTCTAAAAACAACTTCTTGATTCCCTTTTCTTTACTCAATAAGCGAATGAGATAGCTTGTCCTTTCTTGGTCAAAGAGATAATGTTGATGAGCTTTATCAGAAACCAACTTTTTCAGCAGGCTATACTGCCAGTAACCCTTTTCGGCACATCGGGCAGGCATATTTTCTTCTCCAGGTTCTGGTGCCTCGCATACCCCGTACCCCATCCAGGAAGGAGCTCCGTTTATAACTTTTCTGGTACGTTTATCCAAGTAACAGAATGCTAAATCTAGCTTTTTTCCATCATTATGACTTAGGTAGGGCAGGAGTGGGAACCGGTTGATAAAAGGGAAATTGGCATCTAAATACAGCACCGTTGAGCCAGGATACTTCTTAGCAAACGTACGGCTCACTTTTTCCATGGTTTTCCTGAGTTCCGGCCGTACATAATGACGTTAAGCAGTACCGTTAAGTAGGTGAGAGGGCTTAAAGGGCCATTGCATGTATTGGCATCGGCACCCTACCCAAAAGTCTGGCTAGAAATGGAACCAGCATAAAGGTCAACAGCAGGTAAATACTCAGAAAGGCAATAGTCTGGTATAAATAACGAAAGGAGGGATTTTTGCCCCTTAAGCACCGGCAAAGGATGAATAGTAATCCACCTATTTGAGTCAGGATGGTGAGCAGACAAACAATGAGAATTTTGAATAAAATGCGTAAACCTCTCATTGCAGATAGTTTTCTAATAAGGGTTCAATTGCTTCAAATACAGCTATATTTACTTCTTTATGAATGATTTTTATCAATTAATTCCCCTATTTCTTCCACATCCAAGTCACATTTCAACCTGGTCTGATTCATCCAGCATCTTTAGCGTTTCATTGTAGATTATATCCCCTAAATACTCCTTGTTTTCTTTCCAGTTATCTACTACCTGTAAATCAGATTGAAGGTAATGGCCTTCAGATTATACTCATCTAAAGCACTTTCTATCTCTTTAGAAGAAATTCTATTTCCAGCAGGTAACGCTGTTTATTCGCTTTAAGGTTAATTCATCAGCGTCCAGATAAAGCGTGATTGCTTTTAACCAAAGAATATTGTTATATCGCCGGGGTTTTAGAAGGTATTTTTGTGACCAGGCAATGCTTAGGGACGAAATAAGATATCCTTTCAAAAATCCAATGCACCAGTAATAGTCTCTTTCAGAATCTTCTTTCTCACTTATACTTTCTAATCCTTTTATAATTGCCTGCCGAAAATCATTTACAATTTCCTGCTCATTCTCTATTTGGATTTCTAAGGTTGGGTAACGCTGTTTTGCTTTTGTTGCCCACCCTCTGAATACCGCAAATGCTTTTTTATCTATACTATATCTCAGATCAGGGAATTGCATTTTCTCCTAATGGATTTAACACCCAATAATTCTTTCTTTATCTGCACATCAACACATAAACCAAGCATCCAATTCTCCTAATATCCCTCCCGGTCATTCGGAAAATCTTTGCTTTTCACATCCTGGATGTAATTGCCAACTGCATCGGTAATAATGGTATTGAGGTCGGCGTACCGGCGGAGAAACTTAGGGCTGAAGTCCTTATTAATGCCTAGCATATCATGAATGACCAGCACTTGTCCATCCACGTGAGGACCCGCCCCAATGCCAATGAGTGGTATCTTCAGTTCCTCAGCTACCTGCTTGCCTAAAGTGGCCGGAATTTTCTCCAACACAATCGCAAAGCAACCCAGTTCTTCCAGAAACTTCGCATCTTCAATCAGTTTCTGCGCTTCGGCTTCTTCCCTGGCCCGCACGGCATACGTGCCAAATTTATAAATAGACTGCGGCGTAAGTCCCAAATGGCCCATTACCGGTACCCCGGCACTGAGAATCCGGATAATAGATTCGCCGATTTCCTCGCCACCTTCCATTTTGATGGCATGGGCACCTGACTCCTTCATAATCCGGATGGCCGAACGTAAAGCTTCCGAAGAGTTACCCTGATAGGACCCAAAAGGTAAGTCTACTACTACCAAAGCCCGATTGACTCCCCTGATTACCGAAGAAGCATGATAAATCATCTGGTCCAGGGTAATGGGCAGGGTAGTTTCATGGCCGGCCATTACATTGGAAGCAGAGTCTCCCACCAGAATAATATCTGTCCCGGCGGCATCCACGATTTTTGCCATCGAGTAATCGTAGGCAGTTAACATAGAAATTTTCTCGCCGCGGACCTTCATTTCCTGGAGGATATGAGTAGTGATACGCTTTATTTCGGAATGGGTAGACATAGTTATAGTCGTAAGTCACAAGTTGAAAGTCGTGAGTGAAATTAGCGGTCTAATGACTGGTAGAGCCCATAGATAATTCTGGAAACTTCACTACACCGTTCAATTAATTCGTCTTTCGTGTCAACGCTAACGTAGTGAAGTTTTTCAGCTAGGTATGACATAGATTTAACCTCGTTACTTGAGGAACGGGCGAAGTTTAGAAAACGCTTAAAGTCCGCATCACTTCCCCGGTCAAAACCTTCGGCGATAGTAGCGGAAACAGATATAACAGCCCGGCAAATCTGATCCTTAAAACCATAATCTTTTAAACTGCCGAAATAGCTATACACAACCACTGCTAAATCAATCGCCTTCTGCCAAGCAATCAAATCCTCAAAACGTTTTACTTTCATAACTTCTTCTTACGACTGGCGACTTACGACTCAACTAAAATACCGGAAATCGTGGCCGGCCTTAAGTTGCACCAGAAACTCGTACATCAGTCGGATTACGTTCTCTACATCCTCCCGCTGTACCATTTCTACGGTGGTATGCATGTATTTGAGGGGCAGCGAAATTAGGGCGGAGGCTACCCCTTCATTGGAGTAGGCAAAGGAATCGGTATCGGTACCAGTAGAACGGGAGACAGAGGCCAGTTGTACCGGAACGTCCTTCAGTTTGGCAACTTCACGCAACATTTTTAGTACGTTGTTCTGCACGGCGGGGCCGAAAGTCAGTACCGGACCACGGCCACAGGCTAAGTCGCCCTGTTCGGCTTTCTTGTACATTGGTGGTTGGGTATCGTGGCACACATCGGTGATAATGGCCAGATCGGGTCTGATCCGGTGGGCAATCATTTCGGCGCCCCGCAGACCAATTTCTTCCTGCACGGCATTTACGATGTACAACCCATAGTCAAGCTTCACATCACTTTCCTTTAATTGCCGGGCAACCTGGGCTATCATATAGCCACCGATCCGGTTGTCAAGGGCCCGGCCGACGTAGTACCGGTTATTTAAGGTGGTAAATTCATCGGCAAAGGTGACCACGCAACCTACGTGAACGCCCATTTCATCAAGT
>JAUJNL010000145.1 GCA_030448185.1 Cytophagales bacterium | reverse complement strand
AGACGGTAGTTTGGCAATACCACACCGGACTCCAGCGGAATACGGCCACCTTCAGTAGGAGGCTCAACACCCGCATCTTCAGCCAGCTTACGGTTCACTACATTCGTGCGCCAGGTAGAAAAATCAACTGCCTGCTCCCAGGACACACCTACTACCGGATAGTAGCGGAAACCAGGATAGCGCAGATAGTGGTCTACGTAAGAGTCATTGAAAGCCAGTTCACTTGCCCATACTGCAGTATCCGGCAAAGCTGACTGATAGAATTCTTCGGAAGAGTCCTTCTGAATATAGTACAGATATTCAAGCCAGTGAATATTGGCAATTTCGGTTTCATCCATGAAAAATGACTGAATACTAATCGTTCTTTCCACGTTATCATGCGCATTCAGCATATCCTCCTCACCGGAACCCATTACAAAACGACCCCCTTCAATGAAAACTAGGTTCGGGCCAGCCGGTTGACCTTTGAAGTCAGGCACTTGAAAGCCATCATCATCATTATAGGCCATACCCGTTGCCGTACTCTCCCCTCCTGGATTAGCGGCAGTAGGAAATTTATCTCTCTTGCATGCCGTTGCAAGTGCAAGTACACAGGCAGCTACCGAGAGATGCTTAGTAATTCTTTGAAATTTATTCATACCCTGTTTTACGAAAAAGAAATTGTGTTGTGAATACGCACTTATTTAGATGAAACCGTTTTCAGCTACGACAATCTAGCTTTTGGGTTAAAAAAATAAACTACTTGTAAAGGTAAATATATGCATGTAATAAATCAGACGATATCATAACGCGGCTACTTTAGGCTAGCACCGATGAGAGGGCGTTATTCGCCTGATTGATGGTTTTTATCTCATCAAAAACGATATTCAACTTGTTTTTATTCTCTTTCAGCCGCACCTTTTTAGGATTTTTTTGCAGATACTGTAATACTTTGCTGAATCGTTCTGATTTAAAGAAAGCTTCGTTTTCAGGTGATACAAAGTATCCCTTCAGCGTATCGTTTTTCAGCGTTAGTTTCTCCAGTCCTAACTTCTCAGCTACCCAGCGGAGCTTTACTACCTCAATCAGGTCTTTTACTTCATCGGGCATGGGGCCGAAGCGGTCCGTCAAAGATTTACTGAATTTCTCCAGAGCTGCTTCATCCTTAATATTATCTAACTGCGAATAGAGGTTAAGCCGTTCGGAAATATTGGCTACGTATTGTTCCGGAATTAAGATAGGTAAATCAGTTTCGATTACACAATCAGTAACCAGTTCTTTTACCACCGGCAAGTCCTTGATGAACAAATCCTTAAACTCCTCTTCCTTTAATTCTTGAATAGCCTTATCTAAGATATCATGGTACATCTCAAAACCCAGATCGGAAATAAAACCGCTTTGTTCGCCCCCCAGCAGGTTACCGGCCCCACGGATATCCAGGTCACGCATGGCAATCTTAAAGCCTTCCCCTAAGTCAGAAAACTCCTCCAGGGCCGTTAATCGGCGACGGGCTTCCGGAGTAAGGGCTGAAGCGGTAGGAATCAGTAGGTAGCAATACGCTTTTTTATTAGAACGTCCTACCCGGCCCCGCATTTGGTGTAAGTCGGACAGACCAAACTGATGAGCCCGGTTAATAATAATGGTGTTGGCATTAGGAATATCGAGGCCCGACTCGATTATATTGGTGCAAACCAGCACATCATATTCTCCTTCAATGAAGTTGAGCATTACTTTTTCCAGTTTGCCCCCTTCCATCTGGCCGTGGGCTATGGCTATTTTGGCATCAGGCACCAGCCGAAGTACCACATTGGCCATTTCCTCGATATCCCCGACGCGGTTGTGCACAAAGAATACCTGACCGTTGCGCTGCAACTCATGCCGGATGGCATCCCTGACTAAAGTTTCACTGTACACGTGTAGTTCCGTAGTAACGGGCTGCCGGTTGGGAGGGGGAGTCGCAATAATGGACAAATCCCGTGCCCCCAGCAGTGAAAATTGAAGCGTACGCGGAATCGGTGTAGCGGTTAATGTCAGAACATCAACATTTACCCGCATCTCTTTTAACTTATCTTTTGTCTTTACCCCGAATTTTTGCTCTTCATCCACAATCAGTAGACCCAAGTCTTTGAACTTTACATCGCTGCTCACAATCCGGTGGGTGCCAATCAAAATATTGGTTTCCCCTTCAGCTATTCGTTTCAGCGTTTCCTTGATTTGCTGGGTTGTTTTAAACCGGTTAATATATTCGATTTTACAAGGAAACTTTTCCAGCCGGTCTTTAAACGTCTTATAATGTTGTATAGCCAGTACCGTTGTGGGCACTAGTACGGCGACCTGCTTATTGTCACAGAGTGCTTTAAATGCGGCCCGGATGGCCACTTCAGTTTTACCAAATCCTACATCACCACAGACCAGCCGATCCATAGGATGGGTTTGCTCCATATCCGCTTTTACATCAGCGGTTGCTTTAGCCTGGTCGGGGGTATCTTCATATAAAAAGGATGACTCCAATTCAGCCTGCATAAAGCTATCTTTACTGAAAGCAAAACCAGGAGCGACTCTACGTTTGGCATACAGACTGATCAAATCGCGAGCAATATCCTTGACCTGTTTTTTGACCCGTGACTTCTTATTCTCCCACTCGGCTGAGCCTAATTTACTCATTTGCGGGGGCGTCGCATCTTTGCCTGAATACTTAGAAATCTTATGAAGGGCGTAAATGCTCACGTATAGCAAATCGTCGTCCCGGAAAACCAGCCGGATAGCCTCTTGCTGGTGACCACCTACTTCGATTTTTTCTAGTCCGGCAAACCGGCCAATGCCGTAGTCTACGTGGGTCACGTAGTCTCCGGGTTGCAGGGTTTTAAGCTCTTTTAAGGTAAGTGCTTTGCTTTTAGAGAAGCGTTCCTTGGCTTTATACCGGTGAAAGCGGTCAAATATCTGATGATCCGTGTAGCAAGCCAGATGGCGCTGGTTGTCAATAAATCCGCTTCGGAAAGCAGTATTCAGAGTTTGAAACTTGATGTAAGGATCAATTTCGTCAAAAATAGTCCGTAGTCGCTCCGTCTGTTTTACCGAATCCGATATAATGATGTTAGTGAAGCCATGAGTAATATTGTCCTGCAGGTTCTCGGTCAGCAGCTTAAAGTCCTTATTAAAAGAAGGTTGCGGAGACGCCTGAAAATCGAAACTCACGCCATCTTTAAAGAAAAACCGTTTGCCAAACTCAACAATGGAATAACCTGCTAATGCAGAGAGAAAAGCGTCTCCCGTTTCGAATAACACATCTGGTTGAATAACTACCCTAGTATTGTGGCTGCCTTGCAGAATCTGGTCAAACTGCCCTCCGGCCTTTGCAAAAAACTTATCAATTACGCTCACAGTCAGCTCTACATCTTTTACCCAAACCGTTGTATCTGCCGGCAGATACTCTAAAAAGGATACCCACTGTTGCTGAAGCAGTTTCGAGGAGAGGTTGGGCACCAGCGTAATCTGATCCACAGTAGCCACCGAAAGCTGCGTATCGGGATTAAACGTCCGGATGCTCTCCACTTCATCGCCGAATAATTCAATGCGGTAAGGCAAATTGTTGGCAAAGGAAAACACGTCAATAATGCCGCCCCGGATCGAAAACTGGCCTGGTTCGTAGACAAAATCCGTTTTGTCGAATTGGTAATTGATCAAAAACTCGCTGACGAAATTACCATCCAGCTTGTCACCGGTTTTGACGGGAAAAGTATTCTGGACCAGGGTTTTCTTACTGATTACCCGTTCTGTAAGTGCCTCGGGATAGGATACAATTAGCTGGTTGTCATTCTGGGAATTAAGCAGATTCAGTACTTCAGCCCGTTGTACTACGTTAGCATTCTCAGTTTCTTCAAATTGATAAGGTTTTTTATAAGACATCGGAAAGAAGGAAACCTCTTGATTATCAAGTAGATTCTGGAGGTCATTGAGAAAATAAGCGGCCTCCTCCTTATCATGCAGAATAAATAATTGCGTGCAGGGTTGGCGAAGAAAGGTAACGGCAGCTATTACGGCATCCAGACTGCCTACCAGACCGCGGCATTGCAAATGGCTGGGCTGGCCGGCGAGCTCACTTGCTTTTGCCAAAAAATTCTGCACCAAGCCATCTTCACGGTAAAGCGTTATAAAATCCCGTACTCTCAAGATAAATTTTGATTAAGCGCCCTTCGGTAAGAAAAATGCTTCCGGAAGCAAAAATGGGTCATAAACTGTAGAAATACCTCTGCCAGGCAAAGGGTAAGGTTTCTCAATATTCAATCCCGACTAAATAAGAAATTAATTTGTTAAAAGAACACGAAAACGGGTTAAACTGGTTGCAAAATTAATGAAAAAGGAACCAACGCAGCAGCTTACCTGATTATTTACGATATTGTAAATGAATTGGGATCATGCCTTCATCTATAAAACCATCAAGCTCCGTTATCCTTACCACCCAAAGTAACCGCAATTTGTCAGGATAATCCCGGTAAAAAGGGAAGCAGATGTATTAAATACTAAAGATTCAATCAATTATCCCTTATGATTCCTAAATATTCAGTTGTGACTTCAGTAAAAGTCCTTTGGTTTGATGATGCAGAACGTAGGGAAAAAAAGAAACATTGTAACTTAAATTACAGGATAATCCTAAATATAAAGCTGTGGGGTATTTCGCCTTAAAAAGAGCTTATTTTTTAAAAAACTGGTTAAAAAAAGAAAATAATTTATCTTTCCGCTTCTATAATAAAGTATGCCTATGGCTGAAAAGAGCAATTCTCCGCCCACTGGGGCTCAATCGCAAAACAGACGTTATTCCAAAAAATACTTTTTTATTACATAGAACTCAAAAACTCTAAAGTTCACAATTACCAGTTCCTGGATGTTAAAGATCTTTACATAAAAATAAGTGTATGGCAAAACTGAAAAATATCATTAAACAATTGTCCCTAGACGATTATCAGGCAATATATGGCTCCCTGATGTCGAGTAATGCAGAAAAGTCTGCTTACCTGTTGAAATTTATGAGAGAAAAGCAGCTATCGGACAATAAGATCATGGAGGAGTTGGATGTCAACACAAATGCCTATTATACGTTGCGTTCCCGTCTCAATCAGAAGATCGAGGAGTACCTGCTGCAGCAAATGGAGAGTCCCCGGACCGACTTGCTGAAGAAAGTAGCTAATATTAACGAAATTATCTTCACGAAGAAACGGGCCATTGCCGTTGCTACGCTGAAGAAACTAGAGAAAGAATTACTGGACTATGACCTGTCCAACGAGTTAACTATTATCTATAAGACCCTTAAGAAGCTCCATATTAATTCCCCCGATTATTTCAGCTATTCCCAGTCCTATAACAAGCACGTGGCCTACATGCTTGCGATTGACAAAGCCGAAGATCTGCTGGCTGAGTACTTCCGGAAGTATGGCTTATACACCTTATCAGGTAGCGACATCGAGAAGCTGGAACTTACCCTGCTGAACCGCGAAATGGATAATGTGTGCCGGCTGTACCAGTCACACCGCCTGTATGTGTACCAGAATTGTATGAGCATTTTTCATCGTCTGTTTGTGGAAAGTACCGAATCCATGAACGACGACCAGGAGCCGATAGAAGATATTCTGGCTAATGTAGAGAAGATATTTACCCAGTATTATCAGGATTCTATCTACTTCCACCTGAAACTGGTATTTGAATTCCTGAAATTGGAGTATTATAATCACTATAAGGTGTACAAGAAGGCCGAGAAGTACTTTGATGAAGTAAACGACGCGGCCAGCACCCTGCTGACTAATTATAGCCTCTATACCTATCCGGCTCAGTTCCTGTACACCAAGATCAACCGCCACATGCGGATGGATGCCGAAACGCAGATGTACGAGGAGAATGAAGGCTTGTTCCAGGACTACGAAGCGGATGTGCAGGACTTGCCTAGATACATGGCTTACGTGGTATACCGGGCACTGTCCTGCTACTACGCTAAGCGGTACGACGAAGCTTCCCGCTGGATCAATAACCTATTGAACGAGATGAGCCTCAAGAAGTATCCTTATGCGCAACTAGAAGTGAAACTGTTGCTTGCCCTGCAATACTGTCTGATGAGTGATTACGAATTGTTCAGTCAGTTACTCAATAGTATTCAGCGGCAGATCCGGATCCTGGGTAAAGATAGCTGCGACCGTATGCTTCTTTTCACTAAAATTCTGAAGACATCACTTTACGACAGCAAGACTGGTAAAGCTGCCAAAATCAGGGTGCTGGTGGATAAGTTTAATAAGACCGAAAACCGCAACTTCTCTATTCTTTCCTTGGTGAAGATGGACGAAGGATTTGTGAACCGGCTTACGCAGCAGGGATAAAATTTGTACACTCATAAAAGCCAAAGGCCGTAAAGTTTACGGCCTTTGGCTTTTATGAGTGTAGGTAATGGCTTTCCTCAATGGGTCTTTCCGGCAGCACCTTGCCTTTATCATTACCTAACCATTATTTTGGATAATTTTCTGAATAGTAAGTAGTTCTTTACAATTACTTTAGACGTTTCTCCTAACCGTCATTCCCGGAGGGAATCTTCTCGATGTAGGCCAATCACCGTTTTTAATCGGAGAAGATTCCCTCCGGGAATGACAAAAATAGTACAAACTAATTCTAGTGATCTACTTAGCGCATCTTCCCTATGCCTATAACCAGGCAATAAAATTTCGTTCCCATAGCCATAGTTTTGTTTTAGCCGGGCTGATTGTTCCATCTATTGTATTTATGAAGAGGTACTGGCCCGGTTGAGACCGGCAGAAATAGGTCCGGATAATTGTGGCCTAAGTGGATGTTGTACTGTGTTTGCTCATCCGGAGTTAACAGCCAAGGAGTGTGAATTTTAGAGGTCGGCACCGGGGCAAATAAGGGTAACCAATGCTTTACGTATTCCCCATTTGGATCATAGTCCTGGGCCTGCTTGAGCACATTAAAATGCCGGCTCTCCCGCGATTCATCCGTGCCCCCGGCAATGTAATTCCAGTTTCCCCAATTACTGGCTGGGTCATTATCAAGCAATTGAGAGGCAAACCAGGCCGCACCCGGTTCCCAGTTGAGTTGCAAATCCTTGACTAGAAAACTAACCACGTTTTGCCGCCCCCGGCTCGACATATAACCACTGCACTTCAACTCCTGCATATGGGCATCAATAAAAGGAATTCCGGTCATTGCGTTCCGCCAGCGTTCAAATAAATCCTGATGATCCGCTGGAAGGGTGGCTGCTGCAGACTTGACTTGAGGTTTATAAAAATGATTGGCGTACTTTTTAGCCAAACCAGTAAAAGTCCCGCCAGAGTAATTCTGTCCGGAAACAATTGGTAGATTCATTCTTCGTGCGAACCTGCTCGTATTGCTGGACTTGTTGGTATACACTCCTAGCCGAAATACTGCCATTAGAAATCCAGGGAGCCAATTTGGAGGAGTAGTCTGCTCCCAGCATTTTGTCACGGGTCCATTGATACTCTTTTAGTAAATCCCGGTCCCAGATAAACTCCTGCAAACGCTGCCAGGCAGCTTTTCCCCCGCCCCGGAAAGACATTACGGCCCGTGGGTCGGTAACCGGCTCGGGAATTCCCAAAGCGGTAAGTGCAGGCACCTTGCTTTCCGGAAGATTTTTAGGTGTCTTTATGGATTCAACTTTTGGCAGGGGAGCACGCACATTGACGTATCGTTCCACCTGCTTACGGAATTCAGCGAAGGTTTCCGGAAGAAATTTAACCGGAAAAGGCAGATCCTCCAGGTGATAAAGTGTATGGCCCCAAAGCTTTCCATAGGTACTTTCGCTTTCCATAAAGCCTGTTCGACGGTTTCTTCCACTTTAACTTCCTCGTCGGTAACTTCACTATGGGCGTAGACCGCATCAATTTGCAACTGTTTAACCTGCTTTAAAATACACTCTTCTGGTAGACCTATGTCAATTATTAAATCGCCCCCGGCTAAACGGCAACTTTGCCGTAAGGCCGTGATGCTTTCAAGCAAGAACTTCGCCCGGAAGGGACCCGTTTTGGAAAAGCCATAGGGGGAAGCGGCAAACTGACGTACGTCAAAACAGTAGTAAGGAATCACTTCGTCCGCTCTCTGAGTTGCCTTATACAAAGGCTCATGGTCTTCAAGGCGAAGGTCGTTCCGGAACCAGACCAGTATCCGCTTCATATGCATTAGGTAAAATCTATAATGTAAACCAGGTAACCGGGTAAAGGTTTAAGAATAGTTTCGGAAATGTATTCAACGAATTACCCGTACTTCTACGGACGGATACCCATTTTAGCAAATACTTCTGACTAACCTGATGCGCCAGTAGTTAACACTGCTCCGTACCTTTTGCTACGGTCAACTCGGCGCTTCAGTTTCTGTAACTGCCCTAAGCATCCGGACAATTACTCATATTTAGTTTGGCAGAGTTCATCCTGCTTACGGGAGTCGAGTTTAATGCAAGTGATTACTTAAATGGGTACGTCCAATTTTTGGAGGTATTTTAAAAGAAACCGGTTTACTTGTCAGCATTGGCATAATGACAAGTAAACCGGCGGATAACGGGTAAATAACTAGTAGCAGGTATAACAGGTATAATAAACCAATACGCCTGATTTAGATTCCTAATTTCTTCAAGCTTTCTTGCGTGAGCGGCTTATTCACGTACTTCTTTCCATAATCCTATTTTTTGGATTTGCTCATATCCTGCGGATTAATGGATGAAGTAAGCATAATAATACTGCAGTATTCCTTAGTTGATCTGGAAAGCTTTTCAAATTCATCCAGAAACTGGAATCCGTCCATCAATGGCATATCAATATCCAGGAATACAACTTCAGGAAGGGTTACGTTATTGGTAGTAGCCGCAATCTTTTCCATATTCTTTAAAAACTCAATTGCACTCTTACCTCCGGTATGTGTAAAAATATGTTTACAAATATTAGAGGATTCAATGATTTTCTGATTGATGAGATTGTCAATTTCATTGTCATCAATCAGCATAATAGTGTTAAAACGCGGTGTATTTTCAGCCATAACGATTTGGTTTATACGCTAACTTCGCAGGTTTTAAAGGTAAAAGATTGTTGAAAAAATAAAAAATTTATTTCGTGTAAATAATTACAACGTTACTTATACAAAGTTATTCGTAACAAGCTATTTGCAGGTTTTATTTGTACGATGTATGATACTCCCCAAAGTTTCAAAGATTAAACTTGATTCCCTGAGCTAAAGGCAAATCTTTACTATAGTTAATAGTGTTGGTTTGGCGCCGCATATAGGCCTTCCACGCATCAGAGCCTGATTCCCGCCCTCCTCCGGTTTCCTTTTCTCCTCCGAACGCACCTCCGATTTCAGCGCCAGATGTTCCAATATTGACATTGGCGATTCCGCAATCGGACCCAATGGATGAAAGAAATATTTCTACTTCGCGTAGATTATTAGAAAAAATGGAGGAGGATAGTCCCTGTCGTACATTGTTTTGAATCGCAATGGCATTTTCTACATTACCTTGATAGCGAATCAGGTATAAAATAGGTGCAAATGTCTCTTCCTGCACAATTGGAAAATGATTTTGAGCTTCTACAATAGCCGGTTTTACATAGTTGCCGTTTGTGAATTTTTCGCCGGATAGTACTCCTCCGCCCGTAAGTAGCTTGCCACCTTGTTGTTGCACCTGATGCAACGCCTCTGTAAATGCCTGTGTCGCCGCTTTATCAATCAATGGGCCAACTAAGGTTCCTTCTTCCAGTGGATTGCCAACCGGCAGGTTATCGTATGCTGCTGCTAACCGGCTACGCACCGCTTCGTACACCGTTTCGTGCACAATCAGCCGTCGGGTAGTAGTACACCGTTGTCCACAGGTACCTACTGCCCCAAATACTACTGCCCGCATGGCTAATTCCAGATCGGCATCAGGGGTAATGATGATTGCATTATTACCGCCTAGTTCCAGCAGCGATTTCCCCATCCGGGCGGCTACTGTCTGGGCTACCTGTTTACCCATCCGGGTAGAACCGGTGGCTGAAACCAGCGGAATGCGGGTATCTTTTGCCATTGCTTGCCCGATAGCAGCATCCCCAATGACCAAGTTGAAAATGCCTTCGGGAAGATTATTACTAATAAGTACTTTGCTGATGATCTGCTGGCAGGCAACCGCACTCAGGGGCGTTTTCTCCGAAGGCTTCCAAATACAGACGTTACCACAAACAGCCGCAATCATGGCATTCCACGCCCATACGGCCACTGGAAAATTGAATGCAGAAATGATTCCGACCACGCCCAGCGGATGGTACTGTTCGTACATCCGGTGCTGAGGCCGCTCCGAGTGCATCGTGAATCCGTGCAATTGGCGGGAGAGCCCCGTAGCAAAATCGCAGATATCAATCATCTCCTGCACTTCCCCCAGTCCTTCCTGGTAAATTTTACCCATCTCGTAACTTACCAACCGCCCCAACGCTTCTTTATGTTTCCGTAGTTCATCCCCGATCTGCCGGACAATTTCACCCCGGCGTGGCGCAGGAAGCGTACGCCAGAACTGAAATGCTTCCTGAGCTTTTATTACTACGCGGTCATACTGTTCCGGAGTAGCCCATTCTACCTCCGCAATCAGTTTATCATCAACCGGTGAAACTACCGCGTGAAGTTCGCTTCCAGTGCTTTGGCTCCACTGATTACCCGTACTTACGGCTGGGTTTCTGGGTGCGATTTGCAGGCTACTGAGGTCAAAATGAAAGATGTTGGTGTAAGTAACTAACTATTCTGTAAATCTTAAGTGATAGTGAAGTAAATATTGCGATAAGAAACTTC
>JAUJNL010000007.1 GCA_030448185.1 Cytophagales bacterium | reverse complement strand
CCTCACCATCCTGTTCCCAAAGTCAATCGACCTATTTCGTTAGACTTTCGGAAGGAATTTACTTGGCTCAAAACCCGCTTACCCGCTTTGTGGACACGTTCTTACTACGTAGAATCTATTGGCTCCATTTCTGCTCCTGCTATTACTAAGTATATTGAGGAACAGAAAAGCAAATGATGGGAAACGGGCCTTGCCTGGCAAATTAGCTATCCCACAGGGCATAGTGAACCGCTTGCCGCCTTATATCCCCAAGCTAAAGCAAGGGTTTTTACGGCGGTAATCATAAATATAGGGTAAACGCTTTTACGTTTTCTTATTTGCCCGGCGGCGTTGGATTTCCTTCTCGATCAGCCGGAACTCACGGCTGCTTTGCCCGGCAATGGAAGTATTTTCCTCTGCGCGGCGAAACAGGTAAGGCATTACGGCTTTTACGGGTCCGTAAGGCACATATTTAGCCACGTTATATCCTGCCTTAGCCAAATTATAGGAAATCGTATCACTCATGCCGTAAAGCTGAGCAAACCAAACCCGAGGATCATTTGCGACGAGGCCATGCCTTTCCATTAATTGAGTAAGCAATAAACTGCTTTGCTCATTGTGGGTACCGGCGCAGAAATGAATACGGTCAATGTGGTTTAGGCAAAAACGCAAGGCATCATCAAAATCCTTATCTGTACTGGCTTTGTCGGGCTGAATCGGGTCGGGTAAGCCTTTCTCTTCCGCTGTCTTCCGCTCTTTCTCCATATAGGCGCCCCGCACTAATTTAGCCCCGAGGTAGTACCTTTCCTGTTCTGCTCTATGGTACGCCTGCTTCAGGTTCCCCAGACTATCCCGGCGGTATAATTGATAGGTATTCCAGACAATGGCTTCGGTACGGTTATACTGTTGCATCATCTGGTAAGCCAAGTTATCAATCGTTTCCTGCATCCAGGTTTCTTCCCCATCGATAAATACGCGGACTTTGTGCTCATGGGCCTTCCGGCAAATGGAGTCTACCCTTTTCGTAGCCCGTATGAATGCCTCCTGCTCTTGGGTGGAAAGTTTGGTTCCTGCCTGTACTTTGGTCAGTAATTCGCTGTGAGCTACACCCGTTACTTTAAACACGGAGAATGGAATGGCAGGATTACCAGCCGCCTTCTCAATCGTAGCTATAATTTCACGGGTAGTAGCCTCAAAGCCAGCTTCGTTTTTTTCCCCTTCTACCGAATAATCCAGAATAGTGCCGACGTTATATCGATGTAGTTCTCTGATCACCGGTTCACAGGCAGCAATGGTCTCCCCACCGCAGAATTGCTCAAAAATGGTATACTTAATCAGTCCTTGCACGGGAAGATGCAGCCGGAGGGACAGTTTAATCAAAGCCGTTCCCACATCTACCAAAGCCCCTTGGTTCATAGCAGCAAACAACCAGTACATTTTTCGTAAACGGGTATCCGATTTACCGGCAAAGGCCACAGAAGTATCGTCAAAAGAAACGGGTTTATGCTTTATAATCGTCTTCATCTTGTAGTATTGAGCCATAAAAATACGCAGTATTGCCGCATATCTATAGTTAGTTAACACTTCTCCTGCCCAGATAGTTGTGTAAGGTTTGATTAAGTTTTAGTAGACATTTGAGAAAGAAATGTTAATTCGGGTACGCATATTTTATCGGCGCCTGCATCCAAAGCCTCTTGTACATGCTGAATACTCCCGGCTGCAAAGCAAGCTTTGAGCCCTACCGAATGGTGGAGTAATTCCCTGATATGGCTAATTTTTTGAACATGTAAGGGCGCTGGCTGGTACGAGGTAGTTGTTTTGAGATTATCGGCTCCGGCATCGGCTGCTTCTTTGCAAAGCCGGGTCAGTTCGTCCTGACTAAGCAATTCGGTATCCATGACTACCGTTAGTATCTTTTCTTTGTCGTGCACTGATTTAGCAAACCGGGCAATCTCCACTTTGATCCAGTTCCAGCACTGTGACTTTAGCGCGGATAGATTAATTGTCAGCTCGATTTCCTGTGCCCCATCGGTAAAGGCTAGCTCCATTTCGGCTAGTTTTGCTTCCGTACGCTGGTAGCCATACGGATACCCTATTGCCGTAACCAGTCCAATGCCTGCGGGTAGTATGTCCCGGCTTGCCTTTTTGACCCAGTAAGGCGGTATACATAATCCATTTAATCCGATTGAAATAGCTTCTCTTACCGCAGCGTCCACTTCCCGGTCCTTGATTAAGGGATGGAGCCGATGGTACTCAATAGCCTGATAAGGTATGGTCATAAATGGCAATGGTAAATGTTGAATGGTAAAGGGTAAATAGTTTTCTTTCGCGGCTCGTCAGCCAATGTTGTAGGTTGCTGCGCCCAGTAATATATAACTGATTGCCCCGCACATCTTCTTACTGATTCTTTTAACGGTATGACAAATATTTGGTGGGGTAATAGAATGAAAAAAGCCAGCCTTGGTTAGAGGCTGGCTTTTGAGTGGAAAGTAGTGCCGGATTAAAAGAATTTATACCGGTTATCTTCAATATCAGCATGCTCATTGATAGCCCGGTCAATAAAGTAATTGGCCCGGCCGCTATAAGTCTGCACAATCTGATTTTTGTACTGCGAGTAATCAGCGATTTCAGGGGCCATAGTCATATTGGTTAACTCAATCACTAACACCCCGTTTTCTCCGGCGAAAGGTTTGGTACGCTTACCCTGCTTCAAGCCAAACGTTTTTCCAACCGCCACTGGATCAAAACCGACGTTCTGCAAGGTATTGGAGGCCAGTGTCACATCAGCGGCAGTATTTACCTGGGCTTGTGCGCCGTATTTCTGCGCTATTGATTCGAGTGTACCGGAGGCGTTGCCCAATTTGTTCAAAATCTGTTCTGCCTTTAACTGATTACGCACTTTGGCAGTTAGCTCATCGCGGTACGCCTCAATGCTTGGTTCGCCTTCTTCAGAAGCCCCAGTCAGGGCGGCTACTACATACTGGTTTTCCAGTTCAAACACCTGCTCATTGATTTCGCCCACTTCGGTATCTTCATCGTAAGCCCAGCGGACAATCTCACGGGCATTAGGCAATGTATTCACTGTGTTATCGGAGGGGCGTACATTGTCGGCGGTATAAGCCGATAATGAAGGTTCTTTCTTGAGATTAGCCCGGAAAGCCTCTAGATTCTGACCGTTGCTCAGGAAGGCACTGGCCCGTCGGTAAGCCTCATCCCGCGTTTCGTCGCTGGGCGCCAAAGCTTTCTGAACCGCATGAATTTTATACGTCCGGTTGGTCTTAGGCTGAGTCACTTTAATAATGTGGTAGCCAAAATCGGTCTTAACCGGCTCAGGCAGCAGCCCGGTACCATTAAAGCGCATGACTGCCTGCTCGAAAGGCTTTACCATGCGGCCTTCGGAGAACCAACCCAAGTCACCGCCGTTTTGTGCAGTACCATCAGAGCCGTGTTGCCGGGCCATTTCTTCAAAGAAGCCTGCTTTAATCTGGGCTAATACTTCGCGGGCTTTTCGCAACGCTTCGGCCTGACTCTGATCAGAGCTATCTGCTTTAAACAGAATATGGCGGCTTTGGGCCGAATACACCGTATCGTCCTTATTAAAGTTTATATATGGAATAGGTATCACCTTCCCGGTAAGGGCCGTACATGCCTCCCTCGATAAAAGTGGCAATCTCACCCTGTAACTGGTCGGGTAATTCACCGATGGTGCGGTAGTTGCTCGGGAAAGGAATATCGGTATTAGCCACGGCAAAAGCCGAGTCATTCTGGGCGGAAGCCAATCCTTTAGCTAGTTCTTTGATCTCCGTCAGCAGGTCGGCACTATCTTTGGCTGAGGGCATAATGGAGAAGGTCACGTACTGGATGCTGCGGCGTACCTCGCCTTTGTATTGTTCCTTATGATCGTTAAGGTACGCACGAAGCTGATCGTCGGTCACTTTTACGGCTGAATCCGGGATGCTGAAAAAAGGCACATACACGAATTTGGCCGTAGCCTTGGCCGTTTGTGCCGTATATTCCCGTTTGGCCTCTGCTTTCGTTACGTAAGCAGAATTTTTCAACAGGTTTACATACTTGTTCTGGAGCCGGCTTTTCCGCAGCTGGTCTTCAAATAAAGTCCATTGACCTAATTGCTGGGGCGGTATACTATCCGAATTAAGCTGTTTCAGATACATAATCACCCGGTTCTTATCAAATTGCTTGGTAGCCGGATCCTGGAAAATGGGAGCTTGCTTAAGGTTTTCGTCAATGTGGTCACCCTGCACCATATCCTCCAGTTCGTCGTCACTCACGGTTAGCCCCAGTTTGTCAAATTCTTTCTGGTAGGCATACCGGAAAACAAGGTTATTCCATACCTGGTCCCGTAGTCCGGCCATTTGCTCTTCCGTCGGATTTTGTCCGGTACTGGCTGCATACTGGTACTGGGCTTGCTGCAGCTCCGACTGAAAATCCTGGAGTTCTATTTTTTCTCCGGCAATTTTGCCGACCCGCTGGCCGTCACCGAATATTTGTGAATTAGGCCCGATCAGATCGGAACCTACCATAAAAAGTCCCAGACTAATTGCAATGATGCCAATAGCCCAGCCTGACTTTTCTCTGATCTTGTTGATTAACGCCATTTTTTAAACAGAATACTTGCAATGAAGAGGGCAAAATTAACTACTTAATCGCCTAAATCCCAACTGGGAACCAATCTTTACGGATTAAAATCCAATTATTATTTTCAGGAGTGACGTAAGAAATCGGCATCTTACGGGAAAAACGCGAAAGTCTTTAATTTGCTACCTAAAAACAGTTTGATGGAGCCTCTAATCTTGACTTATAAGCAGCGGCAGGAAACCTTTGGGAAATTGGCCGGTCAATGGCAGCAAAAATTCAATGTGTTTTCGTGGCTTCGCGTATTGACTTTCATAGGTATTGTGGGAAGTAGCGTCCTGCTTATTTACCTCAATGTTGATTTAGGCTTGATTCTGTTATTGGTAGTTGCCGGACTGTTGCTTTTTAGCTGGCTGGTCAAAAAACACCAGACCATTACCCGGCAGCGTAATCAGTATCGCTTTCTCGTGCAGATTAATGAGGAGGAGCAGGATCGTCTAGCAGGTAAATTTTACCCAACTGATACCGGCAGCGATTTTTCGGACCCTTTGCATCCTTATACGGGAGATCTCGACATTTTTGGCCGGAGTTCTTTATTCGTGCTGCTCAACCGGACCAATAGTTCGGGAGGACGTCAATTGCTGGCGCACTGGATGAAAGAGGCAGCATCCATAGGAGAAATAGAGGCCCGCCAGGAAGCAGTAGCCGAACTGCGCGGAGATATAGATTGGCGGCAGCAGTTTCAAGCCTCCGGGCGGCACGTACACGACGACCCGGCAGCTATTGGGCACCTGTTGACCTGGCTTAATGAGCCGCCTCAGATCGGTAACCGTCAGTGGCTGGTGGCGTTGACTTACCTGCTACCACTATTTACTATTGGCAGCATACTATTGGCCCTGTTTACGGAAAGTGTCACGTATCACCTGCCGGTACTGCTGATGCTGATTAATGCAGCCTTGCTCCGGTATACGTTCCGCGAAGTACATCAAGCATCCGAAGCGACCTACCAGAGCGTACAGACATTGAAGACGTACGAGAAACTGCTGTATACGCTTGAAACCCAATCATTCGCATCAGTTATGCTCAAACAAATCAGGAGCCAGTTGGGAAAGGGTACAGGAGTGGCCAGGGCTTCGCAGCAAATCCGGAAGCTGGCTTCCTTACTCGATAACCTGCAAGCCCGGCGTAATGTGTACTTTTATCTGCTCGTCAATACGACCCTGTTGTGGGATTTATTCTGGATGATTCGACTGGAGCGGTGGAAAAGGGGAATAAGTCCCGTGGCCCGGCAATGGTTTACGGCACTAGCCCAGGCCGAGGCTCTCAACAGCCTGGCTGGTTTCGCCTATGCCAACCCGCAGTACCCGATGCCTACCGTTAGTGAAGCGGATATTCAATTTTCGGCCACAGCCCTGGGGCACCCATTGATTCTGCGTGAAAAACGGGTAAAAAATGATTTTACACTCTCTAAACGTGGCACCACCGGCGTAATTACGGGGTCCAATATGTCGGGAAAAAGCACCTTTCTGCGCACGGTGGGCATCAATGGGGTACTTGCTCTCATGGGAGCTCCAGTCTGTGCGAATAGTCTTTCGGTTTCCCGCTTTCAGATTTTTACTGCCATGCGCACCCAGGATTCACTGGAGGAAAGTGTATCGTCGTTTTATGCGGAGTTAAAGCGTTTGCGGCAACTGGTAGAACTGCTGCCGGCTGACCAACCCATCTTCTACCTGCTCGACGAAATTCTGAAAGGCACCAATTCGCACGACCGGCACGAAGGCGCCAAAGCCCTCATCCGGCAATTACACCGGTATAATGCGGCGGGTCTGGTTTCCACGCATGATCTGGCTTTGGGCGAATTGGCTGACGAAATGCCGGGTTCAGTCCTAAACTATAGCTTCAACAGTGATTTTAAGGACGGCAAACTGTATTTTGACTATCAGCTTAAAGCGGGAATCTGCCGCAGCTTCAACGCCAGTCACCTGATGCGTCAGATGGGAATTGAAGTGTGATGAGTAAATTTTAAATCTTGAATGTTGAATGCTAAATGAATATGCGTCAATATTGCAGTTACCTTCATTTACCATTTAACCTTTAGCATTTACCATTTAAAATAGCTATGTGGCAACGTATTCAAACCATATTCTTACTGATTCTGGCTCTGTGTATGAGTCTGAGCCTGTTTTTACCCACCTGGGAAGAGACCAAAGGTGCAGAGTCCGTTACCTTAAATGCGCTTGAACTGGAGCATTCGCGTCAAGGCAAAGAAGTCGCTTCCAAATCCGTGTTTTACATTGCGGTCTTAGCTGCCATTGCGGCTGGTCTGGCTTTATTTTCAATTACCCGCTACACCAACCGTCTTCTGCAAATCAAACTGGGCGCATTGAACTCCTTGCTGATGGCTGGCGTGCTGGGCTTGATTATGCTTTTCTCCAATCAGGGCGAAAGTATTATTCCGGGCCAGCAGGGCAAGTATCTGCTGGGCACTTACTTACCCATGGCTGCTATGATCTGTAATCTGTTTGCCAATCGTTTTATCCGCCGCGACGAAAATCTGGTACGCTCGGCTGACCGGCTCAGGTAAGTCTGAACCATGATTTACTTGATTAAAGGATTACCCTGATTAAATCGTCTAAATCAGAATTTTCGGGATCCACCAGATTAGCAAGATTGGAATATTAAAATCAAGATAATCCTTCAATCAAGTAAATCATGGTTCAGACCAGCTTTTCGAAAATCCGGCTGAGCGAAACTTCCCGGCCTATTTTTTGGCTTAATTCACCCATATGAACCCGCTCCTGCTCCATGGTATCGCGGTAACGGATCGTAACGGTATCGTCCTCCATCGTTTGGTAGTCTATCGCAATGCAGAAAGGCGTACCGATCAGGTCCTGGCGGGTGTATCGTTTGCCAATGGCATCCCGTTCTTCGTAAATCACCCGGAAGTCCTGTTTCAGTTCGTTAAAGATCTGCATGGCCTTCTCGGACAAACCATTCTCACGCACCAGCGGGAAAATAGCTGCTTTCACCGGAGCTATGGCTGGGTGAAGCTTCAGATAGGTGCGTTCCTTCTGATTTTCACCTTCTCCTACTACTTCTTCCGTATAAGCGTTACACAATACGGCCAGAAATAGCCAGTCCGCACCCACGGATGTTTCTACCACATAGGGTACATAATTGCCATAAGGCTTCCCATCCGGGCCAAGGTCATTGTCGAAGTATTGCAGCTCTTCCTGGAAAGTTTCTGGTGTTCGGTTAAATCAAACGCCGTCCGGGAGTGAATGCCTTCGATTTCCTTAAAGCCAAACGGAAACTCAAACTCAATATCCACTGCGGCATTAGCGTAATGTGCCAGCTTCTCATGAATGTGAAACTTTAACTTTTGGGCGGGTAAACCCACTGCCTGATGCCATTTATGACGGGTGTCGCGCCAGAACTCATACCACTTCATTTCCTCCCGGGACGCACAAAGTACTGCATTTCCATCTGCTCGAATTCGCGCATCCGGAAGATAAACTGACGGGCTACAATTTCATTCCGGAAGGCTTTCCCGATCTGGGCAATCCTGAAGGGTACTTTCATCCGGGCCGTTTTTTGGACGTTCAGGAAATTGACGAATATCCCCTGGGCCGTTTCCGGACGCAGATAAATGGTTTCGGCCTCTTCGGCTACCGAACCTACCTTCGTGGAAAACATCAGGTTAAACTGCCGTACTTCGGTCCAGTTAGCCGTACCCGAAATTGGGCATACAATACCTTCCGTAATAATCAATTCGCGTACTCCATTTAAATCTTCTGCCCCTAACAGTCGGGCCAGTTCGTTTCGCAACGCTTGTCCCCGTGCTTCATCACCCGCTTTTTCGTACTCCTCCGCTTTGCCTTCCAGCAACTGGTCGGCCCGGTACCGCTTCTTGGAATCACGGTTATCAATCATAGGATCATTAAATGAATCTACGTGGCCAGAAGCCTTCCAGGTGAGCGGATGCATAAAAATAGCCGCATCAATGCCGGCAATATTATCGTGGAGTTGCGTCATAGACTTCCACCACAGCATTTTCAGGTTGTTTTCAGTTCCACACCGTAGGGACCATAATCATACACTGCGGCAAGGCCATCGTATATTTCGCTGGAAGGAAATACAAAGCCATATTCCTTGGCATGGGAAATGATTTTGGGAAGTGAATTTTCCGTTGCAGGGGTTTCTTGTGTAGCCATGGACGCAAAGATATATAAGTTGATGTGCCGATTAAATAATATGCTGATGCGCCGATAAATTTCCGGCAAGTTTAGACATTAAAAATAATTTAGCACAAAGTGTTGTCAATCAGCAATAGTTACTATATTTGCACTCCTTTTTCAAAGGCCAGAAGCGTATTATTGCATACTGATTATACTCATGAGCGAATTTATCAAATTGATTGAAGCGGAAAATCAGGAGAGGCGTGCCGGTATTCTGACTTCAAACCGGGTGATACGATTAATGTTCACGTGAAGATCCGCGAGGAAACAAAGAACGTGTCCAGCAATTCCAAGGTACGGTGATGCAGCGCCGTAACACCAGCACCAATGGTGAAACCTTTACGGTACGTAAAGTATCCACGCCGTAGGGCGTGGAAAGAATCTTTCCGCTTCTCTCCCCTAACATTGAAAGATCGAACTGGTACGCCAGGGGAGTAGTCCGCCGGGCCCGCTTATTCTACCTGCGCGGCAAGTCTGGCAAAGCGGCCGTATCAAGGAGAAAAAGAAAGCCGTATAAGCTACACTTGACGAATAAGAAATATAAAAGCCATCTGGAAACAGATGGCTTTTTTATCATCATGGTTAGAGACTATATGGAGAAATAAGTAACCGGAAACTGACCTTGAATGGGGATACGAAATAAATTAAAAAGCATTCGGGTCACCTTCATCATGCTGCCCAAAGTCAGGAAGATAATTTTCAGGTCCAGCAGGAATGACCAGTTTTCGATGTAGAACAAATCTACCCGCACGCGGTTCTTCATCAGTTGGGGATGGGCCGTTTCGCCCCGGTATCCTTTACCTGAGCCAGCCCCGTTACACCTGGCTTTCACTTCCGTTACGTTCCGTGTAACGGTCAATGACATGCTGAAAGCTTTCATCAAGCTTGATCGGATGCGGACGCGGGCCTACTACTGACATATGTCCCAATAGTACATTAATAAACTGGGGCATTTCATCCAGATTCGTTTTACGTAAGATTCGTCCGATGCGGGTAATACGGCAATCGTCGCGGGTAGCTTGTTTAAACTCGAAGCATCATTGAAATACATACTTCTAAACTTCCAGCACCAAAAGTCTTTATTATTTTTCCGGAGCGCCGCTGCAGTGAAAACCGGTCCCAGTGAGTCAATCAGAATGAGTAGGGCTATAATTGGGAAAAGCCAGGGAAACACGAAAAAGATAACCAGCAATGAAAAGGCAATATCAAAACTACGTTTAGCAATCCGGTTAAGGCGTCATCCAAAGGAATCTCGCGGAAGGTAAGTACTGGAAATTCGTCATAGAAATCCAAGTTAATCTTCCGGTAATTGATATCGCGAAAATCAGGAACCACTTTCACCGGAACCTTATTCGCTTCGGCAAAATCAATTAGCTCATTGACCCGCTTGCTATCCATATCCGTCATGGTGCAATAAATCTCATCTACTTGGTTATTTAGAACATACTGCTTGACATCTTCCCACTTTGCCCCTTTGGACCTCATGGGCATTAGTAGCAGCATCGTCAAAAAAGCCAACGAACTGGTAACCATACTGAGGATTAGAAATAAAAAATCGCTTTAATTCTCTGGCGATACCACTAAATCCTACGATTACAACCTTCCGATGGTTTCCTCCGCCTTCCGTAGAGCCGGAATAAAGTAATGAGCCCAACCGCCATCCAATTACTAGTGCTGATAAAAGCAGATAGGTGAAATCAGGTGCTGCCGGGAATAGAAATAGCCGTTACGGGCTACAATAAACACAGTAATCAGCGAAACATGGAAGAAAAAACAACTTTAGCAGGCCAAGTGTTATATCCGAATAACGGGCTACCCGGCTGATATTATATACTTTCAGTATAAATGCTATAACAATCCAGATCAGATTAAAGCATCCCATCAGCATCAGATAGGACGGATACTTATGGATATGGATGTTGCCAAACTTGAGATAGTAAGCTAACAGAAAGGAGAGGTTGAGGAGGAAACATCTCCCGAAAGGTGAATTAAACGGGTAAATTGCGTATTTTTTCACTAATCCTCCTGTTATTTTGATAGTAAGGTGACTGTTATAACAGCAAAAGAGGTTGGTTCTGATAAAAAAAGCCGATTTGGATGTACAGATTCCTCATTTTCTGCAACCTGCCCCCACACTCAAATTGAACAAAATCAATGTTGCTGGGTAAGCGCTATTTGCTTAACTAAATGCTCCGCTAAATTAAGGTCGTTTTGATTACCAAAAATAATTCTCTAATATTTCCCCGCCTGCAATAAAAAGGGCTTATATGGCATTTAATAGGTAGATCATCCGAACTAATTTGAATTAATCTAATATTCCTTAGTACTAGCAACTTTAAATACCGCTCCTGCACCAGCACCCATAGTAACGATGAAAAAGTTAATCTTGTAATGTTTGACCAGGCTTTTTTATTCTAAGGTTCTTTACAGCAAATCATTGACCATTATTTTCTGTTCGGGTAAGCTAAAATATAATCGTTAGGTTACTACTTCTGTAGCCATAATGTAGGCTTCCACCGTTCATTATTGTGGAGACAAAACGAGGCAATAATGAACAGTGACTGTTTATTACTCCTGATTGGTCTGTAGCAGGAAGCCTACAAGGTCAGCAAGATCTTTTTCCTTAAGCTGAAAAGAATCGGGTGTGGGCATAATACTAGTTGTCATTTGCTTACGAGATATAATCTGTTCAGATTTGATGGCGTGCTGCTGGCCGGCTACATCTTTAATTACCAGAGCCGGTCCATCACTGATCAGAAAACCATAATAGGTGGTTCCTTTTTTGGTAGTCACCATCCAGGGTTCATAACCAAAAGCCATGCCAGCACTTGGGTTGATAATGGCGTCTAGTAAACCTACCTTATCAAACTTCTTGTGAATCAGCGTTAAATCGGGGCCAATTTCGTTGCCCTGCTGCCCGTGTTTATGACAAGTAGTGCAATAAGTCGAAAATAATTTTTTGCCGTGGGCTAACTCTGGCTGCAACTTGGTAATAATCCCAATGGGGTAGGTTACATTGCGCTCTTTCGGAAAGTAATCGCTGGCCAGTACCCGCACGCTTTGATCAGGATTGCTGAAAATAGCTGTACGCACCGTATCTTTAATTTCTTTGGGTAATTTTCCTTCCGCAGCCATACTGATCAGCATTTTACCTCCTTCAACATCACCCGCCATGGCTAAGGCTGCTGCTACTTGCTCCTTTAAACCGACATCTTTGGTTGTAAGCTTCTGCTGCAGGTGAAGCATTTTTTGCTGATTTTCGGATAGTTGGCTGGAAATGGTTTGTTCCCAGTCCACCAGGTCAAGCCAGTCATTGGCCTTCCGGTAGTTGATCCACCAGAGCGCCTGCGTGGAAACATCTCTTAACTGACTCTTGGTCAAGCCTACCATGGCCTCGGCCGCGGTTTTATCCTTAATGAAACCAAGGGCAACCAGGGCCTCTTTTCGGGCATTTTCGGACAGTTGTGTGGCATTAGCCCTGGTTTTTAATGCTTCTACGGCTGCTTTCGGATGCAGACGCCAAATTAGTGAAGCTACTGCCGGGCTCCATTGTATAGGGTCACCGGGAAGAGGGTAGTCCTGATAAAAGGCCTCTTCTTTCTTGTCAAGCGCCTGGCCCAAAGCTTCCAGGTAATACCGGTCCTGCCCATCGTAGCCTTTTACCAGTTCGCTGATAATAGGCTTCGCCTGTTCGTAGGAAAAATCCCGGAGGGCAATACCTACTTCACGCCGGACGGACGGCTCAGCGTCCACGGCTAGCTTCCGGACAATGGGTAAAATATCCGGTTTGACCTGCCGCAAAGCCCGGAATGCCGTCAGACGAATATCGGCATTAGGGTCATTTAATGAATTTTCTACTTCCTTTACGCCTTTAGGGCCTAGTTGGGACAACAGCCAGATAGCCCGGGCCCGGTGATAAGCAGTAGGCGAAGTCAATACCTTACGCAGGGGTTTAATGACTTTGTTTCCTTTAGCTTTTAGCCGGACAAATCCTTCATTTCGCACATTGATGGCAGGATTCAACAGGGCAGTGATCTGACCAGCGGTGGTAGAAAGGTCTATTTTGGGTGCAATTAGCTTCTTGCCCTTTGGTGTGATGCGGTAAATGCGTCCGTAGCCCTTTTTGTCGTGCATGACGTGTCCGCCTACAATAGGGTCATACCAGTCAGCAATGTAAATGGCTCCATCTGTACCCACCGTTACATCACTGGGTCGGAACCACTTGCGGGTATCGCTGCCAGTTTCGTTCCAGAAATAGTTCTCGTTGTTCATGGGAATAGAGCTGATCAGGTTATTTCGCTTAAAGCCATAACCTGCTCCCTGGTGCTGGGGCTGGTAAGAAAAAATAACGTTACGACCCGCCTCAGCACTTAGCAGCATCCCCTGGTATTGCGGTCCTAACTGGTCGCCTTCGTAAAAAACAATGCCGGTAGGGGAGCCAGCCCCGGTATTGTCGCCAGCTGGCAGCACGCCGGGGTCCTCCTGATGCCAGTGAGCTGTGAACATTTCCTGTCCCGGGCGGCGGTCGGCTTGCCAGTAGCGGGTGCCATCCGTGCTGAAATATCCCATGTTACCGCCCTCCATCACCCACGAAGTCCGACAGGTAATCACCTGGTCGTCGTTGTCATTTTGCCACATATTGCCATAAGAGTCAAGGGCCACCTCATAACTATTGCGGAAATTATGGGCCATAACCTTCAGATTTTTGCCCTCCGGATTCACGCGCAGGGCCAGACCACCTGTCCAGACCCGGCCGTCATCGCTGGCCATATTGCCCTGGTTTTTAGTATTGTAAGGCGAACCACCCGTATAAATACTGCCCGAGCGCAAATTCCAGCCAGCCTTATCTTTAACCATGTGCGGCCCGGCATTCCCCGTATTAAAGTACCAATTGCCATCTGGTCCGGCTACCAGAGCGTGCAGGCTGTGGTCATGGTCGAGCCCTCCAAAGCCGGTGAGGAGAATTTCTTTCTGGTCGGGCTTGTCGTCGCCATTAGTATCGGTGTAGACAATCAGGTTGGGAGAGCAGGAAACAATGACTTTATTGCCAATGACGGCAATGCCCAGCGGAGCTATCAGGTCCTTATCCTGCACAAATACTTTAGACTGGTCGGCTTTGCCATCCCCATTGGTATCTTCCAGAATCATTACCCGGTCACCCTCCGGGTGATTCATCCGGGTTTCAGGCTTGTTATTGTAATTGCGGTAGTTGACGGCTTCTGTCACCCAGATTCGGCCTTTTGCATCCACATCCATGTTAGTGGGGTTATAGAACATGGGTGCTTCGGCCCAAAGCGAGGCCTCCAGATCGTCAGGCAGGTAGAGTTGAGTGGAGTCGGCTGCTGCGAAGGAGGCGTTATTTCCGGAAATGGTTTCGGAAGCGGAATCGTTTCCGAGTTGCTGCACAAAATAGCTGGCAGCGAAAATAATGGTGGCAGCCGCCAGGGAGCTGTATTTAACCAGCGGGAGTTGTAAGGTAAGGCTAATTGATTTCACAGAGTTACTTTATAAGAAATTGCTGATGTAGAAGGATATGGAATAGAAGGATATGCGAACTGGATTATATGCCGAATAAAAGGCAGTTATCAAAGTAGTATGAGCAGGCAAAAAACTTGCTTAATCAAAGATTTATGAAAAAGTGCCATTAAAGTAGAAGTGTGGCGTTTGTCAGGCTAGGATTTTCCGGACGAAAGCATTGTTGGCAATATAGCTTTCCAGAATCTGTCCACCTTTGGGTACGGCGTTCTCAATCTGTACCCAGCCACTGTAGCCGATTTCGTCAATAGCCTCCCGCACCTTCCTGAAGTCTACGATTCCTTGACCCAGCAACGCATCGTATTCTTTAAAGTGGAACTCGCAAATCTGTTTCTGCTTGCCTAACCACCTGATTTCCTCGTAGATGTTATATCCCATATCACTGGAGTTGCGGACATCGTAGTATACCTGGACATTGCGGGAGCCTACGGCTTCAATAATTTTTAAGTGATCAGCCGCATTCAGATAGGATTCAATACCGAGGATAACGCCAGCTTTCTCAGCCTTTGGGGCAACTTGTTTTAGCTTGTCAATCACTACTTTCTGGCCCTGTGGGTCGTTGCGCAGGTCGTTTTTATTGAAAAATGCCAGCAGAATTACTTTTACCCCTAGGTTCCTGGCTGCGTCAATACTGTCGCCCACCCAGACATCCGTGCGGGAATCAGATTTATAAGGGATATTATTCAGCTCGCCCAGGGCTAATCCGCCGATTGTAACTCCCCATTTCCGGGCGGCGGCCTTATATACTTCCTGTACTTCCCGGCGTCGTACGTGCATATCGTTGGCTGCAGTGCCCATATTTACCTGAATGCCGTCTAATCCCATTTTTTTTCCCAATTCCAGGGCTCCCACATCGCTGGATTTGCCAATCGACCAGTCGCAGGCACCAATCAGAAAATGGGGTTTGGGTTTGCCGAATGAACCCATCGAGGGCATAAAGGCACTCACTGTACCTGCACCCAGCAGGAGGGAGGTTTTTTTCAGGGCGTTACGTCGGTTCATCATGATTGGGCAGAAGGGTTACTACTAAGAGAGTAAGTAGAGATGGCACAAGGATCAACTGTAAGAGCAACTGCGGAGATCGGTGATTTGATTGAGTAACAGCATAATTAATACTAGCTTTCTGAAAATTGCATTACAGCATTATTTGTTTGTAAAGATCCTTTATATAAAGAAGAGTAACCACAACTATTCAACCAAAAAAATAAACTTTTTTAACGCTTTATGCCCGTTGTCCCGATAAGCTGCAGTTCCCATCCAGGCTTCTGTACTGGTTGGGTAATACGACATACGCATCGGATAGTAGCTCATATGTCGCTTGAGAATCTGTTTAGTAGCGTTCCCAATAGAAGCACTTTATTGGAATAGTATCCTTGCTTTCCGGGTTTTCGTATGTTTGCGAAAGAAACTGCTAAACCACTTGTACCGTATGTCTGCACCATCTGCATCCAATCCCGGCCTTCAGCCGCAGGAAATTGAAAAAATCAAGCGTAAATGCCTTGAAGCGGGGCGTTCTTATATTATAAATGATGCCGAGCCGCAGGGTGACGAGTTTGCCCATTTTTTGTTTGTGGGAACGCATGAGGGCAAGGAGGTAATCTTCGATTCTGTGATATACACCCTGCGCCTGCATCACAGCAGCCTGCTGTACGAAATGGCTGACGAAAAAGCCTGTGAGCAGTATCCGCACTACCGCAAACGCCGTCAGGAAGAAGAAGAGGCGGGAGAAGAAGTAGCCGGTGAGGAAGAATGGGATGAAGAAGTGGAGTTGTTTAAAGCGGAGGTCATGGATGAACTCGAAGAAAATGAGACGGTAAAAGTGAAAGAATACGTACAGATCGATACTGACTTCGATTATGGCTATGCCCTGGAAGTTTGCCTGAACGTGGATGAAATTACAGATGCCCAAATCGAAAAATTTGTCCGGAACTTCAATAATGGAGCCTTGAAACTGGATGAAACTCTTTATACATTCCATCACGAGGAAGAGGAATAACCAATACGCCTTCTCTACGCATACCTATATCTCGCACCTAATAAAAGGAACCGGAACATTTATTTTGTGTTAATAGTAGATACGGCTGTAATTAAAAATAAAAAATGCGTTCCTTTAGAGAATATCCATAATAGTACTGACTGAAGTCCGGTATTCTATTGTTATTTGGTGCAAAACTACTACCGAATAGAACGTACAGTAACAACCTCAGCGTTTTGACCGTATTTATCCGTTAGTATTTATTGGAACTTCATCTTTGAATTACATTGCCTCAAAGATTTTCGTATTATCCCGTGTGTAATTCTTTCTGTATACTTAATCCGAATCATTAATTTATCTGATGCAAAAGTTCGTTTTGTTGGCGTTCAAAGCCAGAATTCTTCTACCCTTCGAAAGCGCATAGACGCTATTTCCAGGAAAACCAGATTTCCCGCCATGTTAATGCCGCGATGTGGGCAAAGACTATATTTTTTCTGGGTGGTACCGCTTTATTATACGGACTTATTCTTTCCAATCTCTTTTCGCCTGGATCATGCTGCTTCTAGCTATTGTGCTGGGGATGTTTACTGCCTTTGTTGGATTCAATGTTTGTCATGACGCCATCCACGGGGCATTTTCAAAAAGCAGGAAGGTAAATGAAGCTCTGGGTCTTACTTTCAACCTGATTGGCGCCAATGCCTATGTATGGAGCATTTCGCATAATATCGTGCACCATACGTACACCAATATTCCAAATATGATGAAGACATTGATGTGGCTCTGGTATTATCCGGTTGTCCGAAGACGAAGAAATAAAAAATTTCAGCGGTATCAGCACTTTTACGCGTTTCACTGTATGGCCTGGCCTCTCTCTCGTGGGTGTTCCGCAAGGATTATAAGAAGTTTTTCCAAAAGAAAATTGGCGGATCCCACCAGAATACCAATCACCCCAAAAAGAGTACTTTAACCTGTTCTTTTTCAAGGCCGTATATTATATACTGTTTTTAGTGGTTCCTTTGCTGGTGTTGAATGTTACCTCAGGCAGTTTCTGATCGGTTTTCTGGCTATGCACGTTGCGGAAGGATTGGTGTTAGGCCTAGTGTTCCAACTGGCTCACGTAGTGGAGGAAACCGATTTCCTGAGCCCGATGAGCACGGACGGATTGAAGAAGTCTGGGCAATACATCAACTGCAGACTACCGCTAATTTTGCCCGCAAAAGCTGGCTTACTACCTTTCTTGTGCGGCGGACTTAACATGCAGATTGAACATCATCTTTTCCTAAAAGTCTGTCATATTCACTATCCGGCTGTGTCCGATATTGTAAAAGAGACTGCCTGGAATTTGGATTACCCTACTATGAAGCGCCTACCTTTATGAACGCCTCCGGTCACATTCACCGGGTGCTGAGAAGATACGGGAAAGAAGCTTATGAAAAGCCCGCGGAGAAAGGGTGTCCGTAGCAGTGGTAGGTAGCGGCGGTAAAAAATTAGCAGACTCATTCATACATTGAACGCCATAAAGAACGGGCTCCTGAGTGCAGGAACCCGTTCTTTTTGTGGCATCTCATGGACTTTCTTCGCTTCAGGACGCCTTGGTCTTTTTATTCAGAAATGGTTTCCAGTCCTCCTCAATTTGTCCGGAAAAATCACGCAGGAACATCACAAAGGAAGGCTTATAAGGGGCTTGCGCCATTTTCATACCGGCTCCCTGCGTGGAGTAAAATCTCCTTTTCGGGAATTGCACCGCTTGCACGCAGTAACCAAATTATCCCAGGTTGACTTTCCGCCCCGTGATTTAGGCATCACGTGGTCCAGAGTCAGTTCATCGGTAGAAAAACAGTACTGACATTGATTATTATCCCGCCGGAAAACATTATGCCGCTCAATACTACTCCTTTATAAGGTAAATGTACATACCGGAACAGGCGGATAATGGAGGGCATCGGATAAGAAGAACTCACCGTCCGCAGCATGTGGGTCTGAGAACGGGATACCAACTCCGCTTTATTCATAAATACCAGAATGAATGCTTTCTGGACGCTGCAAACCGTAAGTGCGCTGTAATCTTGATTAAGCACTAAAACTTTTCTCGGCATAGATCAAATCTCCTGTAAAATAACCTTTATGGCCCCGCATTGTTCCCCGATTCGGGCATCTTCCTAAGAACAAACAGTAGAGACCCCGTTATAAGCCATTAATTGTCAAATTACGAAATTTGACGTAAAAAAGGTGGTTTATTCAATCAAAGCGGTAATTCCGGCGGAGCAGCAGATAGAGAAAGAAAGGAATTCCCAGAACGAGGTTAGAATTCCCACCGGCAATCCGGCCGGCGGATAAATCATACGGGCCAGCAGGTCGCATCCCACAATATAAATGCCTCCAGCCAGGTTGTCAGCAGCAGGTTCCAGCGGTTACTGACGCCGAAAACACCTCTGATTACGTGTGGTACTACTAATCCCACAAAACCAATAGCTCCGCTGGAAAAGCTACGGCTACTCCCGTTACCAGCGAAGTAGCCAGCAGAATAGCCCACCGTAATCTGCTTACGGATAAGCCCAGGTGATAGGCCCGGTTTTCGCCGAGCAGCAGCAGGTTTAACTGCTTAGACAGCAGGATAAATACCACATTTACGAATGTAACTGCGCCGAGGAGCAGTGGGATATCCAGCCACTGAGCCCGCTCAAAGCTGCCCAAAGTCCAGAAAATAATGGTCTTCAGTTTGCTTTCTGAATCAGACAAAAAAGTAAGGAGGTTGTTCATGGCGGTCAGCAACGAGGATACGGCCACCCCGCCCAGCAGCAACTGAGCCGGAATAATCTGTCGCCGTTTATAGGCCAGAGCTACTACCAGAAACGTGATGCCGAAAGCTCCCATAAAAGCAAAACCGGCGGCAGATACACATCCAGCCACACCAGCGGAAGCAGGCCGAAGAATACGATATTGGCCCCAAACGCGGCCCCGGAAGCCGTTCCCCCGGAGGTACGGGTCCGCACTCGGAGTCTGGACCATTAGTTGCAGCAGAGATCCGCTGACAGCCAGTGCACCACCCACCAGAAAAGCCACCAGCAGCCGGGGAAGCCGAAGATGTATGATCGCATAGTGAACCGGATTTTCGGGATCGTAAGCAGTAATTACTTCCCTGATAACCGAAAAATCAGTTTTAAAGCTGCCTACAAACAAGCCGGCCAGCAGCAGTGTGGCCGTAAACAGCCCTAATAGCAGAATAATTAGTTTAGTCTTCAACTACCGGACTGCGGATGGATAATCCGTTTTAGTTCGAGAATGGCTTCTGCTACCCTGGGGCCGGGCCGTGAATTAAGATCATCGGTTACGGCATAGACGCGGCGGTTGCGGTAAGCATTGGTTTTTTTCAACTCCGGATACATCCGGAAAAATGAACTATCCATTTTCTCAAAAGAGCCTCCGATGATAATATCCGGGTTGATTTTGAGGACATACTCCCGGGTAAGGGCCGGATAAGGGGCATCAAATACAGTATCTACCGCATTGCGGGCTCCGCTGATCCGTAATTTATCAGTCATAATTGTATTTTTTCCGTGTACATAAATGGGATCAGGCCAGGTAATGACTAAAACGGCCGGCTTGGGCAAAGCAGCGGTTTGTTTTTCGATATCAGTAGTCAGCTTCCGAAGCGAATCGGCTAGTTCCTTTCCCCTGGTTGAGTGCCCGGTAAGTTGCCCGATTGTTTGAAGTCCGGCATAAATGTCTTCTACCTTCAGGTAACGCTGGTAATACAAGGGTATGCCCATTTGTTCCATCTGGCGGGCATCATCCAGTGAAGTCATGCCTTCTACCGTGAATACCAGATCCGGTTTTACCCGCAGCAGGCCCTCAAAATCCATGGGATAATTGTTTACTACGGGTTTGGTTTTCGTAGCGGCAGGGTAATCACAATTCTGCGTCACGGCTACTACCTGACTCGTATCACACACGGCAAACAGCATTTCGGTCATAGAAGGGGCCAGGGCCATCACCCTTTGGGGGGAATGCTTGAGAACAATCTGCCGACCGAGCCCGTCAACGAAGGAAAAGGCAGTTTTGGACTGACTTTTTTTCTCTGGCTGCCCCGTGCATCCCCAGAGCATACAAAGTATCAGCAAGACAGGAAAGTACCGCAGGATGCGCTGCCCGTAAGTGAAGAGTTTAAAGAATGGAGTCACTGTCAGAATTAAAATGGGGTATTAGATAATGGGTAAGATGGTATTTTCGATGCCTTTAACCAATTTATTTATGGTTTTTGCGGATAATTGCGAAGTCTTACGACTTATCCTTCGAACTAACATACTGCTATGATCATTGTAACGGGAGCCGCCGGATTTATTGGAAGTTGTCTGATCAGCCGCCTGAACGCCGACAAATTTAATCACATTATTGCGGTAGATGACTTCTCCCACCCGGAGAAGAACCGCAATCTGGAAAATAAAAAGATCAGGGAGCAGGTTGACCGGAAAGAATTTTTCAAATGGCTTGACGAACATGGTTCAGAAGTGGAATTTATTTTCCACATCGGAGCCCGAACGGATACTACCGAGTTTAACTACGCCATTTTCGACGAACTTAATATTCTTTACTCAAAGAAGATCTGGGAAAAGTGCATTCAGTACCAGATTCCGCTGGTATACGCTTCTTCTGCGGCCACGTATGGGCTGGGAGAATTGGGTTACGACGATAATGAAGCCATTATTCCGCACCTGAAGCCGCTGAATCCCTACGGTGAATCGAAGAACGAATTTGATAAGTGGGCGATTATTCAGGAGCAGAAACCCTTTTTCTGGGCGGGGCTGAAGTTCTTTAACGTGTACGGTCCCAACGAATACCACAAAGGCCGCATGGCTTCCGTCATTTTCCATGCCTTTAACCAGATCAATGCGACCGCCCGGATGAAACTGTTCCGGTCGCATAACCCTGATTACCGGGATGGTGAACAGATGCGGGATTTTATTTACGTGAAAGACCTGATAGAGGTATGCCTGTTTCTGATGCACCACCGCAAGAACTCCGGCATTTATAATCTGGGTACTGGTCAGGCCCGGACCTTTCTTGACCTGGTGAAAAATACGTTCAGATCAATGGGCAAGCCCGAACAGATTGATTTCATTGATACGCCAGCCGATATCCGGGATAAATACCAGTATTTTACGGAGGCGAATATGAGCAAGCTGCGTTCCATCGGCTACGACAAGCCATTCCACAGCCTCGAAGATGGTATCGGCGATTACGTACAGAACTACCTGACTAGGAAGCAGTATTACTAGCAGCGCCAAGCTGCTACAATCTGATGATGTGACTATACCGTACCGCTACCTTTTTCCGGCCTTGTTGTCCGGGAATCCATTTGGGCAGCAATTGCATTACTCTTAATACTTCCTGTCTTACTACTTCCAACTCGGCAGCGGGCAGGTTCTCGGTTCGATGGTTCGTGATGCACATATTGACCACCTGTCCGGTAGTGTCAACTACAAAGTCCACTAAAATGGGTTTTGTGGGTCGGGTTTTTATTCTGGAATAATCCAGACGGCTGCCAATGAATTGATTAATTGCGTCTTTTCCCCCCGGAAATTGCGGCATTTTTTCGGAAACTGCGAAAATAGTTTGTCCTTCCAGGGCCTTATCCTTGGAGGCGCAGCTTTGAGTACTGGTGCCATCTTGTCCCTGTACTATCGTCCCAATCAATAGGAAGACCAGGCTGACACCGCTCCTTTGTTCATGCTTTTATTTTTATAGTGTCCTAAGGTATTTCAGCCCGGTGCGATTGCCTGCCGCCTGATTAATAAGCCACTTTGATACCATGGTAGCGTTCCTGAATCTGGTAATCCTTCCGGAGCGGATTTCCAACCCAGTCAGCGGCACACAGAATCCGGCGCAGGTCTTGGTGGCCAATAAAAGTAATGCCTACCAGGTCAAAGGCTTCCCGTTCGTGCCAATCGGCCGTGCGCCATATATGACTTACACTGGGTACTTCCGGTAGCGGTTCTCCTTCTTGGTTACGGGGCAGTTCTACTCTCAGCACCAAGGCGTGTTCGTAGGGAATTGAGTACAGATGATAAATTACCTCCATGGTACCTTTGGCAGGACCGTTATCAATAGCAGTGATACACTCCAGAAAATCAAAATAAGTCTGTTCGTTTTCGTGCAGAAACTGACAAACCTCAGCAATCTTCTCTGCCGGCAGGTTCAGGCTTGGTTGTAAGGCAGCAGCAGCATCTTTAAGGATCAGCGTTGCGCCGAAATGATGAATAAGATGGTCTTTAAGTTCAGTAAAGTTCATAGCAGGTCGTGATTTTGAAGGGTGAATAAGGGAGATACTATATCTCTTGAAAAGAGATTCGCGGGAAATCCTAATGTAACAAATTGATTCATAAATGACATCCGAAATCCAAGGTTGGAATTCCGAAATCATTCAAGTATACCCGCAGAATTTGGGAAGGTTTAGGCGCTTTCTCTGCTGGTCAGTTGCAGCAATGCTTCCGGGGCAAGCAAACTTTCATTCCGGATTTTCTCCTGCAACTTCAGGATTCCTCCAATCAGAGCTTCTGGCCGGGGCGGGCAGCCGGGAACGTATATGTCCACGGGAATAATGCGATCAACTCCTTTAACCACGTGATAGCCGTGCTCCCAATAGGGACCGCCGCAATTAGAGCAGGAACCCATTGAGATTACATAACGCGGCTCGGGCATCTGTTCGTATAAACGCCGGATACGGTCAGCCATTTTAAAAGTAACCGTACCCGCTACAATCATCACATCTGATTGCCGCGGCGAAGGTCGCGGAAATACGCCAAACCGGTCAAGGTCATACCCTGAGGCGTATGCGCCCATCATCTCAATAGCGCAGCAAGCCAACCCAAAACCCATAGGCCACAGCGAGGAAAGCCGGGCCCAGTTAAGCAGATCATCCAGTTTGGTAATTACTACTCCGCCAACCCCGGTTTTTTCAGCAGAAAAAGAAAGATTATGATCAGTCATTAATCAAATGTCAATCGATAGTTATCAGTACCAACCCCGGCCTACCTTCATACAATAAACATGCCTTCGTACAATAAACAGGTAGAAATAGTAAGTCAATCAGCTTAAAACCTTTGTCTCCGGGTTCTTGGTTCCCGAAGCCCTGCTATATTTTTCATTTACGCGGTCATAGAGCTGGAGCGGTATTTTAGAATGGGCTTGCCTGGGTTTAAACTCCGGCTTTATCCAGTCAAGGTGGCCTTTTACCCAAACGTAAGCCAGCCCTAAGGCAAGAATGGCCACGAAAACAAACATTTCGGTCAGGGCGAACCAACTCCAGCTGCCTCCCGACAGCGTTTGCAGATTTTTGTCCCCGAACACCACCGCCCACGGGAACAGGAACACCAGTTCTACATCAAACAGGATAAAAACCAGGGCAACTATATAGTACCGGACATTGAAAGGCCCCCAGGCGCTGCCTACGGCTTCTTCCCCACATTCATAAGAAGCGAGTTTTTCCGGATTGGGCCGGCTAGGACGCAGCAGGCGGCCCACCGTCATGGCCAATCCGAAAAATAGCATAGATCCGATGATGAAAAGCAGTATTACCCCGAAGGAAGAAATGTACGGTGTTGGCATACGGGCTTCAGATAAAGGATAAGAAGTAAAGGTAACTAAAAAGCCCCACTGCTTGCACAGTGGGGCTTGATAAAGAGAGAACTCTTTCTATTTTTTATTGCAGCAGGCCGACTAGCAGCAGTACCAGACCTACAATTAAGAAAATCAAGCCAAGTAGGCCATTGATGAATAGGAAAATCAAGCCAAGAACAGCCAAGACTAGTCCTACAATTGTTAAGGTGTTAAGCTCCTTAGCGGCCTTCTCCTGATTAACGTCTTTTCCTTCGAATACGCCGCTTCTTTCGGCTTTTTTCAGGGCTTTTTTAGCTAGCATCCGGGCGGGCAGGGTAGTCAGTTTAGAGGCGCCTTTGTTCTCCTGCATCTGGGCTGACCCGTTTTTCTCCATATTGTCCAGTTCAGCAGCAACCTTATCTAATTGCCTTTCCAGTTTCTGAGAGTGCTGGCCGTTGGCTTTAGCGGCTTCTTTAACCTGCTCAATGGTAGCACGGGCACTGGCTACTGCTTGTTCTTGAGTCATCTGGGCCGGAAGCTCATCAGAAGGGCCGGATTGAGCGCCTTGGACGGCAGTGGGTTGCTGGGCTTGGGCAACAGTGAGATCAGATTGGGCAGTAGCAACAGCAGTACTTGCGGCCAGCAGGGCTACAGCCAAAATTTCCTTTAAACGCGCAGCAACGTAAGTAAGGGACTTTTTCATGTAGGGATAGGAAGGTTTAGGATGATAAATTATTTACTATAATTATATGACATCTAACAAACTAAGCAGAATCAGCGTGGCTCCACCTAAAAAGATCAGCAGACCAAGTACCGAAGCACCGCCAACGGTAAGCAGCATCAGGATTAAGCCCACTGCCGCCGCAATGATCCCAATCAGTAACCATTGCTCCAATTGCTTGGCCATTTTAGACATCTTTGAATCTTTAATATCTGACTTTTTAGAGGCTTTTTCCAGCTTCTTGGCTACTGCCTTGATGGCTACCCGCGCAGGTAGGGATAATTTGGGAGCTTTGGTAGTTTGCTCCACTGAAGTAGTAGCCTGGGATTCCTGATGGGCCTTAGTAAGCGTGCTGGTAGCCGGAGCCACTCGTACTGCGGTATTTTCGGCAGCCGCATAAGCTTCTTCTGATGCAGTATTTGTTTGTGCACCTTGCACCGCATCGGGAGCCATTGATTCTTTTGCTTCAGGAAGGGCCGTTACCTCAGGCATCTGGGAGGCTGAAGTAGAGTTAACCCGGCTTAGTTTAGTGGAGGTACAGGATGTGCCTGCCATCATACCAGCGATGGCACCAAGCATAAGAAAGCGGTTCAGCAAAGTACGCGGTGTTTGCATAAAAATGTAAGATTAAGTGGTTTAAAATTTAATACTGGGTAAAATTTAACTTTTTAGCCCGCCAATAATCATAATTTCAAATTAAAATTCAAAATAAAATACAGATTTTATACGCCAGTAAAATGTAAAATGCCACTTTTTACTTAAAATATTACTCATTCCGTACAAATAAATAGGGCGATTAATACGAATCTCTGTTCAGTATTACCTGCACTAACAATAGCCAACCATACCAGACTATAATTGTAGTATCTGCCATCGGCCAGTTGCAATCTTTAGTTAAAATACAGCAGCGTTACTTTGCCTTCAGCACAATCATCGTAATGTCGTCCTGATTCTGGTATCCTCCCGTCCAGGTTTCGCCCATTGCCAGTAAGTGATCAATAATAAGTTGTGGATAGAGTTGCCCGGTTTTTAAAAATGCCCCTTCGATCTGTGGGTAACCCAGCATCTCGCGGTTACGATTAAATAGCTCAGGCAAGCCGTCAGTAATGGCCAGTAACGTATCCCTTGGTTGCAGGGTTACCTGTATTTGTTGCAGAGGTACATCCAGGCGGGAACCCAGAAAAACCCCCTTCAGCAGAATTGTTTCCACAGTGCCGGTATGGTGCCGGTACAAGTATAGGGGCGGCATGCCTGAGGAGGCAATGGTGAGCTGATGACCCCTAACATGAATCACGGTTAGGCCCATGTACATGCCCCGGACTTGCAGGTTCTGAATTCCTTCTGAGATCCGTTCCAGCAATTCTACGGCTTCGCAGCGGTCAGCCAATGTCTGAAAATAGCTCTTCACCGTAGCCACAATAATGCCTGCCTTTAGCCCATGCCCCGTAGCATCTCCGATCACCACGGTAAGATCACCGTTTTCGTGCAGCTTATAATCATAGTAGTCGCCGCCTACTTCGGCACTGGTTTTCATAAACATGGCCATCTCCAGGTGACCGAGTGAGGGTGGTTCCTGGGGAAGCATAGACAGCTGGAATACACGGGCTTCTTCCAGTTCGCGGGTTTTGCGCTCATTATCTTCGGCCATAAGAGCAAGCACTTCTTCGGTTCGTTGCTTCTGCCGGATCAACTCTTCCTGGTTCCGGCGCAGGATCTCCTGGTAATGTTTGCGTTCGGTGATATCGCTCACCCTGATCAGCAGGTAGTCTTTATCATCCAGGGAAACGATAGTGATAGCCATATCACCCCAAAAGATAGTACCCCGCCGGGTAACGTATTCTATTTCTGAAGACCAGTACCGTTTTTGCCAGACTTCGCGACGGACCTGATGAAGCTCGTCTTCCGTAAATGGCCGCTTCTGAAATTCATTTCCCCGCAGGCCGATCATTTCTTCCTTACAGGTAAACTCAAACAGTTTCACGGCTCGCTGGTTGCACCGGACAATGCGGCTGTCTTTGGGCTCAATCAGAAACAAGCCATCTGCCACATTTTCAAAAATACTTTCCAGCAACTGCTCATTTTTCCGTAGCTTTTCCTCAAACTGGCGGCGTTCGGTCACGTCACGGATGCGGATCAAGTAATAATGTTCTTCGTTCACTGCAATCAGACTCACGGCGGCATTGCCCCAGAATGACCGGCCTTTAAGTGATACGTATTCAATTTCATGAGTCCAGTATCCTTTTTCCTGCAGTTCGCGGTAGATCTCTTTTTCTTCTTCGGGAGCAAAAGGGCGTTTCTGAAGGTTTTGCGCTTCTTTGCCCAGAAACTGCGCTTTGTTGTCCAGGTCAAACAGTACAACGGCCTGCTGGTTACAGTCCTCCACTATATTCCCCCGGGCATTAAGCAGAAACAAAGCATCCGCTGAATTTTCGAAAACTTCGTACTGTAGCCGTTCACTTTTCCGCAGCTTTTCCCTGGCTATTTTCTGTTCGGTGATATCAAGTATAAAAGCCACTCCTTTTTCTCTTGAACCTTCAAACAGCGTATAACCAATCAGAATTGGGAGGCGGGTGCCATCTTTACGGATGTATTCTTTTTCGTAAGGAGTGCAGGCTCCATATTCCAGCATCTGACTGATCCGCTCCTGGTCAATGGCAAGATACTCGGGTGGTGTCATGGCTGACCAGCTTACCTGTCCTTGCTCCAGTTCCTCCCGGGAATAGCCGATCATCCGCAGAAAAGAATTATTAGCCTCCAGAATACTTCCATTCAGGTCATAGAAGATAACGCCCATCATATCCGACTCAAACATAGGGCGTAGTTTGGCTTCGCTTTCCTGCAGGTCATGGGTGCGTTTCTGCACCCGGGCTTCGAGGGTATCATTATGCTGCTCCAGTTCCAGAAAAGCCTTTTGCCGTTTGCGTAGTTCAATCAGCAGCCAGATAAATGCCCAAGTCAGCATCAGAATACCCGCAGCCGCTCCGGCTACTACGCCCCGCATTACCAACTGGCTCCGATTAGACAAGCTGCGGGTCTGTCCATTAAGCAATTGCAGTTTATAGCTTTGCAACTGCTTTATCTCTACCCGGATACTATCCGTCCAGTACTTATCCGGCTGCCCTTTGATCAATGGAAGCACCCCTTCGAGACCATTTCGCGAACGGGCTACGGCTGTTTTTTGCAATGCTGAGAGTTTGCGCTCCATTAATTGGTTGATCCGGGCATGGGCATGGTGCACAACCCGGCTGGTCTCGGTCCGGGTATTGATGCGGCCCGTAATAACCGAAATGGAATCAAGGGCGTAATGGTATGCGTACAGGTAGGCACTGTCGCCAGTCAGGAGGTAACTGCGTTGTCCGGCTTCGGCGTCCTTCAGGGAAGAAAGCAGTTTTTCATATTCCAGAATACTCTCCCGTACCCCTACCTCTCCGGCGCGGCTCTGGGACAGTAACTGGATGTTCCGGTAGGAAAAAAAACTGATTATCAGAATCAGGAGTACGGAAAGGCAGAACAGCAATGTAACAAAAAACCGTCTCCGGGAAATTTCTTTCAGCATTTGGGGGTAAAGAGGTTGCTACGCTATTGGCAAAACCGATAAAGAAGTCAGGGCATATCATTAAAGGCAACTGGACAAATTTATCATAATATGGGTATTAGTCATAGGAGTCATTGGTCATTGGGAAAAGGTATTGGGTACTTGGTATTGGGTATTAGTGGTCATTGGTCAATAGTCATTGGGAAAAAGGGTATTCAGGGTAAAACTAATGACCAATTTCCCAATATCTAATGCCCAATGACTACTGACCAATCCACCAGTGACCAGGCCGGCAACAGAAAAATGCCATCTCCCAACCAGCGGTACCGGTACCTGGCCCTGAAATACCCGGGTGCCACCGTCAGAGCCAGCAGTACTCCAGTCATCGCCCAAAAGGTAACTAAGGTCGCTATTTCGGTAATGTTCTGCACAAGTCCGCCTGCTACTAGCAACAAACCGGTTAGTAAACCGGAAAGCGCAAACAACACAATCCGGACGGCAGGTTTACCCCATACCTTAGCCAGGGAACGTTGCTGCTGCGTCATATCCTCTTCCCATTCATAATAGGAGAACAAGGCGAGGTTCTGGAAAGCCAGCAGTGCGAAAATTACGCCGGATAAGCGGTGAAAGGGCTGTAAAGATATAGCCCGTACGGCCACGCTGCCCCAGACTCCAGCGGTATACATCACCGCAATCAGGATTTCCTTATGAAACCACATCCGGGCCTTTGACTCGGGCAAGCGGCTGACCACTAATAAATAGGCCCCTACGGCTCCGGCTAGTAATATCCCGTAGAGCAAAACCGGGTTGGGAAGAAAAATCCAGGCTAAGGCGGCCAGTATCACGGCCAGTATTCCAGCCAAGATCCGCAACCGGCGCCGGTGTTTCCAGTGAAACAGATGCCTTCCGGTCACCGGTTGTTGCTGCATCCGCCCAATATCCAGTTGATGATCAGTCGTATAAATAAAGAATACGGTTCCTGCCAGTATCACCAATTGGGCCCAGGGCAATGGCACTATACCCATGAGCCGGCAAAACAAGGCACTGCTGCACATAGCACCCAGGGCTACGTCAATGCTAAGTGCCAGGGCGGCTTTTCGGATCTGTGTAAAAGACATTTCAATATTTCAATAATTAAAATAAAGGCACAACCTTCTTAATGGCCTAATAAGTCTTAATGCGGAATCCTCAGTTGAATCCGTTTTTATTCAGTCTTTGGCTTTGGGCATCTGCTATTGATGATAATGCTGCCACGTGTCAGGGGACCCACACGGCTTTTTACGTACTTTTGTGTAAGATTGTACAACAGATGGGTTGGTATTGTTTATTTTACAATGCCAAATGCTCAATGAAGCTATTGTCCAAAAGGCAGGCGCGACAGCAGGCATTCTGTATCCATTTTGTCTTTAACATGAGGCGTCTGGCATTCTAATATCCAGGTACGCTTCTAATCCTCAACATTTCGGTTCATACAACTAAATTATCATTCTGGTCATTATATCAATTCCATCAGCGGTTCTGACTATATGAACAAACCCACCAAAAAACTTTTCCTGCTCGATGCCATGGCCCTTATTTACCGGGCCCATTTTGCTTTTAGCAAAGCCCCGCGGATCAACTCTAAGGGCATGAACACCAGTGCTACTTTCGGTTTTCTCAATTCGGTGCTGGAGGTATTGCATAAAGAAAAGCCTACGCACATCGGCATCGGTTTTGAATCATCCGTACCTACTTTCCGGCATGAAATGTTTGATGACTACAAAGGTCACCGTCAGAAGATGCCTGATGATATTGTCGTAAATATCCCCTATATCAAAAGTCTGGTGGAGGCCTTTGGCATTCCGCTGCTGATGAAAGACGGCTATGAAGCCGATGATGTAATCGGTACGGTTGCTACCAAAGCCGCTGCTGCTGGCTTTGAAGTGTACATGATGACCATGGATAAGGACTATGGCCAGCTGGTGCAGGACCATATATACCTCTATAAGCCCTCTTATATGGGCAAAGGGGTGGAAATACTTGGCGTACCTGAGATTCTTAATCGCTGGAATATTCAGGATGTCAGGCAGGTTACGGATATACTTGGGTTGCAGGGCGATGCCTCCGATAATATTCCCGGAGTGCCCGGAGTAGGGGGAGAAGACCGCTCAGAAGCTGGTGCAGGAATATGGCTCCGTCGAAAACCTGATTGCCAACGCCGGGCAACTCACCGGAAAGCTGAAAGAAACTTTGACGCAGCACGCCCAGCAGGCCCTGCTTTCTAAACAACTGGCTACCATTGATCTGAATGTGCCGGTAGCGTTTGATGAAAGCAAACTCTTGTGCAGTGAACCCGATAAAGACACGCTGACCATCCTGCTGGATGAACTTGAATTTCGCTCCATTAAGAAACGTATTTTCGGCGAAGAGATCGTTGCTCCGCCTGTAGCGGCAAAACCGAAACCAGCCGTTTCGTCCAGTGGCCAGATTGGTTTGTTTGAAGAGCTGGTTGCTACGGAAGAAGCGCCGGTTGCTGCATCTGCTTCCACACCGATGTTTTCGGATGAGCGGAAGACCGTTCATAGTACGCTGCATCACTATCATTTAATTAATACTCCCGAACTCCGCCAGATGCTGGTGCAGCATCTGTCCAGGCAGGAGGCCTTCTGTTTTGATACCGAAACAACGGCCATTGACCCCATTGAGGCCGATATGGTCGGGATGTCGTTTTGCTGCTACAAGGGCGAAGCGTATTACGTGCCGGTCCCTGTGGGTGAGCGCACCGAAACGCAGCAGATCGTAGACGAATTCAAGGCCGTGCTGGAAAATCCGGCTATTGAAAAAATCGGGCAGAACCTGAAGTATGATATGATCGTGCTGAAAGGGTACGGCGTGGACCTGCAAGGCAAGCTTTTTGATACCATGCTGGCCCACTACCTGCTGGAGCCGGAGCAACGGCACAACATGGACGTGCTGGCCGAAAATTACCTGAATTACTATACCCCCGTTTCCATCGAATCGCTGATTGGCAAGAAGGGCAAAGGCCAGTTGACTATGAGTCAGGTAGAGTTGGAGAAAATCACCGAATACGCGGCTGAGGATGCCGACGTGACCCTGCAACTGAAGGACATATTTGAGCCGATGCTGAAAAACAACGGGCTGGAAAATCTTTCGCCGAAGTGGAAACGCCGCTGGTGCCGGTGCTGGCCGAAATTGAGTTTACCGGAGTAAAAATTGATAACAATGCCCTGGGAGACCTTTCTAAATCACTGGAGGGCGACCTGCGAAACCTGGAAACGCAGATCTATGAACTAGCGGGTACGCCTTTTAACATTGGCTCACCCAAGCAGCTCGGTGAAATCCTGTTTGACCGGATGAATCTGGGTAAAAATGCCAAAAAGACCAAAACCGGACAGTATGCCACCGGTGAAGACATCCTTTCCAAGCTGGAATCGGAGCACGAAATCATCCGGAAAATCCTCGATTTCCGCGAACTGCAGAAGCTGAAATCTACGTATGTGGATGCCTTACCCACCCTGATCAGTAAGCGGGATGGCCGAATCCATACTTCCTTTAACCAGGCGGTTACCTCGACGGGCGGCTTAGCTCCACCAACCCTAATCTGCAAAACGTACCCATCCGGACGGAACGGGGACGTGAGATCCGGAAAGCCTTTGTGGCCCACGACAAAGATTATGTAATTCTTTCGGCGGACTATTCGCAGATTGAGCTCCGGATTATGGCGGCCTTTAGCAAGGATGAGACCATGCTGGAATCCTTCCGCAACGGTATAGACATCCACGCATCCACCGCAAGCAAAGTGTTTAAAGTACCGCTGGCGGAAGTCACTTCGGAAATGCGCCGACGGGCCAAAATGGTCAACTTTGGGATTATCTACGGTATCTCTGCCTTCGGGCTGGCGCAGCGGCTGGCCATCCCACGCAAAGAAGCAGCCGATATTATTGAGGCCTACTTCCAGCAGTTTCCGGCAGTGAAAAAGTTTATGGACGAATCCATCCGGAAGGCGCAACGCAACGAATACGCCGAAACCCTGCTGGGGCGCCGCCGGTACCTTCGGGAAATTAATTCTGCCAACCGGACGGAACGGGAGTTTGCCGAACGCAACGCCATTAATGCCCCTATTCAAGGAACTGCCGCCGACATGATCAAACTGGCCATGATTCGCATCCACGAATTTCTGCAACGGGAAAAGCTCAAAACCCGGATGATCCTGCAGGTGCACGACGAATTGGTTTTTGAGGCTCACGTAGACGAGTTAGCTCACGTGAAAGATAAAATCGAGGACCTGATGAAGCATGCCCTGCCTCTGGAGGTACCGATGGAAATTGGTCTGGGTACCGGCACCAACTGGCTGGAAGCGCATTAATTATTGGTCATCAGGTATTGAGTATTGAGGTATTAGTCAATGGTCATTAGGAAAAAGTCATTTAGGTCAACACTATTAACTATTCTCCTAATACCCTAGTACCTAATACCTTTTTCCCAAAAGACCAATTACCTGATGACCAATGACTAATCTCTGCCATATTTTTTTTTAATATTTACGGAAACACCGCGTGAAAAGGCTTTATTAATCCGAATTTAGGGCAACCAGCTATACAACCGTATGTTATTGTTCCATCAGGGCTCTCTCTTGTATTATGCCTTTTTGCCATTATCCTGGAAGAGCTCCGGAAGTTCGGACAAAGGGTTGCTCACACTCCTGCCGGACGGGCTGATTGGGCTTACTTGCTTTATAGTTCCGGTTTTCCTGATTTACCTGCTTGCCAAACGTAATACGCCCTTACGCTGGTTGCTGTTGTCGGCTAGCGTTTTTTCCGCCGGCGTGGGCAGCATGTACCTGATCTCCATCATTATTGTATGGGTTCCGGTCTCTACGGATGTGACTGCGGGCATTAAAACGCTGACAGCCATAGCTGCCCTCTGCACAATCATGGCTTTTGGGTTAACTGTTAAAGGATTTTTAACCATTCCTACCCGGGCCGAACTGGAAGAGAAAAATCAGAAACTCCGCGAGAGCGAAGCTAAATTCAGAGGTATATTTGAATCCGATGTAGCAGGCATCGCTATTTTCAATAAGCACGGTTATTTTACAGAGGCCAACGAGAGATTCGCTCAAATTTTGGGCTATTCCCGCCGGGAAATGGCGGAAGGGAACTTGCACTGGACGGACCCTACTACCCCGGACTATAAGGAAGTGGATGGGCAGGCCTGGCAAGCAATGCAGACCGCCGGACGGATGACGCCTTACGAAAAAGAGGTGACCCGGAAAGATCGTACCCGCATTTCGGTGCTGGCGGGTGGAACGATAATAGACCAGCAGACAGGAGTAGCTTTTGTACTGGACAATTCAGCTCATAAGCGGGCCATGCAGGAACTGCAATCGGCCGAAGAAAGATTCAAACTCCTGACCCAGGCTACTAACGACGTAGTATGGGATGCTGATTTAACAACCGGGAAACTGTGGTGGAACGAGAATTATAAAAAACAGTTTGGGTATGAAGAGGCTGATGCTGACTCAGCCGTTTCCTGGTATGACCGAGTACATCCGGATGACCTGGAAAGGGTAGCCACTACCATGCAGGAAGCCGAACTCGACGGACATCAGCAGTGGTCATCTGAATACCGTTTCCGGAAGGCAAATGGAGAATATGCCCATATTCTGGACCGTGGCTACCTCCTCCGTGATCCGGCAGGCCACGCCGTGCGGGCCATTGGTTCGATGGTAGATGTAACGGCCCTCAAAAGAGCACAAGAGGAACTGGAAGAAAAAGCAGTAACGCTGCAACAATTCAATACCGAACTCGAAGAGCGGCAATCCGCCCTCCGGGAGAGCCTGGCTAAATTCAGTGCCGTGTTCGATTCCAATATGATTGGCATCTGCTTTCTGAATTTTAATGACAATATCACCGATGCCAATCAGGTATTCCTGAAGACCCTCGGTTGGACCCGCGAAGACTTGCAAAATGGCAATCTGAACTGGATGGCCATGACGCCGCCCGAATACCGGGATCTGGATGTGCATAGTAAGCGGGAACTGGCCGAGAAAGGGGTAAATACGCCCTACGAAAAAGAGTTCAACCACAAGAATGGAACTCGTATCCCCGTGCTGGTCGGGAATGCCGTGCTGGGAGATTTCGATAACCTCTGCGTCGGGTTCTCGCTGGACATCACGCACCGGAAGCGGGCTGAGCAGCGGCTTCGGCGTACGATGCAGGAGCTTAAAAAGCGGAATTTTGAACTGGACAACTACGTATACAAAGTATCCCACGATCTGCGGGCTCCGCTGTCCTCTATTTTAGGGTTGATTAATGTGTTCCGGCTTGAAAATGATCCGGCAAAGACTGACTTCTACGTTGATCTGATCGAGAACCGGGCCAAGAAATTAGACAACTTTATCCAATCTATCCTGAATCATTCCCGTACCAACAGTACGGAAATTCAGATGGGCGCTATTGACTTCAGAAGGATTATCCGGGAGTCTTTTGAGGAGCTTCGCTACATGCCACAGTCCGAAAGTATGCAGTTGATTCTGGAAGTAAACCAAAGCACCCAGTTTGTCAGCGATCCCCTTAAGGTATCCATTATCCTTAAAAACTTCTTGTCTAATGCGCTCAAGTACACTCACCCCTATAAGCCTTCCCATTTCGTGAAGTTCACGATTGAGGCTACCGAACATAACGCCTCCATTACAGTTGAAGACAACGGCATCGGTATAGATCCGCAGTACCTGCCCCGCATTTTTGATATGTTTTTCCGGGCCACCGAAAAATCAGATGGTTCCGGACTCGGCTTATACATTGTAAAACAAACGATTGAGAAACTGGGTGGAAACATTTCCGTCAACAGTCAGCTAGGCGAAGGAACCAGTTTTTATATTACCCTGCCTAATCTCCTTGAACACGCCCCCGAAAACAGCGGTGAATTGGCTAGTGTAAAAAAGTGACAAATAGTGTTTTGTAGGCTAGTCGTAGATGTCTTTGCGATGTCCTAGGGTGAGTATCTCTACAATTAGTTCTTTGTCTAAATCTCGTAGATAATGCGATAATCCCCAACCCGGATGCGGTAGCCGGGACGGCCTTTGAGTTTCTTGTAGCCAACCGGACGGGGAGTTTCAGTAAGATTCATAATAGCTTGTTTGATACTGGAGTAAAAGGGTTCGTGAATTTTCTCCAACTCCTTAAAGGCCTGGTTACTCAACGTTAATGAATAAGCTATTAGGTATTGATTTTGCGTTTGGCTTCAATCATTTTAAAAGCTTCTTCCATTGGGATTCTTTCCCCAGTATCATTTTTCTTGGCTTCATTGTAGGCTTTAATATCTTGCAGCTCCTTTAACGCTTCAAGGAGTTTTTGATAGTCTTTAATGGGCAGAATCACAGCCAGTTTCTCCCCGTTTGAATCAATCACAAACTGGATTTTCATATTTTTATCGATTAATTGGTTAAACAGGAGATTTTGAAATCAAGATATAAGACAAAACATTGGACAATAGATGCCTCATAAATCAATTACTTTATAATTTATTCCACCTTAAATTTATTCCACCTTAGCACTTTGCGTACGATACGCAAAAATAGGTCATAAGACATGAATATTTTCATCCTGAAAACAGAATTATAGAATGAAAAGGTCAACCTACAAGCCTGTTTCAACAGATAGTAGGGTTCTCCTAATTTTTCACAAAATTTTAATGAAGTAATTATGCGTGCATCGCCCCTGCATCTCACTTTTTACTGTATTTTTGCGGGATTTTAACTAACCCCGCGAAATGCCCAAAGACAATTCCATTAAATCGGTTCTCATCATTGGTTCTGGCCCCATTATCATTGGCCAGGCGTGTGAATTTGATTACGCCGGCTCACAAGCTGCCCGTTCCCTGCGGGAAGAAGGGATTGAGGTTATTCTGATCAACTCGAATCCGGCTACTATCATGACCGATCCGGTGACCGCTGATCATATTTACCTGAAGCCGCTGGAGAAGAAGTACATCCGCGAGATCCTGGAGAAGCAAAAGGTTGATGCCGTACTGCCTACTATGGGCGGTCAGACGGCTCTTAACCTGGCTATTGATTGTGAAAAAGCAGGTATTTGGAAGCAGTACGGCGTACGCATTATCGGGGTGGATATCAAAGCCATCGAAACCACGGAAGACCGCGAAAATTTCCGGCTGAAAATGCTGGAACTGGGCATGAACGTATGCAAAGGCGAAACGGCCCGTTCGTTCCTGGAGGGCAAAGAAATTGCCCAGGACATCGGCTTTCCGCTGGTTATTCGTCCGTCGTATACCCTGGGCGGCACCGGTGGTGGTTTTGTCAATGAACCTGCCAACTTCGACAAAGCGCTGAATGCCGGCTTGCATGCTTCACCAGTACACGAAGTGCTGATTGAGCAGAGCATCATGGGATGGAAGGAATACGAACTGGAGCTGCTGCGTGACAGTATCGGCAACTTCATTATTGTCTGCTCCATCGAAAACTTCGACCCGATGGGCATTCATACGGGTGATTCTATCACGGTAGCCCCGGCCATGACCCTGCCGGATACGCTGTACCAGGAAATGCGGAACCTTGCCATCCGGGCAATGGACGGCATCGGTAAGTTTGCCGGCGGCTGCAACATCCAGTTTTCCGTCAATCCGGCAGATGACAAAATCATTGTCATTGAGATCAATCCACGGGTTTCCCGTTCTTCGGCCTTGGCCTCTAAAGCTACCGGTTACCCGATTGCCAAAATTGCGGCTAAACTCGCTATCGGCTATAATCTGGATGAAATCAAGAATGCCATTACAGGAACAACTTCCGCTTATTTTGAGCCCGCCATTGACTACGTCATTGTAAAGGTTCCCCGCTGGAATTTCGATAAATTCAAAGGCGCTGACCGCAGTCTGGGCTTGCAGATGAAATCGGTAGGCGAAGCCATGGGTATCGGACGCAACTTTCAGGAAGCCCTGCAGAAAGCCTGCCAGTCGCTGGAAATCAAGCGGAACGGCCTTGGCGCTGACGGCCGCGAGGTAACCAATCAGGAGCAACTGCTCTACAGCCTGGAGCACCCAAGCTGGAACCGGCTGTTCCATATTTATGATGCCTTTAAGCTGGGCATTCCGTTCAAGACGATTCAGAAGCTGACTAAAATTGATCCCTGGTTCCTGCACCAGATTGAAGAGTTGATTCTGCTGGAAAAGGAAATTGGGAAATACGACCTGGACTCCATTCCGGCTTCCCTGCTTTTTGAAGCAAAGAGCAAAGGCTACGCCGACCGCCAGATTGCCCACTTGCTGGAATGCCTGGAAAGTGAAGTATATAGCAAGCGTAATGAGTTAGGGATCAAACGGGTATATAAATGCGTGGATACTTGCGCGGCTGAATTTGAGGCCAAAACGCCCTATTACTACTCTACCTTTGCCATGACGCCAGAAGGCGAAACGTTATCAGGGCTGGAAAACGAGTCAATCGTATCGAATAAGAAAAAAGTGGTGGTGCTGGGTTCCGGCCCGAACCGGATCGGACAGGGCATTGAGTTTGACTATTCCTGCGTGCATGGCGTATTGGCGGCGAAGGAATGCGGCTACGAGACCATTATGATCAACTGTAACCCGGAAACGGTGTCTACGGACTTTGATATTGCCGATAAGCTCTACTTCGAGCCTGTTTTCTGGGAGCATATTTACGACATTATCCAGCACGAAAAACCGGAAGGCGTAATTGTGCAACTGGGCGGACAAACGGCCCTGAAACTGGCCGAAAAACTGCACCGCTACAGCATCAAAATCATTGGTACCAGCTTTGAGTCGCTGGACCTGGCCGAAGACCGGGGCAGCTTCTCCCGCCTGCTGCGTGACAACGACATTCCCTATCCCAAATTTGGCGTAATTGAAAATGCGGATGAAGGGCTGGAACTAGCCCGCGAACTGGGTTTCCCGCTGCTGGTGCGTCCTTCCTACGTATTGGGTGGTCAGAACATGAAAATCGTGATCAACGAGAAGGAGCTGGAGCAACACGTAGTGGAACTGTTCAAGGACATGCCCGACAACAAGGTGCTGCTGGACCACTTCCTCGAAAATGCGATTGAAGCGGAGGCTGATGCCATCTGTGACGGGGAAGATGTGTACATCATCGGGATTATGGAGCACATCGAACCGGCCGGTATTCATTCCGGTGATTCCAATGCCGTGCTGCCGCCGTTTAACCTGGGCGCCCTGGAAATTTTGCAGATTGAAAAGTACACCAAGCAGATTGCCCTGGCGCTGGGTACCGTTGGCCTGATCAACATTCAGTTTGCGGTAAAGGACGAAAAGGTATACATCATCGAGGCCAACCCAAGGGCTTCGCGGACGGTGCCATTCATTTGCAAGGCTTACGACGAGCCGTACGTGAGCTACGCCACCAAAGTGATGCTGGGCGAGAAGAAGGTAAAGGACTTCCAGTTTAATCCGAAGAGAAAAGGCTACGCCATCAAGATTCCCGTGTTTTCGTTCAACAAGTTCCCAAATGTAAACAAGGAGCTGGGTCCCGAGATGAAGTCTACCGGTGAAGCCATCTACTTCATCGACGACCTCCAGGATGATTTCTTCCTGAAAGTATACTCTGAGCGGCACCTGTACCTGAGCCGATAATATAATTTCGGATTTCGGAGGGTGGATTTCGGATTTGGTTGATGGGTTGATTAGTAAATGTGCTCATGTGCTGATGAAAAATGCATTTGTTAACTACGAAACCCGTAAGCTTGGAGCTTGCGGGTTTTCAATTTTAGGCTTTTCCGTAAATTGACCGGCAGGAAATAAGATAAGCCCTTGACAGCGCTATCTCTTCTCCTGTCATCCCCGGAGGGAACTCTCTCAGCGAAGCTAATCTTCTCCGTCTAGTATAATCATACTTTAGTCAAAGAAGATTAGCTTCGCTGAGAGAGTTCCCTCCGGGGATGACGAGTTGGGAAAGAAGCTGTCTAGTATTTAGCCCTCAATAATACTCTGTAAATCAATTGTATAATGTTAAAAATCAAAGTCAACGATACGTATACTTTTGAAGTAGAATCAAAGCCGGATGGGATGCTACTCAATGGAGAGCTATTTGATTGGGATATTAAAGCCATCAGTCACAATCAATTTCATATTCTGTATCGAAACCAATCCTATACGGCTGAGGTAGTCAAGGCAGACCATGCCTCGAAGGCTTTTACCCTTAAAATTAATGGTAAACTGCTGCAGGTACAGGCCAAGGACCGTTTTGACCAGCTGCTGGAACAGATGGGCATGAGTAATAATGGCGCGGTACAGGTAAAAGAGATTAAAGCGCCAATGCCCGGATTAATCCTGGCCATCCTTGTAGCTGACGGGCAGGAAGTAAAGAAAGGTGATCCAGTGATGATCTTGGAAGCGATGAAAATGGAGAATATCATTAAATCGCCGGCAGATGGTGTAGTGAAGACGGTAAAAGTGAACAAGGGCCAAAGTGTGGAGAAAAATCAGGTGCTGGTAATTTTTTAATTTGATCCGATTCTTATCTTTGCCGGATTTTAACTTTCACTTTTGCCCATGAAATACAAGCGTATACTTCTTAAGTTGAGCGGAGAGGCTCTGGCCGGCGACAAAGGCTCTGGTATTGACACGCCGCGTTTAATGCAGTATTCAGAGGAAATAAAAAAAGTAGTAGAGGCGGGGGTACAGGTAGCCATTGTGATCGGAGGAGGTAATATCTTCCGGGGAGCGCAGGGTGAAGCTTCGGGCATTGACCGGGTACAGGGAGACTACATGGGGATGCTGGCAACCGTAATCAACGGAATGGCTATTCAGAGTGCCCTTGAAAAAATGGGGCTATTTACCCGCCTGATGTCTGGCATCAAAATGGAACAGGTCTGTGAACCTTTTATCCGCCGCCGGGCGGTCCGCCATTTGGAAAAAGGCCGGGTCGTGATCTTTGGAGCCGGTATTGGCAATCCTTATTTCACCACTGATTCTACCGCCAGTCTGCGGGCCATCGAAATTGAAGCCGACGTAGTACTGAAAGGTACCCGTGTAGACGGGGTCTATACGGCTGATCCGGAGAAAGATGCTACGGCCACGCGGTATTCTACCATCTCCTTCGAGGACGTCTATTCAATGGGCCTTAATGTAATGGATATGACGGCTTTTACCCTGTGCAAAGAAAATGGTCTGCCCATTATTGTATTTGACATGAATAAACCCGGCAACCTGTATAAACTGGCAAGCGGGGAAGAAGTAGGCACCCTGATTACGATGAGATAATTTGATTTCGGATATTGGACTGCGGATATCCGATGGGAGCTAAAAAATAGTTTTTGATAAACAGAAATCGCTGCTCAATCAAGCAGCGATTTCTGTTTATCATGAGTTAACTACAATAAATTAATTATGACCGGAACAGCTTGGCATCAGCCCAGAAGGTGCCGAAGGGAACCAGTGAAGCCAGCAGGGCCAGCAGCATTTTGGTAAAAGACCAGTTCCTTTCTATTTTAACCACAATTACCAGCAGTACATACAGCACAAACAGTACACCGTGGGCCATTCCTATTACCCGTACTGCTGCCGGCAATCCTAATATATATTTCAAAGGCATGGCAATGCCAAGCAGCAGCAGGAACGAGATCCCTTCTGCAAATCCGACTATTCTTAAGCGGCCCAGCTGCGTTTTCAGTAATGTTGTCATTTCAGTGTTGAGGTATTTTGTTACTTGTCAGCGGATATAGCCCGCTTTCGTACCTTTGAAATCAAGGAAAATGGCGCTGACACAACCTGGCAGCTGATTCCTACACATTCGCTACCCGCATTCCGCCATCTGGGGTCACCTCAATCTGTCCCTCAAACACCTTTACCGCCGGGCCTATCAGGTAAATGTCCGTAAACTGATTTTCGCCTTGCTGCCGGAAGGAAACTTGTAAGTCGCCGCCGATGGTTTTGATGTTGACCGGGCTGGTGAGGTTGCGGTAGCTGGCCGCCAGTGCACAAGCCGTCACACCTGTACCGCAGGAATACGTTTCATCTTCTACGCCGCGTTCGTAGGTGCGGACAAACAGCGTATTGTCGGCCAGCGTTTCTACAAAGTTAACGTTGGTGCCACCTTTAGGAGCAAAGTAGTCACTGTATCGGATGCTGCGGCCCTTACTGACGATATTGGTAGCCTTTACGTCTTCCTACAAAAGCCACGTAGTGCGGGGAGCCTGTATTTAAAAAATCAAAATCAGATTCACGCTGTACACTCCGTACATCAGCCATTTTCAGATACACCAATCCGTTCTGCACGTAGGCATCGTGCGGCCCATCTACCGCAATAAAAGTTGTTTTATCGGTAAAAATTCCCCCGGGCATACGCAAACTGAACCAGACAGCGGCCACCATTTCCGCACATAGAGCTTTCATTACCATCAGCGTTAAAGTAAACCATCCGAAAGTCGTAGTCCGGATCATTCCGGAGCAGCATCAGACCATCGGCCCCAATGCCGAAGCGGCGGTGGCATAGATGGGCAACCAGGTCGCGGCTGAACAGGAAAGTCTCTTTGCGGTCGTCAATGATCACAAAATCATTGCCGGTGCCCTGGTATTTATGGAAGTGTAGCAGCATAAGACTGTAAAGGTAATAAGTTTTGCCGCCCAAATAAAAACGCCGGTGCGTGCGGCACCGGCGGTAAATCATGATTTTCCGGAAGAACAGCTGGCGCCGAAAACTACTTTCGGTTATCAGACAGCCTGCGTACTACCGACGGGAATGTTTACTTCCTTCCAGTCTCCGGGTAAACGGTCTACCAGCAGGTCGTCTAAGTGGCAGCCTCCGGGCGGGTCAAAGATGGGCAGACGACAGTCAGCGGGAATACCACCAGAATCATCATTATCACCGCCGTCTGAAAACGTGGTCTTCTCACTCAATACTTTAATTACCATCCATCCGGCGCAAAGAAAGCATAAGGAACAAATCAGTATATAATTGAAGGAGATAACTAGTAGCATAATAGATGGGTTTAAAGGGTAAAAATCAAAGTGATGAAAATAGTAGGCGTTACTATCAAAAGGCGCCGGTAACAGGACGTAATATTGCACGTGCAGGTTTTGTGCCAAAACTCATTATTTATTTCCCGGAAGAACGGAGCCAATACGGATAATTGAACAATAAACCTAAAAAAAGGCTTTCCCACTCGTGTAATAACGTTGGGCTTGAGTAATACTTTTTTATTTTTGTGCATATGAACTTTATCCTTTGACGACCAGCACGTCCGTTCTCTGCTTCCGCTTACGTTTACGCGTCAGTCAGTGAAATCCGGGTAGGTATTTGCACCATTACCCAAAAATGGGCTCATTTCCTGCAAAGACCGGTTTCCTTCCTGACCGAACCCTACCTGCAAAGCAAGTTCCGGCAGGTGAGTACTGAGTACGATATATTGATCAACGGAGCCATCTGTCCCGATGAACGTTTGGCCGCTGCCGTCAAAGGGCTCAAAAGGTGAAAGACTCATGCACGGCGACATTCTAGTAGCCTACTGTAATGAAAACCTTCCGGAAGATATCACAGATATTGACCAGATTCCCTCCATCGTTATCCATACGTATACCGAACACATTACCATCATCCGGGAGCTGAGTGATATTTTTGCCTGCAACGGCGAACAGCTGCGCTTTGATTTTAAATGGCTTACTGCAGGCCGCACCTCAAATCAGATTACCGACCCGCATACGATTGTATACAATCCGGCTAACGTGTTTGTGGAAGAAGGAGTAGAGATAAAGGCTTGCGTGCTTAATGCCGAAAACGGTCCGATTTATCTGGGACGAAATGCCCAGTTATTTGAAGGGACCCTCATTCGTGGCCCATTTGCCCTTGGTGAAGGCAGTTTTCTGAATATGGGAAGCAAAATGCGGCCCGACACCACCATTGGTCCTTTCTGCAAGGTTGGCGGCGAGATTAGTAACAGCGTTATTTTTAGCTACAGCAACAAAAGTCACGATGGGTTTCTGGCAATTCGGTATTAGGCGAATGGTGCAACCTGGGCGCTGATACCAATACGTCTAATCTGAAAAATGATTACGGTTCGGTGAAACAATGGAGCTACGTGGAGGAGGCCCTCCGGGACACCGGGCGGCAGTTTTGCGGGCTGGTGATGGGAGACCATTCCAAAGCGGGTATCAATACCATGTTTAATACAGGTACTGTGGTAGGGGTAAGCTGCAATATTTTTGGCGGAGACTTTCCACCCCAAATACATGTCTTCTTTTAGCTGGGGGGGCCAAAGCCTGGAGATATTCCAATTGGAGAAGGCCCTTCAGGTGGCAGATCATTCCTTGCAGCGCCGGGGTATGCGGCTCGGTGAACACGACCGGCATATTCTGACTACCATTTATAACCTGACCCACGGCCGCAAACAGCCGATTGGTTTCCGGATGGCATAACGTTCTGTTAAATTAGGGCCATCGCACCAAAAAAAGGGCATTTTGAATGTGCCTTCACAATATTCACGGGTACACCCTGATGCACGTTGTGCCAAATTTTTTGGTATTGGTTCACAAAATGGTCAGTTGCCCAAATTATCAATTGTTATTTGAAGCATTTAAAAAATGCCTCAAATTTGGTGCGATGGCCCTAATTGTTAAATGGATGAATTGTTAAATTGCTGATTCTTTCTATAATAGAATTTCTGGGCAAGCCTAGCAATAAATTGCGACCAACAATCTTTTCTCAGCAATTTAACAATAGAGCAATTCAACCATTTGATCCATGCTTTTTAAAGATATTCCGGGACTTGGCGAAGTCAAACAGCGGCTGATTGGGGCCATCCGGCAAGGACAAGTGGCCCACGCCCAGCTCTTTGCCGGCCGTGAAGGGGGGGCGGCTTTACCGATGGCCCTGGCTTACGCTACCTACCTCAACTGCGAGGATAAGCAGGCCGACGATGCCTGTGGGGTTTGCTATTCCTGCGTAAAATTCAATAAGCTTATCCATCCCGATTTTCATCATATTTTTCCGGTAGCCACTACTAAAAAAGTAAGCGCCAACCCGCTTAGTGAGCATTTTCTACCTGAATGGCGGAATTTTGTGAAGCAAACCCCCTTTGCAAGCCTTAGCGACTGGCTCAATCTGATCGGCACCGAAAACAAGCAGGCCAATATTTCGGCGGAAGAAAGCCGGCAGGTCATCGGGAAGCTAAGTCTTAAAGCATTTGAGGCCGAATACAAAATAATGCTGCTCTGGCTGCCTGAGGTGATGCACGTAGCAGCCGCTAATGCGCTGCTGAAAATTCTGGAGGAGCCACCGGCTAAAACATTATTCCTGCTAGTAAGCAATCAGCCCGATAAAGTACTGACTACCATCAGGTCCCGTACGCAATTGGTACAGATTCGCCAGTTTACGGAGGAAGAAATTGCTCAGGCGCTGACCAGTGAACACCGGGTAGAACCCAGACGGGCCGGGCAGATAGCTCACCTGAGTGATGGCAGTCTGTACGAGGCGCTGAACCTCAACAGCGAAGCCAAGGACGATCACCATGAGATGTTCCGGCAATGGATGAATCAGTGTGCCATGCGTAAATACGCGGATCTGATTGAAGGGTCCGAAAGGTTTAGTAAATTAAGCCGGGATGCTCAGAAGAATCTCTTGCACTATGGCTTGTGCATGGTACGGGAAGCACTGGTATGGTCTGGGCAGGCACAAATGCTCGTACGGCTGGAAGGCGAAGAGCTGGTTTTTGTAGAACGGTTTGCTAAAATAATGTCCCCGGAAAAAGCGGAGTGGCTCTATATACTGCTTAATGATGCCAGTTATCACCTGGAACGGAATGCCAACCCTAAAATCGTTTTCCTGGATATTTCCCTCACTATTGCCGCCGGAATCAGAAACTGATCAGGTGAATGCTAAATGTTGAATTCTAAATGCTAAATTAAATCACCCTAATTCTTTGACAATTAATTAGCCAACCTCTTTTCATTCACCATTTAACCTTTAGCATTTAGCATTTTTTCATGAGCAAGGAGTTGCAAGTGATTGGCCGCAAAGACCGCGTGGATTTACCCGCATTCGACTTATTTGATATTGAAGCCAAAGTAGACACGGGAGCATTTACTTCGGCCTTGCACTGTGCACAGGTAAAAGTCATTACGGAAGGAAGGCATCAGAAAATCTGTTTTCATATACTGGACGCCCACCGCCCTGATGTAGAAGCACGGGAGTTCAAGACCCGATTTTTTGTCCGAAAAAAGATTAAGAATTCCTTCGGCCAATCGGAAATGAGATACGTTATAAAGACTAAAATCGTACTCTTCGGGAGGACCATCCGGGCCGAATTTTCACTGGCTGACCGTACCGAAATGCGCTACCCGGTATTGTTAGGAAGAAAACTCCTGAACAGGAAGTTTATAGTAGACGTTGCCCGTTTCGACCTTTCTTACCAACAGAAAAAAGACACTTTTCATAATTAGTTAACAATTGCTTTCCGCTTTAGCCGTAGACGAAACGCTAACTTTCCGAAACTTTCTCTGTCCTTTCCCAGCTACCCGACAACTGATCTTTTGCCGACTTCTATGCGTATCGCTATACTTTCCCGTAATGAAAAATCCTACTCCACCAGCCGCCTGCTGGAAGCAGCCCGCCAGCGGGGTCACGAAGCCCTGGTGCTTGACCATTTAAAATGCTACGCCGTAATCGAAAGAGGGAATCCTTCTATTTGTTACAGCGGCCAGACCCTTCCGAAAATTGACGCCATAATTCCGCGGATCGGAACTTCAGTAACCCTGTTTGGAACCGCCATTGTACGGCAATTTGAGATGATGCAGGTATTTAGTGCCATCAAATCGCTGGCCATTGTGCGTTCACGGGATAAACTGCGCAGCCTCCAGATTCTTTCCAAAGCGGGGGTGGGCTTGCCTAAAACTGCCTTTGCCAGTCATCCCCGGGATATCGATGCGGTGTTGAGCCAGGTAGGTGGTACGCCGGTTGTGATTAAACTATTGGAGGGTACGCAGGGCGTAGGTGTGATGCTGGCCGAAACCCGTAAGGCAGCCAAGTCCATTATGGAAGCCTTCTATGAGTTAAAGACCAATATTCTGGTGCAGGAGTTTATCAGTGAAGCCAAAGGAGCCGACATCCGGGCCTTCATTGTGGATGGTAAAGTGGTAGGAGCCATGAAACGGCAAGGCAAAGCCGGTGAATTCCGTTCTAATCTGCACCGTGGTGGAGATGGCGTGCTGATCAAATTAACCAAACAGGAAAAAGAAACGGCACTGGCTGCTGCCAAAGCTATGGGACTTAGTATTGCCGGAGTAGATATGCTTCAATCCAACCGGGGGCCATTGATTATGGAAGTAAACTCTTCCCCGGGACTGGAAGGGATTGAAAAAGCTACCGGCGTGGACATTGCCGGCAAAATTATTCAATACGTGGAAAAGAATATTTTTATTGATAAGAAGGATGTAATTGGGGTATAAAAGGTATTGGGTAATAGGTATTCAGGTATTGGGGATCAGAAGTTCTTTTCCCCGCCTAACTCTTTCTGAACAAGTAATAAATATTTTTGAATACACTGATACCAGATACCCGGTAGGGTGTACGACAAAATGCAGAGCGTTCATCCGCATTTAGCTTCGCTGAGAATAGTTGCAATGCGGATGTGTATAGCCGGGCATTTGAAATGCCCTTTTTCTCAACACCAAAGCTAAATGCGGAACAACACGAACAAAGTTTAATGGTTGATCTGCAATTTGTCGTACACCCCTACCCGGTACCTAAGCATAATAAATTCCAATCTTCCTTCCTGTTTTACATTGAAGATACCTTAATTTTGAGCTACTAACGCTTAAAATCAATAATTTGACTTCAACACCCATTCGAGTAGGTACCAAGAGCAGTGCTTTAGCCCTATGGCAGGCTCATTACGTGGCTGATTTTCTGCAAAAAGGAGGGGTTGCACCCAGAAATCATCACCTTTGAAACCAAGGGTGATAAAATTCTGGATAAATCGCTGGCTAAGATTGGCAGCAAGGGCATATTCACCGCTGAGTTGGAGCAGGCCCTCCGGGAAGGTCAGATTGATATTGCGGTGCACAGCGCCAAAGACCTGCAAGTCGGAGTTGCCGGAGAAGATCTGGAACTCATTGCCTTTACCGAACGCGAAACGGTTAATGATGTACTGGTCAGTTATAACCACGACATTACGCTGAACGACGGCAAAGCCTGGGTGATTGGTACTTCTTCTACCCGCCGTTCAGCCTTGCTCCGCCACTATTACCCGTATTTCAAAATAGTAGATATGCGCGGGAACCTGCAAACCCGGATGCACAAACTGCAGGAAGGCCAGTGCGATGCCCTGCTGCTGGCCTTTGCCGGTGTACATCGCATGGACCCCGACAAACATATTGTAGCTCATTTTCCGCTGGCGCAGTTTACACCGCCCGTCGGGCAAGGCAGCATTGCGGTGGAGTCTTCACGCAGCCTCGACCCCGGTAAGCGGCAGCTCATCCGGCAACTGATTAACCACATTCCCAGCGAATACCGGTTACTGGCCGAAAGAGCCTATCTGAGGCGACTTCAAGGTGGGTGCAGTGTACCCGTTTTTGCCTATGCTACGCTTGTATCGGATAATACCATCCATCTCACTGGTGGGGTGGTCAGCCTGGATGGTCAACTGATTATTCGCCGGGAGATGCATGATAACACATCAGAGGCCACGCAACTGGGCTACCGCCTGGCGGATGCAGTGATTGAAGCAGGGGGATATGAAATTCTTAAAGAAATAAGAGAACAGATTGCCCGGTAAGAAAGAAGACCTTAGATAGTAGATACCAGCCCATAATCACATCCACTAACTGGTACATTCATACATTATGAAGAAATCCATTATTCTGCTCTTACTCCTCAGCGTTTATTCGGCTGCTTTCGCCCAGAAGCGGCCAGAAAAGACTACCTGGTGACCATCACTACTGAGTTTGGTACCATGCATGCCATTCTGTATGACCAGACGCCCAAGCACAAGGCGAATTTTGTTAAATTGTCCGAAGAAGGGTTTTATAATGGAACTTTGTTTCACCGGATCATTACCAGCTTTATGATTCAGGGCGGTGATCCTAACTCTAAAAAAGCGCAGGCAGGAGAGCCGTTAGGCAACGGCGACGTCGGATATACCATCCCGGCAGAGTTTAATGAACAGTTGTTTCATAAGAAAGGCGCCATTGCAGCAGCTCGTGACAATAATCCGCAGAAGGCGTCCAGCGGTTGTCAATTCTATATTGTGCAGGGTAAAGTATTCCGTGACGAGGAATTTATGGTAGCTGAACGCCGTTCGGGTCATGCCATACCAGCCAACCAGAAGGAAATCTATAAAACGATTGGCGGCGCCCCGCATCTGGATCAGAATTACACCGTTTTTGGTGAAGTTATCAAAGGGCTTGAGGTAATTGATACCATTGCCAAGCAGCCACGAGACCCTCGTGACCGTCCACTTAAGGACGTTGTTATGCAAGTGAAAGTGGAAAAGATGAAAAAGAAAAAAATTACTAAGAAATACGGGTATAAATTCAGTTAGTGGGACTTATTTGAATAACCGTGTAATCCTGGTTCAGACAATTCATACAAGGCAAACAATGAAAAAAATTCTTATTACCGGAGCTAATGGTCTACTGGGGCAAAAACTAGTGGAGTTGTTAACGGACAAAAGTGACTACCAGGTAGTGGCAACGGCCAGGGGTGAAAACCGGCTGCCACGTTCTAGTGGGTATGCCTACCGGTCACTCGATGTTACCAGCCGTGTGCAGGTGCAGGAAATGGTCACGGAACTGAAGCCAGACTATATTATTCATACGGCTGCCATGACTAATGTAGACCAGTGCGAAAGCGACCGGGAAGAATGCTGGAAACTGAATGTGGATGCAGTACAGTATCTGGTAGAGGCCTGTGCCGTTAATAATACATTCCTGCTGCATTTGTCCACGGATTTTATTTTTGATGGAGAAAATGGTCCTTATGATGAGCAGGCTACTGCTAAGCCGCTGAGCTACTATGGCCAAAGCAAACTGGCGGCGGAAGAACTGCTTCTGAAAAGTACCATCCGCTGGGCCATTGCCCGGACGGTGCTGGTCTATGGCATCGCCCACGATATGAGCCGCAGTAATATCATTTTATGGGTAAAAAAATCGCTGGAAGACCAGAAAACAATTAAAGTAGTGGATGATCAATGGCGTACGCCTACGCTGGCTGAAGATCTGGCCACTGGCTGTTATCTGATTGTTAAGCACGAGGCGGAAGGCATTTTTAATATTTCTGGTAAGGATATGCTAACCCCTTACGATATGGCTCTCCAAACGGCTCGCTTCTTCGGGCTGGACCAGTCCTACATTACCCGGGCTGACTCCAGCACTTTTACGCAGCCAGCCAAGCGGCCTCCCAGAACCGGTTTTATCATTGATAAAGCCAGTAAGCAGTTGGGCTACCAGCCGCGTTCTTTTGAAGAAGGAATTGCAGTACTGGCTGCCCGAATGGGGTTCAAAGGTAAATCCATCGTGCTATAGGGCCCCGGTAAAAAATACTTCACCGATTGTTCTTTAATGAATCCTGGCTACCAGCCGGGATTCTGCGTTTACAAGGCGATAAGTAAAATTTTCAAGTAAATTATATTTATTCCTCCAGCCGGCAGCTAAATGATTCCCAAATCTTACAGGGGCTTGATTGAAAGGACAAGCTAGCTGAAGCCGTAATCCCTTATTTTCGGCTTATTTTTTTAGTATGCGTACGCTACGGTTCTGGATCAGACAGACTTTTGGCTTCCGCCAGGGCGAGGTCAATGGATTTTTAATCCTGTGTATACTTATCATCTTGTTGCTGCTTGCACCGCTGTTTTACCCCCTATTTTTTCCGCCCGTTTCTTTTGATCATTCCGCTGACCAAATTGCTCTAGATAGCTTGGCTGCTTTACTCGAAAAGAAGGATTCCGTAAAGGACAGTCATCATGGCCCAGCAGCAGAAAGCGCTCCTAAAGCAAGCGTATTGTTTGATTTTGACCCTAACCAAATCAGTACGGAACAATGGCAAACGCTAGGGTTACCCAAATACCTGGCCGAACGTATTCTCAAATACCGCAGCAAGGGCGGTAAATTCCGGATTAAGGGCGACCTGAAGAAAATATACGGTTTTCCGGAGCCTTTATACCAACAATTACACGGGTATATTCTGTTGCCTGACTCGCTGACTTTTACTGCCTACAAAAACAACAGGAAGCATTTCGAAGAAAAACCTAAGCTAACTGGATTTCCGGAAAAGAAAACGCTTGTACTTGCCCGCTTTGACATTAATGCGGCTGATACCGTTCAACTGGCTAGCGTCCGGGGGATTGGTCCGGCTTTGTCCCGACGTATTATTAAATACCGTGACCTATTGGGCGGTTTTGCTGGTAATCATCAGTTATATGAGGTATATGGCCTTGATTCAACGGTGGTCGAAGAACTGCTTAAAAGAGGTTATTTAACTCCCGGAAATGGCTTCCAGAAACTAAGAATCAATACGGCTACGGAGAAGGAACTGGATGCCCATCCGTATATCTCGCCCAGATTGGCAAAGGTGATCGTGGCGTACCGTGCAGCACGGCAGTTTTACCTCCGCGGCTTCACTGGCAGATATCAAGGTTCTCGATAAAGCAACCTTAGACAAGCTTACGCCCTATCTAAGCTTTGAGTAAGAAGGTTAGGGATGAGTGAATTATGAATGCTAATTTTTCTACAAAGCTGCTCTATTATTGAAATATATCCGAAATTCGCATTCCGACACCCAATATTTACCATGACTGCAAACCTGATTCTGGACCGTAAGCAAACCATGCAGAAGATACGCCGTATTGCCTATGAGATCTACGAAAACAACTTTCAGGAAGAGGAGATTGTACTGGCCGGTATCTATGATAAAGGATATTTATTCGCCCGCTTGTTGCATCACGAACTTTCCTCTATTTCTCCCCTGCAATTCTGTTTGTTAAAAATAACTTTGTATAAATTCCATAAGGTGAAAAGAAATGTTAGCTTGTACTGTACCATTGCGAAACTACAGAATAAGTGTGTTTTTGTTGCTGACGATGTGCTCAATACCGTACGTACGCTGGTACACAGCCTCAAGCCCTTCCTGGAGGTTGAAATAAAGAAAATTCAAACGGCCGTAATTGTAGACCGGGGTCACCATCTGTTTCCGGTAGCGGCTGATTACGTTGGCTATACGCTATCTACTACCATTCAGGAACATATTGAGGTTGTATTGGAGGAAAGCGAAAGTAATCGTTTTGGTGTTTACCTAAGTTGAACGGGCATAATATTGCGCTTAAATCTCCATTTGTCAATCCCTTTTTGTTCATCCGTAAGTAAACATGACCAAATAGTACCCGTTACGTCGGCGCTGCTATTTGAATCTAGTTCCTTCTCATTACATTATGGGGCAGCTGTTTAAACTGGGCTGTCATTTTACCTCCAAAGGTACTGCTAATGAGTCGGGATCGGGCTTAGGCCTGATTCTATGCCGAGAGCTTGCCGAGAAGAACAACGGAAAAATCAGCCTAGTCAGTGAGCCTGGTAAAGGTTCCACGTTCAGCGTAGCATTGCCCAAATGCGGCCAGTAGACTGAATCAGGACGCTTTAAATTTTTTACCTTTCGTTTTAGCGTTTCTTCCCTTATTTGGCTTTGCGTCCGTTTTACCTTTGGTATTCTTTGCTTTCTTTTCGTGAAAAGCTCCCTGAAAGTTGGGATCATCTTTCCGCTTCTGCCCGTCAATTTCGCGGGCCATGGCCTGCTCCTCCTCGAATGGAGTCGGGAAAATTTCTATTCCTTCCGGAAGCGGCTCCTTAGGGATAGTCATCCGGATGAGTGTTGAGATCTTCTCAATATGGTATTGTTCAGCGGCAGTCATAAAAGTAATAGCTTCGCCGTTTTGATTGGCCCTTCCCGTGCGGCCAATGCGGTGTACATAGTCTTCATACACCAGGGGCACATCAAAGTTGATTACGTGGCTGACCAGGCTCACATCGATGCCCCGGGCCGCTACGTCGGTAGCAACCAGCACTCTTACATTCCCCTCCTTGAAAGCCTCCATAGAATTGATGCGGGTATTTTGTCCCTTATTGGCATGAATCACCCGGATACTTTCGGGATTAACCTTCCGCGATAAGAAACGATACGTATTTTCGGCTGTCTGACGGGAACGGCAAAAAACAATTACGCGGTTGAACTTCTCTTCATCTTTCAGCAGCGAATCGAGCAGATGCGCTTTGGTTTTCAGATTAGGCACTTCGTACAAAATCTGCCGCACCGATTGGGCGGGGGTAGCCTGAGGGGCCGCCTCTACCCGTACCGGAAACTCAAGGAATTCCTCCGAAAGCTTTTCCACCTTCTCGGGGAAAGTAGCCGAAAAAAGGAGATTCTGGCGTTTTCTAGGGATCACTTCCAGAATTTTTCGTATCTGAGGCATAAACCCCATATCCATCATTTTGTCGGCCTCGTCCAGCACCAGTGTTTTGATTTCCTTCATTACCAGCTCTCCCTTCAGATAAATATCCATCAGCCGTCCCGGGGTGGCTATCAGTAAATCAATTCCCTTCTGAATAGATTCAATCTGGGTTTTGGGGCCTACCCCGCCGTATACCACAGTATGCCGCAGATCCAGGTATTTGCCCAGTTCGGTTACGCTGGCATCAATCTGCATGGCTAATTCACGGGTAGGCGCCAGAATCAGGGCCCGCGGATTCATGCCCTGGGCATATTTGACTTTCATCAGAATGGGCAGTATATACGCCGCTGTTTTTCCCGTCCCCGTCTGGGCTATTCCGAGTAAATCATGCCCGGCCATAGCTAACGGAATAGCTTTCTGCTGAATTTCGGTGGGAGTTTCGTAGCCTGCATCTTTAATAGCGTCAAGCAGTTGCCGGTTTAGTTTAAAATCCTCGAAGGTCATAAAGTGGTTTCGGGTTTACGGTTGATAGTCTCGGGTTGCTGGTTTACAGTTTCTGACTAAGCCTTAAAAATTGATGGGCTCAGCCGTGTTCTGTTCGTTCACCATTATTTTTTGTTGCGCTAAAAAAGTCTGAATTGACTGCCGCCATTTCTCCGGTTGTTTACGGTAGTACGATTCGTGCTCCACTCCCTCAAAGCAGATTAATTGCTTAGGGCCGGCAAGGTTACGGTAAATCTGGTCAATTTCCGGCCGGGTCACCCGCTGGTCATTGAGTCCATACATTAGCAAGGCTGGCATTTTCACAGTTGCAGCGTATTCAATTGGATTGTGCCTGAAAGCCGGGTAGCTATTCTGGATACTTCCCCAAAAGACCATCAGCCGGGCCAGGGGAAATGAGGGAATACGCATAAGATGAAAACGGTTTTCAACAGCCTGCAACATACTGCCAAACGGACACTCAATGAGTATAGCAGCAGGTTTGATCTGGTGCACAGCCACACTCCGGAGAATAGCAGCTGCACCCATAGATACGCCATACAGCAGAATAGGCTGGTGCAGTTTTTCAATAAACCGATAAGCAGCTGTTACATCACCGGCCTCCCGGTAACCGATAGTGGTAGCGTTGCCATCCGATTCGCCGTGTCCCGACAAATCGATCAGCAAGGTGCTGAACCCTAATCGATTAAAAGCTGCTGATTCATCCAACAACTGTGATTTGGTACTGGTGTATCCATGACACATTACAACTATGCCCCGGCTGCTGTCAGTCCTGATGAGCCAGCCGCGGATAGTACCATTTTGGGAGGAAAAGGTGACTTTTTCAAATCTGTTTGCCGGCAGAGTTGTGTTTCGCGGCTTAGGGTTTTGCAATCCCGTAAACAGCACCGATAATTTTTCACGCAGTGACAGTTGTTCGGGGCGGGCCGTTTTGGGGGCACTGGCAGCCGCGAAATGGGTTAGCTGCCAAGCGTGGTTAAACGTGAGTACGTTGATAAGAACCAATAGCAGCGCAAGCATAATAGCTATCCTCCAAAACCGTCCTTTCATCAGTCTGCGCTGCATAATCCGGCTGTTTGGGCAAAGATAGGCAGAATGGAGGAGTAAGGTCTACTCTTCCGTAAGCCGCAAAGACACTAGCCGCGCTGCTACGCATTTTTACTGGTGGGTATTGGCCTTCCCATTTCTTAACCTGGTATTTACTTTCGCATGATGTATAACCCAAATTTGCACTGTTCAGTATACATAACAAATTTCAACCAGGTTGTTTAATTAGCTTATGATGAACCTTGCTCTAGCTCCTTACACTTCTACGCTGCCAGTCAGGCCGGCGCCAGGCTCCTATCTATGGTGGCAGGAGGGTCTTATTTATCAGGTCTATCCCCGCTCTTTCATGGACGGTAACGGAGACGGAGTCGGTGATCTTCAAGGTATTCTGAGCCGGCTCGATTATCTTCAGTGGCTCGGCGTAGATGCCGTATGGGTTTCACCTATATACCCTTCGCCCATGGCAGACTTTGGGTATGACATTTCTGATTATACGGGTGTTCATCCCCTGTTTGGCACCATCCAGGATTTTGACCGGCTACTCGAAGAAATTCATCGGCGGGGCATGAAGCTCATCCTGGACTTTGTTCCTAATCATACTTCTGATCAACACCCCTGGTTTCTGGAATCACGTTCTTCCAGGGATAATCCGAAGCGGGACTGGTATTTGTGGCATGACCCCGCTCCTAATGGGAATCCACCGAATAACTGGCTGAGTGTATTTGGCGGTTCCGGTTGGGAGTGGGACTCAACAACGGGCCAGTATTACTACCATGCTTTCCTGAAAGAGCAACCCGACCTGAACTGGCGTAATCCTGAGGTGCAGCAGGCTATGCTTGATGCTATGCGTTACTGGCTGGACAGAGGCGTAGATGGCTTCCGGGTAGATGTAATGTGGCATATGATTAAAGATGCCCAGTGGCGCAATAATCCGCCTAACCCGGATTACCGGCCGCATCTGGCTACTTATGAGCAGCTATTGCCTGTGTACTCTACGGACCAGCCCGAGGTGCACCAAATTGTAGCCATGATGCGCCAGGTACTGGACGAGTATAACGAACGGATGATGATCGGGGAAATTTATTTGCCCATCAATAAGTTAGTGACCTACTATGGTACCAATAACAATGGGGCGCACCTGCCCTTTAATTTTCAACTGATTGCCCTGCCCTGGAATGCCCGTCAGATTGCCTTGGCCGTAGATCAATACGAAGGCGCATTGCCGATGGGCGGCTGGCCGAATTGGGTACTGGGCAACCACGACCAGCCCCGCATTGCCAGCCGCGTAGGTAAAGCGCAGGCCCGGGTAGCAGCGGTATTGTTGCTGACCTTACGGGGCACGCCTACTGTTTACTACGGTGATGAAATTGGGATGCGGGATGTGCCCATTGCCCCAGAGTTTGTACAGGACCCGCAAGGCATTAATATGCCGGACCTGAACCTGAGCCGTGACCCCGAACGTACCCCCATGCAGTGGGACGATAGTCCCAATGCCGGATTCAGTACCGCCGGGCCCTGGTTACCCGTGGCCGACAACTACCGGCGTGAAAACGTAAAAGTGCAGCGGGAGAATCCTAATTCGATGCTGTTGCTGTACCGGCGCCTGATTGCCCTGCGTCGTACCGAACCAGCTTTCCGTATTGGTGATTATATTCCGGTTCCGGCAGAAGTAAATGTGATGGCTTATATGCGGGAGTGTGGCGTTTCCCGTTTTCTGGTCGTACTCAATCTGGGCCACGGTACTTGCTTTTTCATGCCGTCTAATCTGGAAATAGAGGGGACCATAGTACTGGATACGATACCGGAGCGGGAAGGGATTGCCGTGAAACGACGCGTTAGCCTGAATGGCGACGAGGCAATGGTCGTTAAGTTGAAATGAAGTACTAGGTATTGGAGTATCGGTCAGTAGCCATTAGTCAGTTGTCGTTTGTGGAAAAACTAATGATAATTGACTAATGGCTACGGTACCCTTTTCTCTGATACCTGCTACCTGATACCTACTCACCAAACTATGCAACAAACACCAAAACCGACGCCGATCACTACGGAACGCCCGGCTGCTGAGCAGTTTACCTGGTGGCAGAAAGGCGTAATTTATGAGATATATGTCCGGTCGTTTAAAGACAGTAACGGAGACGGAATCGGCGACCTGTCAGGAATAGCTGAGAAGCTGGATTATTTACGGTGGATGGGCGTGGATGCCATCTGGCTGACGCCTTTCTACCCTTCTCCAATGAAGGATTTTGGCTATGATATATCCGACTATACGGCTGTTGACGCTATGTTCGGTACTATAGATGATTTTGACGCGCTGGTACGGGAGACTCATCAGCGAAACATGAAAATAATCCTCGACGTAGTGCCGAACCACACTTCCGATCAACATCCGTGGTTCCTGGAATCGAAGTCTTCCCGGGATAATCCGAAGCGGGACTGGTATTTGTGGCATGATCCGTCCCCGGATGGCGGCCCGCCCAATAATTGGCTGAGTGTGCTCGGCGGTACGGGCTGGGAATGGGTCGAGGAAAGAGGGCAATATTACCATCACGCTTTTTTGATAGAGCAGCCCGACTTGAACCTCCGGAATCCGGAAGTAATGGACGCCATCCTGGAAGTGTTCCGGTTCTGGCTGGACAGAGGCGTAGATGGTTTCCGGGTAGATGTAATGTGGCATATGATTAAAGATGCCCAGTGGCGTGACAACCCGCCTAACCCGGATTTCAAAACGGGTATGCCCACGTACGACCAGTTCAGTCCCGTATATTCCACCGACCAGCCCAAGACCCACGAAGTAGTAGCCCGGTTCCGGCAATTGTTGGACGAGTACGGCGACAAAGTCTTGATTGGTGAGATGTACCTGCCTGTTGAAAAGGTGGTGCGATACTACGGTGCCGGTAATCAGGGAGCCCATCTGCCGGGTAATTTCCAATTACTGCTGATTGACTGGAATGCCCGCAAAATCGCCCTGGAAATTGATAAATATGAAGGGCTCCTGCCCGAAAACGCCTGGCCAAATTGGGTATTTAGTAACCACGACCGGCCACGGGTAGCTACCCGCTATGGTAAGGAACAGGCCCGGGTAGCGGCTGTGCTGTTACTTACGCTGCGGGGCACCCCTACTATCTATTACGGCGATGAACTGGGTTTGCAGAACGTGCCCATTCCCGAAGATGAAGTAAAAGACCCGCAGGGCTTGCTAATGCCTGGCCTGGGACTGAGCCGCGACCCGCAGCGTACGCCTATGCAGTGGAATGATGCGGAAAATGCCGGTTTCACCACGGGTGAACCCTGGCTGCGGCTTTCGGAAAAATACGCCGAGGAAAACGTGGAAAAACAGCAGCAGGACCCGGCTTCGATACTTTCGCTTTACCATCAACTGCTGGAGTTACGGCGAAAGGAGCCGGCGCTGCACATCGGAGCATATACCCCCGTACCGGCGCATGGCCCGGTACTGGCCTACATCCGTTCCTCCGGCGAAACCCGTTTGATGATTGTGCTGAATTTCAGCAACGAGACGATTGAATTTACGCCCGAACGGATGGAACCAAAAGGCACTATCCTGCTGCAAACCCGTAATGAGCGGAAAGGAGAATGGATTAACGGCAACATTCAACTGCAAAGCAACGAAGGAGTAGTTATTAAACTGGATTAAAGGGAAGTCAATCGTCAGTGATCATTTTCCTTCGATATTCGGTATGAGCTTCGCTGCTACTCCGTGTGGCTTCGCCAAGCTTCAGTTCCTTGTTCGACACTCGATGTTAGTTCTTATCACGGGTGGGTCATTGGGAAAAGTGTATTTAGGTAAAAACTATTGGCTATTGACCAATGAACAATGGCTATTTACCGTCGAAATAATCATGTAAGTCTTCCAGGGTAAGCTCAACCGGACTTACGATCAGTGGCTGTTTGGATGGGTCAAATAAAATCAGGTTCTAGTAGGGAGCCTTACTGCAACGGGTGTCGAAGTACATCGGCTCACCGGTGGATTGGTTAAACCTGATATACCGTTTATCTAGCACTACCCGCTTCATTTGCAGTGAATCTAACCAGTCGGACGCCTGCGAAAAGTAGAATGCATTGTCGTCGGCCACAGTAGTCAGGTCTTCCCCCAGCTCAAGTTCCATCTTTTTGATTTCAGCTTCTGTCGGGTACACAAACAGGGCTACGGGTTGGTCTACCGCCTTTACAAGACTCGTATCGGTAACGGGTTTGGTAAGATAATCAGCCAGTTGCAAAGATATTACCCGTTGCCCGGCAGACTCAGCAGTCTGGGGCAGGTCTGCTTCCGCCAGCTTATTTCCGGAGGCTTCAAACTGGTCGGTTTCGGGCTGTTTAGGCTGGTGACAGGATAATAGCAGGCTGACTGTAATCAAGAAAATAGAAAAAACTTTCATGCCAAATACTAGGATTATCTTTTTGAGTTGACGAATTGGAGTAGTTTATCCAATAAAAGCTGGTTATTGCTAAAATAAGATTGGTAAGTACTACCAAACTTTTACACTTTGTCCCCTGATTATCAGCCGCTAGTAGGTGTATTTTTCTCCTGCCGGTAAACGTAATAATTTTTGGCGGTAATTGCATAAAAATAAAATCAGAGACGTGCTTCGGATAACTGGGCATAGAATAAATAAGACCTTCGTAAAACTTGCGTTTCCAGACTTATATTTGAGGGGTGGCCATTATTTAAAATCAGTCAAAAACAAGTGGGTGGTAGCTAATTGTTTCTGATGCAGGTGATTGTAGTACATCATCAATTGGATAGTGAAGGCAGTCATCATTAAGTAGGGTTTGACTTTTGAGAGCTTCTGGTAAGGGAGTTGATTTTCCCCCGTCAGATGAAACAACTCTTTGATGAGGGAAAAGACTGGTTCAATACTGGGCTTGCGTTGTTTATAGAGTAGGCGGGCTTGGGGTGTTTGGGCTAAGCAGTTATATTGTTGTTGCCACTCACTGAGAGCGGCTGCTTTGAAACCGTAAGGTAAAAGGACAAACACGTTCCAGCAAGTAAGCAATTGCTTAATGAGTTGGAGGGCAATATATCCGGCATCAGCCACGACTACGCCTACTTGCTCAACAAAGTGAACCAATAGTGGCACGAGTTGGGTAGTATCTTTCTGCGCCGCGGTAGTGACCGAACAGGCAATCGGGAAACGATTGGTATTGCAAACCAGGTGCAAACCGTAGCCAAACCGCCAGTTATGGTAAGCACTCTTGGCCCAGGAAGCATCCGTATCAATACTCGAATGAGGAACAATGCCTTCTTGCCGGTGCTTTTGATGCCAAATTCCGCCTTTAGCTCTAAAAACACTCTTATCAATGAAGGCCCAACGAAAAGAGAATACGGCCCAGTTTACTTGCCTGGCAGCCTGAGCAACGTGCGGCATGAGCCGGTAGATTACCCCTGGTAAGGCTTCAAAACGACGGGCAATCGTTTTACGTGAAGGCGCACTGGGCCACCCAAACCATTGATAATGGGCTTTAGCATACGTTGCCATCCCTTTATGGGAATGAATCCCTTTCAAAAACATTACCATAAAGAATAGCACCATCGAAGGCCAGTTATAACAATAGGGTTTACCCCGTTTAGCGGTCGGTGGAGACCAAGCACTTTGCAAAACTTCATAAAGAATGGCTAACTTACAGTTCATGGCAAACAGAGGTTTATGTTAACTTGAGGTGGTGTCGTTACCCCTAAGTTAACCCCTCTGTTTGTTTTATTTCTACCTTTTCCTTTTATGACCACCCCTCACTTATATTTAGCTTTAAAAAAGCAACTTTGCTCAAATCTTCAGATTGTACGCTCTGGTATTCATCTGAATGAAATGTAGCATACGAGTACTCTGTCCATTGCCCGGTGTTATGAAATTTTTGCTATCAACTTGCCTGTTATTTACTGTATTGCTGCCTGCCCGGACCCAAAGCCTTACCCGGGATAGTATCCGGAAACAACCCAGCCATTCGGTATTTCTGCTCGGCGATGCCGGAGCCCCCGTTACGGAAGGAGATGATCCTAATCTGTCGGCTCTCCGAAACCAAATGCAAAAGGCGGGTAAGAACAGCACGATTATCTACTTAGGTGACAATATTTACCAGCGGGGCCTGCCCGATCCCGATGATCTGGGTCGTAAAGCGGCGGAGGAAAAGATCATTGCCCAAATGAAAATTCTCCAGAATTACCCGGGCAGGGCCATATTCATTCCAGGCAACCACGACTGGGACCGAATGGGACGCAATGGCTGGCGGTACGTACAGAACCAAGCCCAGTTTATCAGTCAGTACCTGCAACAGGAAAACGTGTTTTTGCCGCAGGGCGGCTGCCCGGGTCCCGTAGAAGTATCGCTGAACAACAAGCTTACTCTGGTACTGATTGATACGCAGTGGCCGCTACATGCCTGGGACCGGCCCGGGGCGGAAAATGATTGCGAAGCAAAAGATCTGACTGATATGTTGGTGTTGCTCGATGACATTATTGAGCGGAATATTAATAAGCGAGTCATTGTAGCCGGGCATCACCCGATGTATACGCATGGACCGCACGGCGGCTATTATACCTGGAAAAATCACCTGTTTCCCTTTTTGGAGATCCAGCCTAAGCTTTATATTCCCCTGCCCGGCCTCGGCTCTATTTACCCCCTGTACCGGAAAATCATTGGCAGCCGGCAGGATATAGTCCATCCGTTGAACCGGCAGATGCGTGACGGTATTACTGCCGTGTTACGCCAGCATCCTAACGCGGTGTATGTGAATGGCCACGAACATGCCCTGGAACATATCGTGCAGGATAGTATTCATTACATAACCAGTGGCAGCGGTTGCAAAATTACGCCGGTGAGGCCGCGGCGGCACGGACGGTTTGCTGCGGATAAGGTCGGGTTTGGGCGCATTGATTATTACCCCAGTGGAGAAGCCTGGCTCACATTCTGGGAACCTGATAAAGACCACCCCGAAGGTAAGCAACTCTATGAGGTCCGGATGTTGGAATCGTTCCGGGAGCAAATGGCTCCCCCTGACCCTGGCGACCGGTTCGACTACAAAGACTCCACAGTGTCCATGGCTGCCAACCATATTTACCAAGCCAAGGCTTTCAAAAAGTTTTTGTTGGGTGAAAACTACCGCAACGTATGGACTACTCCGGTAGCGGCTCCCGTTTTCCGCCTGAACAAAGAAGCTGGTGGACTCACTATTGGGCAGCGGGGCGGCGGTATGCAAACCAAATCCTTGCGGTTACAAGCAAAAGACGGACGCCAGTACGTACTCCGCTCCGTCGAAAAATATGCTGAGAACGCCATTCCTGAAAATCTCCGGGGTTCATTTGCCGCCGACATCGTGCAGGACCAGATTTCCGCTTCGCACCCGTACGCCGCTTTGGTGGTACCTCCGCTGGCAAAGGCAGCCGGTATTTTTCATACCAATCCCAAACTGGTCTTTGTGCCTGACGATCCCCGTTTGGGCCGGAACCGCAAGGCTTTTGCCAACACTTTGTGCTTATTAGAAGAACGGCCCGATGAGGGTTTCGAAAAAACAGATCTGTTCGGAGGGGCCGAAAAAATATCCAGTACGACAAAATTGATTGACAAGCTGTACGATGACAATGACAACCGGGTAGACCAGCAAGCCGTATTGCGGGCCCGCCTGTTTGATATGATTATCGGTGACTGGGACCGGCACGACGACCAGTGGCGCTGGGCAAGCTTTAAGACTAAAAATGGAACCATTTACAAACCTATTCCCCGTGACCGCGACCAGGCTTTTTTTGTGAATCAGGGCCTGCTGCCCAAAATTGCCAGCCGGAAATGGATCATGCCTAAAATTCAGGGGTTTGATTACCAGATCCGGGATGTCCCCGGCCTTAATTTTAATGCCCGGTACTTTGACCGGTCATTCCTGACTGAACCTGACCTGGCAGCGTGGAAAGCAATGGCTGACACCTTGAAAAGACTCCTTACTGACGAAGTGATTGAAAATGCAATCCACCAGTGGCCCGAACCTATATTTAAACTGTCCGGGGAAACAGTCATTGCCAAGCTGAAAAAACGCCGTGATGACCTGTCCCGCTACGCGGAAGCGCAATACCGCTTTCTCTCCCGGGCGGTAGATGTAGTAGGCAGCAATAAAGAAGAACAGTTTGACGTACACCGGCTGGAGGACGGAAAAACCAAAGTAACCGTTCGTAAAGTGGGCAAAGATAGCGACTTGGAACAGGTCATGTACGAACGGACCTTTGTTCCTTCCCAAACCAGAGAGGTCCGAATGTACGGACTCAACGGGGATGACCGGTTTGTTTTGCACGGGAGAGCCCAGAAAGGCATTACTATTCGCGTAATTGGGGGAAAGGGAAGAGATACAATAATTGATAGCTCAAAAGTGGCGGGGTTGCAGCGAAAAAACTTGGTATACGACACCAAGAAGGGCAATGAGATCAAACCAGGCTCTGAAACCCGCGACATGACCGGCAGTTATGCTGGCGTAAATGACTACAACCGTAAATCATTCCGGTATAACCTGGTGGCGCCTTTACTTTCCCTGCAGTATAATCCTGACGACGGCCTATTTGTGGGAGGCGGCTTCTTAGTCAAGAAGCAAGGCTTTCGGAACGAACCTTATGCAGCGCAGCACCGATTGACGGCGAATTATGCCTTTGCTACCAGGGCCTATAATTTCCGCTATGCGGGTGATTTTACCGATGTTATCGGACGCCTCGACCTGCAGGTAAACGGCGAGGTAAGAGCGCCTAATTTTGTTAATAATTTCTTTGGACTGGGTAATGAAACCGTATATAATAAGGAGAATCGGATTAATTACTACCGGACCCGGTTCGAAAACTGGGGATTGAATGCCTTACTCAGATATGCACCTAATACCAATACTACTTTCTTCTTCGGGCCCGCGTTTGAAAGTGTAGAGGTAGAGCGTACCCCTGGCCGCTTTATTGAAAACTTTTCGGAAAATGGCTCGGGTGAACCCAAAAACGTGTTCGAACGAAAACCGTACGGAGGCCTGAAACTAGGATTTAACATTGATAGCCGCGACAATCAGATGATGCCGTCATCCGGCGTTCACTGGTATACCGAATCTACCCTATATCATGGCCTGAACCCTCTAGCGCAGAATTTAACCCGGATCCAATCTGATTTAGCCTTTTATTGGTCTATCCGGCTGCCCGCCAGACTTACACTGGCTACTCGTTTTGGTGGGGGGATAAACTTTACGGATTACGAGTTTTTTCAGGCCAATGCATTGGGAGGGCTTACCAACTTACGAGGTTACCGCCGGACCCGATTCTCGGGCAAGAGCAGTTTTTACAACAATACTGAGGTACGTCTGCGTCTTTTCTCCTTTAAGACTTACCTCTTTCCGGCCTATGCGGGCATTGTCGGTTTTCATGATGTAGGCCGGGTATGGCTGAAAGGGGAAGCATCCAGTAAGTGGCACCAGGGCTACGGAGGCGGCATTTGGATTGCCCCCTTCAAAATAGTCGTGGTTTCGGCTATGTACACAGTGTCCGAAGAAGACCGGCTGCCCCTGGTAAAACTGGGATTTTTCTTCTGAAAAAAGAGAGCCTGGGATACCCGCCAAAGGTTTTCTAGAAACTGTATTTGATTAGCGGGTTAGGGAAGTTTGATTTCAATTTCGAACATCGAACAAGGAACTTCGAATAAAAAAGGATGGTTTATTCCTTCGAAATCCGTTATTCCTTGTTCGATGTTTGAAGTTCACCGAGGGAAGACAGGGATTAAATTATACGCCTGAGTACCTTTCAGGCTTTAACAAAAAACTACGCCAGCTTGGCGTTCAGTGTAATCTGGGCATTCAGAACTTTAGAAACCGGACAACCGGCTTTGGCTTTTTGGGCTAGTTCCTGGAACTGCTGCTGCGAAATATTCGGTACTTTGGCCGTCAGGTTCAGTTGGACCGCTGTGATGGACCAGTCTGGTCCTCCTGCTTCTTTTTCCATACTTAGGGTGGCTTCGGTTCGCAATTCGTCCGGAACAAAACCGGCGCCACTTAGCTGAAAACTCAGGGCCATAGCAAAGCAACCGGCATGAGCAGCAGCAATCAATTCTTCGGGGTTGGTGCCGGCTTTGCCATCTTCATTCTGAAAGCGGGTTTTGAAGGAATACGGCTGGTCCTGAAATGCGCCGCTTTGGGTGGACAGCGTTCCTTTGCCTTCCATCCCGGAGCCGTTCCAAACGGCAGTGCTGGTTCTTTTCATACAAGAAGTGGTTAAGTAATGGGTGAAATTATCATTTCCCCGGCAGAAAATCATATTCTACCAGTAAAATCATTGTTACTATTTAATTTTCAAATCTTTGTTACAAAAGCGGGACAAGGGTAATTAATCAGAAAATTGTCCTTGGTGTATGAAATACTCTCTATCTCTTGCCTTTATCCTTTGTTCTCTTGCCGGATTCGCCCAGGCAGAATATGATTATTTTAAGGAGCCTGATTACAGTAAAATAGCTTACGGACCTGGTTTCCGGTTTAAGCCCGGGATTTACCGTAGTTATGATAACTTCATTAATAACAGTCCGGCCATTCCCGTTGATTGGATTGTATCCGGAAAAGATAAACAGGACCGTAGTTTTTTTGCTAAAATTTTTCGAGACGACGTGGTTGAATATGATAGCAGTGGTCACCGTAAAAATGCTATCGTTAATGAAATATGGGGCTTCTCGGATGGTCGAACTGTGTATGTAATGAACCGAAACTTCGCCTCCGGCTGGGATCGGTACTGGTCTAAAAATCCGTTTGCAACTACTACCTGGACGAACGAAGGCGGCTGGAGCCGTATTGATATTATTGGTTCGGTGTGTGTACTGATTGTGATCAAAGAATACACCGGATCCTATAATAACGGCTTAATAAATAGTGATATGTATGGGTCCAGTAGGCAGAGTACAATGGGCTACAGCGAAGCCAAGCGTTATATGTTTGAGGTGAAAACAGGAAATCTAAAAGAGTTAACCTTAAATAATATGATGGAGGTTTGTCAGCGTGCCCCAGCTTTTTACAAAAGTTGTAACCCTCCCAGCAATGGTAAGGAGCAAAAGACTTTATATTACCTTATGGAATATAACCGCAAGCATCCCATCTATTTTCCCGAATAACTGCTGTAATTATTTTTATCTCCCGTTCCTCTTCCCCTAAAAGTCCTCTTTTGTTACAAGTAGCAACCGATTAAGTTGCTCTAAGTCAGCGCTAATCAAGGGAAGATTTGCATTTCTGCCATAAAATTTTGCATTCCCAGTACAAAGGATGTAACTTGTTAGCCCAAATAATTGATTGAGCTAATTTTCTATGCAACGCAGAGACGCGCTATTGAGAGTGGCAACCCTGATGGGTGGCACACTTTCTGCACCCACCCTAATTGCCGTACTGGAAGGCTGCCAGAAAAAAACGGAACAGGGAGGTAAAGAAACGGCAACCGGTGAGTCGGCCAAGCTCACTGCTGATCACCAGAAACTGACCGATGAAGCTGCCGAAACTATTATTCCTAAGACCAGCACGCCAGGTGCTAAAGAGGCTGGTGTAGGAGCTTTCATTGTCATTATGATGAATGACTGCTACCCCGAAAAGGACCGGCAGCATTTTATGGCCGGACTGGAAAGCCTGGACAAGGCTGCTAATGATACCTACAAAAACGAATTTGTCTCACTGAAGCCCGCCGAAAGAACGGAACTGCTGAAGAAGGTGGAAGCAGAGGCGCATGCCCAGCGCGACAAACAACGGCAGGAAGCCGAACAAAAGAAGAACCAGGCGCAGGGAGCGGCCGGTGAAGAAGAAAAGGCGCTGCCGCACTATTTCTTCACGCTGAAAGAACTTACCCTGCTGGGCTATTTTACCTCTGAGCCCGGCGCTACCCAAGCCCTTGAGTACGTATTCGTGCCCGGCCGCTATGAAGGCTGCGTGGATATGAAACCTGGTCAGAAGGCGTGGGCCCTATAGGCAAATGCTAAATGATGAATTTTAAATGCTAAATGAAGAGAGCTGCATTTGGGTCTTTTTTGTTTAGTATTTAGCCCTTAACATTTAAAATTTTTTTAAAAGCCGATGAATCTTAATTTAAAAGCCAAAGCGCAAAATACCTACGATGCCATTGTGGTGGGTTCAGGTGTCAGCGGGGGGTGGGCAGCCAAAGAACTGACTGAGAAGGGACTGAAAGTGCTGATGCTGGAACGCGGTCACGAATTGAAACATATTGAAGGCTACCAGCCTGCCAATCAGGATATCTGGAAATACCAGCACCGCGGACGGCTTACCAACCAACAAAAAGAAACCCATCCCTTCCTGAGCCGCGATTATCCCTATAATGAATTTGCGCCTAACTACTGGGTTACGGATACTGACTCCCCGTATGCCGAAGAAAAGCGGTTCGACTGGTTCCGGCCCGATATCGTCGGTGGTAAATCAATTATGTGGGGCCGGCAATCGTACCGCCTGAGTGATATTGACTTTGAGGCCAATAAGAAAGAAGGGATCGCTATTGACTGGCCAATCCGCTATAAAGATATTGCGTCCTGGTACGATTACGTGGAAAAATTTGTGGGTATCAGCGGCGAAAAATTGGGTCTGGCTCAATTACCCGACGGGCAATTCCAGCCACCCATGGAGATGAACTGCGTGGAAAAGGAAGTACGTAAGGGCATTGAATCCAAATTCAAAGGCCGCCACATGACCATGGGCCGGGCCGCTAATATTACTTCGCCTACCGCCCTTCAAACGGCGCTAGGCCGGGCTTCCTGTCAGTATCGGAACCTGTGCAGCCGGGGCTGTCCGTATGGGGCATACTTCAGTACCCAGGCCAGTACTCTTCCGGCTGCCATGAAAACGGGAAATCTGACCCTGCGGCCTAACTCTATCGTCAGTCAGGTAATCTACGATGACCAGAAGAAGAAAGCCACCGGCGTAAAAGTGATTGACAGCCAGAGCAAGCAGGAGACCGAATACTACGCTAAAATCATCTTCCTGAATGGTTCGGCGATCAGTACTACCCTGGTTATGCTTAACTCTACCTCCGACCGGTTCCCTAACGGGCTGGGTAACGACAGCGGCGAACTTGGGCACAACCTGATGGATCATCACTTCCGGGCAGGAGCTTCCGGTGAGTGGGATGGCTTTGAGGACAAATATTTCTATGGCCGCCGGCCCAATGGTATTTACATCCCACGTTACCGTAATATTGGCAGTGATAAGCGGGAGTATACCCGCGGCTTTGGGTATCAGGGCGGCGCTAGCCGTACCGGCTGGCAACGAGGTATTGCGGAGATGGGTATCGGTGCCGATTTTAAAGATTCGCTTTCCAAGCCAGGTAAATGGACCATGGGAATGACGGGTTTCGGTGAAACGCTTCCTCTTCACGAAAATCACATGAAACTTAGCCGGGATAAGCGGGATAAGTGGGGCATTCCCACGGTGATATTCGATGCTGAGTTTAAGGAGAACGAGAAGAAAATGCGGGTGGATATGATGAACGACGCCGCCGAAATGCTGGAAACTGCTGGCTGCAAAAATGTAAAGACGTATGATAACGGTTCTTACCCGGGCATGGCTATCCACGAAATGGGGACGGCCCGCATGGGACGTGATCCTAAAACGTCGGTGCTGAATGCCTTTAATCAAGTACACTCCGTATCCAATGTATTTGTAACGGATGGCGCCTGTATGACTTCGGCCAGTTGTGTCAATCCTTCCCTGACCTATATGGCATTGACTGCCCGGGCCTGTGACCACGCCGTCAAGGAGTTGAACCGTCAGAATATATAATGTAGAATAGTAGTAAAGATTAAAAAAGGCGTCCGGATTTTTCCGGACGCCTTTTTTTAGATTATTTCCTGGCGAAACAATCAATTATTCTCCGGATGGCTCACTTTCCTGCCTTTTTCGTGCCCATTGCATACTGAATGCCGCCCAGCATGTGCCGGAGAAATAATGGGTCGGAAAAACTAGCTTCGGTGTGGCCGCAAGCCGTATAGAAAGCCCGGCCCCCATCGTAGGCGTGGTACCAAGCTATCGGATGATTATTGCCCAGCTTTCCGCCTTCGTAAGTCTTTTCGTCGATCTTCATCAGCACTTTCACGTCCTGGTTGATGCTTTTAAAGTTATACCACTCATCAAAGCGTTTCCAGCGGTCAGGTAGAAAACTGGTAGCGGGATGATTCTTATCAAGTACTTGTAACTCGGCGTCCTGTTGCTTGGGGTGACTCTCAAAGTAGGCACCCACCAGTTTATTGTACCAGGGCCAGTTATACTCCGTATCCGTAGCGGCATGAATACCCACATAACCGCCACCCGAGCGGATGTATTGCTCAAAAACAGTTTGTTGGGCATTGTCCAATACATCACCGGTAGTACTCAGGAACACTACTGTTTTGTATTTTTTAAGATTAGTCCCAGTAAATACCCCTGCATCTTCAGTAGTATCTACCTCAAACCCATTTTCGGAGCCAAGCTTCATGATTGCCACTTTACCCACCCCAATAGATGAGTGCCGGAAGCCCTTTGTTTTGGCAAAAACCAGTACGCGAGGTTTCGGATTTACAGTATTCTGGCACACCGATAAGAGCGGAATCCATAAACAACACAGAAAAAGCACCAGGAAGCGATTGCATGGCATAGCAATAGATGGGTTTAGGTTGGAATATAGTCCGAATATAAATATTTATATTCTTTAACGGATAAATACTGACCGGGTGTAGGACAAGATCGCTGAGAGACTTCTTATGTAGCTTCGCTGAGAACCCGAAGGCTCGTCGAAGACAATAGTTCTCGCAGATTAGCTTCGCTGAGAATAGTTTACTCCGATAAGGGCGCAGATTGCCGCAGATTCTTTCTTTTATCCGCGTCAATCTGCGGTTCAATCCGCGAACATCTGCGAGAAAGTAAACTTGTCCTACACTCCATACTGACCTGTAAGTATCCGGGACTAAGCCAATGAATAGTCCATTTAGCGTGTATTCATTTAAGTTGTCCGAAACCGGACATGGGGGTGTTGAAAACGAACGGGCTATTTTCAAAAAAAGCCCATTACCGCCCAAAAAAGAGCATAATTGATTTTGGCATAAAGATTGGCAAAAAATGTTGGGTTACTTCTGCAACCTGATGCCGATATAAACGACATCTAATAGGAAAATACACCTGATTATGAAACTACGTATCATCTTCGTCTGGGTAATTGCTTTTGCGTTAAGCATTTCGGGTGCAAGTGTCAGACTTGCTAGGTGAAAAGGATCTATTAGGCGATTCTGGTAAAGGTTGCGGAACGGTGATTTCATTTGGAACTTCCCGAGCATCCGCGCAGGCGGCAAAACCGGAAAAAGTAGCGCAAAAGACCGAGGCCAATGATACACCTTTCGGAAAAAGAAGTATGTCCGGCTAAACAGAAAACAGATGAAAATACTCCTCCGGGGGATACCTTTGCTTTTTTACAGCCTGGCACTGCTTATTTTCTGCCGATTATGTTGGCATTTACTATCATAAGGCTGCAAAAAAGCCCTGCGGCTTATCACCCAAATAATTTGACCGAAGCCGATTCATTATGCGGGGGCGTTTTGAGCAGGCGCGGTTATAACGGCAAAATGCGGAGCTATTGCTCCGCATTTTGTTTCTGGTTACCTGAGTTGCCGCTATCAGAGTCAGCCAACTTATTCCTTCACAAATTTCGGGGCAGTACTACGAACAGACTAAAATTCAGTAACAATGCATTATTGAGTTGATTCCGGATAATCGGATGACGCCGCTGGTGTACTGATTCCGATAAACTGAAATTTATATTGGTACGCATACCCGCCTCTACGCCAAACCATAGAAAATCATATGTTCTCGTAATTAAGCAAAAAACGTACTTCGGATTTTTGCAGGTACAGCGAGTTGCGGCGGGCCAGGTAGAGTCGGGGAGTCGGATTTGTAATTGGCCCCGTTCAATTCAGCTATGGTATACCAGTAATTCTTAGGATTTGGGAATAGCGAAGCCGCGCTGCTGGGCAACAGAAGTTCAATGCCCCACTTTCGGTTAAATGTCTGATTATAGCTACTACGGGACTAATCGGCGGACGGCCAAAAATATAATTATAAGATACACCAAAGGCGTAGGAGAGGTAGTTGTTGCGCTTAAACCCAATTAACGGCGATGCAGAAATCCGTAGAAAGCGGGCCGTGGCAATATCATCCAGATTGTAATCGCCGTTCAGGTCGCCACTTACCCGTAGCAGGGCGTAGGTGTTGCCGCGAAATGGTTTTACGACGTACAAAGTGCCCCAATACTTTTTAAGGGCTTGTTGTTCAGGCTTTGGTAAAAAGGGTAGGGGAAAGGTCGTTTTCAAACTGATACCGTTCGGTGAAATATTTAAATCCCAAGGCCATACTTAATTGAGGTTTAACGACCAGAGGAACCCGCGCCTTAAACTCAATCGGCGAGTTGAGCTGTACCGTTATGGTCATCGCGTATACTCTCGTCGCCGGAATAGGAATGAATACCGTAGTCCAGTATCCGTTCATACTTGAAATGAATGCCCTTGGTACGGGGCAACCCTACCACACCCGGCACGCAGAATATGGAATCACTACAGATAATCGCTGGTTCCTGGGCAACAGAAGGCAAATACGAAAGAATCAGTACCGTACAGCAGCCTATAATACGATTCATGCTACGTGAATAATTAAAAACAAGTATGGTAAAGATTGAAACGAAGATGCCTCCAAAAGTCTGGACTATGAAAAGTAAGCCCGCAAGTGGATAATGCAAAACGCCCAAAAGTATACGTATGTTGTTGGGTGAGAAAAATTTTTCGAACCGTGCTTCTCTCCTTAAATTTGATGTGAACAGCTTTCACCGTACCGGTTCCCGGTTCATTTATCCCACGCGGCATGGCCTCCGAAAAACTAAATATCCTCTATGTAGATGATGAGGAGCAGAACCTAGTCTCTTTTAAAGCCGCTTTTCCGGCGGTACCACCACATTTTTACTGCCAACAGTGGTAAAGCCGGTCTCGAAATTCTGGAAAAACAACCCGATCCATCTGGTTATTACGACCAGCGGATGCCCGAAATGACCGGAATCCAATTTCTTGAAAAAGTTATTCCGACTTATCCGGATACAATCCGGATGATCTTAACGGGATTCAGTGATATTGAAGTCATTATCGGAGCCATCAATACCGGCCGGGTTTTTCGGTATATTACCAAACCTTGGGATGCCAACGAACTGAGGATGACCATTGATAACGCCTGTCAATTTTACTTTCCGCAGAAAGAAGAATAAAAACCTGGTGGAAGAACTACAGCAGCGCGTATTGGAGCAGGAGCGCACCCTTACCCTTTTTCAGAAATATGTGCCCGAAGAAGTAGTAAATCAGGCCCTTAAGCCGGAGACCGTGATTTGTTTAAGGGTGAATTAAGGCACGTAACCGTACTTTTTCTGCGATGTACGCGGATTTACTACGTTCAGTGAACAGATAAGCCCCCGCGAGGTAGTGGATTTTCTCAATACCTATTATAGTCTGATGGCCGAAAGCATCCGGAATCATAAGGGTACGGTCAACCAATTTGTGGGGGACGAGATATTTGCTTGTTTCGGCGCCCCGCTGGGTAGCATCTATAATGAGGAAAATGCGGTACTATGTGCCCTGGATATGATGAAGCGGCTCGACAAGCTCAATACCCTTTTTGCCGGTAAGCTGGGCCGTAACATTGAAATCGGCATCGGGATACATGCCGGTGAGGTGGTATCAGGCAACACCGGCTCTGAAGACCGGATTGTATATTCCATCACCGGGGACACGGTTAATACGGGCAGCCGCATTGAATCCATTACCCGCGACTATCCCAATACCATTCTGATCAGCGAGGCAGTGTATACTAAGGTGTCCCATACCATCCGCGTCAAGGCTTGGGAGCCAGTCCAGTTAAAAGGGAAGAAAGACCCCTTTCAGGTATACGAAGTGCTGGGGGTAAAATAATCCTGCTACCAACCCATTATTTATCACCCGTCCGGCACGAAAAGTGTTGTTTGATAGCCTCATTATTATCCTTAGGCTATGAAACAGTACTATTACTTTATGCTGGTCATTGGAACGCTTCTTAGTAGTTGTGTTCGCTATCAATACGTGGCGCTTACCAGCGAGCAGCCACTAAATGCAAGCAATGAATTTGTGACGGAGAATGATACGCTGCTGATCAAATACAATTTTGCCGGGGATAACTGCCCCGTAACGATTCATGTATATAATAAGTCCGCGAAGCCGATTTATGTTGACTGGAAGAAATCAGCTCTGATCATTGAAGGCAGAAAGTATGATTACTGGCAGGAGGTCTCTCATTTTGACGGGTCGGGCAGCACGACTACGCAGGGTAGTACTCCGTATGCTTATACGGACATAAAGGGCAGTGCGATAAAGGACGAACGGATTACTTTTATTCCCCCGAGAAGTTACATTGAAAGCCGCCGAATGAATCTGCAACGGGATTTTTTTGAAAAAATGCCCCAATCTGAAAGGAAAAAGGCTAATGTTCCGGTTAATGGAGGAACCATCAGCGCCACTAAGTACGAATTTACGCCGGAGGATACTCCGCTGGAGTTCAGGAGCTTAGTTACCATATCCAGTACCGAATCTTTTTCTCAGGAAACCTATTATGAGTCTAATTTCTGGGTTTCGGAGATTGTTGAATCCGATAACAGCAATTTATACAACCTGGCGTGGGTGGTTCAGCCTCAGGCAAAGTCGTCCAAATACCCCCCAGCAGCGGGTAACCGATTCCGGTTAAAAGGCGGTGCCAGTAATGACACCGCGGCCCAAGTACTCGGCACATTCTTGCTTATTCCAGTTCTAATCGTGCTTGCTAAGATTGCCAGCATGTAGATTTAACCGGGCAGTCTGCCAGAGAGTTCCGGCAGCTCAACTTCTCTCCTGATTAATCGTATAGTCCTTAGACAAACTACTGAACTATATATTTTATGAAAATATCCGTAGAAAAAGGCATGGATAAGCCCTTCCTGCCCGATGGAAGGCATATGGTGGAAATCACCAACATAGAGGAAGGCCGTAGCGAACACAAAGACATCCCGTTTTTTGCTTGTCGTTTCGAAAATGAAGATGGATTCGTAGTGCAGCGTTTTTACTTATCCAAGGCTGGTATGCCGGGCATAGTAGCTTTATGCGAAGCCCTGGGAATGGACGTAAAAGAAGGCGAACAAATTGATACCAAGCAGTTGCTGCACAAAAAGCTTTCGGTACAGGTAGACGAACGTAGCTACAGCGACCCGGAAACCGGAAACGAAAGAACCTTGAAGCAGGCCTCAGATTTCCAATCAGTGGGTAAGTAGCACAAAAGTCCTTTTAAAAGCAAAAAGCCCTTTCCAAAGAAAGGGCTTTTTGCTTTTAAAAGGACTATACAAAGTATTTTCGGAGAATATCGTCGTGGGTAATGTTGATGCAGGTGATATTGTTTTCCCGCATCCGGTTCAACAGGCCTTCCAGATCATTGCGGTTGGTGAGTTCGATGCCTACCAAGGCCGGGCCAAATTCCTTATTGGTTTTTTTCAGGTACTCAAACCGGACAATATCATCCGTAGGTCCGAGGGCATATTGCAGGAACCGGAGCAGTTCACCGGGCTTCTGGGCAAATTCAACAATGAAGTAATGCTTGAGCCCTTCGTAGATCAGGCTTCGGTCAATTACTTCCGGGTAACGCGAAATATCATTGTTACTGCCGCTGATAATGCACACTACTTTTTTACCCCGGATGTCGTCGGCTAACTGATCGAGGGCGGCTATGGATAAGGCACCGGCGGGTTCCGTAATGATGCCTTCATTCTGATACAGCTCAATCATCGTCGTGCAAACCTTGCCTTCTGCCGTGGCAATGAGCTTATCTACGTGCTGCCGGATGATTTCAAAGGTAATGACGCCGGCTTTTTTAACGGCAACACCATCAATGAAGTTATCAATCCGTTCCAGTACCTTGGGATAACCCGCTTTTACGGATTCTACCATTTTGGGGGCTCCTGCGGGGTCCACCCCAATCACTTTAGTAGCAGGATTGCGGTGTTTAAGGTAAGTGCTAAGGCCAGAAGCCAAGCCGCCCCCACCAACGGGTACCACACCTACTTCAGCCCCGGGTAAATCTTCCATAATCTCCACGCCGATAGTACCCTGTCCGGCAATGGTCTTCAGGTTATCAAAAGGATGGACGTAAGTCATCCCGTTTTCGAGACAGAACTGACCGGCTACGTGGGCTGCCTCATCGTAAGTAGTTCCGACCAGCTCAATCTTGATCCACTCGCCGCCGAAGTGCATGACCCGGGCAATCTTCTGCCGGGGCGTAACCTGCGGCATAAAAATGTACCCTTTGATTTTCATCAGGTGGCAGCTGTAGGCAAAACCCTGCGCATGGTTACCCGCACTGGCACACACTACGCCCCGTTCCCGTTGCTCAGCACCCAGCGAGTGCATATTATAGTACGCACCGCGTATCTTGTAGGAACGGACTATCTGCTGATCTTCCCGCTTGAAATAAATCTCCGCGCCAAACTTCTGGGAGAGTCTCGAATTGTACTGTAATGGCGTACGTACTACAATCTCCTTCAGAATCTGATGAGCCTGCTCTACGTCGAGGGTGAAGCGATTCGTGCATATAAAATTAAGTACCGGCAAAAGCAAGGTGGCCCGGTTCCAGCCAATTATGCAAACTTAGCTCTTTGAAGAATTAAAACCTGATCGTTTTAGCAATTGCAGAAAGAAATTTGGTCAGGTGTAAATACGCTACTCCCCAAATGGCTTAATCATACCGGAAAACCTCCCGTGTACTTTTTGCCTTCGCTTTTAAATGCAAGAATTTCGTGGTTCTGTTACTTTTGATCATCTGTAATTTCTAAATACTAAACAATGGAACTAGAAGTCCTTTACACCTCAAAAACACTGGATATTGAATACAACCGGGAGTATAACTACTTGTATTGCAACTGGAAAGGTTTCCAAACGGTTGATTCCGTAAAAGGCGGCGGGAATAAGATTCTTGAATTGTTCAGACAGCGGAGGTGCAGAAAGGTACTCAACGATAACCGGCTGGTCACCGGACCTTGGCAGGGAGCCGCTGAATGGGCCGCCAAAGAATGGTTTCCGGCTATGTATGGCGCCGGACTAAAGCATTTTGCCTGGGTCGTTTCCCCAAGTATTTCTGGTCAGCTGTCCATCGAAAAGACGCTTTCCGAAGCTGAAATGAAAGATGAGATAACCTGTACATTTGACAGTTTTGAATCAGCCCACAAATGGCTGGTAGTAGCCGGAACTCACTAAAGAAGCAGTACTATTATATAGATTCAAGTAGCCGGATGCGTAATCCGGCTATTTTAATTTATGCGCCTTGTACCGAAAGATTGGAATGGAATAGGGCCTAACAAGAAAATACCCCGCCCCTATTCTCAGCGGCGGGGTATTTGACCAACCTAAAACCCGGATAGAAATATTGCTTAGTCATTGAGATTAAAATCTACGTTGCCGTAACGGGAGGCAATCTTTACCCAGCCCCCGGAGCCTTTGCCGAAGGTACCTTTATAAATCTTGGAATTACTCTTTTTCTCTACAAAAGAGAAGTTATTGAGATTTTCTCCTGCATCGAGGTCGGCGTATTGCAGACTTACATCGAAGTTAAAACTGGTGCCTGGGTCGAAGTTTAGTCTGATCTTACTATATCCAGCATCCAGGTTTACCTGCTTAAATCCTTTAGTCATATTTTGAATTTCGAAGTCATTGCAGTACTGTACCCGCATGTCTATCTTTTCGCTCACCCTATCCACTTCAAACTCCGAGAAACCCGCTGAGCCAACAATACTAGTGGCGCTACCCAGCTTCACGCTGCCATAACGGGCTTTCAGATCGAGATTACCCGCTTTCTCTATTTCAAGTTTTGAGAAGTCGCTGCTCACCGTCAGGTTACCCATGTTTTCGACATTGACCGTGGAATAGTTGACATCCAGGGTTCCCCCTTTCATGGATTCAATGTTGCCCGAGCCAAAAGACACTTTGACGAAGCTTTCCGAATGCGTAAGATGCTCAGCTTTCAGGCTGCCATAGGACACATTCAATTCAGGTCTGCCATTTAAATTGGCAATGTATACATCACCAAAGGAGTTCTTCAGGCGCAAGGGATTATTTTTGGGCATAGTCACCGTGTAGTTGATTTCAAAGCCCTTTTTTCCGTTGTGGTTATTGCTATGCGTCTTGCCGATTTCGGTTTTAAAGGCAATCAAATTGTTTTCTTCAGAAATCAGCACGTTGATCAGGTCCAGTATTTCCTGGGCTCTTTCAGAGGTATTGGCCCGGCCAATCATGGTTACTTCCACGTTGATTTCGCCCTTATCCCAGGTATTAATGTGCACTTTGCCAAACTGGTTGGTAATAGAAAGTACATCAGACCCATTTACCTTGAATGACCGAGACATCTTTTTACGCCGCTCCTCATCCAGGTTCCCGCTGTGGGCATCTCCCCGCGATTGATTGTCCGCAATCTCCTCAGAAAGCTCACGCATGGCGTAGCCCAGGTCACGACTCAGATGGCTCATTTCGTTCTTGAAGTCGTCGTCAAAAGTCTCCCGAATGGTTTTCTCCAGATTTTTGCTCAGGTCTTCGCACGCCTCTCCCACTTTTTTGCCTATTTCCTCCCATTTCTCGTCTTTCTCCTTATGTTTTTCCTTGGGCCGGTCCTGGGCCTGCAGGCTGTTAGCAGAAAGGCAAAACAGCAGTATCAAGGCAATCCATTTAGATTGAAGTACTTGTCTTTTCATAATGTTTTTTCTCCTGATATTTTTTAATCTGATTCAGCGTCTGTATCTGCTTCCCGATAATATCGGCCCGCATTTGCAGATTCTGGATCATGGCATTGGTAATCTGTTCTTTATTCACATCCTTGTACAAGTCCTTTTTCAGTTTGGCATAGGCCGAATCCAGCGTCGCCAGGTCCCGTTCGAAGTCTTTACCCAAGCCCAGGTTTTTCAGCTCCTCATCGTTCAACAGTTGTCGCTGCTGGCTGATCAGTGAAGTATAGTAGGCCTCTACGGGTGCCAGTTCGGGGGCTACTTGTTGTAAGGGGGCCTGTGCTACGGAATAACTGGTGTCTATGCGCTGGGTATAGCGCGCCTGTTGATATACCCTCAGGCCGCTAAGTAGGATAATTACGGCGGCGGCATACCGCCAGAAGGTTTGCCGAAACCAGATAGGTTTAGAAATCTCCTCCTTTTCCAGCAACCGAAGGCTGAGGTCGAGCACAGGTCAGCCCGCGGCTCCAGGGCATCAAATTCGGTCCGGTTCTCTCTCTACAAATTTTTCAAATTGGTCTTTCATTGCTGCTTATTACTGCTCTTATTATATTCTTATTTTAATTTAGTATTTAATCTTTAATCTTCATCCTTTAGAATTAACTAAAGGCCACTGTTACTTTTACCTCGCCTACGCTCCTCTTTGAACGATCTGCAATAACTTCTGCCGGGCCCGGCTGTACTGCGATTTCGAGGTCGATTCGGTAATTCCCAGATTTCGCCAATCTCTGATGGTCGTACCCTTCGAGCAAATACAAGGAAAGCACCACGCGGTACCCATCCGGTAATTGTTGAATGGCGTTCCGGATTTTACTGACTTCCCACTCCAGCGATTCCGCGTCCATGTCATCCGTTGAATCCGCAAAATCATGTTCTTCCACTGAATCAAAGGAAGCTTACGTTTACGTACTACGGCCAGTGCCCGGTGAACTACTATCTTTTTCAGCCAGCTGCCGAAAGTAGCATTTCCCTGAAACGCCGCAATATTCCGGAACGCACTCAAAAAGGCCTCCTGTAACACATCTTCCGCTTCTGCCTGGTTATTGGTAATACGGTAAGCAACGTTGAGCATCGCCTTCGAATAAAGACGATACAACTCGTACTGGGCCTTGCGGTCCCCCAGACGGCATCTTTCCACAACGGGCTGATGGATGTCGTAGTACAGCTGTGTTTCCAAGAGGGTTAAAATTCAAACTAAAGTAAGCAATGGAAACGAAGGTTGCACCCGTTCAGAAAAATTTTGCTTTGGTATTAGACATTAAATGTATTGACATTCAAGGTTGTTATCACTGATTTGGCGGAAAACATCCCCTGCCCCCTTCGAAGGGGGACTTTTGACCTCTGATCTGAAAACAACCTCTTTTGTCAATTCAATTAGACATTGGACTTTACTCTGGATGACCTTTTACTAATACCCAGTACCCAAAACCAAATTTTCCCAATCCGGCTGAAACCCTTATTTTTATTCACCATTCCGGCACCACTTCCCTCGTATGAATCACTTTTACCGTTTGACTGTTATCATTCTTCTGCTTCCGTATCTGCTGCCAGCCCAAACGCTTACCCAAACGATCCGGGGCCGTATTACCGACAAGGAAACGCAAACCCCTTGCCCGGTGCTACGATACAGTTACAGACTGACTCCACAGGAACAACTGGCGCTTGGCCGATGCCGAAGGCTATTTCCGGCTGGAGAAAGTTAAAGTAGGCCGGCACACCTTGCAATGTAGTTTCGTCGGTTATCAGCCTGCCACTATTCCCAATGTGGTGGTAACATCCGGGAAAGAGGTTATTCTGAATATACAGCTGGAAGCCTCGGCCACGATGATGAACGAAGTAGTGATTGAAGGGAACAGAAGAGGCGAGGTTACTAATGAGATGGCTACCGTCAGTGCCGCACCTTTTCCGTGGATGAAACCAAACGATACACCGGTAGCCGCGACGATCCGGCCCGATGGCTTCTAATTTTGCGGGGGTGCAAGGCTCAATGATGCCGCAACGATATTATAATCCGGGGCAACTCCCCGGCTGGCTTGCTTTACCGCCTCCTGAAGGTATCTCCATCCCCAATCCCAATCACTTTGCCATTGCCGGTACCGGAGGCGGTGTCAATCATTAATAATAAAACTTTAGCTACTTCGACTTCTTCACCGGGGCGTTCCCCGCCGAATACGGCAATGCGCTGGCCGGTATTTTCGACCTCAATTTTCGGAGCGGCAATAATGAAAAGCACGAGTTTACCGCCCAGTTAGGCGTATTAGGTACTGAATTTTCGGCTGAGGGCCCATAAGCCGCAAGAACCATTCTTCTTATCTTTTTTCGTACCGGTATTCAACCCTAAAGCTTTTCCAGGCATTGAATCTGAACATTGGCACTTCGGCCGTACCCACTTACCAGGATTTATCCTTTAAATTAAATTTTCCAACTAAGAAGGCAGGAACCTTCTCCGTATTTGGTATTGGTGGGGCCAGCAAGATTGACATTGTAGTAAGCAAGGATAAGGAGTTGCTGGACAATATTTATGGAGAAAGGACCGTGACCAGTATTTCCCGTTCCCAAATGGGAGTAACCGGGGTAAGTCATCTGTTTCCGATCAACAGTACTACGTTTATCCGTTCTACGCTGGCCGCCTCTTATGCCCGTAGCCACGTCTGGCACAACTCCATTTTCTTCAATCAACAATTTGAGGTAGACTCGCTGCGCCAATTGTTGGGTTATGACTTCGGTGAAGGAAAGCTGTCGCTGACCTCATCGCTGACGAAAAAATCGGGCTGAAGCATACCCTGAAAACGGGCTTTTTCCTGGACCGGTACGGCTTTAACTTTGTAGACAGCATCCGGAACGATAAAACGAACCGCTTCGATAACCGCTGGGATTATCAAGGCAACGCTTATTTGCTCCAGCCCTACCTGCAGTGGAAATACAAGCCTACCGACCAGCTTACCTTTACCGCCGGGCTAAACGGGTTAATTTTTACCTTAAATAATAACAGTAGGGCTATTGAACCCCGCTTGGGGGTCAGCTGGCAGGTACGTCCCGGGCAATCCGTCAGTTTCGGTTACGGTCTGCACCACCAGATGCAGTCTACCTATCTGTATTTTTACCACCTGCCGGGTACCCGGCAACCGCATAACCGGGATATGGGCTTTACCCGCAGCCAGCATTTAGTGCTGGGCTATGATTACGCCATTTCTCCGACGGTTCGTATCAAGGCTGAGACGTATTACCAGTACCTGGACCGAATCCCCATTACCCGCTATCCTTCTTCGGTATCGCTGCTCAACCAGGGCTCCGGGTTTACCCGGTTGTTTCCGGATAGTGTACTGGTCAATCAGGGAACCGGCTACAACTACGGCGTGGAGTTTACGCTGGAGAAATTCTTCAGCCGCAACTACTTCCTGCTGTTGACGGGTTCCCTGTTCGACTCCAAATACCGGGGTAGTAACGGGGTGCTCCGCAATACGGATTACAATGGACACTTTGCTACCAACTTGCTGAGTGGTGCCGAGTACACAGTCGGGAAGAAAAAGCAGACTACGTTGATTATTGGCGGTAAGCTTACCTGGGCCGGGGGTCGCCGTTACTCTTTACCGGATGTAGCTGCCTCTCTGGAAAAGAAAGAAGTAGTTCCCATCGATTCCGTGCGTAATGAGCTTCAGTTCGCCAATTACCTGCGGGCCGACTTACGATTGGGTTTTCGGCGCAATTCCCGTAAGCTCACGCACGAAGTAGCCGTTGATTTAGTGAATATTCTGGGCATTAAGAACGTGCTTTCCATTACCTATGCGCCTAATCCCCGGAAGCCTGAAGAAAACCCGCTGCGGGAAGAATACCAGTTGGGCTTTCTGCCTCTATTTTACTATAGAGTAGATTTCTAAAAGCCTAACGCTGTATTCCTGTTCAAGGAAGGTTTTAGAAAGCTAAGACCACCGGACATCGACCATCAAAATTACCGGATGCTTCTCCCTTTATCATAGTTTTGCCCCGCCGGATAAAAATCCTTTTACTTTCAAAAGGAATATGCTCAAATTCGCAGCCCGGCAACCGAACTCCAGTATTTAGTTCTATTTTTGAGTATACCGGAGCCTTACCTGCATGGCCCAACCACAAAATTCAGAAGACGAAGCCGGACTGCTTGCCCTGCAAAAGCAGAATGAAGCTGCTTTTATGGAGGCTTTGTTTAAAAAATACTATGCTCCCTTAGGGCGTACCGTCAACCGCATGGTTAATGATTCGCAAGCCACGGAGGATATTCTGCAGGACGTATTTTTGAAAATCTGGAATAACCGTAAGGAAATGGAATTTAATTATTCCATTAAGTCCTACTTATACCGGGCCGCTATTAATGCTGCACTCAATTACCTGGAAAAAAACAAGCGTAACGTAAGTATCGAGGTAGACTCACTGCCTGAACAAGCAACGTATCACGTGGAGGAGCAGATCCATGCCAGCGAACTGGAAAGCCGGGTGAAGGAAGCCATTGAAACATTGCCTCCCGCCTGTAAAACTGTTTTTGTGTTGAGCCGGTACGAAGAAATGAGTTATAAGGAAATTGCCGACTCCATGCAGATTTCCGTTAAGACGGTAGAGAATCAAATGGGAAAGGCACTGAAGCAAATGAAATTGTACCTGAGTACCTACGTAAAGCATTTGTTCTCGTTGCTGTTGTAGCAGACCCTCACCCTAAACAAAGTTCGCCTTTTTGGGTAAATCCCTCTCCTTTCAAGTAGTAATTGAGGGGTGGTGATAAATCGGATTACAAATCCGAGCTCATTTGGTGTCCGCATTGCCAATGCCGAACAACCATCGGGTTGGTCCGCATTTGCAATGCGGAACCTGGGAAATGGCGGATTTGCAATCCGCTAACAGGTCTTACAGTAGCTTATGGTAGACCTTTTTATTGATCACCACCCCTCATTTATAATTACGACACAATGCTTCAATCTCTTGCCCGGCTTGTCTTTTGCCTTATCAATTCTTTTAAGGAGGCACTTACTTTCTTTTGCATTGCCCCAAAGAATTACGAAGTAATCAGCACAGCTAACGTAACCAAAGAAAGGTCTAGGCTTCAACACGCTTCCTCCCTGAATCCTTACGCGCACCCCGCTTTTGCCAAAAAGGCGAACTCCGCTTCGCTACGGTTCTGCCAGGCCTTTCCGCGCATAGAATTATGTTTTTTTATTTTCTTTCTATTTGTGCCCTAATCTTAGCGCAATTAGCGCAATAGGAGAGGGGCCGAGAATAAAGTTTTAAGAAATTTTCAAAAAAATTTTACTCCCGCGTAGGGGTACCCCATAGATAAGCTGTCTTAGGGTTGACATGTCAATTAAATAGGCTATGTACGAGCCGGATAATGGGTACTACTGGGAGTTACTTGGTAAATACCTCAATCATGAAATCACGGAGAAAGAAACAGCGGAGTTGTTCCGCTGGGTCAACGAAAGCCCTGCCAACCGGGAGACTTTCCACCGGACTACGCACCTATGGCACGTAACCGGTACGGTAAAGCAGGAATTCGAACCTGATGTAACGCAGGCGTGGCAACGGTTCCGGGCCCAGATGGAAGTTTCTGCTCCGCAACCCGAGACGGTAGCTAAGCCGGCAGCTCCATCCGAAGGGCGGGTAATCCCGATGTACGTATGGCGGGTAGCTGCTGCCGTACTGATCATGCTGGGCGTAGCCTGGATCGCGACGCTGTATGTGAGTAAAGATACTTCGACGGTTGTATTACGTGCACAAGCAACCAAACAGGTATTCTACTTGCCCGACAGCAGCCGCGTGTATCTGAACCGGAACAGCAGCGTAACTTACGAAGACAATTTGGAAGGTTCCAGGCGGGTAGTAAACTTAAAAGGGGAAGCCTTTTTCCAAGTCAGGCGCAATGCGCAGAAACCATTTGTGGTCCTGACCGGAAATGCGCAAACTGAAGTTTTGGGTACTTCCTTTACGGTAAAGTCTGATGAAAAGGCCGGAACCACGGAAGTTCAGGTGGTGACCGGAAAGGTCGCTTTATCACCGCGGAAAAAAGTATCCAAGCCCGGCGATACGACCCGTATTATTCTGACTCCCGGTTTCAAGGGATTGCTGGCGCAACAAAAGCGGGTTACCAAATCGGTAATCAGCGACCCAAACTTCCGGTCGTGGCAAACCGGCCGGTTGGAGTTTAATGATATGCGCCTGGAGCAGGTAATCGCTTCTCTGGAACATTATTTCGGTACCCCGATCAACGTGCAGAATGAAGCCATCCTGGATTGTCGTTTCACCGGGGCATTTGACCAGCCTGCCCTTAACAATGTAGTTGAAGTACTTTCTGTTTCCATGAATCTCCGGTACGAATACCGGAACGGCCATTACTTACTATCTGGCTCTGGCTGTCAATGACAGACAATTTAACAAGCTAATCAAATGAAACGTGTATTCTTATTATGGCTGACCATGCCAGGCTTTGCTATGTCCTTACTGGCACAACGGCCCGACTTGCAGCAAAACGTAACCGTACAATATGCTGAAATGTCCCTTAATCAGATAATCAGTGATTTGCAGAAGAAGTACCGCCTGAATTTTTCCTATGCCAACAACCTGATTCCACTTAATCAGAAAATCACGTATGCTGCTAAAAATCAACCATTGAGAACCGTACTTGATGCCTTATTGAGTAATGCCTCAGTAAGTTATCAAATTGTAGGTGATCAGATCGTACTGATCAGTCAAATCAAGCCAAAAGCAGAAGTGCGCCTGAAGGAAAGCACCCTGACAAAACCGGTTTACCAGGTAGCGCCTATTATCAGACCTGATCTGGAACCTACCGCCTCAACGGGGAAGATTGCAGCGAGACACATTCAGATGGACTCCGTGCCGGTAAATGTAACGAAGCCAAAACGGTACGAAGCGTATGCCCTGGAACTGGAAGAGGCGGTGCGGAAAGTATCCAGGAAAGTTGAAAGTACAGCTGAGGAAATAGACCAGAATGTCACGCTGGAAGACGTAAAGGCATCCAATCGGAAGCTGCTCTCCCGGCTCCGCAGTGCAGAAACAGCAGCGGAAGTTGATAGTATACGTAGTGAACCTGCCGACAGCTCCAAAAATAAGGATAGCAAAAAGGCAAAGGCAGCTGAGGAAAAAGCTGATTCTTCCCAAATCCGTTCTACGGAAATGGGTATAAGCACCATTGATACTACCGATACAGACTATAAGAAGAGGCCTTTTCAAATTGGCTTTGTTCCTCCCCTGAGTACCAATGGTACGCAAGCCGGACAGATTGTTAACCATGTTTCTTTTAACATACTAGCGGGTTATGCTGCCGGATTGGACGGAGTAGAGTTTGGCAGTCTGGTTAATATTGAAAAAGACTACGTAAAAGGGGTACAGTTTGCCGGCTTTGCTAACATTGTCGGCAAAGAGGTATCGGCCGGGCAGTTTGCTGGTTTTGCCAATATCAATGGGGGCGCCACCAAAGGCGCTCAGTTTGCTGGGTTTATTAACGTAGTGGGAGACAACGCGGCTGCCGGGCAATTTGCCGGATTCGCAAACATCACCAATGGTAGTGTCAAAGGCGGCCAGTTTGCCGGCTTTCTTAACCTGGCGAAAGGCGATCTTAAAGGACCGCAGGCAGCCGGCTTTACCAATATTGCTAAAGGAACTGTGGACGGGGTTCAGGTAGCGGGTTTCATTAATGTGGCTAAAAATGTTGATGGCGTGCAGATCGGGGTGATAAATGTGGCCGATAGTGTAAAGGGCGTACAGATCGGCCTGCTCAATTTTGCCCGGCACGGCTACCGGCGATTTGAAGTGTGGGGCAGCGAGTCATTTTACGTAAATGCCGCGTATAAAATGGGAACCCGACAATTTCATAACATTTTTGCCCTTAGTGGCAAAACCCTGAATGGTGAAAATTACCGCTGGGCATTTGGCTATGGCTTCGGCAGCGAAGTGGGGCTTTCCCGAAGTTTTGTACTAAATATTGATGCCATCGCCTGGCACATCAATGAAAACCAAGTATGGACGGACGAATTGAACTTATTGAACCAGCTTCGGGCCAACCTTGGCGTGCAACTCGGTAAACGCTTTGCTCTCTTTGCCGGACCTACCTTTAATGTATACGTGTCTAACCTGTATGATTCGGAACGCCGGCAGTACGGTCTTGAGATAGCTCCCTGGAATACCTATGACCGCCAATCGGGACGTACCCGCGTAACGATGTGGCCCGGAATCAACGCCGGTATAAGATTTTAAAAACCTCACCCTAAAGCCCTCTCCTCCAGAGAGACTTTAAGATCACCAAAGTCTTGCTCCCCTCTGGGCAGGGGACGAAAACGGGAGTTTTCGGGCCAGCCTCTGGGAAGGATTTAGGGTGAGGTCTAAACCATAAACTTGCTTTAAAAATAAACTCACCTTTTTCGAAAAATATTGCATATGAGGACGCTATATATCCTTATTCTGGCATCGCTTTGCCTAATTCCCAAAAACTTTCTGTACGCCCAAGGCAAACCGGTCCTGGTCCAGACCATCCGGGGAGTCGTAAAAGACAATGCCTCTCAGACGCCATTGCCCGGCGTTACAGTAGCCGTTGTCACAACCAATCCCCTGCAGGGCACTACTACCGACAGCCAGGGCAATTTCCGGATTGAGGGCGTGCCCGTGGGGCGGCATACGATTAAAATATCATTCATCGGCTACGAAGACCACGTGATCTCCGAAATGCTGGTAGGCACCGGCAAAGAAGTAATTCTGACAGTGGGCCTCAGTGAGTCATTGGTGCAGATGCAAGAAGTGGTCATCTCAGCCAGTGAACAGGATAAAGGACAGCCGATCAATGAAATGGCCTTGCTCAGTGCCCGGTCCGTTTCCGTGGACGAAACCAAGCGATATGCGGCTAGTGTAAATGACCCGGCCCGGGCAGCCTTATCTTACGCCGGTGTGTCTTCCACCGATGATGGGAGTAATAATATAGTCATCCGTGGTAATTCGCCGCGGGGTCTGCTATGGCGGCTGGAAGGTGTAGAAGTACCTAATCCGAACCATTTTGGCGATGAAGGCGCATCCGGAGGAGGCATAAGCATTTTAAGTGTAAATATGCTGGACAACTCTGACTTTTTTACGGGGGCCTTTCCGGCGGAATATGGCAATGCCTTGTCTGGGGTATTTGATATAAAGCTACGCAAAGGCAATAACGAAAAACGGGAATACGCCGCGCAGGCAGGTTTGCTGGGCCTGGACTTTGCCGCTGAAGGGCCCTTCAGCCGGAAATCTAAGGCATCTTACCTGGCCAACTACCGTTATTCTACCCTAGGCATTCTCGATATGATCGGGGTAAAAATAGGCGGCGACGCCGTACCTAATTTTCAGGATTTTGCCTATAAAGTTCACGTACCCACGGCCAAAGCCGGCGTGTTCTCGGTGTGGGGCATCGGCGGACTAAGCCGTCAGATACAGAAAGCCGAAAAAGACTCGCTGAAATGGAGTGAAAATGCCGACCGTTTCCAGGAAAGCTTCTCCTCACGGATGATGGCGCACGGTATCTCTCATTTTATGCCGCTTGGCCAGAAAACGTATCTGGAATCGGTATTAACCTATAGTCTCAATGGCAGCCAGTTCCGCTATGACTCACTGACCAGTGACTATACGCCCGATACCCATTACCGGGAACAGTATACTAACCAGGCGGGCCGGCTGTCCGTTCAGTTAAACCATAAGTTCAACGCCCATCATACGGTCCGTACCGGGTTTATCTATAGTAATCTGCACTTTGATCTGTTTTCGGAGGGACGCGACGAGGATTTTAACAACCAACTCGTGCGCTATGTGGAGAATAATGGCAATACGTACTTTATGCAAGCCTATGCCCAGTGGAAATACCGGATTTCGGAGAAGCTAACCCTTAATACGGGCTTGCATAGCCTGTACTTTGGGTTAAATGGTCAGACCTCCCTGGAGCCCAGGGCGGGTATAAAGTGGCAGTTTGCTCCCCGTCAGGCGGTTGGCGCCGGATTTGGTGTGCACAGTCGTATTGAAGCCATGTCGGCCTATTTTGCCGAGCAGAGGCAACCAGACGGTTCTTACGTGCAGCCTAACCGGAAACTTGGTTTTTCGAAAGCCCAGCATTATATAGTATCCTACGAAAACCAGTTGTTCGACGACTTGCGCTTTAAAGGCGAAGTGTATTACCAGCGGCTGTATAATGTGCCCGTAAATCCATCCCTAAGTAGTTCTTATTCAACTATTAATTTCGAAGGCGGCTTCACTACGGACAGTCTGGTTAATACCGGCAAAGGACAGAACTACGGGCTGGAACTAACCCTGGAAAAATTCTTCACCAAGAATTATTATTTCTTGCTCAATACTTCCCTGTATAACTCCCTGTATACCGCCACCGATGGCAAGGAACGCAATACGCGCTTTAATGGAAAATTCATTAACAGCGCTACGGCGGGTAAGGAATTCAAGGTAGGGAAAGGACGGAATAACCTGATTGGGATAAATGTGCGTTTGCTTTGGGCCGGTGGCCGGCGGTATACCCCGATTGACTTGGAAAAGTCCCGCGAACAGGGCAAAGCTTTTTACCTGGATAACCGCCGCTTTGAGTTGCAGGCCCCGAATTATTTCCGCACGGATGTACGGGTGAGCTACCGCAAGAACCGGCCAAAAGCTTCGTACATCCTGTCACTGGATATTCAAAACGTGACCAACCGGCTTAATGTATACAGCCAATACTACGACCAGGATAAGGGTGATCTGGCTACGGCCTATCAGGTAGGACTGATACCCGTACTCAATTACCGGATCGAGTTCTGATTACTTCAAATAGCTAACTCAACCTCACACTTAACTAAACACCTTTTCAACCAAACGTAAATTTTAAAGCAATGAACACTGTAAAAACATCCTTCTATTTATTGGCGCTTGGAACCAGTTTGATGATTGCCCTTTCTTCCTGCGAAGACAATTTTATCCGGGGCCGGGGTGATGTCCTCTCCGAAACCCGTGCCGTTAGTACTTTTGATGCGGTAGAAGTACACGATGATATTGAGGTGTACTTGACGCAGGGCCCGGCGGAAGACATCCGGGTGGAAGGCCAGGGAAATGTGCTGGACGTATTGCAGACCAAAGTTGAAAACCGTGAACTGGAGATTAAATTTAAAAACTTTGTTAACGTAGGCCGGCACGAACCGGTAAGGGTATACATAACCAATCCCGTGCTGACCTCCCTGCAAGTATCCGGTTCCGGCCGGGCTGAGGGGCGTACCGACTGGAAGGTAAAAAACCTGGAATTAAGAATATCCGGCTCCGGTAATATGAACCTCAATGTAGCAGAAGCAACGGGTTTGAATAGCCGTATCTCCGGCTCAGGCAGTATGAGGCTAGGCGGAGATTGCTTCTCTCACGATATTGAAATCTCCGGTTCGGGCAATATCCGGGCTTTTGACCTGACTGCTAAATCTACGGATACCCGCATTAGTGGATCTGGTAATTGCGAAGTGACGGTGACTGATAACTTAGTTGCCAAAGTAAGCGGCTCCGGCAATGTACGGTACCGGGGCAATCCATCAGTCAGTGTAAACATTTCCGGCAGTGGTAAAGTAACCCGGGTAGACTGATCCCTCTCTTCATTTCAATTAGTTAGTTCCCGGCAGAAATAATGGGCGTTTCTGCCGGGAATTTTATTTACCGGATGGGTAAGCAATAAGATAAAAGACATTAGACACCAGACGTAGGGCAACTATTTTAAAATCAATGATTTATTCAAATTAAAACACCTCGTTGCTTTTGCCTGTTCGCTTAAAATGTCGGCAAATACCCCCGGTTCCTTTTAGAGTTGGCCAATCATCCGTATTTTCGCAAGGGTAAACTACTCATTTCTGCATGTTCGACTATCTGGACTTACCCCAACTGACCTATTGGCCAGATGCATCCATCCTGCAGGCTGGCGATGTATTCACGGTTAACAAGACCTTTTTTCATTCTCCTTACGGCAAAGTATTTTACGTATGTGCCGAAACCAGGGCCCGGCAGGTTGGTTGCCGTGTCTGGGTGAGTGAGCATCCCAAGCAGCCTGATCTATATGTAGTAGAGCTGGAGCGGAAAAAGCGTTCGGAGAACAACAAAGATCAGTCTGACCAAGCCCGCCGGAACCAGTAGGCGGAGATGATTCTTTACTATTTTTCATTCATTATTTGAGTTATTGAAGCATCTAGAGGTTACTAATAAACTTTCAACTTCATAACTTTATTTATTCTTTTACCAGCCGTAGCGTCTGCTGTTGGCCTTCCGAGGTTAAGCGAAGTAAATATAAACCAGACCGCAGTCTGGGTGCCAGTAATGGAAAGTGATTTTCCCGTAACGTCTGCTTCACTGAGTACTTAGCCAAACTCCTGCCCTTTAGATCGAACACTTCCACTTCCAGAGGCTTAGTTAAAAAGCGATTATTGACTTGAATGGTAATGGAACCATCCAAAACCGGATTAGGCGACAGATAGCCTATTTTCGTATTGTTTTCCTCCTGAGCCAAGGCAAAAGCCCGGCTAAAGTCAGGGATACCGTATCCGAGTAATGAGTCTGGCTTAGACGCTTGCGACGCTGACCGCTGCAAATAGGAAATTACCTCCATATTGGTCAGTTGCGGGAAGGCCTGCCAGAACCCGGCAGCTAGCCCGGATAACAGCGGTGCGGAAAAAGAGGTGCCATTAGAAGTGCCTACCGAGCCATCGGTTCTTCCCAGCGTGGTCCCTTGTCCCTGAGCGGCTACATCCGGCTTTACGCGCTGGTCAGCCGAAGGTCCTAATGAACTGAATCTGGCCCATTGCCCGTTCCGGTCTACGGCTCCCACGGCCAATGCAGAATCCGCATCGGCCGGTGCCGTAATCTTCTTCCAGGCATCATTGGCTTCATTTCCGGCACTCACTACTACTAATATGCCCACTGAGGCTGCAAAATCCGCCGCTTTGGTAGAGATAGCCGTATTGCCGTCCATATCCGATTGCCGGTAATTTGTGGTTGGGTCATCAAATGTATTGTAGCCCAGGGAAGAATGGAGTATATCAGCGCCTACACTGTCGGCAAATTCGGCTCCAATGAGCCAGTTTACTTCTTCCACGCGGCTTTCAGAACCTCCTGCCTCTGTTCGGAGCAGCCAGAAGCTGGCATCGTAACCCGTACCAATCATCACGCCCGGCTGATAAGCCGCAATGGCCGAGAGGGCTTGCATGCCGTGGGAGTCATCTTCATACACACTCCGTTCGTTCTGCACAAAATCATAGGTGCCCAGTATCCGTTTTTCGGTGAATAAATGCGTGAAGAAAGGCAGTTTGTCCGCATTGCGAAAGCCGCCATCCAATACCGCAATTTGCAAGCCCTTACCCGTGAACCCTTCTTCGTGCATTTTATCCGCTCCCAGCATGGCTACCTGGGTTAGGGCATTGCCGTAGTCGGCGGGAGTTATGCCCCATTGCTTGTCATCGATATTACTGTATTCCTGATTAGTACCCGTACCACCAGTATTTTTGAATCTTGCTCCCGCGACTCTTGGTCCGGCGGGGGACTTTACGAACGGTAATTTGCTGATCTTAGCCAAGGTAGGTTCGTCGGTTTCTACCAGCACCGCGTTCATCCAGCGGGAGGTATACCATACATGGGCGCCCAGTTCCCTGACCGCTTTCACATAAGCTGCATTAACGGGCAGATCACGATTGGTAAGCGGAATGTTCTGCCGGATACGCCGGTCAATAGACCGCTGGGAGAGAAACTCCGTGGGGCGGCCCAGCGAGAAGGGAGAGTTGTGCTTATCCGTGAACTCAATCAGGTATTTACTGTTTTGGGCAATAACTGACCCACCCAGCGAAAAAATCAAAAATGCCACGTAAAACAGCCTGCGCAAATTCTTCATCTATAAGCCCTCTCTTTTTTTACTCTTTACCATACGTAAGTAACCGTTGAACGTATTTTGTGCCAAAGTCAATCTGGTCCGGTGAGGTACAATTTACTGAGTTGGCGCCGCAGTACTGCACCTTGTATCGTTCCTGATAGATGAGTCCCACTTCCCTGGCATACACCTCAACCCGGCGCTCATTGCGTACGAAGTTGGAGTCATTATGCTGCACAACCGTTAGAGTATGATCAAAGCTGTTCTCCAGTACCTGGTAAGGTTTACCGACGGATTCCAACTGATACGCTTCTTCGCCCCAGACATTGAGTGCATTGCCGTTCCAGGTTTGCTTTTCAGCTACCGGAAATACTAATTTAACGAATGGAACATTATTTTCCGTGCGAATAGCCCGGTTTAAAGTTCTTTTAGCTGTCCAGACCGAATCAGGAGTATCTTTCCACCTAACCTGCGCCTGAGGGCGGGTAAAACGATAAATCTTGTACGCTTTTTCTTTGGTCAGATCCGTAAAAGTATCCGCTACGAGTTCTTTCAACTGATAGCGGATAGTGACTGGCGCCGTAGTCAGCGAGTAGGTGGTTTGTTCTACCTCATATAAGCTAAACTGGCCAATCTCCAGCGGGTAGTAGTCGTATCCTAAACGACCGGTATCAGGATCAACCTCCGAGGTATTACATGACCATACGGTGACCATACATACCAGAAAAAATAACAGTTTACGCATGAAAAGTATATGAGTGAATGAGTTTATGGACTTAGAAGCTGTTTGGCCACTTATCAATTTTAAAAGGGTTTTCCGGATTTCTTCCCACCAACTAATTATCATTGGTATATTTTCTAATCAGCACATCAGCTCTAATTGATGAGTACTATAAAGTAAATGGTAAGCAGTGAGAAGGTAAAATTGGCAATGCCGATTTTTAGGGTAAACTCCGTGTCTTTTTGGTAAAAAGTGCCGATCAGAGACGTAATGGTGAGTATAATCGGCATAAATACAAACACCGTGTAAATGTTATAGCTGGCACCGGCTTTGTACATCTGGTTGTCGAGATTGACCACCTTGATAAAGCTATTCAGGATCGGCGTTTTATAAATCATAATCTGATTACCGTCCGAAAATCCGGCCTCATCATCCCGGGAGATTGGCAGCGTCTCATTTTCAGTAACCAGCAGTGAAGTTGAGGCTGATTCATAACCGCCAAACAAGCGTAATTCATTTTCAAGCGGAATAGCCTGAATGGTTTCGGTCCGGATGCGATAGGGCAGAACGATATCCAGCAGAATCACCAGGCATACTAGCAATGCTCCTCTGGTAGCCCACAGGGCAAATTTTAAGTAAGGTTTATAAAGTTCAGCCGGGTTTTGCCGGACTGGCGGGGTATAAGACTGGTAGGGCCGCGGGGGGGCGGGCTGCTCCTCAAAAAGCCAGGCTTCCAATTGATGCCTGATCAAGTAATCATACAATTGCCGCCGTTCCGGATTGCCCAGCACCTGGTAAGCTTCGTTGATTTCCTGAAAAATAGCATTGGCGTTTTCATTTTCACTTTTATCCGGATGATGCACCGTAGCTAGTCGCCGGAAAGCTTTTTTGATCTCCGTGTCACTGGCTTGCTGATTAACGCCCAGAATCTGGTAAAAGTCTTTCATAATAGCAGTTTCCCGTAGTCCGTTGCTGGTTTCCGGTTGCGTTGCTAACTATAGGGGTTATTATATATTAACAGAAAAGAAGGAAAAAAGAACAAGCTTTCTTTATCAAACGCTTATTCTTTACAACGTTAAAGACCAGACAGTTGGTTTCGGGTCGGAAAAATAAAAAGCCGCCTGTAACTCACAGACGGCCAACATTTAATTTCTCATATCCATCAGCGGTTCAGACACCCTGCCGGAAACTGGAAGTAATCCAGCCGCCGCCGATGACATCGTTCCCTTCATAGAATACAGCGGCCTGGCCAGGGGCAATGCCATCTACTCCTTCCTGGAACAGTACCTGCATCCGGCCATCTTCTGTCTGCTCAATCAAGGCTGGAGTGCCGTCATGCTTATACCGGACTTTAGTGGTGGTTTGCGTCGGCTTTCCGATCAGATCGGCATATTTCACCATATTCAGTTTGCCTACCCACATCCCGTCGCGGCTCAGGGCTTCGGCTTTGCCCAGCACTACCCGGTTGGTATCCTTTTGTATTTCGGTCACAAAAACCGGATAACCCAGCGCAATGCCTAAGCCTTTGCGTTGCCCGATGGTATAAAACGGATATCCCTCGTGGTGTCCTACAATAGTGCCATCTTCGAGTACAAACTCTCCGCCAGCCACTTCCTGCGTCAGTCCCGGTACGCGGCGCTTCAGAAAGCCGCGGTAATCGTTGTCCGGCACAAAACAGATCTCATAGGATTCGGGCTTATTTACCAGGGCCATAAACCCTCTTTCGGCCGCCATCTCCCGAATTTCGGTTTTCCGGAGGTGCCCTAAGGGAAAAATAGTCCGGCTCAGGCTCTCCTGCGAGATGCCCCACAGCGCATAAGACTGGTCCTTGTGCGCGTCTAATCCCTTCGAAATCACAAACCGGCCGTTCTCCGCCCGGATATTGGCATAGTGGCCCGTGGCAATATATTCGCAACCCAGTTTATCGGCGCGGCGCAGCAGGGCGTCCCATTTAATGTGGGTATTGCACAGCACGCAGGGGTTAGGGGTTCTTCCGGCAATGTATTCACCGGTAAAATGATTGATTACATAGTCGCCAAACTCTTCGCGGATATCTAATATATAATGCGGAAAACCTAATCCTACGGCTACATCCCGGGCATCGTTGATAGAATCCAGACTGCAGCAACCGGTTTCCTTTTTGGAGCCACCCGAAGTGCTGTAGTCCCACGTTTTCATGGTCATGCCGATGACTTCGTAGCCTTGCTCGTGCAGCAATACGGCAGCCAGGGAACTGTCAATCCCTCCGCTCATTGCCACCAGCACTCTTCCTTTTGCGCTCATATTTTTTTGAGTTAAAAGTTTATGAGTTAATGAGCAAAAGAGTTTATAGGAGCTTTTTTACGCTGAACTCATAAACTGTTGACTCATTAACTCACCACTCAGTTAATGGATTCTCTTACTTTTTGGGTGTATTCCCGGAGAACATCCTTAAAGTCACGGTTAGTTTCCCGCATACGCTCCAAAATCCAGATGGCGGCAATCGTATGGGTTAACTGCTCTCCTTCATCCTGTCCTTCAATGGTAATGGGTAATGGTTGTTCGTTAATAATAGCCTCTTCAACCGCAATCAGTACTTCAAGGGGCTGGGTTTCAACCAGCTTTTTAATCACCGGAATTTTCATAGTCTATAGTATAGCTCTATAACAAGTAAATTTTAAATGTTAGATGGGTATTGGCTGGCAAGGTATTAGGTACTGGGTATTAGTACACTGTTAAGCAAGTGAGTTTAGAAAAATGATTGTTGGTGAAAACACCAACAATGGCAATCAACAAAGCCGTTGTTGGTGTTTTCACCAACAACAAATATTAACTTATTTAATGAACACTGTAATTAGTCATCAATTTTCCTGAGTATATATTTTTCAACGACCAGTAGGTATTCTTCTAATACCAGATACCTAGTACCTAACTACCCAATTTACCAATCAACTCTACACACGGCATCTTCTTTACTGGTTGCGGCAGACTCTACAAACTGTCCATCTTTGAATACAGCAAGAAATAGGGCAGATTAGTTACTCCTGCCAAGCGCCGGGCCTGCGGGTTCTGCTCCGCATTTACATCGAAGGTAACGTCATTGAAGCGTTCATCAGTAGCCAGACGCGGAATTTGAAACAAATAGTTTGCAGCTTCCGCACCAGTCGGCGTAGTATTTTACAACTACTTTGGATTTTGAAGCAATTTGCGCATTAAACTCAACATCAGTGACTTGTCGTACTGCCATAGCTATAAAGTGAATCAAGGTTATGTAAAATAAAGAACTTAAATGAAATCAGATTGCCGCTTGCCCGCTGTGGTGTTGGCTAGCCTGACCGCATTAACCGGTACAAAAAAATACGTTTTTCAGTCATTACTCATGGCTGATCCGGTAGTTTCACAAATGTAGTATCAATCAGATAGAACAACAGTACAGACTAACAATCATTTTTTGGATTTTGTTCATCGTAAACTCTATATTTTGTCTATAATAACCCCTTCATTTTGAACATTCCCTAAATAGATTCAAACTAATGGATTCCTGTTTTAATAAAGGCAGGTTCAAGTACTACTGATGAAGCACCTGGGAATTAGCATGGGAAGTATTCTTTACCCCTACAAATGAAGTAGTCTATCGGGTCAGGAAATAGTTGCCTGAACCGCATAGTTTGACTAAGATTGCATTTAATACAGTTAATTCCCGAACTCACAAGCAAAAGTTATCCAAACGGCCCCATGGCTGGAATAACCCAGGTTGAATGAACTCACATTTCCTCTCCCTTATTGGTATTTCTTCCGCTTGTTGCTTTAGTTATTCTTTTTTTTGTTCCAGCTGATAAAGTTCGTTTATTCAAGTTCGCCAATATCGTGGTCTCAGGCCTTCAGTTGTTACTATCCGTTTTGCTCTACGGGCAGTTCAGTGGCCGGCTTAATAGGATTACGCAGGTTGATGGATTTGAATTTGTGGAGCGGATTAGCTGGATTAATTTGTCGCTGGGAACTATTGGCGGCTTTCAATTGATTACTTCGTCGGGGTTGATGGCCTGAGCATTTCGCTGGTACTTTTGTCGGCGCTGGTGCTGTTTGCCGGAGCTGTCTCTTCCTGGACCATAGGGCAAAAGGTAAAAGGATACGTATTGCTTTATTTATTGCTGACGGCCAGTATTATGGGTTGCTTCGTGGCCCTGGATTTCTTCCTGTTTTTCCTGTTTTTGAGTTTATGCTGCTGCCTATGTACTTCCTGATCGGGATTTGGGGCGGAGAACGCCGGGAGTATGCTGCGATTAAATTCTTTATCTATACCCTGATTGGTTCGGTCTGCATCCTGATCGTAATGATTGGTTTGTACTTATCGGTGGCAGAGGCAGACGGTGTGCATACGTTCAGTATCCTGGCTATGACGCAACCCGGAAATTATATTCCTGGCTCTTTACTGCATCCGGCTTCCGGCGCTTTGGTGCTGGGTCTGCCAATCAGGCATCTGGCTTTTCTGCTGCTTTTTATTGGTTTTGCCATTAAACTGCCGACGTGCCTGTACATACCTGGTTACCCGACGCCCACGTAGAGCGCCTACGCCTATTTCAGTCGTATTGGCTGGTATACTGCTTAAAATCGGGGCTTACGGACTATTCAGGATTGCATACCCGGTGTTTCGGAGGCAGCCGAAGAATAAAAATTTTTAGTGGGTGGTTTGGGTGTGCTGGCTATTTTGTACGGAGCCATGAATGCACTAGCCGCGGCAGATTTAAAGAAAATGGTGGCCTATTCTTCAGTTTCGCACATGGGCTATGTCTTGCTGGGCCTCGCCTCGCTGACGGTAGAAGGGGCTAGCGGGGCTGTATATCAGTTGTTTAGTCACGGTATTCTTTCGGCCTTATTGTTCCTGATTGTAGGCGTGCTCTATGACCGCACTCGTGATAAAACCATTCATTACTACCGGGGATTGGCGAGTCCGATGCCCATGTATACGGCTGCAGTCACCGTTGGCTTTTTTGCTTCTTTGGGTCTGCCGGGCTTTTCAGGTTTTATCGGAGAGTTTTTCACCCTGCTGGGCGCCTTCGGTACCGAAAAATTTCCCGGTTGGGTAGCTTTTGGCGGTGCATTGGGGCTCATCCTAGGGGCAGCCTATTTTCTGTGGACGTTGCAGCGGATGTTTTTCGGACCCGTCTGGACCAAAGGAGGTGATGCTTGGAAGCCTCGTATAATTGATTTAAATGTCCGCGAGAAAGTCTTACTAACTTCGCTGGCTCTTTTGTCGCTGGTGTTTGGCTTGTTTCCTGGCTTATTGTTTGGGAAAGTGGAAAATACGATGAATCACTTCGTTAACTGGATAACCAGATAAAGGCTAAAGAGTAACTGTTGCATGCTCAATGAGATTAGCAAATGAGAAGCTGGAATTTAAAAGTGTTGCCCTGAACAAGTAAATACTCGTCATGCCATTTTCCAATAGTAAACCTACCCATTCTTGAATCCTCTCCGGCAAGTTTTATCGGATTTACTGCAAAGCTTTCCCGCTTTCTGGACCGAAATCCTGCTAGTGGGCCTTTTGGTGCTGCTCGTCCTGCTGGATTTGATTTTTAAACGGACGGCTGGTAAAATAATTCCCTGGGTCGGTTTTGCTGGGTTGATTGTGGTTGCTTCTACGGTTTTTGGGCGGCAAGGGCTTATAGCAACTACGTCTACTGCGTTTTTTCTGGGCTTGCTCCGGCTGGATGGCATAGCCATTAGCTTCAAATACATTTTTCTGCTGGCTGGCCTGTTAACCATTCTGATTTCCCAAACGGGCAATAAGCTCATTGAAAAGCGGTTGCCGGGAGAATTTTTTACCTTGCTGGTAGCGGCCATTCTGGGACTGCATCTGATGGCGATGAGTGTAAATCTGCTCAGTATTTACCTGGCGGTTGAACTGGTTTCAATCTCTTCCTACATTCTGACCGCCCTACTTACGGATCGTAAAGCCTCTGAGGGAGGGTTGAAGTATCTGCTTTTCGGGGCGATGAGCTCCGGCGTGATGCTGTATGGTATGTCGTGGCTCTATGGGTTCACGGGGTCCCTAAATATAACGGAGCCGGACTTTTACCAGGCCTTAGCTCAGATTCCGGCTTTTCCCTTGCTGCTGACCCTGTTTTTAACCGTTGCCGGTTTTCTATTTAAAATCGGAGCGGCGCCTTTTCACGTCTGGACTCCCGATGCCTATGAAGCGGCCCCGCTGCCTGCCGTTGCCTTTTTCTCGGTGGCACCCAAAGCCGCCGGACTTGCCGTATTATTAAGGTTGGTATCTCCGGTTACCTCACTAAAGCCCGAAATAGTTGCTCTTTTTGTGCAAGGACTTTGTCTGATCATCCTGCTCACCCTGACCATTGGTAATTTTTCGGCTTTGTGGCAACGCAACGTGAGGCGGTTACTGGCTTATTCGTCCATTGCCCACGCAGGTTTTCTGCTGATTGGTGTAGCCGCTACCAGTCTGACAGGCACGCAAAGCTTACTGTTTTACGTGTCTGCATATGTATTCATGAACTTTGCGGCTTTCCTGCTGGTAGGGGTAGCCGAAACCCAAACTCATTCACAAATGCTATCTGATTACCAGGGTATAGGCCAACGCTTGCCTCTCTTCGGGGTGGCCTTTACCGTTGTAATGCTTGCATTGGCAGGTTTACCACCAACTGTTGGATTCACGGCGAAGCTGTTCGTTTTTTCGGCGCTTTGGGAAACGTATCAGACTAATCACCAAAGCTGGTTGTTAGTGGTATTTGGAGTCGGTTTGCTCAATGTAGCCGTATCACTGTTTTACTATTTAAAAATTCCTTTTCTGCTTTTTTTTCGCTCCGGAGATGAACTTAATACCATCCGTTTAGGTATCTATGAGGGAAGCCTTATTGCACTAATGACTGTTTTACTGGTTGTTTTCTTTTTCAAGGCAGATTGGATTATACAATTTATCCAGTATACTCTGATTTAAGAACAGCAGTAATTGCTTCGGATAGTACGTTCTGCAAGTGGTTGTTTTTACAGTACCCAAAAAGGGTTAACTTTCGGTTAAAATTCTGGTAATAGTCTTTTACAATCAAACCTACTTTTTAGCTCGGCCCTTATGAGCGAACAGATCAAACACGAATGCGGTATCGCACTAATTCGTCTGCGAAAGCCCTACCAGTACTACATTGATAAATACGGTACTCCACTCTACGGCATAAATAAGCTGTATATGATGATGGAGAAACAGAGTAACCGCGGGCAGGATGGGGCAGGTGTGGCCGTAATCAAATTGAATGTTCCTCCCGGCAGCCGGTATATTAGCCGCTACCGTTCCATTGACGCTCCTCCGATTGCCAAGATCTTCCAGAAAATTCATAAAAAATACAAGAAGTCGGTAAAAGGCCATAAGGATAAATTGCTGGATGCTGATTGGCAGAAAGAAAATGTGGCTTTTACGGGAGAAGTTTTGCTTGGTCACCTGCGCTATGGTACACATGGCCTTAACAGCATCGAAAATTGTCATCCGTTTCTCCGGCAAAACAACTGGCGCAGCCGCAACCTAGTTGTAGCCGGTAACTTTAATATGACCAATGTAGATGAGCTGTTTAATAAACTCCTTTCCCTGGGTCAGCACCCTAAGGAAAAAGTGGACACGGTAACCGTAATGGAAAAAATCGGCCACTTCCTCGACGAAGAAAACCAGCGGTTGTTTGACTTGTATAAAGACCAGTATACCAATGCGGAAATGTCTCAGGTAATTGAAAGCCGCATGGACATTCCCCGAATGCTGCGCCGTTCCTGCCGTGATTTTGACGGGGGCTATACTATGGCAGGGATTATTGGGCACGGAGGTGCTTTTGTTGCCCGTGATCCAGCTGGTATCCGGCCAGCGTACTATTATGCCAATGATGAAGTGGTGGTGGTTGCCTCCGAACGGCCGGCAATCAAAGCTGCGTTTGGCCCTGAATACGACGATATTAAAGAAATTACGCCTGGCCATGCTCTGGTAATCAACAAAGATGGGGATTTTGCGGAGCACCAGTTCATTGCACCTATTGAGAAAAAATCATGCTCTTTTGAGCGGATCTACTTTTCCCGCGGCACGGACCCGGCTATCTATAATGAACGGAAAGAATTGGGTCGGTTGCTGGTACCACAAGTACTCAAGTCCATCGGAAATGATCTGGAAAATGCAGTATTCTCCTACGTACCCAATACGGCCGAAACTTCTTTCCTGGGCTTGCTGCTAGGCTTAGAGGAGTATCTAGCTGATCAGCGCCAGCAGGCTATTGAATTGGGCGTAAGAGGGGAGGACCTGAAAAAATTACTTACCCTGCGGCCTCGCGTGGAAAAGCTGGTGATCAAAGATGCCAAGATTCGCACCTTTATTACCGACGACGACCACCGCGATGTGCTCGTCTCACAAGGGTACGATACTACTTACGGGGTGGTACGCCCCGGTATAGATACCTTGGTGCTGGTAGATGACTCGATTGTCCGGGGAACTACGCTGGAGAAAAGTATTCTTAGAATTCTGGACCGCCTGGGTCCTAAGAAAATAGTACTTGTATCTTCTGCCCCACAGATCCGTTACCCTGACTGCTACGGCATTGATATGTCTAAAGTAAAGGAATTTGTAACTTTCCGGGCAGCACTGGCCTTGCTAAAGGAACACGGACAATCAGATCTGCTGTATAATGTGTTGGAAGAATGCAAGAGTGGCATCTGGAATGACCGGGCTCACGAGCAAAATTTTGTAAAAGCGGTATACGATTCTTTCACTTACGAGGAAGTTTCCCGGAAAGTAGCCGAAATTATCCGGCCCGCTGATATTAACGCCCAGGTAGAAGTAATCTTCCAGACGGTTGACAACCTGCATCAGGCCTGTCCCAATCACACTGGCGACTGGTACTTTACTGGTAACTATCCTACTCCCGGCGGGAATAAAGTAGTGAACAAAGCCTTTGTCAATTTTATGTCTGGCGTTTCCGTTAGGGCGTATTAAAATTATAAAATCCGGATAAAGTAAAATAGCTCCGTCTGGACGGAGCTATTTTACTTTATCCGGATTTTATACCTTCTTCGGTGGCAGGTCAAAAGCCACGGCGTTATGCTCAAAATGTCCTTTGTGTGATCCATCGCAGAAAGGCTTATTTTTTGACTGACCACAACGGCATACTGATACTAAAGTGCGACCTTGCAGGCCGTATACATTGCCTTGGGCATCCACAATTTCAAAATCTCCCTCTACTTTCAGAGAGCCATTGTTGTTTACAGTTAATCGGGTCGTTGCCATTGGATTCATTAAGGTTTAAGGTTTATAAATTCGGGTTAAAATTAGTTTATTATTATGAAAGCTAAATTCAGGACTTTGTGCATCTTGCCTGTCCGCTTTACCTTTACGGGATGACACTGCAAAATGATTTGATTCTCCGGACGGCACGAGGGGAAAAAACGGAAAGAACTCCGGTTTGGCTTATGCGACAGGCCGGCCGGATATTGCCTGAATACCGGGCCGTGCGGGATAAAGTAAAAGATTTTATTGAACTGGCTACCACCCCGGAACTGGCTGCCGAAGTAACCCTACAACCCGTAGATATTCTTGGGGTGGATGCGGCCATTATTTTTTCGGACATACTGGTGATTCCCGAAGCGATGGGGCTGCCTTATGAAATGATTGAGAAACGGGGCCCCTATTTTCCGGAAACCGTTAAGTCCCTGGCTGATGTAAATAAGCTTCGGATAGCCGATGCTCAGGCGGATTTAGGCTACGTATTGGAGGCCATCAAGATAGTGAAGCGAGCACTCAACGGCCGGATGCCTTTAATTGGCTTTGCCGGGGCTCCCTGGACTATTTTTGCCTATATGGTTGAGGGGAGCGGCTCCAAAACTTTCTCCAAAGCCAAGCGGATGCTTTACACCGAACCAGTTCTGTCGCACCAGTTACTGCAAAAAATTACGGACAGTACCATTCAATATTTAAAAGGACAGATTACTGCCGGCGCCGATCTGGTGCAGTTGTTCGATTCGTGGGCGGGTATTCTTTCTCCCGAACAGTACCGGTCTTTTGCGCTGCCCTATATAAGCCAGATCTGTGATGCCATTCCTGAAGTACCAAAAACTGTTTTTGCCAAAGATGCCTGGTTTGCCCGGCAGGAATTGGCTCAATTAAACTGTGAAACGATTGGCCTCGACTGGACCATGGACCCCATTGAGTCAAGGAAGATTATCGGCAATGGTAAAACGCTACAGGGCAATCTAGACCCCTGTGTATTGTATGCCTCCTACGAAGGAATCCGGCGGGAAACTGGTAAAATGCTGCAAGCCTTCGGCCCACACCGGCATATCGCAAACCTCGGCCACGGCTTGTACCCGGATATTGAGCCGGATAAGGTCAGGTGTTTTATTGACGCCGTAAAGGAATTTCGGTTTATCCCTTGAGAGAATGCTGAATTTTGAATGGTAAATACTGATTATACATACTGCCCAATCGGCAGATTCTCCCCAGCCGGTTTGAAGGTAGGGTATGAGGCATTTAACATTCAATACGTAACATTTATCATTTTATAGGTATCTGTCAGGTGGTTTTTCCGTTAGATAGAGGTAAACCCAAACTCTCAGTATCCATGAAAGCAGAATACGCAAAAACTGACCACGTTATCCAGGAAATTTCTAACAAAACCGGTATTTCACAAGACCAGGCACGGCTGGCTTTTATCGCCAGTCTAGAGTTCATCAAGGGTAAACTGCCTGTTTCGGTCGGTTCTCAACTTACCGGATTAATTGAAGGCCAGGAATTTGACTTTAATCACGTGTTGAAAGAGCAGGCAAACAACCTGAAAGATAAAGCCCAGGATAAGTTTGAAGACCTGAAGGAAGACGCTAAAGAAAAGCTGGATGACCTCAAGGAAGGTGCCAAAGGCCTGATGGACAAATTATTCTAGCGGGAAGTAAGAATTAGGAGGTATGAAGTAAGAAATATATTTTCACAAACTTTCAGGAAAGATCATTAGTCTTACCTGGCTTTTTATATCAGGGACAGATTTGCAAAAAATTCAGTCTCTGTTTTTTATTCATTCTTACCTCCTACCTCTTACTTTTGAAATCCGCTATCCGAAATCCTTCTTCATACCTTTTGCTGAAGATACAGTTCAGAAAAATGGTTTTCTTTTGCTTCCCGCAATAAATCTTCTTTATTCACAGGCACCACGCCAGCATATTCACACACTAGCCCGCCACCCAGGTTTGCCAACCCGGCTAGTAGTACAGGCGGTAATTGCAAAGCCAGACATAAGGCTGCAATACTAACTACCGTATCACCAGCTCCGGAAACATCCGAAATCTGTCGTATATGTGCCGGTAATAAATGTTTCTCCTCACCAGAATCTATAAAAACGCCCCGTTCCGATAGGGTTACCAGTACTGCATCTAACTCCAGTTTTTCTTTCAGTGTATGTACTGCTTTCTCCAGTTCGGTGATTTGCCGGGGATCAAAATCAATTTTTAATCCTTCTTTTAGCTCTTTCAGATTGGGCTTGAACAAAGTAGCCCGCCGGTAGTGGAGAAAATTGCGTTTTTTAGGGTCTACAACAGTAGAGATCTGGTGCTTTTGGGCCAGCCGGATAATGGCATTAATGGTGTTTTCGTCCAATACCCCTTTGTCATAATCCTCAAAAATAACCACATCACAAGCAGGGAGCAGTCTTTCAATTTTTTGCAGGAAGTTCTGTTTTTCTTCTTCAGTCATCAGGTGATCCACTTCGGAGTCTACCCGTAGCATTTGCTGCGATCCTGACAGAATCCGGTGCTTTACAGTCGTAGGCCGGCTGCTGCAACATAATATGCCATCGGCGGACATATCATTTTCCTGCAGTAAGCGTAAAAACTCTTGCGCTTCCATATCATTGCCAATAGCGGCACATAATATTGGTTGGGCGCCAAGCGCTTTGATATTCAAGCCAACGTTGGCTGCGCCTCCCAGACGTTTTTCAGTACGCTGCACATGTACAATTGGTACTGGAGCCTCTGGTGAAATGCGTTCTACCTTGCCCCATGAATAGGCGTCTACCATTACGTCGCCCACAATCAATACATTCAACAGGTCGAAACGTTCAAAAATGTCTTCCAGCGATGAGTAGGTCATAGCGTTCATAACGGCTAAAGAATATCCTTGAAGTATAGTACTACGTGCTCTTTCAGCAAGGTCTCCTGCGAAAGCAGATCAACGTAAGGAAGTTTTTTTACCAGCTTCCAGTGGGGCCAGCCGTCTCCATCAATCTTGTCCAACTGGTAATAGCCGGATAAACTCAGTACTTTACAGATGCCAATATGCATTAAGTCTTGCTTTTGTTCCTTGGTGAAGTGCTTTACGCCCTGACCTAATTCCTGTACACCAATTAGATATAAAACGGCATTCAAGTCAGCTGGCCGTTTACCAAGGAACTTTTGAAGCTGGTCTAACAGCCTTTCCCAGTGCTCTTCTAACTCAACCGTATCCATTAACTTACACTTTTGGTTTCATTCAGTGCTTCCCAGTATTCCACGGCCCGGCGCAAATGCGGTATTACAATCGTGCCGCCAATGATGTTGGCAATGGCAAACACTTCGAAAATCTGTTCATTGCCCACACCTGCCTCCTTACACTTACCCAAATGGTACTTTACGCAATCATCGCATCTGAGCACCATCGAACAGGCCAGCCCGATCATTTCTTTCGTAGTTACATCTATACTGCCGGGGGCATAACAATTTGTATCCAGATTGAACAAACGCTTTAGGACAATATTATCAGCCGCCATGATTTTCTCATTCATGCGGCTGCGGTAATCATTGAAATTTTCTACTAAATCCATATTTTCCTGACGTAGTAAGACCACGCTAAGCTACGAAAATATAATTATTACGGTTGTTGGGTAATTTGTACTGTCAATTTTTATGCATTTTATCCCATGTGGAAAGATTTTTTGGACTTGCTTTTTCCTAACTACTGCCAGATGTGCGAAGAAAGCCTGGAAAGAGGGGAGAGGCTTATTTGTTGGCACTGCCATTATCATCTTCCGCTTGCCAACTACCATAAGCTAGCTGATAGTCCGCTTGCGCGTCGCTTCGCCGGCAAGGTTGCTGTACAGTATGCCTGGGCTTACCTTAAGTTTACCAAAGAGGGGAAAGTGCAGCACCTATTGCATCAGCTAAAGTATCACAATAAGCCCGAAATTGGGAATTTGATGGGGCAGTGGTATGCCAAGGAATTGCAGGAGTATAATCTAGATAAAGCTTTTGATCTAATTCTGCCCGTGCCGCTTCATCAATCAAGGCTCCGGAAACGCGGGTATAACCAGAGTGATACATTTGCCCAGGGGTTATCGCAAGGTCTTCAGGTTGAATGGCATCCTTCGGTATTACGTAGAAACGTTGCCAGTTCAACTCAGACTAAAAAGAAGCGGTTTGACCGGTGGAAAAATGTGGAGAAGATTTTTGAAGTGGCGTTGCCCGAAAAAGTGGCCGGTAAACGAATTCTACTGGTAGATGATGTAATTACTACGGGGTCTACCGTAGAAGCCTGCGTAAAAATACTGCTGGAAGCAAACTGTAAGGAGGTAAGTATTGCCGCTATTGCAGCTGCTCAGTAGGCTACTTGTATTTGGCGGCATTTATAGACAGGAGTTAAGCGATTACTTTTAGAGTATC
>JAUJNL010000144.1 GCA_030448185.1 Cytophagales bacterium | reverse complement strand
AACGTGCATACTTTCAATAGAAAAGATTTTGGCGAGAATTTTAAATGGGGAGTAGCCGTTGCGGCGTATCAGATTGAAGGTTGCCACGATGCCGATGAAAAAGGGCTCTCCATTTGGGATGTTTTCACCAACAAAAGAGGAAATACCTACCTTAACCAGCATGGCAATATAGCCTGCCAGTTTTACCAGCGTTACGCCGATGATTTACAACTGGCACAATCTTTAAGTATTCCCAACTTCCGGTTCTCACTGGCCTGGTCGAGAATATTGCCTGAAGGCACGGGTAAAGTAAATGCCAAAGGGATTGATTTTTATCAACGGGTGATTGATCAATGCCTGGAACGGGGTATTGAGCCCTGGGTAACGCTGTACCACTGGGATTTGCCCTACGCCTTGGAACAAAAAGGTGGCTGGACCAACCGTGACGTAGTAGGCTGGTTCCAGGACTACGCCGAAGTCTGCGCCAAGGCCTTCGGCGACCGGGTCCGTAACTGGATGGTACTGAATGAGCCGATGGTATTTACCGGAGCCGGGCACTTTCTGGGTATTCATGCACCCGGACGCCGCTGGCTTAAGAATTTTATTCCGGCCATGCACCATGCCACGCTTTGTCAGGCCGAAGGAGGCCGGGTACTGCGGTTTCACCTGCCCAATGCTAACATTGGCACTACCTTTTCCGGCTCTTACGTGGAGCCCTGGGAGCATACCGAACGGGATCAGCAGGCTGCCCAGCGGGTAGATGCCTTGCTCAACCGCCTCTATCTGGAACCTGCCCTGGGACTTGGCTATCCTTTCCAGACACTTCCCTTTCTAAACCGGGTAGAAAAATATTGGAAACCCGGCGACGAAAAACGAATGCCCTTTGACTTTGACTTCGTTGGCTTACAGGTATATACCCGCGAAATTGTTACCCATTCGTGGTTTATGCCCTTTATTTCGGCAGACTTAGTTAAAGCGGCCAAGCGCAAAGTGCCGCTGACCCTGATGGGATGGGAGGTATATCCCGAATGTATCTATCAATTACTCAAGCAATACGCCTCTTACCCGCAGATCAAAAAAATACTGGTCACCGAAAACGGAGCCGCTTTTGAAGATACGGTAACCAATGGTCAGGTCCATGATCCCCGCCGGGTACAGTACTTGCAGCAGCATATTGCCCAGACACTGAGAGCCAAAGGGGAAGGTGTACCCGTAGAAGGCTATTTCGTATGGACGTTCACGGATAATTTCGAATGGGCGGAAGGATACCACCCCCGGTTTGGCCTGGTTCACGTAAACTTTGAAACCCAGCAACGGATTATAAAAGATTCCGGCTGGTGGTATAAAGCTTTTCTGGAAGCCGAAGAAGGCTCAGAAGTGGCAGGAGGCACTGGCAGCAGATATCAGACCAATGGTTAGCGTAATTAGTTCGTATATAATACAACTAAATAGCGGCAGGTTGCGTAGTAGTGACAACAAATCAATAATCAATCACTATGAAGCCACAAGTATTATTTAATATAATCGTCGTATTACTATTAAGTGTAGGGCTAACCAGTTGCGCTGCAGTCGGAGATATTTTCGAAGCCGGGTTGTGGGTAGGGGTTATCGGTATTGTGCTGGTAGTAGCCCTGGTATTCTGGATTTTCCGCAAGCTGTTCCGTTGATTCGAATAGCACAGTTTCATAAAACAAAAAGGCTTTCTACTAAATAGAAAGCCTTTTTGTTTTATGGAATCTGGTTGAGTTGATTGTACTTCAGTTATTATACTGAAATGAAACAGGCATTACGTACTAACTCTTTAGCAAAAGTCCAGTTTACAATGGGTTACGAACATCGAATAACCAACATCGAATCAGTATCATTCCAGATGCCTTCAGGCATTATTTGGTAGAGATCCTGGTTGGGTAGAGGCGCCTTCCTTCAGTACTTCTTCTGATCGCTTGGGAAATAGCAGAGAAGCTATAATGCTAATGGCCAGAATACTTAGGATCACGTACAACGAGTATTCCGTCCTGAACCCAACTTTCTCCAATTGATGGTGGGCCAGCATTTTACCACCAATAAACAGTAAAAGAGCCGCCAGGCCAGTCTTCAGGAAGTGGAACAAGTGCATTATATTGGTCAGGAAGAAAAACATAGACCGCAAACCCAGAATAGCGAAGATATTGGAAAAGAACACTACATAGGGGTCTTTCGTAACGGCAAACACGGCAGGTACGGAATCAACGGCAAAGATCAGATCCGTAAATTCGATGATTAGCAGCACTACAAACAAGGGCGTTACCAGGATTTTGCCGCGTCTCCGGACGAAAAAGTGGCTTCCCACGTAGCGGGGAAATACTGAGAAGTACCGGGAGGCCAACCGCACTACTGGATGTTTGTCGGGCTCAATAGAGTCGTCATCGTCACGGTTTAGAAACATCCGGATGCCGGTAAAAATGAGGAAGGCGCCAAATATATATAAGATCCAATCGGCTTTCTGAATCAAAGCTCCTCCCAGGAAAATGAAGCCAAATCGCATGATGATTGCCCCCAGAATTCCCCAGAAAAGCACTTTTTTATAGTAGATTTCCCGGACACTGAAGGAAGTGAAAATGACAATAATAACGAATATATTATCTACCGACAGTGCATACTCAACTACATACCCGGTGATGAATTCCAGTGCCATGTTGTCAAGATAAATCCGGAGACTTTCAGGATAGTTACCGGGGATGAGGTTAGGTGCGGCGTATTTTTGGACAATTGCCTCAACTCAAGAAAAATTATCGATTCCGTGGATTAAATCGCCCTTGAATTTTATAATAAAGTAAAATCCCAGGGCAAACATCGCCACACACTGAACTCCAAGCGGCGGCCTCCTTAAAACTGACAATATGACTCCGCTTGCTGAAAATGCCCAGATCGAGCAGAGCATACCCACAATAAAGGCAATAAAAAGCGCAAAAAAATACTAATTCGTTGGAGAACATCTACTTTCGCTGCTTAGTATAAGTAAAAGTAGCAATTAAATGCGACGGTAGTATTTACCTTTAGAGGCAGGGATAAACGATTAGTCCTGTTTACCGGTTTGGGCCGCCTGATTGGCTAACACGACATATTTGATCTGCTTACCCCGATCCGTCACCCAGCCGTTGATAATCTTTACGTTGCCAGGTTGTAGTTGCTGCCCTTGCAGATGAGCTGCGAATGCCTGATACCGTTCTTCATCCATTACGATAGCCGTCGGCGTTGAGGAAAAATACTGCGACTGTAAAGCGGTATAGTCTTCCTGTTGGGTATAAGTGTTACCGGCCCGGATTACGTAGTACGGCAGGCTGGGCAGATTAAAATTTTTGGCAAATACGACTATAGTAGCCGGCTTGAGGTTTTCGTCAATAAAGGATGCCACCCGCTTGGTAGCCGAACGGGGCTCTTCAAAAGAGGGAACCACCAGTAGCCACGCAATCAGCAGAAACCCCTGAGCCCCTAGCATAATCGCCGGAAAAGCGGCATTGTATTCATTGCGGATCAGCTTACTGAAGATGAATATACTAACGCCGCCCCAGAACACACCAAGGAGACAAGCAGCAATGATTCCTGGCCTATCCAGCAGATAAATACCTGCCCCAATCAAACCAAGTGACAAAAGCAACGATATAACCAGGAAGGCATAATTGCCGAAGCTTATCCAGCGGCTGCGCCGGATATTCTCCGGTTGTATGGTTAATGTTTGTCGGGCAATGGCCAAGGCAATAGCCGGATAGGCGCCAATAGCATACGCCGGCAATTTGCTGGGCAGCAATTCATACAGAATCCAGCCGGCCAGCAGCCAGCTTACAATAAAAGGATAGAAAGCATCGTGCCGGTTGCGCCGGAAGTTAAGTACATCGGCCAAAGCACTGGGAAGGAACGCAAGCCAGGGCAGAAAGGCCAGCAGGAAAGTTAACAGGTAATACCCGGGAGGGCCGGTTTGTCCGAACACGTGTCCGGTAGCCCGGCGGAGAATGTACCAATCGACCATCCAGCGGATATACGTGCCACCGTCTTGCAGCCACGCCAGGCGTCCCCAGAGCAGCAGGGGAACCGCGGCTAAGGGCAGGAAAAACCAAGGGTGCGTACCAATCAACAGTTTGCGTTTAGGATAAAACAGCAACAGGAAAAACCACATCCCTCCAACCAGGATGAGAATGGGAGGCCCTTTCACCAGTAAACCCATACTAACCGCCAACCATAGCCAGACATTCCATTTCCAATGGGGCTGGTGCAGGTAATTAAGTAATGACAAGGCGGCCAGCGTTTCGAAGAACATCAGCAGTGCGTCCGTAACGGAAACTTTACCCAGGTTAGGTACAAAAAAAGAGCACAACAGGATCAGCGCCGCCGTTAAGGCAACGTCAGCACCAAACAACCGCCTACCCATTACAAATAAAATCAGGCAGGTACCAAGCACCGCCAGGGCACTCGGGAAACGAACTGCAAACTCATTTTCGCCAAAAACCGAGTAAGCTGCCGCAATTGCCCAGAAATGAAAGGGCGTTTTACGGTGCGGCTCTGACCAGGTAAACTCCGGTACCAGCCAGTTGCCGGTTTCCCGCATCTGGTGGGCAAATCCGGCATAGGCTGCTTCATCCTGGTCCCAGAGGGATACGTACCAGTTATTCAGGAAGAGGTTAAAACAGCCCAGCAGGACAATTGCAAGGAGTAAGAATGGTCGGTTAATATTCCTGCGCATAACATAGAGTAGCCGCTTTAAGCCTTTTAAAACGGCGGGACTAAATTAGAACATATTTATCAGAGGCAGCCCTCATGCCCTATGTGATTAAGATAATTTACGCTGCCGGAAGGGGTTTAATAAGTTTCCCTGCAGGATTTGCCTGTCTGACAATATTGGATGTAACCATCCATAAAAGAATAAGGAGGTAGCCGTGCCAATTACCGAACCGGCATAAATATCACCAGGAAAGTGCTGCCCCAGATACACGCGGGAGTAAGCGGCCAATGTGGCGAGACAAAACCAGCAAAAGCCCCATTTTTTGTTTACGGATAATAAACTAAGCAGGCAAAATACGGAGAAAGCCGTAGTGGCATGACCAGACGGGAAACTATTATGCGTGTGTATCTCTAACCCCTCTATCCAGTGCAGCACTTGTCCGCTTTTTTCAAAGAAAGCTTTGGGCCGCAGTACGTCGGCAAACAGCAGCCGTTTCAGTAACTGGGCCACCAGCGAACTTACCGCAAAACTGAGTACGGCAATCAAGACATATTGATATCGTACAAATAGCAGGAGTAATACCACTGCTCCATAGAAAAGCCCGTCTCCCAGGTGCGTACAGTATTGAAAAAAGAAATCCGCCCCGGCATGGTAGTTTGCATTTGCGTATAAAAACAACTCGGCTTGCGAAAATACCAGCTGCAAAATACCACCAATCAGCAACAGAAGGAGATAGGGCAAGAAGAAGGAAAGATTACGCCGGATCAGGTTAATCATGCACGTCCCGCTTTAGAAGGTTGCAAATTCGCAGATACTCCCTTTTCCCGAAAGGGAAGAGCGGAATTAATAGAAATTGACCGGATCGTTAAAAAATAATTTTTTATGGATAAAAAAAGTTTTTGTTATGATCTATCCTCAAAAAATTCTATTATTGGAGGGCTTTATTCAGTCATATAGTTAACCAGTAAAATTAACCACTCTTCAATCGAATCAGGATTCCTATGGTAGCTTCAACCGTTGATTCAACCCAAGCGAACGTAAACGCAGACCGACTATTTTATGGCAGTTGCTTTGCACTCATTACTACGGCATTTTCTTTCAGTATCCGGGCGGGTATTCTGGAACAATTAGGCGCTGAATTCGGGCTTTCAGCTGCGCAATTAGGCTTTATTGGTTCCATGTGGTTTTAGGCTTCCCCTATCTCCAGGATGATCGGAGGGTTAGTATATTACTCAGTTGGCCCGAAAACCATTATGACGGTTGCCTTCGTTTGCCACGCGCTGGGCATTCTACTCACGCTTTGTGCCGGGGGTTTTGCAACACTACTTATCTCTACGCTGCTAATTGGTATTGGCAATGGTTGTACCGAAGCGGCCTGTAATCCGATGATTGCCGATACGTACTCCGGTGTAAAAATGAACAAAATGCTGAACCGCTTTCATATGTGGTTCCCTGGTGGGTTGGCAATCGGCTTTTTGATTTCCAAATTCATGACCGATGCCGGTTTGCCCTGGCAAGCGCAGATCCTGGTGATTGTGATTCCAACCGTGATCTATGCAATTCTGTTCTTTGGGCAGACCTTTCCTAAGCCAAAAGTAGCGGGAGCTACCTCTTTATCCCAAAACCTCCGGGCAATGGCTACTCCTCTGTTTATATTCATCGCTATCTTAATGGCGTTTACGGCTATCTCTGAATTCGGCCCGCAGCAGTGGTATACACTGGTTTTGGCGCAGAGCGGGGTTGAACCCTTATACATTGCGGCCCTGGTTGCTGCCTTGATGGCCTTTGGTCGGTACTTTGGTGGCCCACTGATCCACCGGCTTGACCAGACAGGTGTATTGCTGGGTGGAGCAATCTTTACACTCATTGGTATTTACCTGTTCAGCACCGTAACCGGTGCAATGGCTTACCTTGCTGCCGTCGTCTACGCCATTGGCTTATGTTATTTCTGGCCTACTATGATTGGCTTTGTGGCTGAGCGCATTCCGAAAAGCGGTGCCCTGGGTATGTCCATTGTAGGGGGGATGGGTATGTTCTCAAATTCCATTTTCTCGCCAATCATCGGCGGGTGGATTGATAATGAGCGGGCTGAGAAAACTGCAGCAGGTTTAACAGGAGATGCCCTGGAATTAGCCGTAGGTCAGGATGTTTTGCTTAAAATGACTGCTTTTCCTATTGTCTTGGTCGTTGCTTTTACTATTTTATTATTCTGGGTACGCAGTCGTAAAGGTTCTCATGTTGATGGAACTGAATTAGGTGCTCCCGGTAGCTCACTGTAGTCGCCGGCAGTAAAAACAATAAAACAATGTGCTTTAATTAAAAACTTGTTATACACAGATAAGGCAGGCCGAAAGTCTGCCTTATCTGTGTACAGTAATCTCCTCTAAACCATGAAACCACTCACGAGCCTCCTTTTACCCCTTTTTGCTGCTGCCTCCTTATTCCTGTTGGCTGGTTGCAGCTCTTCTACCAAAGATTCAAAAGAAACCGGCAGTGAGAAAACAGAAAGTACGTCCGGAGCAACCCTGAAAATTGCGGTTATCCCTAAAGGTTCTACCCACTCCTTCTGGAAAAGCATTCACGCCGGTGCTGAAAAAGCCGCTCAGGAAGTGGGCGGTGTGGAAATTATCTGGCAGGGACCGCAGAAGGACGATGACCGTCAGATGCAGATTCAGACGGTCCAGAACTTTGTCAGCCGCGGAGTGGATGGTATTGTGCTGGCCCCCCTGGATGACCGGGCCCTGGCACCTCCGGTAAATGCCGCTGTAAAACGTAATATTCCGGTCGTAATTATTGACTCCGACTTGCAATCCACCGATTTCTCGTCTTTCGTGGCAACGGATAACAAGCTGGGCGGTAAACTTTGCGCCAGGCGGCTGACGGAGTTACTGGGCGGCAAGGGCAAAGTAATCATGCTGCGGTATGCGGAGGGCTCGGCAAGTACACTGGCCCGCGAGGCGGGTTTCCTCGAAGGAATGAAAGAGTATGGTCCGGGGATCGAACTGGTTTCTACCAATCAGTACGCCGGAGCTACTATGGAGCGGGCTTTCCAGGCTTCGCAGAACCTGCTGAACCGTTATGGGCAGGTAGACGGTATTTTTGCCTCTAATGAATCAGCTACGCAAGGGATGCTGCGGGCTCTGCAAACGATGGGTAAAGCCGCTAAAGTAAAGTTTGTTGGTTTTGATTCCAACCCAACGCTGCTGGCTGCACTCAATAATGACCAGATTCAGGGATTAGCCGTGCAGAATCCCTTTAGAATGGGATACGAAGGCGTAAAAACAGCCGTGGCAGTACTGAAAAAGCAGCCCTTTGAAAAGCGGGTAGATACCGGTGTCACGCTGGTTACCAAAGATAATATCAACACGCCGGAGGTGAAGGAGCTGCTGAATCCTGATTTGAAAAAGTGGCTCAACGAATAAAATAGAACTGAGTACCTGCCTAGAAGTTTTCCGGGCAGGCTTTTTTGTGAAAAACCTCACCCTAAACGAAGTTCGCCTTTTTGGGCAAATCCTTCCTGCAGGCTGGCCCGAAAACTCCCGTTTTCGTCCCCTCCAGAGAGGGACTTTCCAATTCGAAGATTTTACACTCCTTCTCAGTAGGAGAAGGGACCGGGGAATGAGGCTTCAAAAATCATTTTGATTTATATTTTTGCGTATTACGTTCATTTCGGCCGAAAGGAGCTTATTTTGACTTAAAGAAATATCCGCAGATCGAGTTTCCGAATTATACTCTTTGCAGCGTTCAGACCGGAACAATTTCGTTCAATAGATTAATTTTCGGATCATATTCGAATTCCGATATTCGATATCCGCAATCATCCAAGTAAATATTCTATGGTTCATCCCACTACGCAATCACCCCGTTTGCTTAATGCTGCCGTTATTGTAGCAGCCCTTGGTTACTTCGTGGATATCTACGACCTGCTCCTATTTGGTATTGTACGGGTACCTAGTCTCAGATCTTTAGGTTTACCAGAGGCGGCCATTACGGAGGAAGGCGAGTTTCTGATCAATATGCAGATGATTGGGATGCTGATCGGTGGCGTTCTATGGGGCGTGTTGGGGGATAAAAAAGGTCGCTTGTCCGTATTATTCGGCTCTATCTTCCTGTATTCGGTAGCCAATATTGCCAATGGATTCGTAGAGGGCATTCCTGGGTATGCCCTTTGGCGTTTTGTAGCGGGTATCGGACTAGCCGGCGAATTAGGGGCGGGTATTACGCTGGTAGCCGAGGTATTGCCGAAAGAAAAACGCGGCATTGGTACTATGATTGTGGCATCAGTGGGCTTAACGGGTGCTGTAGTCGCTAATTTGATCTTTGAGTTTTCCAAAAGTGCTGCCATGCCTAATGGCAACTGGCGGCTTTGTTACTTTATCGGCGGGGGGCTGGGGCTGGCCCTGCTCCTGCTCCGGATCGGCGTTACGGAATCGGGTATGTTTAAGCACGCCCAGCACGAAAATGTAAGCCGTGGTGACTTTTTTGCGCTGTTTACCAATACTAAAAGGCTATTTAAGTACCTGCGCTGCATCCTGATTGGCTTGCCCACCTGGTACGTGATCGGAATTCTGGTTACCTTCTCTCCTGAGTTTGCCAAAGTAATGGGTATCACCGGGGAGGTGAAAGGGGGCACGGCTATCATGTATGCCTACATCGGCATTGTGCTCGGTGACCTGGCTACCGGGGCATTAAGCCAGCTGCTTAAAAGCCGCCTGAAGGTAATGTATATTTTTCTCGGCCTAAGTGCCGTTATTATTACGATTTATTTGAATCTGCATGACGTTTCCGCATCCACGCTGTACCTGATTTGCGGGCTATTAGGCTTTGCCACTGGTTTCTGGGTCATTTTTGTCACGATTGCCGCCGAACAATTCGGCACTAATCTCAGAGCTACCGTAACTACGACTACACCCAATTTTGTCAGGGGAGCACTGCCGTTACTAATTATACTTTTTCGCTTCTTT
>JAUJNL010000006.1 GCA_030448185.1 Cytophagales bacterium | reverse complement strand
CCAGGGGTGATGGAGGTAGAAAATTTTACCCCTAACCTGATCTTGTACCGGAAGGCCGATACCCTGGTGAATGGAGAATTTCAAACTGCTTACGTCTATTCGGAAGACCCGGAGCAAGCCCGTTTTCAATTGCAGTTTACCGAAACCGGAATTGGAAAGGGGAACTACCGGCTGCTGCGGCAATCGGCTAATGGCCGCGTGTACGAATGGGTGCCTCCCGTCAATGGTATACCTCAGGGCAATTTTGATCCGGTACGCTTGGTGCCACTGCCCACCCAGCGTCAGATGTTGACAGCAGGGGGAGAGTATGCTTTTAATTCGTCCGAAAGTATTTTTGCGGAAACTGCTTTTTCAAAAAATGACCTGAATCTTTATTCTTCGCTGGATTCGCAGGATGATCGGGGGAATGCTTTCAAACTAGGCTACCTGAATCGGGGCAAACCGTTACGCATATTGCCCGGGTACGAATGGATCGGAGGGGTCGACCTTGAACGGGATAGCCGTTTTTTTACGCCCATTGACCGCTTCCGGGGCGTGGAGTTTGACCGGGACTGGAGCCTGCAGCCATCGGACACCCTTCCCGCCGATGATCATCTGGTGAATGCCACGATTGGAATTCGTAAACGGATTACCACGACAGATGTGCCAGTTTCAGATCATCCTCTCGCCGCTCCTGCGGCAGTTGAAACGGCTAATCCGGCTCCTTCGGCCTCCTTTACTCCGGGCTCTTCCGCTGACCGGTTGGTTTACCGGTTGGGCTGGCGGGAAAGGGGAGAGGCAGTTAATGGGTGGCAGCAAAGGGTGGAAGCGGCAAAAACGATACGCAGATTGCAACTGGCATCGGATGCTTTCTGGTTACGTTCCATGCGGGGAGAAAGCCTTTCGGAGTGGATCCGGCTTCAGGCTACGGCCCTTTATCACCTTAAATATATTAATCCCGGGTATACATTCAGTATGGATAAAAACCGGCTGACGAGCCGCTTGAGAACTGATTCTATTATGGGAACAGCCGTGAATTTTGAGGAAAACCGTTTTTTTATCCGTACCCAGGACTCCTTGCGTACTAGGTTTCAGGCTGATTATAGCATCCGGCAGGATTATGCGCCGCTGGAAGGACAACTGGTTAAACATACATTGGCCCGGATGGCCAATGCCGCCTGGCAGATGCGCTTCCGGAACAGTGATATCGGGCTGACGGGGACCTACCGTACTTCTTCGAATCTCAATCCTTCCCGGATATTGCCTAAGGAAGAAACCATCATGGGGAGGCTGGACTGGAATAGTACCTGGCTGGAACGTGCTATCCGGTCAGAACTGACCTATGTAGCAGCTACCGGCCGGGAATTGCGGCGCGAATACGTTTACCTACTGGTACCCACCGGGCAGGGTATCCACACCTGGCGGGATGATAACGGCAATGGTCGTCAGGAACTGAATGAATTCTACGAGGCCATCAATCCGGATGAAAAGAACTACGCCAAGTTTTTTGTTCCAACGGATGTGTACGTACCCGCCTACACCCAAAACGTAAACTATCGGTTAAATCTTACTGCTCCGGCCACCTGGCGGAACAAAGGAATGCTTAAATCATTCCTGGGCCGGCTTTCGTCGGTTTCTTCCTGGACCCTGAACCGGAAAATTACCGAAGGGGATTTCCTGAAGCGTTACGTGCCTTTTGGCAGCCAGATTCCGGACTCCTCGCTGCTTTCAGCCCAGGAAGCCTTGCGGTCAACCTTGTTTTTCAATCGGGCCAATCCACGTTATGGACTCGATCTGAATATCCTCCGTACCGGACAAAAGCAATTGCTTACCGGAGGGACTGAAGCCCGGCAGCAGCAGGAACTGCGGTTTACGGGCCGGGTCAATCTGAACCGTGAATATAGTTTCAGAGGCAGCGTAGCCCGGCTGCAGCGCCGTACCGCTTCTGATTTTCTTGCTGGCAGAAATTTTACGATTGTAGGCAAACAGGCAGGACCAGAACTAGCTTACCAACCTAAAGCAGACTTCCGGATTACCGCTGCTTATCAGTATGCTATTAAGGAAAACCAGGCCGCGGAAGCCGGTGAAGGTGCCATTTCGCACGCAGTCAGCATGGAAACCCGCTGGGCAAAAGTCTCCAAGAGAACCCTTACGGGCACTGTACGCTGGACGCAGATCCGGTATGGTGGCCCGGTGAATACACCTTTGGGTTACGAAATGCTGGAAGCCCTGCAACCAGGTACAAACTGGAACTGGTCCCTGAACTGGCAACAGCGATTGGCTAATGGCCTGCAACTCAATATGAACTATGAGGGGCGGCAATCCGGCGAACAGCGAATAATCCATATTGGCCGGATGCAGGTCACGGCGCTATTCTGAGAGGGAAGATCGCAAGTGGATTTCATGCCAATCCATTACCTTTACCTCTATGTACGCCGTTCATTCATCATCCCGCTTCCTTCCCGGAGTAGTATTCAGGATCACAAAGATTATCATATTGATTTTTTTGGCGCACGCATCTTGGGCGCAACGGGAGGTGGTTGTGGTTACGCAATTGCAGCAGGTGATCCGCTTGTCGCCAGCCTGGCGAAGTGTACTGAATGAGGAAAGTTTTCCGGGCAATCTGCAGAAAGACTCATTATGGAATGGGCAGGTAGTACAGCGTACCAAGCAATTGGTAGGGGAGAAGTGGAACGGAGCCCAGGTTATTTTCCAGAATGGAGAAAAGGTTCAGTTTTCCTTGACCAGCCAAGCCCTTATGGCCCCGCCTGCCATTACCAGTGACCGTAACCAGGGCACTTATTTTATTGCCATCATTCAGGGAATCAGTTTAACTACTACGTCGGTAGACGCTAGCGGTATGCCGGTCCGGAATTTTACGAATACCTGCATGGTAAAAGCGGAGGACAAAAACGGTAAGGTAGTCTGGGAGAGCCGGGTAATTGTACCTTTCAGCACAGTAGCCAAACCAGGAACCATCTACGGACAGGCAGAAATCAGTAAGGAAGATTTAGCCCGTTTATTTGAAATATCCTTAAAAAATGCTTTGGAAAGCCAATCTAAGCGCGTAGCCAATCAGATTTTCTACCGGCCATCCATTGAAAATCCGCAATGGGGAAATTTTCTGACACGGGCTATCCAGGCAGTCGTACTGGAAGAAGTTCCGGATTGTGCTCCCAGAAAAGGAGAAGCCCGGCAGTCACAATTTATGTTTAAGGAAGCAAAGCAGAAGCAAGCTTTTGAACTCAGACAGCAGTTTATCGGTAACGCCGAAACGCCTTCCGGTATTATTCTGACCAAGGGCCAGGTAAAAAACATGGTTACCAGTCAGGAGTACCAGGTGATTGCCGAGTTGTCTTTACCAGCAGATAGAGAAGCATCTCCCGAAGAACGTAAAAAAACACCGGTGTCGATCCGTTGTACAGCTGAAGGCTTGGTTGCGGGCCGTTTCACGCTAAGTAATGGTCATTTTGAGGGACAGTGGGGATACGAAGTGTACAGTTTCCGGAAGATTTTGCCCAAGAACACCCTGGAAATCCGGTTGAATGATAAACTAGTTGCCTTAATCCAAAGGGGAAGGATTGCGCAGGAGGAGGGAAGAAAAGTAAGAGCCATCAATATGCTGCTTAATGCTGATTTATCAGACAATGAAAAAGCGGATTTATATACCATTTTGCTGGTATATCAGATGGCCTATGCATTGGGGCAAGATTACCTCGAGTATTGATCCTCACAATTCTTACTCAAGCCAGTGCTGTAGCTGACGGATGGTCTCCTGATTTCCTTGGTCAAAAATGGCCCGCCGGATACTGGCTTTTTCCCGTTCGGTAAGCCGCCAGCTCAGGGAAGCTCTTTCCGATTTTCGTCCATTTGGGGAGGTAACCATGTTGTCAGCCGGGGCGGATTGTTGGGCAGAATAAACTAAATCAGCCCTTAGTACGGGCACGTTTAACCATTGCCGGGCATACTGCAGGCTGTTATCATTCTGAATATCCTGCCAATGGCTCCAGTTATTGTATAAGCTTCCTACTGGGGTGACGATTTTATCAAATAAGGATTGGGTTTTATTGGCTTCGATATAGGGTTCTTTAGGAGAATCACGAATACTGAGAAAAATTACCCCTGAAGTATGCTGATCGATCCATTTCCGGAAAACGTACATAAAACGCACCGCATCAGAAACGCCGTAATTGTCAGCCAGGCCAGCATCCATAATTTCCATAGCCGGTTGGCTTGGTAAACTAACATTGGGCGTAATATAAGGGAAAGTGGCATTCATGCGCAAGGCACTCAGAAAACGGAGGCTGTCTGCATCCTGGTTCCGGAAAAACCTCCGGAACTCAACGCCTTTTATTTTAGGGACACTCATACCCGTAGAATCGGGCAGCGCTGCATTCAGATAGGATACCGCCAGCGGCGAAATATAAAGCTTGCGTCCATCATTGATTACGGTAGGAGAGAGAATTAACATCGGTATGCGGGCCTGCTTCTCCGGTTCCCGGTAGGCAATCACGGGTTTATCCAATAGGTTGCCCGTATTTTTATTGATCTGCTGCTCAAAAGCATAGCCCCGGTCCTTAAAATAACGGTTGCCAGCATATTCAAACGTTTGGAATTTAAAAAGCAGATCACTTACTACCAGGGTGAAGGCAATGGCATTCAGGTTGTCCTTAGCAATGTTGTTGAGGTACTGCCGATGGTAAAGCTGAATACTAGGATCAGTTTGCTGACGAAGATATAGCTCCCGGTAGTAACTTGCCCCGATTAATCCACCAGAAGCGCCCGTCATCAGAAAGGTATGTTGCATCATGCGGCCCTTTAGTAAGCTATCGGTCACCTGCATAGCTCTCATCGTCCAAAGGGCAGCCCGTTGGCCTCCACCGCTGGCACAGAGAAAAATAATTTTGGGCTTGACAGAAGACGGAAACTTTGTTCGCCACTTTCCCATAATTTCTTTGGTGGAGTCTATGTCCGCCCGTACCAACCGCGGATGGCTCAGTTGAGTCAGCGTTTCTATGTTATACGTAGCGGATTGTGTACTGTAATCAAGGCCAAAGGCTGCATAATTACTCTGAATCCACTTTTGTTCCACTAAAAGGTTAAGTAGCAATACGGCGCCTGCCAATGCAGTTACTGCCCAACCCCGCAGCCAGAAGGAAATTGCCCCGGCGAACAATATCAATAAAGTAAACAATAGGAGAATGCTGGCACCAGCCGGAATCTGAAATCCCGGCTTCTCCCGGAAAATTCCTAACCCAATAACTGTCAGAAAAACAAAGCATTGAATAATGAAGGCATTCTGATGATTCTGACGTAGTACCTGAAGCGCAGCACCCAGATCCATCAGCTGATCATTGGCTTTGCGTACCCTGAGTAAATGATCCAGAAAATAATCAATCCGGATGCGGCTCTGCCGGATCTTATCCACTTTGCGCATGACATTAACCCTGGTAATCCTATGCCGGCGACGAAAGGGCGCATTCATACTGTTAGCCAGTACCTTAAAAATATCTTTATTGGTTCCGGTAAAGTACAAGGAGAGCAACATAGTAATCAGGCTAAATCCAGTAATTAGCCCTGCTGCCTGCCAGATAATGGTAATGGCGTTGGCAAATTCATTCTCAAATTGAAAACGAATAAATCGGATCAGGTAAGTAATCAGAAAGGCTAGCGGTATCAGGCTGTTGTTGATACAGAATTTAGTAAAAGGGTTTTTCTCGTTACCTAAAAAACTGAATCGGTGGGCATCAAGTATATAACAGGTGATGTGAAAAGCCATTGTAAGTCCGCCGACTCCGATGCCTATAATTACCATGGCTGCTAAACTTACTTTTTGATTGTATTCTGGGTCCAGAAATAAATAAGGAATGCCAAACAGCCTGCCCCAGTTACCAGCTACAAAACCAAATAATACGAGCCAGCGAAAGAGCAGCCATTGATTTTTTTAACATGCAGTACTAGTAACTGAACAGGAAATGAATACCAAAGGTCTTTAAGCATATCAGGGCAACTGTTGTTTAATACTAAAATGAAATCAATGATGCGTATATTATTGAATGAGTGGCAAAAACAAAGCTGCAAGCTTAATCAAAGAGAGTGTTGCCGAGCTACAAGAGCTGGAACGGGCTCAAAAGCAGGCCCGCTACCGGGACTACGTACGGTTTGTGCGCTACTTGAAAGAAGCCAGCAGCACTACTCAAGTAGGAGCGGCGAGAGAATCGGCCTCAAGGTGCGCCAGAGTCAAGTGCTCTGGCAGCGCTACAAGCAGGAAGGACTTGCCGGTATGCTTACTTATCCTTTCGAAGGGACAGTAGGCAAGTTGATGTCACATTACGGTACTGGGGAACTTTCTGCGCGATGCTACTACGCCAGAGCAGCAGCAGATTGCTGACTGGATCAAAGACAGCTTTGGGGTAGAATACAAGCAAAGTGGCATCCAGTAAGCTATTCCAGCGCCTCAGCTCAAGCTCAAGACCGACCGTCCCAGCAATGTGCGTAAAGACGAAGCAGGCGGGCAGGTTTTAAAAAAACTTCGCTTGCCTGACTCAATCCGTGCCCACCAGCAGCAGCTACTTTCAGGATGAACGGAGTTGCGCTAGAGACGCGCGTACCGATACCCAAAGAAGGTGGATGCCCTCGGAGAGCGGCCTACTTGTCCCATCAAGATCGGCTACCAGTTCGGCCATTTGTTCACGGCCATTTGTCCTTGTAATGGCGACTTATTTGCCGCTTTTCTGCCTAGTATGACTACCGAATGCTTCAACTCTTTACCGGGCAACTGCTTGAGCACACCGGCAGCCACTACGCTGGTGCTCGACAAGGCTGCTTGTCACCGTGCCGCTAAAGCACAGACTGACTTAACGCTGCGGTTTTTGCCTACTGCTTAGCCGGAGCTCAACCCCGTCGACGGTTTTTTCAAGGAGCTGCGCCGACAACTCAAATGTCGCGTCTTCGAAACGCTCCACCAAGTCGAGCAACGCATTGAGCTAATCCTACATCAATACTGGAAAGAACCCAAGCTACTTATCCAGACTACCTTGTTCCTTTTCTAAATACGCATCACTGATTTCATTTTAGTATAAGACCATTGTCATGAATACTAGAATTGCAAACAGTTGTTTCATATGCTTATCAGGAAGAGGAGGGACAGAGTTAAAATCACTACCGGCAGGCCAGCGACTGCCATTGTCTAAAAAAAATTAATTGAAAATCTAGTGATGAATTAAATCCAGCCTTCTGAGCCCAAATTGTATCATAGTTAGCTGCGGCCAGGAAATAGAACAAGCAATGAAAAGATACCAAATTCATTGCAAAAAAAATTAGAATACTATGTGACTGAAAGCACGAAAAACAGAAAAACAACCAATAGACAATAATGACAATTTACTTTTTGAAACAGTATTGCTACTGTACCGGATGTAATAAAAAATAAGTTTTCATAAATTTTTCACTATATAAGTGTTTACTTTTGCTCGGATATACGTATTAATAATTGAAATCACAGTCAAAAAGATCAATAAAACTGAAAGGATATTACTATAAATACTTGGTAAAATGCAATATTCCTCCTACGTATAAAACCGTAAAATAACGGTGTAATAAAATAAAAATAACCTGAATACATTGACAGTATTCAATTGCGCAGTTAACTTAGACCTTACAAAGAAAGGCTTTTTTTCAGATAGCTAGATTAGGGGATAGAAAACTACATCTTGAAAAAATAAGTTAAGTCCTTTATTCTGCCACTAGTAAAAATTCATCCGATACCCGATAAAATCTTTATGAAAGTTTCGATCGTTACCGTTGTTTATAATGGCCGCCATACCTTGGGTACGACGAATTAATTCTGTCCTTTCCCAACAGTATACGGACATTGAATACATTATTGTAGATGGAAATTCGAAAGATGGTACGCGGAACTAATTGAGAGTTTGCCAGTAACTACTATCCGCTGGGTGTCTGAGCCAGACAAAGGTATTTATGATGCCATGAACAAAGGTATTCGGATGGCTACCGGCGATGTTATTGGTATTCTAAATGCAGATGACTTCTACGCTAATGATATGGTTATTAGCAAAATTGTTGAAACTTTTCAGCGTACGGGAGTAGCTAGTGTTTATGGAGACCTGGCTTATGTAGATGCTAAGGAGGTAAGCAAAGTGATTCGTTACTGGCACTCGGGCAATTATCGGCACGGTGCCTTTCTGAATAAACGGATGCCTCCTCATCCCACTTTCTTTGTGAAACGGGACGTATACGAAAAGTATAGTGTTTTTGACCTGCGGTTACGATCTTCTGCTGATTACGAATTAATGCTACGACTGTTGCATAAGCATCAGGTTTCGGTTGCCTATCTGCCTCAAAATAATGGTTATGATGCGTGCTGGAGGGCAAGTAATGCGAGCTTTGCGTCACCGCTGGAGGCTAATCGTGAAGACCGGATGGCATGGAAACTGAATACAGGTTTGCAGCCTCATTTTCTGACTATGTTTCACCGAAACCTCTACGGAAAGTAGAACAATATTTTAAGGCTCGTAAGGTTGCTTCCCTTGCATTGTCATCTGAGAACTATATCAAGCAATTACAAACTAGTGTATAGCCACCGGATCATTCTATAGATCAATCAATAGGGATATAAATCATTAAACCAATAAGATATGTTCCATTTTGACTCCCAGGGAGTGAATGGACTGATGGCGTTTCTGACTTCTTTTACGTTTGCATACTTAGGGGTTCCACCAGTTATGCGCGTTTCTTCGATTCGTGGCGTATTTGATATTCCTGATGAAAGAAAAATTCATAAGAACTCTATCCCTTCATTAGGAGGAGTAGCTATGTTTGCTGCTATCTTCTTTTCAATACTTTTTTGGACTTACGATATTAATTTTGACTATCTGCGTTGGATTGTACTGCCACTATTTATCGTATTTCTTCAAGGACTAAAAGATGATATTGTACCCATTCACGCCGTAAAAAAGCTTGTAGGTCAATTAGTAGCTACTGGAATATTGGTCTTTTGGGGAGGGGTGCGAATTGAAAGCTTATACGGATTACTAGGCATTTATGAATTGCCATTGGTGGTGAGTTTAGGGCTTACTTTTGTAGCAGTAGCCGGCATTATAAACTCCTTTAACCTGATTGACGGAGTAGACGGATTAGCTGGTACTATTGGTACGATAACCACCATTACTTTTGGCACGCTGTTCTTTCTAAGTGAAAAGTACGCTTTATCTATTATTTCATTTACGCTGACTGGTGCCCTGCTTGGCTTTTTAGTATACAATTTTTCGCCAGCTAAAATTTTTATGGGTGATGGTGGTGCATTAGTTATTGGTATGGTTTTAGGAATTTTATGTGTCCGGTTACTGGGGAATGATGTATTTTTGAATAAAGTTATTCCACTAGCCTCACCAAGTCTAGCCTTAGCTATATTGATTGTTCCCTTAACTGATACCCTCCGGGTTTTTACCCTCCGGATTATGCAGGGAAAATCTCCTTTTCATCCGGATCGGAACCACTTGCATCACGTATTGCTCAAACTTGGGTTTAACCATCGTAAAGTAGCTCTCACCCTAGGTGCTGTGAATATCTTATTTATTATATTGGCATTGTCGCTAATGAAGGTGAACGTTAATATTTCATTTGGGGTAATTGTAGCAGTTGACTTGGCCGTCCTTTTCATCTTGCACCAACTGCTTGCAAAGAAGGAGAGAATGACAACCGTCAGCCCTTCAGGAACTACTGTTGAAAGGCAAACAGCATAATATCAGTTATCGTTTGGTTCAGCTAGTTACCTGCTAATTTTAAATCAGCTTGTGGATAGTCATTCACAGATCAGAAATAAAGGTTGAACCAAAAGGAAAAGCTCATTTTTCAGAGGAATGAGCTTTTCCTTTTTTTCGAACTAATTTGAAATAGAAAGATAAAAAGATTGATTACGCATGAACAATATTTTGTCAAAAAGTCAGGGAGAAACAGATTTATCGACTTATGACAATTCCTGGTATTCTCCTCAAGCAGGCTCTATTAAGAGATTGCTTTGGTATTGCATCAATGCGCTTTTTTTTATCAATCCACTTAATCCGGTAAGTTCAGTCAAAGTTGTGCTGCTACGGATGTTTGGTGCTAAGGTTGGCCGCGGAGTAACGATTAAGCCCACTGTGAATATTAAATATCCTTGGTTGCTGGAAATCGGTGACCATGTGTGGATTGGGGAAAAAGTATGGATCGATAATCTCACCAAAATTTACATAGGAAATAACGTTTGTCTTTCGCAAGGCGCAATGCTTTTAACGGGTAATCATAACTATAAGAAAAGAACATTTGACCTAATGGTTGGAAGTATTATTCTCGAAGATGGTGTTTGGGTGGGTGCACAGGCGGTTGTATGCCCAGGAGTAGTGTGTCGTACGCACAGTGTTTTGGCGGTTGGATCGGTCGCGGTAAAAAACCTGGAATCCTATGGCATCTACCAAGGAAATCCTGCCCAATGGATGCGAGGGAGATCAGTTGAGTAGAAGGGTTTCTTGGAATGCTTACAACCAAGGTATACTAATAGGATTATCTGCTCTCAAATAAATAGATTTGTTTTATTATTAAAGACTATTTTAAAATTTATTTATCTTTTCACGGACACTTATTTATGCAAGTAGTTACTGAACCACAGCGGAGGTTTAAAGCACTGAATGAATATTTCGATAAGATCTATATTCTTACCATTCCCCGTAACGAGGCCAGACGCAGTTTTCTGGACCAACATCTTGAAGGCCTGGATTTTAAATATTTTTATGGTGCAGATGGGCAAAAATTGAAACTAGATGAGATGGAGCGGAAAGGTGAGTTTAACTATCAGCAGTCAAAAAAGAACTATAGCAATACCCTTAAAAAATTATCTTTTGCCCATCTGGAAAGAGAGTTGCATCTGAATGAAGTAGCCTGTGCTCTCTCTCACAAGATGATGTATCAGGATATTATTGATAATAAATTAAAAAACGCCCTTATTTTAGAAGACGATGTTGCTATTGAATCTGAGAATCTCTCGTTTTCTGATCAGATATTAAAGGAGCTCCCTAAGGACTGGGAACTTTTTTATACTGGTTATATTCCCACTATGTTGACGGAAAACTTTGGAGATCAGGTGAAGGCAAGAAGAACATTAATTACAAACTTATACCAGGCAGGAGTAAGATTTGGAAAAATCAAAGAAAGGTATTTAGGGTATGCTAAGCCGATGTCCAAGCATATGATGAAAGGTGGGTCCTATTGGGGTACGCATGCTTATGCTATCACCAATCAAGCAGCTAAAAAGTTAATTCAATTGCAAAGTCCTCTGACTTGGGTAGCGGACCATTTGCTAGCGCATGCATCTACTTCAGGCACTTTAAATGTGTATGCCTCTACACCAGAGTTATTCGTGCAGAACCGGATTAATTTTCAATCTAGTATTTGGTCTTAATCTATGTCAAAACCATTCTCCGTAGTTTTCTATTACCGTAAACCGCGTCATGCTGGTAATTTCAGTATTGAGTTCTTATTTAATACCATTCAGCAACACTTGCCTTCCTATATCCGTCAGCAAACTGTTACTTCCAAATACTCAAGCAACGGACTTTGGAATCGTATATACAATACGGTAGAAGCTTCTTTTAGACAAGGAGATGTAAACCACGTAACTGGCGATGTTCATTTTCTCACCCTACTGATGAAGAAACGGAAGACGGTGTTGACTGTTCATGATTGTGGTTTCATGAAGCACCCATCGGCAATGGCGCGGTTCGTCCTCAGGTTGTTTTGGTTGAAGTTACCTGTAGCGTGTTCGGAGGTGGTTACAGTCGTTTCTCAGGCTACTAAAGATGAATTGCTGAGTTACATTAATTGCCCTGCGGAAAAGGTAGTAGTAGTGCCAAATTTTATTTCTGAAAAATTTTTCCCAGCTCCCCGGGCTTTTAATGACGATAAACCCGTATTACTGCAAATTGGCACGGCTTTTAACAAAAATTTGGACCGACTGATCGAAGCAATTGCAGGAATCCGCTGCCACCTGGATATAATAGGGCGAATTTCTCAGGAGCAGATCAATCGTATGAAAGAGTTAGATATTGAATTTTCTAATTCTTATAATCTCACTGAAACAGAATTAATTGATAAGTACCTGAAGTGCGACCTGCTTACGTTTGTTTCTACTTACGAAGGCTTTGGAATGCCAATTTTAGAAGCTCAAACGGTGGAACGGCCCGTCGTGACTAGTAATTTACTTTCCATGCCCGATGTTGCAGGCGGAGGAGCATGCCTGGTTGACCCTTTTGATGTGGCTGCTGTAAGGGAAGGTATTCTGAAAGTTATCCATAACGAGGCCTACCGTAACGGTTTGATTATTAAAGGACGGGAGAATGTTAAACGCTTTAGTCTCCAATCTGTGGTCGATCAATATGCCCAGATCTACGAAAACATAGCCCAGTATACTTCGGCAGCTAAAGAGGTGCGTGAACTTGTGCCTCAACGTTAAAAAGCTCCTGGTACTGCTCCTTAAAATCGGAATTTCTGACAAAATCCTGAGCGACTTGCTGAGCTCCGATACATAACTGATCATATCGCTGCTGATCCATCCAATAGGCTTCTTGTAATACCTGAGGAAGAGCCTGTTTATTTTTTAAATCTATATCCCATCCGGCTTTTCTTTCCTCCAACCTTTTCCAAGGCGTCTGGTCACTGATAATAACTGGCCGGCCAGCATTCAGCGATTCATAAATGGCATGTCCAAAGTTTTCTCCTAAGGAGGGAAGGATAAAAAAATGATATTGGCGTAGGGTTTGGGTAACCTGAGAAGGGTGAATATTACCTTTATAAGAGACTTTTTTTTATATTGGATGGTAATCTTTTGATCTGTTCAGTACAAGCTTGCCAATAGTCATTATCCTTCACTGGTCCATAAATATGGTATTCAATATTCATCGCATCAGGAAGGCTTTGCAGAACTTCAAGCAAATGTAACTGCCCTTTCTTAGCGGTAATTAATGATATTGTAACTAGTAGCAAAGAACAAGGTTTTTTTATAGGATGTAATGATTGAGGCAAAGATCTGGTGTGTCATTTGCAAAAACTACTTCGGTCTGGCTGCCGAACATTCTCCTGATATCGGTAACCTCCTGCAAATCCGTGGCGTGCCATCTTACTCTCTTATGCAAGCCGGATAATTTAAAAACGGAAAAAAAAAATTTTTTCTTAAGTGCTTTTACACGCAAGTGCTCCCTGTTGCAGCATTCCTCTGGGAGCTACTATAACGAGGGGTCTTTGGGGTGATTGATTAATCAGCCTCAGCGGTATTTACGAATGGGATAGAGTAAATGCCATTAATGTAGATAACATCAGGTTTGATTTTATTGATCTCTGACCTCAGTCGGCTCCTATTTTGCTGAGTAGCGGAAAGGTATAGAACCGAAACATTATTCTGATTGTCAAAAGTGAGTCCATTATTGGTAGAAATACTTGGCATAGGAGAATGCTCCCCTAGATCAGTATTGGCAGCAATAACATGGAAGGTAAAAGAGTCTCCAAAATTACGCACAAGGTTTCTAATGATCTCACAATGCCACCTGCTTTATAGGCAGGAACAAATGTTCCGAAAGGATTAATATTTTTCAAAACAAGGTGTTATGGCTAAATTAAAACGGTTGTAGCAAGGCAGGTTTAAGTTACTTAAAAACACATGGAGCTAGCTGCAAAAATTGCTAATCAGATTTATGTTTGATCAAACTTTAACTTCAAGTAGAGAAGCTTTTTCTGTTTCTTTTCGCCAGATATCTCCACTGCTTGCTTTATTTGATTATAGTAGTTAGTCCAGGTATATGCTTGTGCTACCTCATGGGCCACTTTCCCCATTGTTTCCATCTCCTCCTACGGTTATGATAGAAGAATAAAATTTTCTCCTTAAGAACCTCAATGTCATCCACTGGAATAACAAAACCTCCTCCCTACGGACAGCGTCTTTTGGATCCAGTGTGTTCGGTAACAACTACCGGAGTGCCGCAAGCCATAGCTTCTACCACTGTCATTGCCCAACTGTCGAGATAAGATGGAAAATAAATACATCCGCTTCTGATAGTAGTAGCGTACAAGTTCATCGTGCAGCAGGAAGGGGGACATGGGTAAACAAACCCGAATACTCTTCCATAGATTTTTTACTATCAGCCAATGATCCGACAAAGTTAAATTTGCATCAGGCAAATTCAACTGTTCCAAAAGCTTCCAGCAGTAGTCTTACGCCTTTACGATTGGAGATTTGACCAACAAAAATAATATTGAATGGAGCTTTATAATTATACGATTTCTTTATTTTTGAAAAGGCTTGGATCAAAACCTAAAATTGACAGTGAATATTTTTTCAGAGGGAACACTGGCCTTTAGCAGCGTTTCTTTTGCATAGCCTGAGGACGTTAATATATAGTCAACATACTCGTATTCCCCGCCTTAATCCGGTTAATTTTTTCATAAAGATTCACTTTTTATTATTTCATATATCCTTATATGAACTTCTCAACTCGCCAATGTGTGAGTAATGTACTTGAGCTAGGTCCAGCACAGTAATCTTTCTAATTGCGGTTAGCCAGTATTTAAAGAAGACTTCTCGTATCCTATTATAATATCAGGATTGTATTTGGATAAACGGCCTGCTACCATACGGTCGTGCATCCTTTCCACCGGAAAAACCCATTCTTCACTGTGGGCGTCCATAACTAAGTTAGCAACCTGGCGTATGGATTCAGCCAAGGGAAGCATTATAATACGGTTTCATCTAACGGTTTAAAATGTTTCTTTTTTAAACAGCTTCTCTACTGCTGTTACGTGGGCCTTCTGGCAGTTTCGCAATAAGTTTAAAGAAAGGCGTATTAGGTTTAAACCAAAGGAAAAAGAAATACCTGTAGGTAACCCTGCTGCTGCAGGGCATAGCAAAGCTGATGTACGTATTGCTTACCGGATGCGAGACTAAGATTTGAGGCTTTTGTTTTCGCTGCTGGTCAATCTGAGAGATTGGAAATAAGACCGACTAAGGTCCAGAATAGAATGTTTTCTAACCAGTTAAATATTGATTGGTTAAAATAGATCAAGGCGGGAAGTTCCAGTATACAAATAATTAAGGCAATCTGTTTCAAACGACTATCTGATACCGTAAATAAAGTTTTAACAGAGAGTATCTTTTAAAATGGCAATTCGAATCGGTGTGCAAAAAGAATAGTGACCGGTAGACCAAGTTCTATTACAATTCTTTCAGATTCTTCCTCCCAGTATTCTGGCATCCGGTCTCTGCCGGTCAAATTTTCTGATTAGCCTCATAAGTAGTACCTATCCCAAAACCAATTATCCCGGATTGTTCCAGGTATTTAAAGGGCGAGAGCTGATCTTCTATCCAGCTATGTAAGCATCATATTGGGAATCTTTGGTTCTTTTTGGCAAATGTTTCGAAGGCTTCATTCCCGGATTCCGTATACAGTAGCAAAATAGCTCCAGCAAACAGAATCCCAATAAACTTGGGAATAAAGACTTGAGCTTGGCATCTGCTCCTCCCCATCCCAATGCAATACCCAAAAATAGGAGGACAACGTCGACTGCAAAGAAAAATACAGGGCCGCGAGAACCAGTCATCAAAAGATTAAGCAGGCCAAGCATAAACGTAACAATGACCAGGAGTTTGCTTTTATCGGGATCAAACTTAGTTGTGATATAGATAAAAAGAAATGGCATTACAAATATCAGGTACACCCCGTGACCCGCTAAGTACGAGAAAACAGTAGCAATCCGGACGTGAGAACCCACCATAGCAATTTTCATGTCATCCGCTACATAACGGTTAATAAAACTGCCCTGCGGGGAAAAATATTGAATAATCCCTAAAACGAAGATTGGAAGTGATATCCAGGCTACGGTCCTGATAAGTTTAGAATATTGCTGGGGACGGGTAATAACCTGGGGAATAAAAAAAGCTAACGGGATAAATCCTAGATGGACGGCGATGCCAACTGCCCCAACGCTGAGTTTGTCGGTAACGTCCATGTTGAAAAGCTCAAGGAAGCAATAGATGATGTAAAAAAATAGGATACCAATATAAGGGAAATGGTTCTTCAAAACCTTTACCCGGTGTAAGACGAAGTAAGCTAAAAGGTAACCAATGATAACATATTTAAAAAAGAAAATTGGCGTTGCTAGGGCCGGAACAACCCATTTTCTTAGCATACCTTCTATTAATATCCATAAAAAAAATAAAACTAATCCATTGCGAAGAGTGTGATCAGTTTTACTGAGGGGAAACGGAGACGACATGTTGGTCTATAAATTTTGCTGAATTGATTTTTTGTTCGAAAATTTCCAAATAAGCAGTGCTTATATGTGCAGCAGTATGCCTTTTCAGGTGCGCAGATGCATGGCTACGATATACCGTCCATTGATCCTGGTTGGTTAACAAGTAGTATAATTTTTCGCTTAGTTCATTTACATTTGAGTTTTCAAAGGTAACTCCGCAGGGGCCAATAGCATCGATCAGGCCTCCCCCTTGAGAACCAATCGGAATACACCCGCAGGCAATACCTTCAAGGGCAACCACGCCGAAAGGTTCTTTCCACTTAGAGGGTATTACCATTAACTGATGCTGGTTAAGAACTCTTACTAAGGCCTCACCAGTAAGGGGGCCAATAAAATCCACTTGGCTGGCTAGGCCATACTCGGCACTCATATTTTCGAGAAGTTCTCTGTCTGGACCGGTACCAATAATTGTACAGGTGAAAGGTACATTCCGATTCTTTAAATCTATTAACGCTTGTAATAGAGTATCAACACCTTTATCAGATACAAGCCGTCCCAGAAAGACAATTTTTTTATTTCGCGGAATACCAGGCAATTCTTTGAACAGATCACTCAAATACGGATTAGGAATTATATGAGAGGGAGCCGGTATATGTTCAGCAATTGCTTTGCTAATTGAGATGTTATTGGCAAAACGGCATAACAGGAGTTTAAGCCGATCTTGCCAGGCAATCCTTCCGTCCATACGGCGGTACCAAGTCTGATGAGTAATAAAAAGTGGGCGCGGAATCAACAATAGGGGCCAAACACTAGTAAGTGTGACACAAGCCTGAAAATAAACTTGACTCCATTTGGTCAATTTAATTAATTGAAGAAACGAAGGTTTACGGATTACTTCAAAGGGAAAATGATCGGGTTGGTCACGGAGGGTTTTAGTTACTACTTTTACTTCGTGTCCTTGTCCAGCGAATTCATGGGCAAGTGTATATACTACGCTTTCCAAGCCTCCGATAATCGGGTAAAAAAGTGAGGAATATAATAAAATTTTCATGTTTGGTTTGCTGATTTTATCTATCACCCAAGTTCAATATACTTAACTTTTACGCTTCTAGAAGGATAAAGATTATTTTCCTGAAAATTTCAAATAGTATTTCTTATTTGTTTATTACTTTCTGAAGGAATATGTAACTGAAGAAAGTAAGTTAAATAATAAATTGGATTTCAACTTGTTTTTGTACAATTGTCATTTGAGCTTCATTGGCTGTACATCACTAAATATTAACTATCTAATTTAATAAATTAAGATACGCATTGTATATTTTTTCCCAGCTCAGCCGCTCCTCGTAGGTTTTTTTTGAACCTTTTTTCAGTCGGTTAAGTATATTGTCCTTATTTTGAATAAAATTCTTAAAATCACTTGTCATTTTATCGAGGCTTTTTACATCTGTAAATAAGATGTTTTCCCCGTTCACAAAAAAGTAATCTGTCATGTGGCCTTTTGTACCAATAATGGGCAAACCTGCTGCATAAGCAGCCGCAATAGATCCACTTTTGGTGGTTACCCCTCCTCGATTCTCCTCCAGCATAATGAAGGCATCCGCACTGCGCAGAGTAGCATAAAGCTCATCATTGCTTAGGAAGCCTGTTAGATAAATTTTATCTGAAAGGTTTAATTGTCCAATAAGTTTATTAATAGCCTCTATTGTAGGAGAATTCATTTTGCCCAGAAGCGCTAGTTTTACATTCTGCTTTTCTTGTAAAAGCCGATGCAGCAAGTGTACCAGGTTTACCTGATCCCGAATTCCAAAAGAGGCAATGATAAATTCATCTTTAGGAGCCATTTTCTTCCTTAAGTGTATTATATCTGTCTCCGGTACTGTAACTGGCCTGATGTTACTCCCAATTGGAATCCTGGTCATTTTAGCATCAAATCGCCTTAATTGAAGACGTACTCTCTCAATACTTACAATGATATGGTCAACTTTCTCAGCGATCAAGTAGGTAATTGCTCGTTGGGCTAATGCAACAGGTATATACTTAGGTTTATCTAATTCAAGATCAATAAAAACTTCGTGAAAGGTGATGGCTAATCGGTATTTCTGTTGTTTAAGCGCAGAGACAAGTTGGTAGAACCAAAAAGGCATCCCATAGTAATTATAGGAGTATGGTACATACTGCGGTACAATCCAATCTGGCTGAATATGTGAAATCGACTTCAATATAGTACTGATAGCACTTTTATTCCAGTGCAGTATAATCGGAAGAACCGTAATAGAATTGATGTTTTCAGCGTGCTGTATAATCGCCTCTTTCCGAGAGCAGATTACATATACTTGATGTCCGTTGTTGGCGAACTCCTGTCCGAGATTATAGGTATAATCCCCTACGCCATCGACAACTGGAGGGAAATTATCAGTAATAAATACAATTTTCATTTATAGCAAGCCGACAATTATAAGTGAAGCATTTTTACCGTAAACAGGCTTAGCAGTTGCCGCTTTTTTTAAGATAACACATACCCTTGAGATTCAATGAATGGTTTCCAAAAATCAAAATCATAACGGCGCCATGCGTGACAACCGAATGGTAATTGCTTGCCGTTCATTTCAAAAACTTCACGGGGTGAAGTTTCAAAAGCAAAATTCTTGGCTTTATCAAGACTTGGAACTCTGAAGAAAGGATTCAGGTAAGGCATCTTAAATGACCAGAATAAATCTTCATTTAACCCTTCCGTCAGCGATTTGATTAAGGGCCTATATATACGGCTGCTCATGTAAAACGAACTTACTTTACGCAATGAGAACCCTCCATTTCCAATATTCTGATTCTTCAATAATCCCAATTTAAGAAAATACCGGTATTTTGAATACTGAAAAAAGATACGGGTAAAATCCGTATCAAAAATAGTTGCTCCGATATAATCATAATTCTGAGAGCACCAATAATGCAGATCGTCTCGGAATACAAAGGCATCAGTATGGTAAATGAGAATGTATTTATAATCCAGAAATCGCCTGTAAAATTCACTTGAAAGCATCAGATCATCAATTCCTTTGCTTCCAGGACCATAGCTGAATTTTTCGAAAGAAACCTCTCCTTGCCTGCTATATTTTTCTTGGTAATACGTAAAGTCAAATTCGCTTCTGGAAAGAAAAACAATAGGGTGGCTTCCTAATACTTTAAAACACTGTGCAATAGCGATTTTTTCGTACTCGTCGGGTACTTCATTATGCACAGTGATAATAACTGCGGCTAATTTCTTACTCATAAATTTTCTCCAACCCCAACAGAGAGGTGCAAAGTTTTATATTAAGTAGCCAGCGCCTGCAACCTGGGAATTTTAAGAGAACAAGCTTCCAGGAAACGTTCAGCTACTTTCACTGTTGTATATTGATCAATCCATTGATAAGTGGCATTCAGCAAATCTTCATACTGATAATTCCCCAAAGATGAGATTTTTTTCATAAGGTCATCAGCATTATGGTATATAATACAATTGCTTTTATCTAGACCGTAAGGGGCGCATTTCTCGGGTTTAGTTTCCAGGTCTTTAAAACACATGACACAGCCATTGGCGGCGTACTCATAATGCCTGAGACAATCCCAGCCTTCCCGGCGGGTAGTAATTCCAAAGCGAGATACCTGAATATCCCGGTAATAATCTTCTTCCTGCTCAAATAGAGGTTTCCATTGCCCTACTGCCACAAAGCTTTTCCGGATGCGTTCAGCTACTTCCTTATCTACAACATAATCCACAAAATCCTTGGTTTTCGACCCAGTAGTTACGTTGGTGATTTTGCTTCGGGGAATTGACATGGAAATGGGTTGAAGGTTCCTGGGAACCGAAAAAATGCTATGAAAGCTCTTAGGTAGGTATTGTGCCATCCCAAATGTTTCGGCCCCATTCACTACCTCACGCTTAAAGTAACGTACTGAACGAATAGGCGCCATAAAAGACCACGGCTTAGTGCGGAATCGTTCCTTCATCTGCAGATAAGGAAAAATGGCTGGGCTGTCAATTCCATCTACAATAACTACCCGTTCCCGGGGCACTTCTCTGGTAATATCCCAGAACTCATTCCATAAGTGAAAAATGTCGGCTACTACTACTAGATCGTACGTAGACAAGTCACGTTGCCAGAATACCCGGCGGCCTTCCAGTACTGAGTTATCCTCTAATAGTCCGTATAGTGTTTTTCCCTTACTTCCAGTTTTCTGACTGGCTTCCGGCGACAACGGCGTGTACATGGGGTCATTGCGGGGAATATCTATGCAGTCATTGCCCAACAGCTCACGCAGACCATGAAACAAGCCATCAGTAACATAATTGGGTATATTAGAGTGAAGAAATAATACCTTCATACATCCGGGATTTCTAACCTTGTAATTAATTTCCAGTAAATAAATTTTTCTAAGCCAATAGTAAATTACTTCGAACCGCCGAAAGGTAACTGGTATATACTTTATCTGTTTGAGCGGCTACATTTTTCCAGGTAAATGGTAAGGAAGTCTCCTTAGCTTTACTACGTTCTAGTGCTAACCGTTTCTCATCTTTTAACAAATTGATAATTTTATCCGCCATTCCTTGTTTATCGCCCCGTGCTGAGAGGTATTCTTCTGTTAGCATCATAGGAGGGCCGGGAGCATTATAAGCGAAAACGGGTATGGAAGCAGCCAGCATTTCAAGTACGCCCAAACCGAATCCTTCTACGTAAGAAGGGAAAATCCCAACCGTACAATCTTCCAGCAGTGAAGGAAGTTGATCAGATGAATAGCTTGGAATTACTGTGATTTTAGGGGTTAATTCACTTGAGAAACGGGACTGTATCTGTTCCTTAGTAAAATAAGTGCCAAGCAATTTAAAAGTTACATCAGGTAACGCATCTGAGATCAACTTGAAAATAACTGGCAGGTCGAGAGAGCCCTTCCGGCGTTCATAAGTGCCAATGAAGGCGATCTGGCGCTTATCTGGTGTTTTACTGGATATCTGATGAAAAGCCTGCCGGGCAGAATCGCTTAGTCCACAAGGTATTACGGCTACTTTGCTGCCATGAAACCCTCTTTGCATCAACCCCTTTTATCATCGCTATTATTTACATTAATCAAATCCGCTTCCCGAAAAGTGGTGAGTTATATATTTCGGTTGATCTTAGGATTTTCAAGGTAACTAATCAAACGGCCTTTGGTATGATGGTAGAGAAATTCTTTCAGCGTCCCCCCGGTAGTAGGCATTTTTATGGAGAAGAAGTGGTAGTGCAGAAGTACACTACGAGCTACCATCAGCGTTTCTTCAGGGAAATCTTGCCGGGAGAACGGCAGATAGTATTGGCCGTATTCGGCAACATCATATTTTCGGGCATTCTGTCTTAGATAGTCCCGTAAGGCACGCTGATATTGTTCCAGGTTGCTCAGCCCATCTTTATGTATTTCATTGGGGGGAACAAGTGTGCACTCCATCCTATTTTTTCCATTTCTTCGGATAGTTCTATTAAATGTTTAGCCGCTCCGAATTCCCGCTTCAATTCGCAAAAACTTATCAATAAAAAGTTTTTTCATGACCGTTGCTTGATACAATTACCTTTTTCCATCCTGCTCCTTTATGAATGATTGGCTCAAATCACGCCCAAAGTAACAGGAAATTAGGCTAAGATACTTTACCCTTTTTGTTATATTTATATAAATGAATAATCCAGGTTCTGGCAGAGAGGCTTAATAAGTTAGTGATAGACATATTTATAAATCCTCTTAACGTAATATTTCAGAGTATTCAGCAACTATACATTAAGTGTTGATTCTTGCTGAGGATTCAGTCATAATAGTGCTCAGTTGCTTAGCCGTATTACGAAAAAAGCCTTCGGGTGACGAATATTCTTCCCAGAGCTTCCGACAATCCGATTGCAACTGCTGAAACTCGTCGGGGTGAGCTGTGATGGAATTGGGCAATTCGTTGGTCTATCCGAGAAATATCCGGCGCATCAATCCATATACAATACCGTTTCCAATCAATACTAGTATCAAATGGTAGCACTGAATCAGTATTGATGAACACCGGAATCCGGCTACAAGCCAAAGTTTCGTAAAATCTGAATGAGAAATTACCATGTCCTCTGGAGCATAGCACGTAATCAGATTCAAGAATATTAGTAAAGTATTGGTTACGTAACCGCTTGGCTCTTTCCTCCTTGCCTTCGGAAAACAGCCCCTGAGTGCTATCAAACGCAGAAAAGCTTCGAATAATAAAATTTGCCTTTACCCTACCTGAACGGTTGATTTTTTTTAAGGCTCTTACCCGAGTTGTATGGAATGCATCCAGGTTCATCCTTTTTAATAAGCCTAGCTGATCCAGTAAAAGCCTTACTTCTTCCTGGATTCGGTATTTACCCCATGGCACCCCCATTGGAGCAGCAAATCCGCAGAATCCTACAGCTGCTTCTGAACTCTTCTGACGTATATAGGGGGTGAAACCTTCTGATAAAGGATCTTTGATGAAGGCCGGTTGGGCATGCAGATAATCAGGCTGAGTAGATTTGAACAGAGAAGAGGCAAAAATGATTGGGTTCTGGAAAGGGATGTTTGACATCCACCTATTAACCTCTAAGTCGTTGGCGTAAAAAATCAATACTGGTTTATTAACCTTCTTCTCATATTCAGCATAAGTTAACAGCTTCTCTTGTAACTCGGGTAGGTTTACGTGAAGGTTAATTTCGAATGGATATATAATATAATCACAATCATTCAAACTGCTTAGCTCAAAATAGCGCCGGCCTTCTGCCACATACTTATCATATACATTTACTCTTAGATCGCGGTCATGGAATAGAGACCATTCGGGTAATCCGGTTAAAGGATACAGCAATGGTGCCTTTAACAACTTGCTGGTCAGATCCTTTGAATCAACGAAAAGTTTAACCGGCTTCATGTTGTATTTATTAATTTCTACATTTCGGCTTTACAGCGAATTCCCTATCCGTCCATTAAATGTAATTTATACTAATAACTGGATTAGAAAAAGGAGAGACCATCTTAATCACAAGTTTCAGGAGGCATGAATGTCTTTAAAGAATTCATTTATTTGCTTCGTTACTATCGGCATGCTGAATTCATCGCGGACAATCCGGAGACCATTGTCGCGGTATTTTTTGCGCAATTCCGGATTGTTCATTATTTTAAGAATAAATTCTGCACAAGCTGCCGGGTCATTCTTATCAATTACGAATCCGGCCTCCCGCTCAGCTACAAATTGACTACAGGCTGAGTAAGTTGGGCCAACCGATAAAATTGGCGCTCCTGTAGACCAATAATCAGTAATCTTAGTCTGTACCGAACTTCGGGAGTAAGGAGCCAACTTAGGATTAAAGGCAGCTGACACTACACACAGGTCATAATTTTGCAATTGCAAAAGAAAATCAGCGTATCGCTCCAAGTAACCCCCATAGATTACTCCATCCATATCAGCACCGTTTTTCTTCCAAACCTGTTCCCAATAACTCCAGTAATAATCGGAGGCAAAAACGGTAAAGGTGACATCTTTTCCTTGTTTCCTTAGCAAACTAACTGCCTTTGCTACAAGTTTAACCCCATCAGCGTGCATTGGTAGAATAGCTCCAGCATAGGCTAATTTAAAAGAGTTTGTGGCTACAATAGGTTTAGGATTCAAATTGATAGCTTCCAAGTAAACGGGATTTTGGGCAATCAATACTTTTTTGTTATCGAGTTGGTATCTCTCCTTAAGCGTCTGAGACATATTCTTACTAATCATAATCCAACCCGCTGATATCTGAAGCAAATGCTTAAGGTTTCTATCCGTCGCCCATTTTGCTGGCCCTGGTCGTTGAACTTCCAGCCAGTCATCCATCATATACACTACTACTTTAGCCGGAACCTTACGACTTAGTTCCTCTCCGATCCAGACTGGTGCTGAGCCCATTGGTACTACCAAAATGATATCGGGCTTCCAATCAATTATTTGGTTGATCTTATCATACCCGACGGTTTTGCGGATAATACAATTAAGTTGATAAAGTGGGTAGCTAAATCGGGTTTGAATAACAGAAGGGAGGAAGTCAAAATAAGATTCTCTGTATAAGAAAGACTTCATGCTGTCTGGTGGGGCAACCTCATCACTTTTGATGGTTAATAAGCTAAGGTTTTCCTGAGGATATTCTTTAAGCAAATTATATAAAGTCTGCTTGGCTCCGCCCCGGTTCTTCATAGGCACAGCCTCAGTCAGCAGCAGAATTCTTGGTAATTGCATATTCAAAAACTAGTAGGATGTATAGATGGGTTAGGTTTACTAATTGAATTGTAATGAAAGACGGGAAATTTCTTATTTTTATTGCACACAGAAACAGTGGGCCATCTAGAGTGCTCCAAATGGCCCACTGTTTCTGTGTGCAATAAAAATAAGAGAATACAAATTAAGCCTAGTCGGCGAGGGCTTTGGATTTTACCTGTTGCCAAGTTGCGTCCCATAAAATAGGGCCTTCATTTTGGAAGGAACTGTACCCTTTTCCGAATATGTCAGCTACCATTACCTCGAAATAAACAGGCTCAACTTTGGTTCTGATATGTTCACCATTACACCAAAGTTCTGGATAGAAAATATACCGTCCAGGGCCCAGGTACAAACCATCATTTATCAGTTCAATCTCAGTGATTTCATCATTAGAGACGGAAAACTGAGCATTATAATAATCAGAAAAGTTAGATCCGATGACATTACCGGCAGCATCAACTAACCGTCCGCCCAACCCAATCTTACCCCGCATTCTTTCGGAAAGACGGATCATAAATCTGAAACCGGTCTTCTGATCACCAAAAACTTCTTTAGTTGGTGCTCCGGCCCCTTCTGCTGCAAACATTTCACAGTGTAAGAGACCGTAATCATTTTTGTTGAAAGATATATTGCTGGTGTCCTTAGAGGCTGGTCTCAGGTATTCGGCCACCGAATGATTGATATCTCCAACCATATGCACCTGTCCTTTTTTGAGTAATACGCCTTTGTTACACAATTTTTTGATGTACCCCATATTATGGCTCACAAACAGAACGGTCCGTCCCTCATTTTTACTCACATCTTCCATTTTCCCCAGACATTTCTTTTGAAACTCCATATCACCTACCGCTAATACTTCATCAAGAATCAGGATTTCAGGTTCCAGGTGCGCGGCTACTGCAAAAGCCAGACGTACATACATACCAGAAGAGTAACGCTTAACTGGGGTATCTAGGAACTTCTCTATCTCTGAAAAAGCTACGATTTCGTCAAGTTTCCGGCGGATTTCAGCCCGGCTCATTCCCAAAATCGTACCATTCAAAAAAATGTTTTCCCGTCCGGTAAGTTCCCCATGAAAACCGGTGCCTACTTCAAGCAAACTGGCTACTCTACCTTTGATTTTGATAGAGCCAGTAGTAGGTTCAGTAATGCGGCTGATAATCTTTAACAAAGTAGATTTACCTGCGCCATTATGGCCAATCAATCCAACTAGATCGCCTTGTTTTATATCGAAATTAATATCCTTTAATGCCCAGAAGCTTTCATTTCTTTTGCTTTTCGCCTCTTTGGATTTGAGCATTCCTTTGAAGGTATCAGTAATAGCATCACGGAGGGTTCCATGATTTTGGCCTTCATGCTTGATGATGTATTGCTTACTTAAATTTTCAATTTGAATAACTGTTTTCATGTAATCTTGTATGGTGATTAACTTTATTTACTTAATGTGAAAACGCAATGATTGAGGTTTCGAGGGTTTAGCTTAATGATGAGCTAATACCGGTAATTGTCCTCTTAGTTTTTGAATTATTGGTTTCAACCGATTTTTGAAACCGTAGTAAACGTACATATACCAGGAGGGCATATAATTTCCCCCGCATTCCTCGAAGAAAATTCTGTCGGCTACTCGGTCTACTTCTATCTTTTCCGGATGAATGATTTGATCTAACTCTTTACTGGGCATATTGGCGTATTTCCAATCACTCTCAAATGTATGAGTGGCATCAGGGCCAATCCCAATATTAGAAACTAAATTTACCGAGGAGGTAATCGCCAATCCTTGTTTCGCCCATAGCGTAAAAATCCATTGGTAATCCCAGCAAGTCTTCAACTGACCGACAATAATGCTGTGAAACTTATTTCGCCAGAATATAAACTCTTCCGCGCTTTGACAAACTTTACGCATCGGCCCCAACAGGAATGAAAGATTATATTCCTTAAGATTACCATCATAATACTGCCAAGCACGGCGCCAAGTGGCCCAACCCCAAGTTACTGCGTAGTTGCTGAAATAGTAAGAAGCATTAGGATGATAACCGTTTAAATCAATATAGGAATTACCTCCAATATGCATAATCTTATCATTATTCCGGTGCTCTGCCAGCATTTGTTCACTAAATGTAAAGAAACTATTTGAAGGCAAACAGTCATCTTCCAAAATAATACCCTCTTCTACCTGACTAAAAAACCAGTCAATTGCCTGATGAATAGCATGGCGGGTTCCCAAATTTTCTTCTCTGAAAAGAGTGTGAACTTCACATTCCCAATCTACCTGCGTAGCAATTTGACGAGTAAGTTGACACTTTTCAGCTTCGCCCTCCCGGTCCTTACGAGGACCATCAGCGGCTATGTATAATTGCCGTGGCTTCGCCTGTCTGATTGCTTCAAATACCATCTGCGTAGTGCGAGGGCGATTAAAGACCAGAAACAGAATGGGAGTTTGAAACATAAAAAAGAAGTATTCTAAAGTTTGTGGTCATCACCATAACCGTGTTAAATAATATCAGCAAAGGTTTTTTCCGTTTTACGGAAATACCAGATTCCAAACCAGAGTGAAAATAAGGTAACTGCTAAAGAAATTGAGAAGTTTTTTGGGTCTAATTCACTGACTTCGCCAAAAATGCACCACCGGAATCCATCAATTACCCCTACCATCGGATTTAACGCGTAAAACGATTTAAATTGTTCCAATTTATCAGGCAATGCTTTGCTGCTAAAGCCTACTGGTGATACATACATGCCAAACTGAACAATAAATGGCATTACAAACCGGAAATCGCGATATTTTACGTTAAGTGCCGTCAGGAACAGACCAACTCCAAAGGCGGCAATAAAGGCCATTAACAGAAATACCGGAAGAAAAATGATCCGCCAATTCGGAACGAACTGGTAGTAGACAAACATAATAATGAGAATGCCGAAAGAGATTAGGAAATCTACTAATGCCACAATCACCGTACTTGCCGGAACAATTAACCGGGGAAAATAGATCTTAGAGATCAGGTTGGAGTTGGATACGAGACTATTACTGGTTTCAGAAAGCGCACCGGAGAAGAAGGTCCATGGTAACATACCGGCAAATACCAGAATGGGATAGAGTTCATTGGGTACTTCTGATTTTATGTTTGCAATCTTGCCAAAAACTACTGTAAGGATGATGGTACTCAGCAACGGACGCAGAACGCTCCAACCTACACCCAACACTGTCTGCTTGTAGCGGACCTTAATATCCCTCCAGGTGAGAATGTAAAATAACTCCCTGAACCGCCATAAATCCCGCCAATAGTTTTTCTCAGTATTACCTGGCTTGATTACAATATCAAAATCATTTACCTGTGACTGTACCATCGGAGCTTTTAGTATTAAATTTATTAAAGTGTATAGTTTGATGTTTTATATTTACTCAATTATAAAGTCAAATGCAATCCGTACTGGCATAAGTACGGATTGCATTGTTTCTATCAACCGGGTAACAGTTGCTTCCACCAAGTAGATTTATCGTTGTTCTGGTAATAAGCGCCATTATAGTAGCTGGCTTTATAACCGGAGTCTAGTTTCTGCATATTTACGTGGTTAAACAACACCGCCATTTTAACATTCTGGTTATTGGCATATAAATCATTAAAATGATTTAGCAATGCCTTGGTGGTATGATTTTGACGAACAACACATATAGCCAAATCCGTATATTTAATCAGTACGGCACTATCGGAGAATGCTGAGACCGGGGGAGTATCTATGATAATATAATCGAAGCTTTCACGTACTGTATCGATTAATTGTTTCATGCGGGCGTTTAATAACAACTCTGCCGGATTAGGAGGAACTTCTCCCGAACGGACATAGTATAGATTATCTACTTTGGTCCGCATGATCACTTCATTAATAGTAGCTTTACCTGACAGGTAATGGCTTAAGCCGGTAAACCCTTCTACTTCCAGATCAGCATTGCCATCAGGTTTACGCATATCCGCATTGATGAGCAAGGTTTTCTTACCTGATATTGACAGGATGAAGGCCAGGTATTTAGAGCAGAACGTTTTTCCTTCCCGTGGAATCGAAGAAATAAAAGTCAGAACTTTAGCTCCTTCCTCCGAATCAATAAAGTAGCTCAAATTCGTTCTTACGGAGCGGAAAGATTCTGCGGTAAGCGAGGCTTTATAGTTATATGAAATCGCCGCTTTTTTAGAAGGACCATCATACCCGATAATGCCAAGCAGAGGCAAGGAGGTATTATTAAGCAAGTCACTCTTGGTAACTACTTTATTGTTAAATGAATCCTTCAGCACAATAAAGGCAATCGGAAGCATCAATCCGATAATGATAGCCGTAATATAGTTTTTAATGGGGCTTTGAACGGTACCCGACACCACTGCATAATCAACCGGCTTGTAATCAGAAGCAGTGGATGCCCGGGCAATCCCAGCTTCGGCTTTCTTCTGCATCAGGAAGTTTACCAATTCTTCCGTTACACTTAGATTTCGCTGGATATCAGCAAACTGCCGGTTGGCTTCAGGAATTACAGATCTTGTTAAGCCACGGTAATTAGCAATCCGGGCATCAAGGCTTCTCAGCTTTATATCTGCATTGGCAATCAACCCAGTAACATTTTGCAAAACGGCCCTCTTCAGTTCAGCCATCCGTTGCAAGGTAGATTGAATCAGGGGATTACGGGAATTAGGATCGGCACCCATCAGCGTCAACTCCTGTTGCAACTGCGTAAGTTGTTGCAGATTAGCGTTAAGAACTGGATTTTCAACCCCTCCAGTTGACGGGATAACTACCTGGCTGATGTCCGAATTTTTCCGCAATTGTTCATTAAGATAAGTAAGATAATCACGGGTATATCCTACTTCGGCTCTTTCCTTTTCTAATGCACTGAGTTCTCCTTGAATTACATTGCCTTTTGCATCCGGCGCTAGGGAGGCAATGCTACCCTGACTCCTCTGAAGGTCTCTTGTATATTTATTCAGGGTATCAGTATTCTTGGTAAGGATCTGATCAATAAATTGGCTCGTCTTGGCCGTGGCAACGTTCTTCTCCTGCAGATCCTGGTTTACAAACTGATTAATATGCTGGTTCAGGAAGTCAACTTCTTTCTGTGGATTTTTTCCGGTGCTTTTGAGAATTAGAATAGAAGCATCTTCAGCTTCACTTTCTACGTTCAGTTTACCTAAATATTCTCCCGTAAGGGCATCTAGGGTATTAATGAGAAAAACTACTTCTTTTCCCGACTGATTGGATGGCTTTTTCAATAATACTGTGAATTGAAAACCATTCTCGTTATAAGCCTTCCCAAATTCGTACTGTGTCTGTTTGAAAAGTTTCTGCGTTTCCTCATCATCAGTAGTGAGTGAATAGTAGTTCGGGCTCTTGATCAAACACTTGATTTCGCTGCCATAAGGGATAGCAGTGGCCGTAGTATCAAATACTACTTCAATCGGGCTGTCTTTGTACAATTCCTGCCTGACTGTCTCCGTATCCTGGAAGTACGATACCCCAAAATTAAGTTGCCTCAGAGTAGCTTGAACCAATCCCCGGGATCTAAGGAAGAAGGATTCATCATACAGTTTAGAAGACTGCTCGTTCTGCCGGCTCAACAGGAACTGCTCAATAGAGTTCGTCTTATCCTTCGACTGCTTAATATAAAGAGAAGCCGTAACCTCGTAGTCCGGGGCAGTATAGCGGTTTATAAGATAAGCAATTCCGGCGCTAACCAAAACCGAAAGCAAAATCCAGTACCATTTGCTAAAAATGCGGGAGACTACCCGCTGCAAACTGAAAACGTTTTGAGAATTGTTATTAATTTCCACTGTTATGTAGTTTAACGATTATTTACGTTAGTTGCCGCGATCACTTACGCTAAGAGCAAATACGATTGTACCAGCTATACCAAGCAAAGTAGAAAGCACTAATGAAGTATTACTTGCATATTGCCGGACGTTACGCGCTTTCAGAGGAGCTACTACAATCACATCGTTGGGATGGATATAATAATTTTCGGAACGCAGCAGGTTATCTTCCAGCACATCTACGTAAAACACTTTCGCATTGCCTTCTTCGTGGCGCACAATCTTTACCCGGGAGTGATCCCCGATTTCAGTTACGCCTCCCGCTGAAGCCAAAGCTTCCATGATATTGGTACGGGGGTTGATCGTTGAAAAAGTTCCTTGTCTTCCTACTTCACCTAATACGGTAAAGGTAAAGTTTAGAAGCTTTATTTCCACAACCGGATCTTTAAGATAATCAGCCAAGGTTTTTTTCAATTTTTCCTGGGCTTCTTTAATGGTAAGTCCGCCTATTTTTACGCTGCCTACGGCCATCAATTCCACATTACCGTCTTTGTCTACTATATAACCCGCAGTATTCGCGGTGTTGGCACTGTTTGAAATGGTGCTTTGTTCGCCTCCTCCAATCGGCGCCAAGGGAGAGGCTGCTTTATTAAATATATTATACTTCTCCTGCGTGAGGCTGGAAACCTGAATAGAAACAATATCACCTGTCTTTAACTTATGCTCATAGGGTTGGAGGGCCAGCGATTTACCGGCATTAGCAGGGGGCACTTTTTGGTCACTTTCCTGGTCTTGCAGATAAATCAACTTCCTGTTCGGAACGCAAGCAAAGGTGAGCATAAGCGCTGCAAACAGCAGGGCTTTGGCAGGTATTCTTAGAAGCATTAAAGTGTTTTTTAGCAAGTTTAGTAAATAAATAGGATGTAATAAATTCGGGTTACAACAGAGGCTAAATAAAGGGTGATTTATTATTTTTAAGGGTAATGTTTCCGCTTTGATTGGACGAAAAGCCAGGGAAACTTAGTCTTTTAATAGTAATATTTACCGTTTTAAAACTGCCATTAAGGCGTAATTATACTGTGAATTATACTATTAATACGTCATGTATGAAAAGGTAAACGCAAATTTGTGAAAAAAAATGACATTTGCGGCCTTACCACTCAAAATCAAACCGGGATCTTACAGTTTTGGATAATATTAATTTTTCTTTAATATATAATGTAATAAATCCCGGATATGTTAACATCTTGAGCAGGCGAGATTAGGTTTCTTTCCTGTAGTAGGAGTTTTTTAAGCCTTGATCCCGGTTCCTTTGCTACTTTTTGCCCATGTATAAAGGATAGTAGCGGACTTGCAGCCTTGGGTATTCAGGTTAAATAAGTGATGAGAAGACTGGTAGATTTATACATACCTAGTATGTATTCGAAACAAGGTTACATATGAGGTAATGCAAATTGCTGCTAATCTACTAGAAATCAGCTTTAGTAGCAATTTGCACGGAGTTTTATTTTTGGTAGGGCAAGTGTAAATGTACAGCAGAATTTAGCCTGCCTGGAACTTCTGTCAATGACTATTATTCCTGCAAAAACGCTTCTTGGGATAAACCTTCTGAATTATATGTAGCCTGCTTCACAGACAGATAATTTATTTTACTGGCACCATCTGCAGTTCAACTTCCACTGGGATTGGGATAGGTGTCGGAATAATAGGGGGACCTACTGTTACGGTTGTGGTAAGTTTCAGGCTATTGGCTGCCAGCTCTTTGATCGTAAAAGTGTATTTATCCGTTCCGGTATTTATATATAGTTGAGTATCGCCTGATTGAAGTTCCCAAGTTCCGGAAGAGATTGACCCGGAACTGTTTTCGGTGGAGGTATACGTGCCATCTGATTTAAAAAGGATGGTACTGTTACTAAATGCCGCCACCACCTGCTGCAGCCTTGGGTCGGTTACCTCTTGTCCCGCAGCTAACAGTTTAGCCAACTTCCAGGAGTGAGCCGTCAGTAACTGTTTGCTGGTGAGTTTTTCATCATCCTTTTTGCAGGAAAAAACAGCAACGGTAATCAGTAAAAGAGAAAGCAGACGGTTTTTCATAATTTTAAGCAGAAATATTATCGCTGTTTTAGTTGCGTATTCTCGATATGCAGCACATTCGTTAATCCTTCGTATTCGTACGACTGATTAGAACATAAAATTAACGTCTGATCAGTGCAATAAGTATGCAACATGTGTTGATACCATTGAATACCATTGGTATCTAAATTAGAAGTAGGTTCATCCAACAATATAAGCGGAACTTCGGAAAGAAACGCTAGTCCTAATTTAAGCCTGGTTTTCATGCCGGAGGAGAAAAATTTGACTGGTTTATTCCAAGTATGCGTCAGTTCGATTATTTCCGCCAACTGCTCAATGGTACAATTTCCTTTGAAACGCTTAAATTTAAAATGAAAACGAATAAGCTCACTAAAGGTAAATTCTTCAATCAATTCTTGATACGGGGAAGCGATAACAAGATGCCGGTAAATTTCATCGCTGCTCACTGGCTGGTCGTGAATAAAGTATTGGGTGGTACCGGTAGACAGAGGAACCAGTCCGGCAATTACCTGGAGCAACGTTGACTTCCCACTGCCATTAGGTCCAGTGATAATGTATTTCTTTTGGGCATCAAAACTATAAGTAACTTCCCTGAAAATCCAGTCCCGGTTAAAACGCTTGCCTGCATTCTGTAAACTGATTCGCATGGTGATCGCACAATACCTGAATAAGCCCCCGAGCAAGCAGGCCAGTGAACGTCATTTTCTATCCGGAAAACCGGAATTGATTTAGTTCAGTGATCCTCGCATAATACCGCGTTCGGATGTACGGATAAAATCCAGTATTTCGTCCCGTTCCTTGGAAGGAGGAACTTCCAGTTCAATTACATCCAAGGCATCCGAATTATTAAGTCCCTTCAGGTAAACGTGCCGGTAAATTTCCTGAATTTCATTAATCTTCTCATTGGAGAACCCACGCCGCCGCAAACCTATGGTGTTGATACCACAGTACGCCAGTGGGTCGCGGCCGGCTTTGGTAAAAGGAGGTACGTCTTTCCGCACCAGTGATCCTCCGGAAACCATGGCATGAGTACCGATCTTTACAAATTGGTGTACCGCCGAAGTACCCCCGATAAAAGCAAAGTCTTGTATCTCAATATGACCAGCTAGTTGCACAGAATTAACAATAATCACATTATTGCCGATAATGCAATCGTGGGCAACGTGCACATAGGCCATCAGCAGGCAATTTTCGCCAATGGTAGTGGTATTCTTGTCAAGCTCAGTTCCCCGATTCAGCGTAACAAATTCGCGGATAGTAGTATTATTACCGATCAGAACGGTAGAAGGCTCGCCCTTGTACTTCAAATCCTGCGGGGGAGCGGAAATGACCGCTCCGGGAAATATCTTGCAGTTTTCTCCTATCCGGGCTCCATCCATAATAACTGCGTTAGAACCTATCCAGGTACCTTCTCCTACTTCTACATCGCGGTGGATGCTAACGAAGGGGTCAATGCTAACGTTGGGAGCAATGCGGGCTTCCGGGTGAATGTACGCTAATGGATGAATCATTTGTTTTTTCTTACGATACTTGCTGACAACACTGCTTCACATACCAGGTTTCCGGCCACAAATGCCTGTCCGTGCATCTTAGCAATCCCTCTTTTTATCGGGGCCAGCAGTTCACACTTAAAAATAATTGTATCACCGGGAAAAACCATTTTTCTGAAACGGCAATTTTCAATGCTCAAAAAATAAGTCCAGTAATTTTCCGGGTCCGGCACCGAACTCAGCACCAGAATCCCACCGGTCTGCGCCATTGCTTCAATCTGAAAGACGCCGGGAAACACGGGATTGCCGGGGAAATGCCCCATAAAGAACGGTTCGTTGATCGTTACATTTTTAACTCCGGCCACGGTACTCTCATCCATATAGAAGATTTTGTCTACTAACTGGAAAGGGTAGCGGTGGGGCAATATCCGGGAGATATCTTTGATATCGAGTACAGGCGGTAGTTTAGGATCATAGGATGGAATATGGCTCTTGGCCGAAGTTTCCTCCATCTTCCGTTTGATTTTCCGGGCAAAGGCGACATTAGCCGCGTGCCCGGGCCGTGCTGCCAATATCTGTGCTTTCAGTGGTCTTCCGGCCAGGGCCAGGTCACCGATTAGATCAAGTAGCTTATGCCTCGCCGGTTCGTTTTTGTACCGCAACTCTACATTATTCAGGATGCCTTCCTTTTTGACTTCTACTTTGGGCCGGTTAAACAAACCCGCCAGGTAGTCAAGTTCGTTGTCCTGAATCACGCGGTCTACAATTACAATGGCATTATTCAGATCGCCCCCCTTAATCAAGTTGGCTTTATGCAACATCTCCAGTTCGTGCAGGAAGCAGAAGGTGCGACAAGCAGCTATTTCCCGGGGAAATTGTTTGATATCCGTCAGGGAAGCGTGTTGGCTACCTAATACCGGTGAATTGTAGTCCACCATTACGGTGACCCGGTAATCATCCAGGGGCAGGGCTGCTATTTCTACATTGCGTTCCTTGTCGCGGTATCTGATTTCCTCCGGAATCTCATAATAATTGCGAAGGGCATTCTGTTCTTCCAGACCAGCAGATTCCAGTACTTCTACAAATTTAATGGAGCTGCCATCCATAATAGGAGGTTCCGGGCCGTCCAACTGGATCAGCACATTGTCAATTTCGAGTCCGACCAGCGCTGCCAGCGTATGCTCTACCGTATTAATCCGGGCGCCGCTTTGTTCGATAGTGGTACCCCGCGACAAATCTACTACATTGTCCACATCAGCATCCACTATCGGCTGTCCTTCCATGTCAACGCGCTGAAACTTATATCCGTGACCCGGTTTAGCCGGCAGAAAGGTCATGTTCACGGGAACCCCGGTATGTAAGCCTACCCCCGAAACCGTGACCGCCTTTTTAATGGTGTGCTGCTTAATATTCATCCTGTAAAAGTATTGAGAAAACAGGAAGGGACTGGGACAAGGATAATGAGAACAAAAAACTGCTATCGGTCAAAATAACCCAATTTTTAGGCGTTAAGCCTTAGATAAATTTTACCAGCTTACTCCTGATTCCTTGAATCCTGCTTCTGCATTCCGGGCAAATTTAGTATTTTTTCTAAATCTTCCCCCCGCTTTTGCAGTTGAGGCAGATGCCGGAAGTCGGACAAGGACTTCAGGTTGTCTTTATAATTGAAGGCTGGCGAACCAAAAAGACTGAGGCCTTCCTTGGTAACTGATTTACTTACACCCGATTGAGCCCCAACTTTGGTGCCATTGGCCAGTGTCAGATGACCAATAATCCCGACCTGTCCGGCAATGACACAATTTTCCCCGATTTTAGTTGAACCGGATACACCGGATTGCGCGGCCATCACGGTATTTCTTCCGATTTCAACATTATGGGCAATCTGAATCAGATTATCCAGTTTCACCCCTTTGCGAATAATAGTTGATCCCATCGTGGCACAATCGATTACCGTATTGGCTCCGATACTTACCTCGTCTTCAATTATTACGTTACCCACCTGCGGAATCGTGCGATAGGAGCCGTCCGGCTGGGGGGCAAAGCCAAACCCATCACTTCCGATTACCGAACCGGCGTGAATGACGCAGCGATTCCCAATTACCGTATCTTCGTAAATCTTTACGCCAGCGTAAATAATGGAGTCATTTCCGATCCGGACATTGTCGCCAATAAATACATGAGGATATATTTTTACATTGTCCCCGATAATGCAGCCGTTGCCGATATAGGAAAATGCTCCCCGGTATCCATTTTGGCCAATTTGCGCACTTTCGGCCATAAACGAAGGCTGCTCTACCCCATTTTTATTCTGCAGCTTCTGGTTATTATACGCTTCCAGCAACACGGTTAAGGCGGAATAGGGGTCATTTACGTGGATCAGCGTGGTGGCGTAAGGCTTTTTGGGCTCAAACTGCTCCCCAACCAGCACCGCTGACGCTTTGGTGTTGTATAAAAAGGGCTCGTACTTGGTATTGGATAAAAATGATAAAGAGCCGGGAGTAGCTTCTTCAATTTTTGCCAGCCGGTTTACGCGCAGGGAACCATCTCCCTTTACTTTACCATTTAGCAACCCGGCTATCTGATCAACAGTTAATTCCATGTTGTAAAATAAAGGAATAATTTGCTTTGTTAGAACCGCTCTTAATAACTTGTTAAAGCAATAGCTGTTTTTAGAATCTGTATGCGAAAGTACCGTTTTGCTTGGTTGTTTCGGGAATACTCAGACCATTTGCCGGGGCCAGCAGACATAGTATTTTTTTACCAGTTTACTCATTGCCTTAATATTGGGCAAGTCAGAAGCTTCCGCAATATCCATTACCTTTCCTTTCTTGGTCAGTACGTCTATCCGGTCTCCTTTAGTCAAGTAAGCTGCATTCGTAGTGGACCCCTGAATCAGAAAGTAGGGTAGTTCCTCATTTTTCAAGCCGAAATCGTGCCGCAGATGCTCTTTTATCTCCTTCAGAAATATTTTTTCCGGTTTGTCGGGTGACAAAGTGATTTTGAAGAGTTTTCTTTCAAGCAGCATGCGACTGATTCCGGACAGCACCCGGTCGGGATGGCGGGTCCACATTTTAAGGGCATTCCAGATGTCAGAGTCGTCCAACTGAACAAAGGCCTCCAGGTAGCTTTCATCCCGCTCAAAATCTTCAATCCGCACTTCCTGCCGGATAAAAAGGTGAAGGTCTGGTGTCGCAGGCACTTCCTGGCCCCCCTGGAGTAATTGCCGGGCCCGCCGGATGACGGCTACCAGCATCATTTCGGCGCTAATAGTGGTTTTATGTAAATACACCTGCCAGTACATTAGCCGCCGGGCCTGCAGGAAATTTTCAATACTGTAGATGCCTTTTTCTTCCACCACCAGCCGGTCATTGATAATGTCGAGCATTTTGATAATCCGGTCAGCTCCGATAGTCCCTTCGGAAACACCCGTGAAAAAGGAGTCGCGGTTGAGGTAATCAAGCCGGTCAATATCTAATTGACTGGCAATCAACTGACAGAAAAATTTACGCGGGTACGTACCGTTGAACATCTGCAGCGCCATCTCCAGCTGGCCGCCGAGTTGCCGGTTGAGCCGTTGCATCAGTAAATAGGAGAGGGTTTCGTGCCGGATACCGGTCATAATGCTGTTTTCGAGGGCATGCGAAAATGGGCCATGACCCACATCAGGCAGGAGAATGGCAATCAATGCGGCTTCGTATTCTTTTTCAGTAACTTCGTGTCCCTTGGCGCACAGCGAATCCAGGGGTTACTCCCATCAGGTGCATGGCCTCAGTGCAAGATGAAAACGGTGGCGTAAGGCCCCCGGATAGACAAAATCAGCCAATCCCATTTGTTGATCCGCCTCAACCGCTGAAACAGCGGCTGCTCAATGATATCAAATATTAAATCACTGTAAATGTTAACAAACCCGTATACCGGGTCATTAAATAATTTTCGCTTGTTCAAAACGCTGACTAATTGAGCTTACAAAGGGTTGTGCTATAATTTCCGGCCGTTTTTTACTAGGCCAGAACCTTCTTGTCAAAGGCAGGCTTGGCGGGCAAGTATAACTTATGTAATTCATTCGTTACTTAATCGAACTTTTGCCTGGCCATACAATAGTATTTCAAAGAGATAAACTTTTTATCTTAATTGAAAATCAACTCAAAACCATCTTATAACTATGCAAAGATATTCCATACTCTGGGCTGATGACGAAATTGATCTGCTCAAGCCACATATTTTATTTCTGACCAACAAGGGCTACGACGTCACACCAGTGAATAGTGGGGCTGATGCATTAGATAAATGCAACGAGCAAAATTTCGATATTGTTTTCCTGATGAAAATATGCCGGGTATGACCGGACTGGAAACCCTGGCCAGATCAAAGCGGCCAAACCCAGTATGCCGGTCGTGATGATTACCAAGAGTGAGGAGGAACACATTATGGAGGAGGCCATCGGGGCTAAAATTGCCGATTACCTGATTAAGCCCCCTGAATCCCAATCAGATTTTACTTTCAGTCAAGAAAATTCTGGATAATAAGCGCCTGTTACCGAAAAAACCACTCAGGGCTACCAGCAGGATTTCCGCAACATTGCCATGGCCTACAACGACCGGATCGGACACGAAGAATGGGCGGATATATATAAAAAAAGCGATATTTTGGGAATTGGAACTCGACCGGGCCGAAAATAAGAGCATGGCTGATGTACTGGACATGCAGAAAAGTGAAGCTAACTCCAACTTCGCCAAGTTTATTATGGAGAGTTACGAGGATTGGCTCAACGATCCCAAAGCCGAAAAACCTTTGCTTTCGCATCAAATGATGAAAAAAAAGGTGTTTCCCTTGCTGGAAGGCCAGGATCCGGTATTCTTTTTCCTGATCGATAATCTCCGGTATGATCAGTGGAAGATCCTGGAGGAAATTCTCTCAGATTACTACAATGTGGACGAAGAGTCGGTTTATTATTCCATCCTGCCCACCACTACTGCCTTTGCCCGGAACGCCATTTTCTCCCGGAATGCTGCCCAGTGAGATGGAGAAGTACCACCCCGACTTGTGGGTGAACGATGATGAAGAGGAAGGTAAAAATAACAGTGAAGAACAGTTTTTGCAGCGGCAAATGCAAAAAAGCCCGCATCGATGCCAAAATGTCTTACCACAAGATTATTAATATCAATCAGGGGAAATCATTGGTGGATTCGCTCAATAACCTGATGACCAACCAGTTTAATGTTATCGTGTACAACTTCGTGGATATGCTTTCGCATGCCCGCACGGATATGGCCATGATCCGCGAACTGGCTCCCGATGAATCAGCCTACCGGTCTATTACACGTTCCTGGGTCATGCACTCCCCGTTACTGGAGTTATTAAGACGCCTGTCCGATAAAAGTAAAGGTGGTCATTACCACGGACCACGGCACGATCCGGGTGAAACGGCTTTTAAAATTATTGGTGACAAAAACACCAACACCAATCTCCGGTACAAACAAGGCAAAAATCTCGGCTTTGACGATGATGATGTACTGGTAGTCCGGAAGCCGGAACAGTTTTTCCTGCCGAAGCTTAACGTCTCCACTGCTTACGTATTCACGATTGAAGATTATTTCTTCGCGTATCCGAATAACTATAATTACTACGTAAATTACTATAAGGACACTTTCCAACACGGGGGGTATCGCTGGAAGAAATGATTATTCCGTTAATGAGTCTTTCGCCAAAGACATCGTGAGGTTTAACGGTTTTTTTAAGTTATTTTTCAGCCTGTTACAGACAGAATCTTAATTGTTTCCGCAAATCTGCCCGTTGTTGTGCAGATTTGCGTGAAGAAGTTTTAAGCCAAACCATTACCGCCGTATTACCAATGCAGCCCTACTTCTCGCCACTTATGGTTCCCTGCAGGAACTCGCCTTTGTAGCAAAGTTAGTGCTTCGGCTGGCCGACGGTCACAAAACCTGGATTCTGGAGGGGGACATGGGAGCCGGTAAGACTACTTTTGTCAAGGCCATCTGTCAGCTGCTGGGCGTGAAGGATGGTGCAAAGTCCGACCTTCAGTCTGGTTAATGAATACCTGACCGATAAGGGCGAAAAAATGTTACCATTTCGATTTTTACCGGATCAAAAATGAAGAAGAGGCGCTGGATATCGGGGTTGAAGAGTATTTTGAATCCGGTAACTATTGTTTTATTGAGTGGCCGGGTAAAATTCCTAACTTGCTTCCTGACCGTTATTTGAAAATAAGTATTAATTTAGAAGGTCAGAATGGGCGTACTTACAACTGAGCAAGCATGAGTAGCAGCAAGCTGCAAGCGGAAACCAAACAACTGGCTACCCAAACAATCTCTCTCCTCAGGAAAAGCTGATGGAGGTTAAAACCAGCATCCAACAACTGCTGATTGGCATTCCTAAAGAACAAAGCGAAGACGAAAGCCTGGCTGGTGCTTACGCCCGAAGCTACTTCCATCCTGGCACGAAACGGGCACCGGGTCTGCGTGGAAACCGGAGCCGGAGATACGGCTAAATTTTCGGACCGGGAATACAGCGATGCGGCGCTGTCATTGTGTATTCAGCTAAAGAAGCTTTTGAAGCCGATATTGTGCTCAAGGTGGAACCCCCACGCTGGAAGAGATCGGGTATATGAAGCCGGGCAAAACGATCATGTCGGCCCTGCACGGCAACGCTTACCCCGGAATACATTAAGGCAATCAATGAAAAAAAACTGATTGCGGTTGCCTTCGAACTGATTCAGGATAAGGTTGGTGGTATGCCAGTCGTAAGAGCCATGAGTGAAATTGCCGGCAACACGGTGATGCTCATTGCGGCCGAGTTTCTCAATACCGCTAACAGCGGGAGAGGCATTATTTTAGGAGGCATCACCGGTGTGCCCCCTACGCAGGTAGTCATCTTGGGTTCGGGTACGGTGGCGGAGTATGCCGCCCGTACGGCTCTGGGTTTAGGAGCCGAAATCAAAATTTTTGACAAGCACATTTATCGGCTACGGCGGCTGAAATACGTACTCGGTCAGCAGGTATATACTTCCACAATTGATCCCAATGTCATGGGCGAAAACATCAGCCGGGCTGACGTAGTCATTGGTGCCATCCGGGCCGAGGATGGCCGCAGTCCATGTATTGTAACGGAAGAGATGATTGCCAGCATGAAACCTGATTCAGTCATTATTGACGTGAGTATTGACCAGGGCGGCTGCTTTGAAACATCCGAAATCACTACTCATAAAAATCCCACTTTCAAGAAGTACGGCGTAATTCATTATTGCGTCCCCAATATTGCCGCCAGGTAGCTCGTACAGCACCATACGGCTCTCAGTCATATTTTCATGCCTTTTATTATTGAAATCGGTAATTCGGGCGGCATTGATGAGATGATTTTTAAGAATAAATGGTTTATGCGGGGCGTGTATTCTTACAAAGGCAGCCTTACTAACGCACCTATTGCCCGTAAGTTTAATATGAAACACAAAGACCTTAATCTGTTAATGGCCGCCAGACTTTGACGGAATCATAACCGGTTGGGAGTAGCCATGATCGGAATTTGTTGCGTAATCCAGCTAGTCTAGTGATGCGGCTCAGCCTGCAAGGGTACATTTCCTTTAAAGGATTTCAGCAAGTAGAACAAGGCGGGCAAAATCAAACCGGACCCAACCACCAGTGCCCACCCGAGTACGTAAATAGTCGCTTCCGGAGCCCGGGAATTTTGCAGCGTAAGGTGTTCGGCATCCGCAATTTTAACGACTACCGGAAACTGAATCCACAACCAGGCTACCAAAATCAGGCATACCTGAAAACCAGCCAGTAACCGAGGCATGAGTACTTGTCCGAGATTCAGGCAATACCACAACACCGGAATGGAAAGCGTAGCCAGAGCCAGACAAACCGCCCCGAAGGGATGGTTTATCAGTAAATCAATCAGGGCAAAACCATCCAGGTAGGCCGCTACAAACACCAATCCTCCCGCAATGATGGTCGCAATATTAGCCCGGACCGCCTGCTTTATTAATATAGCCCGGATATGTTCGCCTTTGGCCTCACCGATCAGATACACGGCTGCCAGAAAAGCAAAGATACAGCAGGCAAACAGCCCAACGGCAAAGAGAAGTAATTGAACCAGGGCCAAATAAACCGGTCGGCAAAAGATAGAGATTGAATACGGATTTTGCGAGAGATAAGGCTCCGGCAATAATCCCCAGAAATAAAGAAGTGCCAATACTGGACAAAATAAAAATCCGGGAGTAAATGTCGTGTGACCGGTCCCGGATAGCGTCGTAATGCCGGAAAGTGAAGAAACAACCCCGCAGTACAATGCCAATCAGCATAATGGTCAGGGGAATATGCAGGGCAGTAGACACTTCCACGTAGATCCGGGGAAAGCCCATAAACAGAATTACCACTACCAGGATTAGCCAGATATGGTTAGCCTCCCATACTGGTCCAATGGCCTGATACGTGATTTTTTCCCCTTTCTCCCGGAAACGTTTGGAGGTAAATGCTTCCAGAATACCCGCCCAAAATCAGCTCCGCCAAACAAGCAGTACATCAGCAGGGATAAACCAAGGAAGATAACTACAATGTAAAACATAGACATTGAATTTACGGAGTGATGAAAGGAGTGAAGAACTGGAACTTCAGTCTTTTAAGCAGCTAAGCGAAAATTATTGGGAATTTGTCATCAACGCATATAATGCTGTCTAGATTTAGAGCTGCAAGTTAAGGTGTAAATAGTAAATTTAATGCCTAAAAAGTTCTGGAATGAAGGAGAACAAGCGTAAAAAGTTTAAGGTCGATTTTAAAAGCTTAACGTAAGCTGATATTCAGTCTAATTTCATAGAACGGCGGCCCGTTCAGTATGTAGCACTTACCCCTCTCTCAAATGGTCGGTTTTATACAATGAATCCCTTCGCTGGGGAGATAGTTTTGTAGCATCATTAGATAATCACACTTCACAACCTCTACAAAACTATGTTTGCTAAAAAGACTACTATGGCTGTTTGCCGCAGCAACCCTTATGGTGACGGGCTGTAAAAAAGACGATGAGCCGGTTAAGCCTGACGATAAGCCTTCTTCCACCCTTACTGCCCACGCTGGTGCCGATCAAAATGCACAACTGGGTCAAACGGTCACCCTGGATGGCAGTGCCTCTAAAGACAGTGAAAACAAGCCATTCGACTACCAGTGGGCCTTCACCAAAAACCGGCCACCAGTACCATTAACCTGGCCAACGCCTCTTCGGCAAAGCCGACCTTTGTACCCGACCAGATTGGGGAGTATGAAATTGAATTGACTATTTCTAACAAGGCCGGAAGCAGTAAGGATAAAGTAATGATTACAGCTACTGCCGCCCAACCTTTGGCTTTAAAAGATGACATCAAAGTAAAGACGGTATTGGAAGACCGCATTGCCAGCCCTGATCTGCCCGATTACGTGGTGAACGAGGGTCTTACGGTAGATGCCGAACTAACCATTAAACCAGGTGTAGTCATTGCTTTCGCCAGAGACATCAGTTTCACGGTAAATAGCGGCGGTGGCTTGATCATTGCTAAAGGTGAACCGAATAAGAAAATCAAGTTTACCGGCGTGGAAAAGACCAAAGGTTACTGGAAAGGCATCATGGTGTACTCGGCCAGCAATGCCAACGAGTTTGAAAACGTAGAAATTCTCTATGCCGGTAGCCAGAATATGCTCAGTGGGATCAAAAGCCGGCTTAACTACCTTTGGCGGAGGCAAATCGCAGCTGGTATTCAAAAACAGCCTGATTGCGTTCAGCGGGGGATTTGGTATGCACTTGTCTGATGGAACCGTGTTGCGGGATTTTGCGAAAAACGTTCAGCGACAATGCCGAAGCCGGTATTTATCTGGATGCTGACAATGTAGCGAAACTGGATGCCGCTAGTATATTTACCAGCAACAACGGCCGTAACGTGGTAGAAATCATGAATTCATCGGTAACCGGTAATACGGTAGACGAGATTGTATGGCCTGGCTTTGCCGACAAAACGCCTTCCCGCCTACAGGCTAGCCGCACCATCGACCCCGCGCTCAACCGACATCCCGGGGCAATTATTCAAGTCCCCCGCCACGCAATGAACCCGAACAACGGCGATTCTAATCAGAATGCCAAGGGTACTGCGGCCAATAAGATTGTGATCACCGGCGTACAGCGTAATCACCCATTCTGGAGAGGAATTATGAGCTACTCTACCAGTTCAAACAACGTAATTGAACACGCGGAGATCAGCCACGCTGGCAGCACCACGATTCTGTCTGGCAAAAAGGCAGCTATCGCCCTGTACGGTAACAACTCTATCATTTCTGTTAAAAACACTAAGATCTCAGGTTGCGGCGGACATGGTGTTTACGTGTCTTACGGCTCTCAACTCAATGCCGATGCTGAAACCGCTAATACTTTTGAAGGCAATGCCCTCGCGGCAGTTTTGCGCCAAAAGTAATCCACTTAAATACTGATTCAGTATATACAGATGGAGTAATTAAGTTGAAGCAACCGGAAACCGTGGCAGCCTTGTTGCCGCGGTTTTTCTTTTTTCCGGAAGAAATTCTTCTATGATTAAGAACAGATTTAAAAATCGTCCCGTAAACTTCTGCCCGGAGTCTATCAGTTTCAGGTAATCTATGTACCCATTTTGGTGGTAATTTTAAGTAAAAAGCCAGTACTGTGCGATACAACCCAGGTTAAACGCATTTAAAAACGAAGGTTTTGAAGAAGTTGCAAGAGATACTTGTCGTTCCAGGCGGCTATCTTTCTTCGACTCTTGATACTTTCTTTATGATTGGCTTGGTAGAGAACTTGCAAGGCTGTTTTCCGTAAAATAGCCAAGTTTTCCGGAGCATTACCTTTCTGAGTTCGATTCTGATCCTCGCCAAAGACCACATCTAACATCCAGTGCAACTTATTCTCAATACCCCAATGGTTTCGCACGGCTTGATTGAACGTAGCCGCATCAGCGGCCAGACTACTTAGGTAAAAACGTGTTTCCTGCCTTATTTTTCCTGCTTTTTCTTGGCTGGCTTCAATCATCACCACGCCTTTTACCGCTGGCCAATGTGCTAAGCCATCCAGTAGTGTTAATTCTTCCAACAGATAACAGGTCCTTTTTTCGATTCTTCCACTGCCAAAGTCCACCCATTCGTCTTTGGGTAGATGCGCTTTGTTTTTCTCCATCCATTCACGAACCTGTTCATATAACTGCTTTTGATTTTTCTTCAGGGCTAATAAATAAGGGCCTCCTTTCGAAGTAATTTTTTCCGCTATCTTTTCATTGCAAGCCACCGCATCAATACTCACTAAAGCATCTTTCAAATCTAGACTCTCCAGTAAAACTGGAATAGCGGTCTTCTCATTACTTTTATCATCGACTTTTTGCTGTCCCAGCACCAGCCGTTGTTTGTCCACCCAAGCACTCACTAGACAAATACCCGAATGTTTCTTGCCACTCTGACCGGTGGCTCGTAACACCTTCCCATCAATATTGACTTGATAGTAGTCCATAAAGTCCAACAACTCCCGCGACCATTCGTACAGACTCTCCCCAAACTGCTTTTGATTCAGGCGATTATACACCCGATTAATCGTGTCGTGAGAAGGAATCCCATTGGGCAAATCCAGAAACTGCCGCAAAAACGCCTCCTTCTGCTTGCCGTAGTTTTCCATATCTTCGAAATCCTCTGCTCCGCTTACTACGGCGCACAAACTCAGCATCAAGATATCGCTCAACTTATGCAACTTCTTCCGATCCAGCCGAAAGTCGGGTATGTTTGAAAAGAACGCTTGCCATTCCATACTGGCAAAATTCTACTTATTCCCTTAATCCTGATTTATCCCTAATTTTAATGCGTTCAACCTGGATACAACCTTGTTTTTTGAATGGTGATTCGCAAATTTATCCCTCACTATCAGGCAAGTAGCAGAAACCCTGATTTTTCCCCGACATTTTTATCTCAGCTTCCGTTTAAGTAAAAAGCAGTGTATCAAGAACTCGGATATCAACCTCAGTTCTTATAGCCGTGCAATCCCTTCACGCTTGGATTTAACGTTAATTTGAAAGACTGCTTCAATTCCGGTAGACCATCTTCCTAACTTAAATTGTATAACTATGAACACGCATGAAAAACATCCGCAGGACCACTCTGAACGGAATAACCGCGAATCAGATCGAAAAGAACTTAAAAAAGACCCCCAAGTACAGAATTCTGATATGTCTGGAGAAGAGGTAAGAGGTGATACTTGGGAAGACCGTGACCGCATCCTAGGCAGTGAAGCAGGAGCTGAATCAAATTTTCCGGCCGATGTTGCCCAAGTTGACCGCATGGGTAACCCGACGGAGCACGACGAAAGCGATTTTTGAAGATGACTCTAAAGGCCACTCGCTGGACTTGCGGGTAAGCGTAGATGAAAAACGGCCGGCATCTGCATGATCGCAAGCATCACTACAAAAGCGACAACACTGCCGATCCTGGATTTGGTGCTACTGACCAGGGTTGATTTCAGAAAAATAGGAGTTTCGTCAACACGTTTCAATAATTACTACGATCCCAACACCCTTATATAGTCAGCAATAATCGAATGAATTGGGAAAGAATATTTGTACCGGATAAACCACTGCCCGGATATTTATTCGGGCTACAATTATGTATCTGTCTCTTTTGTGATACTGAGGGTGGTGTTAAAAAAAGGAATCCGGCACGCTGGGTATTACGGATCTGCTGCTGGTAGTGCTACTGGCTGAAGGTGCTCAGAACGCCTTAGCTGATGATTATCACTCTATTCCGGACGGCATTGTCCTGGTGGGGTATTGTGTTCTGGAGCTATGCATTAAACTGGCTTGGTTATAAATTTCCAGGTCTTTCCGGCGCTTTGTTAAAGCCGGGTAAATTACTGCTGGTGCAGAATGGCCGGATGATCGGGCGGAACATGAAAGAACTCATCACGGAAGACGAACTCATGGAGTGAAGTACGGGCCAATAGCCTGTAGTGATCTGGAGGACGTAGAAGAAGCGTATATGGAGCCCAACGGCCGGATTAGTGTCGTGCTTAAAAGCCGCCAGGCGGCCAGTGCGTCTGATTATAGAAAAATATAACCAGTCCCCTTACAGGAGTACTGCTTTTGGGGAATGTACTTTGAAAAAACGTGTACTTAGTCCGGTTGAAGTCATCCATTAGTGCGGTGCCTGATCGTTAATCAGGGCAATAATCTCATTGTAGCGGTCTGCTTCCGTATCTGTCAGGTCTCTTTCTTGTCGTTTCATGGCAATAATTTCGCTGTATTCCTTTTCCGCCCAGATTCCGGATAACTGCTATCGTTTGCAGGGTTTTATTTTTTGTAGGTTGGATCTCCCTGATAGCTGGTAGGGCCGCGACGGTAACCATGGCGGTCTGACAGACTAATAGCAGTTCCTGCCTGGTATCGCCCGACTTTGGACAGTTTGCCGCTCTCCAGTTGGGTGAGCAGAATGCTATTTAACTTAGCGACGCGGAAATATTCAGAAAAAGCTGGTGATTGTATTGATTCACGGCGCTTATCAGGGATAATGGATCTTCCGTTTGGTGCACTACCAGCAGCATATTATACCTTCCGGCAAAGTCAATCTGCGCCTGTCGGAATTGCCATTCAGTTTTTAATTTATCAGCGGCTTTTGCCTCTGCTTTGAAAAAGGATTCCATTGCTTCAAAATAGACTTTCCCGGCTCTGCTTCAGTTTTTCAATCTGCTGATATTCGCGGGTAAATGACTCTTTAAGTAATTCCAGTATTTCAATTGCTTCCGTCCGGTATTTGCGGTCACCGCGTACAATGGGTATTTATGCTCTTAAGCGGGGTATAGACTCATCAAACTGGCTGATAATTCCATTGCGCATACCCGACGTATTGCCTTCCTTATTATGGTGAACCGATTCAACGACGTAGTCATAGACTTTGTAAACTACTTTGCGGTGTTCGGCTACGATGAAGTTATTGTACTCGCAAGGTCGCCACTATTAGCCTGCTGGGCAGATGCAGTATAAAAAAAAGGGTAAAAGGAGCTAGTAGAAAATAGTGCCAAATGGTAAACTTCTTCTTCATTTATCACATGGGTTTGGTAAAACCAGGTTCTTTTTGCAGAGTGCCGTAGTAAAAGGTTTTGGAGGGTATTTACGGGCTTACATTGCCCTTTACCAGAATAAATAGGTAATGTTAGCTAAAAGTAACCGGAGGAATCATAATTACTTATTTAGCCAAAAAGCGAAAAAATTAACCTGAATGGACGAAAATGAGCAGGCTATTTTGACAGATTAAAAATTTATTATCCGGCTGTACACCTCCCAAGCTGATCAAAAGTTCAGGTATCGACCTTTCTCACCATTAATTTAATAAATAGGATTATTCCATTGTTTTTATGTAGTTACAACGAAAATTGGAAAACAATGAAAAGGTAACCTAAAAACTTTTTTACCTGCTTCCCGTCATAACTGCGGCTTGTATCACTTTTAATAAGGATGCAGACGGATCCGTCCTTAGAATAAGGTCGGAGTTGTGCCGGTGTAACTGCTGAAACAATTTAGTTATGTGGCGGTCTTGAATAGGCAATCAAACCTTATTCGTTGCAGATAACAGGATATTACAATTCGATCACGGTTTCTTTTATGTTAGCTAGGAAGTTCAATCAATACAGGTAACACTCCGTTGCGGCTTACTGTTTATTTCAAAATTGGTGCTGCCACTATGGAACACATGATCAAAATCTTCACGGTTGAAGACGATATGGCATTTGCGAGAATAATCAAACTGATGCTCGAAAAGGAAAAGAATTATGATATAACCTGTTTTGGGAGTGGAGAGGAATTTTTTAATCATATTCACTTGAACCCGGATATCGTAACAATAGATTTCAACCTGCAGGGAATGAATGGAATCGAGATTCTTAAAGGGTTACCAGCTATAATAACAATATTGCCCCCATTATCATATCCGGTCAGGAAAGCGTAGAAGTAGCCGTGGAGCCTATAAAAACGGCGCAAAGGATTATATCATTAAAAATAAAAACACTTTCATCGAACTGATCAACAGCGTAAAGAACCTGAGTGCCAACGTCAGTCTGAAGAAGGAGGTCGAGGCTTTACGGGAGCAGATCATTGACCGGAACCGGTATTCAACTATTATCGGTGAAAGTAAAGCGACCTACAGGTGCTTAAACGGATGCAGAAAGTAGCGCGAAGTAATGTGCAGATCCTCATTACCGGGGAGCACGGAACGGGTAAGGAGGTAGTGGCAAAGGCCATTCACTACCTGCCCCGCAAACGTGAATCTTTTGTGGCGGTAAATGTAGCAGCTATTCCCGAAGACCTAATCGAAAGTGAGCTGTTTGGGCATGAAAAAGGCGCCTTTACCGGGGCCGATAGCCGACGGATCGGAAAGTTTGAGGAAGCAAACGGTGGTACGATCTTACTGGATGAAATCGGGGAGATGCATATAAGCTTGCAAACCAAGTTATTGCGGGTATTGCAGGAAAATAAGATCTGCCGGGTGGGGAGTAACAAAGAAATCAGCTCGACATCCGGGTGCTGGCAGCCACCAACAAAAACCTGGGCAAATGGGTAGAAGAAGGAAAGTTCCGGGAAGATCTCTATTACCGTCTACAGGGGTTTCTAATCCACCTGCCTCCCTTGCGGGAACGGGAGCATGACGTCATGCTGCTGGCCCGGCATTTTCTGGCAGTATTCTGTCTCCAGAACGGTTTGGGACCAAGGTCTTCACTAAAGCGCTGGAGATGATACTGAAATACAGCTGGCCGGGAAATATCCGTGAATTGAAGTCATTCGTTGAACGGGCGGCCCTGCTGAGTGAAACCGACCGGATTGGAATAGAGGACCTAATCTTCTCGCAGTAAGCAAGACTTCAGGGTTGGGTGGCCACGTACTGCTGACGGTACTGCAAAGGACTGACCTTCATAATGGCTTTGAACTGCCGGTTAAAGTTAGAAAGGTTATTGAACCCGCACTCATAGCAGACCTCAATCACACTCAGGTTTTCTTCCAGCAGCAGTTTACAGGCATTGCTGATGCGGATTTCGTTCAGAAAAGTGGTGAAGGTTTTACGGGTCCGCTTCTTAAAATACCGGCAGAAGGCTGAAGGACTCATGTGAGCCAGCGCCGCTACTTCACCGATCTGAATGACTGCTTTGTAGTGTTCCATTACAAACTCGTAGACCTTGTTCATCCGTTCGGTGTCTTTCAGGTTTTGCCCCGCATAGGCATGGCTGGAAAGAAGCTGGTATTCCGGGGATTTGGCCAGGATATCCAGCATTTGCAGCAGTTGGGTGAGTTTGTCTACTCCCTCGGCATACCGTATTGCTTTCAGTTTATCAATAATTGTCTTACGGGTTTCGCCATAATAACAGATTCCCCGCCTTGATCTCTCTAATAAGGTTTGTATGGCTGCCATCTCCGGAATACTGAAAAAGGCGCTTCCCAGGAAATCACCCGAAAACTGAATAATAATAGCCCGTGCCCGCACCTCCGGATTATGAGCATAATATTCAGGATTGCAACGGTAAAAATGGGGCAGATCTGGTCCCATAAATACTAAATCATCTACCTCAAAGTCACCGATATGGTTGCCAATAAAGCGTTTCCACTTGCTTTCGGTGATAAGCGTGAGCTCAAAAACGGGGTGAAAATGCAGTGGCGCTTCGAAATAGGGAACGTTAAATTCCCGCACTAGAAATGACGAGTCCCTGCACATTGGAACTTGCTCTAATTGGGCTTTCATAGCAGATGAATGGCATGCCGACAATCTATTATGGAATATATGCCCTTAATTCTGATATATTCCATAAATCTGGTCAAAAAAGTATCTTAAATGAGTGAAAAATGGGTGGATAGCGGAACAGCTGACTAATATAATTGCAAGATTACCTGATAACGGATGCGTACATGACCTTTGACGTAGATGAATACGCTAAGTAGATGAATACGCTAAATTGTTTAAGTACACTGACGACCCGCATTACTATAAAGTTGCCCGCATTTTGCTGCACAACACTAAAAGCATGTTAGCTTTGCCCGGCCGTACGTATGATCTAGCCGGTACGGGTTGGCAGCAGGAACGCTGGAACTTAGCGCCCCGTCGCGGGTATGGTTTGCATCGGGACTAGCTGCCTTGGGTGTCTACCAGCCACCTGAACGGTATTTTTGGGTTGGAGGAACTGGATGCCGAGCTATTCAAGAAAATGACTAAAGAAGGAGACTTCAAATAACGGAGTCTCAGCAGGCAAAATGGATCCTTACGGGAAGTCTATTGTCTGGTGTCTTCCACCTGAAGTCTTACGTCCAGGGTCTCTCTTCTCACGGTTTAGCAGTCTTTCTTTGCGCCGCCTTGCTCAGGAAGTCAACCCGCTGCCAAAATAGAGCCGTAAAGCGGTCATTGGTAAGTTCATCGGGAAGAGCATTCATAAGCTGATAGACGTTGATCCACTCACCCCCGGCCAGTACCTGCAAATCCGGATTGAGCACATAATTGCCGTTGCGCAGCCGGATCCACAGGCGCAGGTTGTAGGGCTGTTTGCTCTGCACTTCGTTGCGGGCCATCAGCGCATTGATGTATTTGCGGTCCTTGCGGAAATCAGGCACCACCGAGGCGGGGAATTGCTTCAAGAAATGCTCTATGTCTTCGGCTTCTACGTAGCGGGGAAATGGGAAGCCGTGCTCCTGCCACTTGGTGCGGATCAGCGTCATTTGTGCCACCAGCAGGTAGTTTATCACCGGGTATTCCGCTTTATGGGCGTCCACTTTCACCAGATGATCACCCAACCGCAGGCTCAGACTGTCAGTTCGTAATGCTTCGTACAATCCGCCTAACTTACCGGTCATGCTGGCCGGACTGCGCAGTACCTGCACCAAAGCCAATTGCAGCGGCGTGCGGCCCAGGGTATCAATCCGGGTTTTGTCGGCTCCGTTTTCGATCAGCCAGTCCACGGATTTAGTAGCTCCCAGCAGGGCAGCACCCATCAAGGGCGTAAAATTGTATTCATCCCGGTAATCAGTGCCGTATAATTTTACCCGGCTGGCTACTTCTTTCACATTGTCCATCACAAAAGCCGCGTATTGCCTGCGTTGCAGGTTTTTACGTTCTCCTTCCAGCGGACTGTGGACCCGGTTGTAGCGGTGTTTTCCCTCCATCGCGGCCAGTTGTCCGATGGTAGTGAGGTCGTCGTAGAGCAGGGCGTACTCAAACAGGCGGTCTTTGGCCTTCTTGTGATAGTGGTCCGTACTCAGGGCCTGTTGCCGCAGGACCGGCAGGTTTTCCGGCCGCAGCACTTCCCAGTTAGGTTCTTTCTGGGCTAAAACTCCCTTACGGATGGCTTCAGCCTGTTCGGTTTTACCCTGTAGTTCCAACTTACGGGCCTCCTGCCGCCATTCTTCGTCCGTGGACTGCTGCACCTGCATGTCCACTTTTTCGCGGAACTGCGTCAGCCCCAGCAGGGCCAGCAGTTCGTTCTTCTCGCGGCTCTCAATCACGTACAGGTTGCGCATGGCCCGGGTAATGGCCACGTAGAGGGAATTGATGAAAAATTTATACGATTCCAGGGACTTGTCTTCGCGGCCCGCACGAGCGTAGTGCAGTTCGCCTTCCAGGTCCTGGGGGGCAATGCCTTCGGCAACGTCACGGAATATTTTCTCGTTTTCGCTGACGAAATTTACCAGCACAATATTTTCGTATTCCAGCCCTTTGGCCTCCTGCACCGAAAACAGCAGCGGCGTGTCAAAATACTTCCGGACGACGGCCTTGTCTTCTTCCCGCATCACCAACACGGCAAAACGGGCCGAACGGCGGATTCGTTCGTTGAGTTGCTTCTTGGCCGCCTCGGTGTCTTTCATAAACACGGTTTCGCCGCCGTTGTCGAAGCGGGTTCCACCAGATAGGTACTTTCGCGGTCAATGGAGCCGAAACGCAGATTTTTAATGCGCAGCAGCCGGTTGGCCAGTTCGGTCACCTGCGGCGAATTACGGTAATTGGTCCGCAGAATGTGCAGCGATTTCACTGCGCCTTCTTCCTGGCCATAGAACAGAGACTTGATTTTGGCCCGCGGAGAAGAAATTGGGGTGCACAATCTGGTGGGAGTCGCCGCAGAGAATGAATCGTAACCTGCCTTTACTGGATTTCAGGGCTTTCAGAATCAGTTGTAGCTGCACGTTGGTCAGGTCCTGCACTTCGTCTGTCCACCACGATAAAATCGTAGACGGGCTGGCCTTTTCCAGTAGTTCAAAAGCAATGAGGTTGAGGTCGTAGCGGTTTTCTTCTTTCAGCCACTGAAGGTATTTTTCAAACAGTCCGTACACGGCTTCCCGTTCTTCGGGCAGAAAAATGGGATTGCCGTACTCCCAGACTCAGGTAATCTTTCCTGGTTAGGTGCGGTTTAGTGGTTTCAAAACCGGTAAGCACGCCCCGGAACTCTTCGAAAATCCGGTGGGCATCTTTCACTTTGGCATAGGGCCGGTGCCGTTCAAACCATCCCCGGAAGGCGGCAAACGTAATTTCCTTACCCCAGGAATGTGGATGGTTTCTCAGGAATTCCCGGAATGACAGAAAATCTACTTCCTGCCGGGGGATTTTCGTAACCGAAACCCCGGTACAACCGGGAGGCATTTTCGGTCAGGTATGCCGACAGAGTCACGTACAGCACCGGGCCGGGCTTTTTCGGTGCCGTTGAGCAGCTTGATTTTTTCCAGGTAAGAGCCGTTTTGCCGCTTCCGGCCGAGCCAATGATAATAAGGGGCACGGGCAGGCTCAGTACTTCCTGCTGCACCTCATCGAAAAACAGTACCTTGTCGAGCAGGTGAAACCGGGTGCCTTTGGCTGGTACGTAGGCCAGGGGCTGCACATCCGTAGCCGCCACCTGACCGGGAGTCGTCAACGGTTGCAGTTTATTTTCCTCGATACCTGCCCCCCGCAGGAACCTTGATTTGTCATAAGCGTGGTTAAGAATCACTTCTAGCAATAACAAGCATTGTTGCTCCTGGTAACGGGCAAAGCGGAACAGCAGCCGGTCAGTATCGTTGAGGCGTGCCCGGTAATAAGGCGTGCCGGTCATCTTCTTCACATCAGCAGCCTTAAAATTACCTTCCCGTAGAAAAGTGACTACTTTATCAAACTGTGCCTTTACGGGAGCCGGATCAAGGTCGTGGTACTGGTAGAGATTCATGGGTTAAAAAATAGGCAAAACTGGCATTAATGAGAGTCCTTTGGCATGGGGTGTACGACAAATTGCAGATCAACCATTAAACTTTGTTCGTGTTGTTCCGCATTTGCAATGCGGAACTGAGAAAAAGGGCATTTCAAATGCCCGGCTATACACATCCGCATTGCAACTATTCTCAGCGAAGCTAAATGCGGATGAACGCTCTGCATTTTGTCGTACACCCCTGGCATGCGTAGAAGAGATGCTAGCTAGGCTTTGTGTATTTTTATCCCTTAATCCACTGATTTCTTTTGATAATAAAATGGTCTTCCGGCGGCAGTCTCTGGCCTTTGCTACGAGAAGTCATCAATATCCCGGAGAACTTCGTCCAGTACTTACTGAGTCGTTAAGAAGTGATCCTTATAATTTCTTTACAAAGAGAAATTAATGCATTTCATTTATAGCTCTTCTGTCTCAAGGCTTAGAAAATACTCCTTTGCCTCTTTCGATCACATTCTTTTACGATTTTGTCTATCTCTATTGTAAAATCCTGTTCACTAAATCTGTTTATTACTCAACCTCCTGGCATTTCCTTCGTATGGTGGTTTGTAACTAAACTCCAACAACCACTTATGGAAAGTAAACCCACCAGCCTGCCGGCTCAGCAACAGGAAGAGCCCGGGCAAGAACACGAGATGACCCCGAAGCCCGAAGTAATCCGGGATGGATACAAGGGTAGTGATAAGCTAAAAGGAAAGATTGCTCTCATTACCGGCGGCGACAGTGGCATTGGCCGGTCCGTAGCGGTACACTTTGCCCGCGAGGGAGCCGATCTGGCCATTGTGTACAAGGAAGAAGATAAGGATGCCCAAGACACCAAACGGATGGTTGAACAGGAAGGCCGTCGCTGCCTGTTGATTAAGGCTGATATCCGGGAGGAGCAAAACTGTAAGAATGCCGTGGAACAGACGGTACGGGAACTGGGCGGCCTCAACGTGCTGGTCAATAACGCTGCGGAACAGCATCCTAAGGAAGATGTTCAGGAGATTACGGCTGAACAACTGGACAGCACGTTCCGGACTAATATCTTCTCCTTCTTCTACTTTGTGCAGGCGGCCTTACCGCATCTGAAGGAAAACGATTCTATTATTAATACGACTTCGATTACGTCGTACCGGGGCAGCAAGGAACTGCTGGATTACTCCTCGACCAAAGGAGCGATCACGACCTTTACCCGTTCGTTGGCTCAGAATCTGGCTGATAAGAAGATCCGGGTGAACGCGGTGGCTCCCGGTCCCATCTGGACGCCCCTGATCCCGTCAACCTTCCCGGAAGAAAAAGTAGCTAAATTCGGACAGGATACGACTATGAAGCGGCCTGGACAGCCCTCAGAAGTGGCGCCGAGTTACGTTTTTCTGGCTTCCGAAGATGGCTCTTATTTCACCGGCCAGATTCTGCACCCGAACGGCGGCTCTACGGTGAACACATAATAATTGAGTGAATGAGTGAGGGAGTGAATGAGTGTTGAGAATAGGATTTTAACCAATGAAGAGTATTTTTGCCCCATTCACCTTTCTGTGAATTAACAAACAGCGGGTGGAATGAGCAGCAACATTAATCACTCATTCACTCTTTCATTCAATCACTCCTTATGATCTACTACAACCCGCGTCAGTGGTTTGCTCTGATTTTTAAGTTTCATAAAAGTGATACCTTCCGGATATTGCTGCCCAGCATGTTACTGGTAGGTTTATATACCGGCATTCTTACCTATTTCGGCCTGGGGTATTTTCATTGGACATTTACCAGCACCACGGCAGTACACTCGCTGTTAGGGGTCGTATTAGGGCTCATTCTGGTGTTTCGTACCAATACGGCCTATGAGCGGTGGTGGGAAGGGCGCCGCATGTGGGGCATGCTGGTCAACGAAACCCGGAGCCTTGCCATTAAGCTCCATGCTTTTCTGCCCGAAGCAGACACTGAAACCCGGCGTTTTTTTGCTAAATCAATCATTGGCTATGTTTTTGCCACTAAGGAGCATCTCCGCGGGCAAGTTGTTCTACTGGACTTTGAGGAAACCGACGGATTGATAAAACGTGACCTGCTAGCCGTAAAACATATTCCCAATAAAATTGCTGCTTGCATCTATACGCGATGCAACCAACTATACCAGCAGGGCAAGTTTACGGGAGACCAGTTAATCGTGCTGGATAAAGAGATAAAGGCTTTTACGGATATGATCGGGGCCTGCGAACGGATTAAGAATACACCTATTCCGTATTCCTACAGCATTTTTATGAAGAAGTTTATCTTTATCTTCACCATGACCATGCCACTGGGGTTCATTACCTCTTTCGGATACTGGACCATCCCCGTGGTAATGATCGTGTTTTACGTACTGGTCAGCCTCGAACTGATTGCCGAAGAAATAGAGGAGCCCTTCGGTACGGATTCCAATGACTTACCCATGGACGAATTATCCGTACGTATCCGTCAGAATGTGCAGGAAATACTGGGTGTCTGAAAGGCACTGAGCGTACCCATCAGACGACACTAGGCTACCTTCAAACAAGATTAGCTATAGAAGCATAAACCGGAAGCTAAAATCATCAAGGATGTATTCAGTAGAATCAGTGGAATTATACCGTTCAAACTCAATTCTCCTCGTCTCTATGAGTCCTGGTTCATTTAGGTAAAATATTTTGATAGTCATTTCAGCTCTTTTCTGGTCGTTACTGCTTACCCGAGGATTAGGATGAATAGTGTGTTCAATGAAACTATAGATAAAGTATCTGGTGAAATCATAATCAGGGGCATCGGGTCTGAGCAATTGTTCATCATAGTCTTCTTTTTTCGCACATTGGCAATTTCTACAGGCTGCATAGAGGTTTTCCCATTGACAAACTTCCTGATAAAATCTGGCATCTGATTTAGGATGGAAATGATCTATGGTTTGGTCTGCTATACGTAACGGATATCCATCACAATATGAGCAATGTTGCCTTGTCATCTTTTGTAACTCAGGCAACAACACTTGATTCAGTTTTTGTCCTTCAATTTGAGGCCACTGAAAAACAAAACCAGGATCACGTTCCCGGTTTTTGGCGTATGTCTCACCCCATTTTTGCCATTTTTCCGCAAGAATGGCCGGACATTCGGTTCGCACGAACTTCTGCATATCAGATAATATACTCTTCCTGAGTAAGCCGGGATAATTGCCGGAGTTCAGAGCCGATAATTGTTTCCAGTTCAATGCTTTGCACCGCTAAGCTCTTGGCAAGTTCGAGGAATGCCGCTTTGTCCACCGTTTGCCTTTGCAGAATAGCCTTTTTCTGTTCGTTAAATTGGTCCAGGTCTGCTTCAGTACCTACCCCAAAACGTTTATCAATATCAAAAACCTCTCTCAGAATCAGCTGATAGCTCTCTCCATCTTCAGATAGTCTGGGAGGTTCTGCCTGACTGTTGCTATCTTTCAGCACTAATTTATGTATCCAGGCTCCATCTACTGATCCTACTACAAATGGAGAGTGGGTGGAAACAAAAATCTGGGCATTCCGGAATAGCTTCTGAATAACTGGCAGAACCTTTCGCTGCCAGGCAGGATGTAAGTGAATGTCTATCTCGTCCAGGAACACAATGAAATTTCTATCCAACACATCTATATCATTAGACCATTTAAGACGATCCAGCCGCATAAGTAAATCCGCGATCCAGCTAATAATGGACTTGAGTCCGTCGGGACGTACATCAAAGGATAAAGTCTGATTATCAAGCTTAAAAGAAACGTTAAGCGGCTCGGTTTCCATTACAAATTCAACTGGCTTGCCTATAATCTCAGCAATAACTTGCTCTATTCGATTAATAGATTTTCGATAACGCATAGGATTTCCCGTCCCATTTTTGAGAAGCTCTAGTGCCTCCTTTGTTTTATTATTAGCTACCCACTGAATTAACAGGGCTGGGTTCACAGAATTATTAAAGTTCAATGCATCTTCCATTGGATTGCTCTCTACTTCACGAATTGCCTTTATCTGAAAATTTTCAACTTTTCGGTAACCAGAGTAGGCGAAGAAAGCAAAATCAAAGGTAGCGTGCGGAAAACTGCTTGTTTGATCCCAATAATTAAAAATAGTTCTTTCAGAATCATTCCGTTGCAGTCTGCTATTCTTGTCGAAAAAGAAATTTATCTGGCAGGTATCATTTAATTCAACTAGTATAATGGCTTCCGGATTTCTTTCCCTGAAGCGGTTAAGCAGATAGGGATATACCTTATTAGGCAGGGAATTAATACTAGAAATAGCGTATAGCAGCGTACTCTTTCCAGTTCCATTCTCTCCCGTCAGAATATGAATTTCTGCTTTATCCGGATCTTTTTTCTCCGGAAACTCAATGGTTGTGTCTTCAAAAACACCGATATTCTGTAAGTGAATTTTGGTTATCCGCATAGGAACTTCCTTGAATTATTCTTAAAAATCAACTACATACTCTTTAACTTTCTGCTTTACTGCTCCTGCCAACTGCCGCTGCTACTGCCACTAACATTGTCAACCGAACATCGAACACCCTAATCCACAATTCCTGAAGTGGCGAACCGCATAATGCTGTGGTCAGTCCACTGCTTGATGGGACGGACGGGGGAAAGTTCACCGCGGTACATCACCGCCAGTGTATCACAGATACCAATAAGCTCGGGCAGGTAGGAACTAATGACCACAATGGCTTTGCCCTGCACCGCCAGTTGCTGGATGAGCCGGTAAATTTCGGCCTTGCTGCCCACGTCAATGCCGCGGGTAGGTTCGTCGAGGAAGAAAATATCGCCGTCCTGGTGCAGCAGCCGGGCAATGGCAATCTTCTGCTGGTTGCCGCCTGACAAGGCGGAGGCTTCCTGCTTCGGGTCGCGGCACTTGATGTTCAGTTCCTGCTGCCATTTCTGAGCTGAGGTTTGTTCTTTAGATAAGTCCAGCCAGCCGCCTTTGCTGATCTTGCCCAGCGCAGATAGGGTAATATTCATGTAAATGGGCAGATTCACGGCTAAGCCTTCCTCCTTGCGGTTTTCACTCAGCAGGTCCATACCATTATTCAGCGCGGTGCGGGGGGTCAGGTACTCGGCTTTCAGATCAGGTTTTCCGGCAATAGAGACCTTGCCATTTTCCACTTTATCCAACCCAAACAAACACCGGATCGTCTCGGTCCGCCCGGCGCCAACCAAACCCGAAATGCCCATGATCTCACCCCGGTGCAGGGTGAATGACGTATTGCGGGGCAAATAGGCGCCGCGCAAGTCTTTTACGTCCAGCAAGGGTTCGCCGGGTTCGTGCGGGATACGCGGGTACATATCATCCAGCGAACGCCCCACCATCTGTTCAATCAGGCGAGCTACCGTTACTTCTCGCATAGTACCTTTACCTACGGTTTCCCCATCACGCAGCACCGTATACCGGTCACCGATTTGCTGCACTTCTTCGAGGAAGTGGCTGATGTAAATGACAGCGATTCCCTTCGCTTTCAGCTTTCCAATCACTTCGAACAAGGCTTGGGTGTCGGATGCCGTCAAAGAGGAAGTAGGCTCGTCCATAATCACTACTTTAGCATCCAATACCAGGGCCCGGGCAATCTCTACGAGTTGCTGTCGGGCAATACTCAGGGTACTGACTTTGGTAGCCGGGTCCAGTTTCTCCTGTCCCAACAGAGTTAAGGCTTCGTGTACCTTGGCAGCCTGACTGACACTAAAGCCGAATCGGGACTTTTCCAGCCCCAGGGTTACATTTTCCTCTACGCTTAGGTGCGGGGCCAGGGTTAGTTCCTGGTAAATCATGGCAATTCCCGACAGCCGTCCTTCGGCAGGAGAGGCTGGGGCGTACGGTTTTCCATCAAACAGAATACTACCGGAATCAGGCTTTTCCGCCCCGCTGAGGATTTTCATTAAAGTGCTTTTACCAGCACCGTTTTCCCCGATGAGGGCGTGTACTTCACCGGCATTTACTTCCAGGTTCACGCCCTTGAGGGCTTTTACCGGGCCGAAGGACTTTTTTATATTTTCGAGTTTGAGCAGCGGAATCATTAGGTTGATTGGTTGATTTGCCGATAAATAAGTGCTTATACAATGCTACCTGGCCGTAAGGCTGCGGTAGATAATACTACGTACTTATTGTATAAACGGGAATAAGTATACTAAAAACTACCCATAGCACTAAATTTATCGCATACATTCAGCATCCAGCCCGTATGTGCGGGAAGCAACAAGTACATTCCGGGAAAGAGCCGGGGCCATATCCTGTTATTCTCCGGATGGGTGGTACGGTCCGGAGGTTTTATCCGGTTGATTCGGCACAAGCTGCCGGATTTCCTGCCGCAATAACCGGATTTCCTGTTGCAAGGCGCTGATCTGTTTCGCCCCGGCAATTTCAGCCTCGCTGTTTTCGGCATCCCGGCCTACGAAAAACGTAGCCAGGGTAGCCGTAAAATAGCCAAAAACGGTAAAGGCGTATAAGGCCAGCAGAAAGCAGAGCACCTGTCCCTCCGGTGACTGCGGCCAGTATTGACTGCCAACCGTAATCAATATCATGGCTGTCCACCACAGGGCTTCTCCGTAGGTCTGGAGTCCTTCGGACTGATCTTTTTCAAAAGCGTACATGCCGGCTGCTCCCGTGAAAAGTACGACCAGGGTAAACACCAGTACATACCCAAAACCCCGTCGTTGCATAGTGGCTCCCAAACTGCGCATGCCCCGGTTCAGTGAACCAATTACTTTTACCAGGCGCAGCCCACGGACGGCTCTGACGGTACGCATCAGTCTGAAAAGCCGGGTGAGTCGCAACACCCGCAACGCCGGTAGAGCCAGGGAAATGATAGTAAGTATATTTTTCTTGAGAAAAGGAATCTTCCGGGGAGCCAGTATAAATTTGATCAGAAAATCAACTACGAACAGCACCCAGATCACAGAGTTGACCATTTGCAATACCGGGCTTAACTCCGATATAAGTTCGACGATCAGCAGTACCAGCCAGGCCAGGCCCAGTACAATCATCGGTACTTCCAATAGGTTTTCCAGTCGCCTGAGCAACTCATACCGTTCGCGGTCTAATTTGCGTTGACGCGGTTGATCTGGTAAATTCGTTTGATTGTTTGCCATGTCCCTGAGAGCAGTCTTTACCAAAGCTGATGCATTATTTATTCAATTGACGGATACCCATTGCAACGGCAGGCAGGAGTCACAGGTTTTCGTTAGAAAATATGGCAGCTGATTGTGTAACTGTACGCCTGATGATTCTTTTTGGGGTATTTAGAATAATTTTTTGTTATTTTTAGTACTGTGCCGTTCCAATAACTGGGCGGTTCATCCGGATGATGGACATTTTTACTTGTCATTATAATCCTTTACTGCTGGTCAGACTTCTGGGGTTCTGGTCCTTATTTTGGTCCCAAAGTCTTTTGGCTCAGTATAATACGGGCAGCTTTGACCATATTTCGGTGGAGGATGGGCTTTCCCAGAGTGAGGTGCGCACCATTTATAAAGACCGCCAGGGTTTTATGTGGTTTGGTACGGTGGATGGGCTCAATAAATATGACGGTTATAATTTTAAGCATTATAAGCATGACCCGTTTGACACTGCTTCACTGTCACACAATGAAGTAGTGACCGTGCTGGAAGACCGGCAGGGCAATTTGTGGGCGGGTACAGCGCATGGGCTGAATCAATTAAACCGGCAAACGGGCCGCTTTGAAAGATTTATCCGGCAAACCAGCCGCCTGATTCAAAAAGGAAGGGGAGAGCCAGTATATTACCGATCTGCTCGAAGACCGCTGGGGAACATTGTGGGTAGCCACCCGGAATGGCTTAGAACGGCTTATTCCTCAGAAAAATACGCCCGGAAAGGGCCAGTATATGGTCCGGCACTTTTCCAATGATTCGCTGAATACTAAAAGTTTATCGGATAATTCGATCCGGGCCTTGTACAAGGACCCGGCCGGAACGATCTGGATCGGTACCAGTAATGGACTAAACCGGTTGAAAATCGATAACCCTCAGGCTACTCCCGCCCAGCAACAGGTTTGGTTTGAAAATAGCTGGAATAGTAACAGTCCTATTTATGAGACTACTCATCTGGCAATAAGGGCCATTACCGGTGACCGTTTCGGGACCATCTGGCTGGGAACCAATTATGGATTAAACCGGATTGATCCGCAAAACGGAATCCTGACGGAATATGCGTGTCCGCACCGTAAAGCGAATCCGGAAATGGATGACCTGACCATGGACTTGCTGATGGATAAGCACAATGAGTTATGGATTGCCACTTCAACCAATGGGATCTGCAAGTTTACCATTGAGGGCAAAGGTCCGGTAACTAAAATGGTGCACTACAAGGAGGCTCCGTTTGCCAGCAAAGGCTTGAAAAGCAACCTGATTTATTCCCTGTATGAAAGTGATGATCCCAACGAGGTAATCTGGATTGGGACGCGGGGAGCCGGAGTGCAAAAATTCAGCCGGGCCAAAAATACATTTACCCTCTGGAACCGCATTACCAATCTGGATAAATCTTCCGGACTCAACGCCACTTTTGCCATTGGCGCCGATAGTCACGGACTGCTTTGGGTCGGAACAGTGAGCGGACTGGTCTGTATTGACCGAAAGACCTTCGCTGTAAAGCATTTCCGTCATCACCCGGACGATGACCGTAGCATCAGCGACGACTATATCTGCACTGTTTACGAAGACCGGCGAGGTAATCTCTGGATTGGTACGATGAACGGCCTCAATCGGTACCAGCGGGAAACCAAAACTTTCCGGCGGTTTTACTTCGCGAATAATCCCCGGCGAAAAATGGCCGAAAACAATGTTAAGGTAATGTATGAGGACCTGCCAGGCCTATTCTGGATCGGAACGGTGTATGATCTCAAACAGTTTGATCCCCAGACCGGGCAAACGGTTAGTTATGCGTATGAGCCAGGTAACCCCCATAGCTTACATGAATACTATATTACTTCCATTGTGGAGACAACTCAGGAAGCCTGTGGGTAGGCACCCGGTTCGGACTCAACCAATTTGACCGGAAAACCGGCCGGTTTACTGTTTACCGGCACCAGTCCGATAATCCTAAGAGTCTGATCAGTTCTTCGGTCTATCATATCCTGAAGGACCGCTCCGGCAACCTGTGGATCAGTACCGATAAAGGGCTCGACAAAATGAGTATTGTCAACGGCAAGCCGCAGTTCAGCCATTATACCGAGAAAAAAGGCCTCTCCAATAATTTTGTATACGGCGCTCTGGAAGACACTCAGGGAAATATCTGGATCAGTACCAATCTAGGTTTGGCACGACTTAATCCACTGACGGGTCAGTTTAAGAACTACGATGTCAGCGACGGATTACCTAACAATGAATTCAATGAAGGCGCTTTCTACCGGAGTCGGGAGGGGAGTTATTCTTTGGGGGAAATAGTGGCGTGGTAAGTTTCAGTCCGGCATCCATGCAGCAAAACCGGGCACATCCCCGGTATTGCTCTCACGGCCTTCCATAAACTGGAGCGTCCGCTGGATATTGACAGTATCCTGGCTACCACCGGAGAAATAAGGCTCAACTACCTTGAAAATTACTTCTCCTTTGACTTTGTTGCGCTGGATTATACCAATCCCCGTAAGAACCAGTACGCGTATAAGTTGGAAGGCGTAGATGACAACTGGGTGCACAGTGGCACCCGGCACTATGCCAGTTTTACCAATATTAGTCCGGATCGTATATTTTCCGGGTCAAAGGCTCCAACAGTGACGGGGTCTGGAATGACAAACACGAAGCCTCCGTCCGGATCGTGATTATGCCCTCTGGAAGACCTGGTGGTTTTACCTGGCTGTGATTGCTAGCTGCGTGGCCGCCGGAAAGTTATTTTACGATTACGTTGCACAGCCGGGTAAACCGCCTGATGGAGCTCGAACGAGTCAAGCTGGCTGAAAACGAAAGGGTTCGTAAACTGGCTGCCGAAGATTTGCACGATGAGTTCGGCAACAAGCTTACCCGTATTTCGCTGCTTACCGAGCTGATCAAGGCCCGTCTCAATGGCCACGGGTCCGAAGTAGAAGACCTGCTGACCAAAATCAGCGATAATTCCAACCAGCTCTATCAGGGAACGAAGGATTTTATCTGGTCGATTAATCCGGAGAATGACAGCGTGTATGAAGTAGCCGTTCGGTTGAAGGATTTCGGGGATGATATTTTTGATAAGACTGATGTCAGGTTTAATGTCTCCGGCATCTCCGAGTCACTGAAGCCCTTGATGCTGTCAATGGGGCACAGCCGCCATCTGATGCTTTTATTTAAAGAGGCCATGAGCAATGTCCTGAAGCATGCCGGAGCCAGTGAAGTTACCTTACGTTTTTCGGTCAGGATGGGTGAGGTAGCAATCAGCTTGGCCGATAATGGGAAAGGGATTTAAAGATCGGGAAAATGCAGGCTACGGATTGGTTAACATTCGCAGCCGGACCAACAAACTAAAGGGAAAACTTGAAATTGCTTCCGAAGCCAGGGCCGGTACCCGCATTAGTGTTACTTTACCTTCCATTACGGTACAATCCGTAAAAAATGCGGAAGGATAAACTTCACTAAAGCCGTTGCTTGGCGTAGTCTCAAGACTATGTCAAAGCGAAAGCCAGTCTTCAGACTGGCAGTCAAATCAAGTGTAATACTATTGCAAAACAGGTTTTAGGGCACTTTCCGGATTAAATCTGATCATTCGCCAGTCTGAAGACTGGCTCCCGGTCCGGCGTGGTCTCAAGACTACACCGGTAACCCAAGGGTTTAACCTTCTGAGTGGGAATAGATGGTTTTCTTCATTCAGCGTCAGGTTTAAGAACTTCCAATATAGAGACTACTATTTGAAAGCCAAACCGTTACTCTCTGAAAACGCCCATTGCCGAAAACTTATCAATCCGCTGGCTGATCCGTGCCTGAGGGTCGAGTGAAGATAGCCCGGCAAGCTGTTGCAGAATGGTATCTTTAATGGTCTGAGCCATAGCCGTAATATCGGTATGGGCGCCACCCAGCGGTTCGGGGATAATGCCATCCACCAGCTTAAAATTGAGCATATCCTGGGCCGTTGGCTTCAATGCTTCAGCTGCCTGCTCTTTATAGTCCCAGGTCCGCCAGAGAATAGCCGAACAGTTTTCCGGCGAAATTACCGAATACCAGGAGTTTTCCAGCATCAGTACCCGGTCACCGATGGCAATGCCCAAGGCCCCGCCCGAAGCCCCTTCCCCGATAATGATGCAGATAACGGGTACTTTGAGCATAAACATTTCCCGCAGATTACGGGCAATAGCCTCGCCTTGTCCCCCGTTCCTCGGCTTCCAGTCCGGAAAGGCACCTGGCGTATCAATGAACGTGACAATGGGTTTTTGAATTTCTCGGCCATCTTCATCAGACGCAGGGCCTTGCGGTATCCCTCCGGATTAGCCATACCAAAGTTGCGTAGTTGCCGTTGCTTGGTATTACGTCCCTTTTGCTGGCCAATAAACATAATGGTCTGGCCGTCAATGGTGCCAAAACCGCCCACCATAGCCTTGTCATCCTTGACGGTCCGGTCACCATGCAGTTCTACAAACTGGTCGGTGATTCCATAAATATAATCCAGCGTATAAGGTCGGTCGTTATGACGTGAAAGCTGCACCCTCTGCCAACGAGTTAAGTTCTGAAAGGTTTCCCGCTTAAGTTTTAATATATTTTCTTCAAATGACCTGACAGCCCGTTGCAACTCTTCGTTGTGATCTACGTCCAGTTGTTGTTTCATTTCGGCAAGCTTGGCTTCCAGGTCCGCTATGGGTTTTTCAAAGTCCAAAAGCATGTTTGGTTTGTAGTTAAAAAAGGAAACAAGGGCGTAAATTTAGAAGATTCTGTGAAATGCAAAGAAGTTTGTTTTTAGGCAATAGCCAGAGACGCGATTAATCGCGTCTGTACGTAAAGGGGCCAGAGACGCAATGAATCGCGTCTGTACAGATAGAGTCAATAGTCTTTCCCTGAATGACCTTCTCTTTTCCTAATACCCAATACAAGTACCAAATACCTTTTTACCAATGACTACTGACAAATGACCAATAACTCATCTACTTATAAACTCCCTACCTCTCTCATACACTTCCTGCATAATACCGTCAATCAGGCCAATGTCGGGCACTCGTATTCTTTCCGCCCCTGCCCATTCCATTACCTTCAGGTAAATATCCGCAGCGGGAACAATCACGTCGGCGCGGTCGGGATTCAGTTTCAGTAAATTAATGCGTTCTTCTACCGTATACCCCGCCAGCAGGTGGCGAATCCGGCCCACTTCTTCCCGTCGTACCACCAGATTTTGCTTGTGGGTGGCAAGTTCGTAGAGCTTGGCAATATTCCCCCCGGTTCCGACGGCGGTTATTGGTTGAGGAACCCTCGTAATATGGCCATCGAGCCAGACTTTTATCGGCTGCCAGGCATTACGATCCTGCTGTTGCAGGTGCCGGACCGAACCAATTTCAAAAGACTGAGAAGCTATTTTCTGCCGTTGGTGATACAAATTCAGTTCCGTACTGCCACCCCCCACATCAATGTGCAGGTAGCTCTTGTGGTCAATAAACTGGACGATGACCCGGCTGATCAGGTCGGCCTCCCGAATGCCATCAATCACATTGATGGTCAGTCCCAGCTTTGCCTGAATTCTTTCAATAATCCCGGCTGCATTAGTAGCTTCCCGCATGGCTGAGGTAGCACAAATATCGTATGCTGCCACTTCATGCAGTTCCATCAGCAGTTTGCAGGCGTGCAGAAATTTAGTAAGCAAGATTTCCCGGTCCGGTCCGATTTGCCCGATTGTAAACACATCCTGGCCGAGCCGTAAAGGAAAGCGTAAATATTCTACTTTTTTGAAAAAAGGTTTTTCATTGTTGTGCAAGACATGATCAATCTGAAAGCGGGCCGCATTGGACCCAATATCGACAGCAGCAATTTTCACGATGATAAAGTTGGGTTTAAAGCAGTACCTATACGGGAATATGGCCCGGTATGGTTTGAATACCGGGAAGATGCAAACGTAGAGGCCAGCCTTTTTAAATCTTAATTTATTTTAATATTTTTGAACCAACTTATCCAGAAAGACGGAGGGAATGGACCCGATGATGTCTTGGCAACCCCCGAAGGGAATGCTAAATGTTGAATGCTAAATTGTGAATGGTCTTTGTACCAGCCTTTTTCGCTCAGTGAGCATTTAACATTTCGAATTTAGCATTCCTGAAAAGGAAAGGTGCCAATTTCCACTTAAGAAAGAGTACTCTTAAGAGAGATAAGGAAGACGCTACTTTCATAGCCCTCCCCTTCTGTGTAAGCCTTATGTTCGTTTTGTATGGTAGCAAAATCTGCAGCAGCTTGTAAATCTGCTGTAAAGGCTTTTATTTCCTCTATGTTCAGTTCAGAAATAGTAAACAAGCGAAGTTACGCCCCGAAGCTTACTGGTTGGGGATCGGTTTTGGTCGCTGTTGTATTATTTTGTACCGGGCTGACGGGTTATAAATCAGAGAATCCATATGTCGTAAAAATTAACTCTTGTATAAAGGAGCTGGATTGGTGGATGCATAGGTGGATGCATAATGGATGGGGAATGAATAAAACGTACTCTCTCTGGTTTGAGGAAAAAAATGCTATTCTCAGACGTGGTAAATTTCGTTCAGGCTACTCGGAAACTGACAAAGTTTCCAAAAGTGCGGCAGGATGGACTTACAGTGAAGCCTACATCGATAAACCAAACCACTGGCTGGAGAAGCCCGAGTTCCCGGAATATATTAATACCGGGTTTAGGATTCCGGTTACTAAAATTGACTATAAAGAATTAAAACTTACGGCCAAAAAAGTAATTCCATCGCAGGAAGATAAGATGGCCGACTGGCCTTATCCTATTCCACCCGTAATTAAAATGGAAATTTATAGCATAGATAAAAAACCTGATTTTTCTATTGAAAGAAAGTATAAGTCTGCCTCCGGTTTCTATGATTCACTAATTGTTCAAAAGGTAAATAAAATAGATTATTATTACCCGCTGTATATCCGCTATCACCGGGAAATAGACGGAAATCCAGATAAAAGATATGGTAGTCCTATAAAAGTAATGATGACAGGTGTTTTACCCTCCTAAAATGGGAAGAGAGTGGCCCATAATACTGTAATTCCCCTCATTTTTTCAAGGAGGGATTAGGGGGTGCTTATAGCCATCATTACTTTTATAGGACTACCAAAGATATATAGCGGAAGCCAAACAAAAGTTCACTAATTTGTTTGCCAGTCTGAAAGCATATACTAAAAATACAAGCACTGTAAAATAAATATCAAACCTGCAATTCTCCTGCCCTGCCCTATGAATAAATCCAATGTTGATATTAGTTCTATTCTGAAAGAACGCATCCTCGTCCTTGATGGGGCTATGGGTACCATGATTCAGCGTTATAAGCTCAGTGAAGCTGACTACCGGGGTGAACGGTTCAAAGATTTCCCGCATGATCTCAAGGGAAACAACGACCTGCTCTCCCTTACCCAGCCTGAAATCATCAAAGAAATTCACCGGCAGTATTTTGAAGCCGGCGCCGATATTGCCGAAACTAATACGTTCAGCGGCACCACTATCGCCATGGCCGACTACCACATGGAGGATCTGGTGTACGAACTGAACTACGAATCGGCCCGGCTTGCCAAGGAGGTAGCGGAGGAAATGACCAGGGCTAATCCCAGCAAACCCCGTTTTGTGGCCGGTTCCATTGGGCCCACCAACCGGACCGCTTCCCTTTCGCCCGATGTAAACAACCCGGGTTACCGGGCCGTGACTTACGACGAATTGGTAAATGCGTATGAGGAACAAGTAAGGGCATTAATGGATGGCGGCGCAGATATTCTGCTGGTAGAAACGGTGTTTGATACGCTTAACTGTAAGGCGGCGCTTTTTGCGATTGAGAAGCATTTCGACACCGCCGGAAAGCGGATTCCCGTTATGGTTTCCGGTACCATTACGGATGCCAGCGGCCGTACTTTATCGGGCCAGACGATTGAAGCCTTCCTGTATTCGGTGGGCCATATTCCCTTGCTGAGTATCGGAGTGAACTGCGCCCTGGGTGCTGACCTGATGCGTCCGTACGTACAGGCCCTAGCCAAAGAAGCGCCTTTCTTTACCTCTGCACACCCTAATGCAGGTTTGCCCAATGAGTTTGGGGAATACGACGAGACGCCGGAGCACATGGCCAGTATTATTGAAGACTTCCTGCAAAATAACTTTATTAACATCATTGGCGGTTGCTGCGGTACTACCCCGCCTCACATCCAGGCCATTGCCGAAGTGGCCGCCAAATATTCCCCGCGTCAGATTCCCGAAAATGATCACATTCCCAAGCTGAGTGGTCTGGAACCGCTCAGAATTACGAAGGAAACCAACTTCGTGAACATAGGGGAGCGGACCAACGTAACCGGCTCCAAGGCTTTTGCCCGTTTGATTAAAGCGGGTAATTACGAAGAAGCCCTGTCCGTAGCCCGGCAGCAGGTAGAAGGCGGCGCCCAGGTAATTGACGTCAACATGGACGAAGGCATGCTGGATTCGGAACAGGTGATGGTCACCTTCCTGAATCTGATTGCCGCGGAACCCGATATTGCCCGCGTACCCATCATGATTGACTCTTCCAAGTGGTCAGTCATTGAAGCTGGTCTGAAGTGCGTACAAGGCAAGGCCATTGTCAACTCTATCTCGCTGAAAGAAGGAGAGGAGAAGTTCAGGGAAAGTGCTAAGCTGGTAAAGCGCTACGGAGCCGCCGTAGTGGTGATGGCTTTTGACGAACAGGGTCAGGCCGACAGCTACGAACGAAGAATCGAGATTTGTGAAAGAGCCTATAAAATACTGGTCAACGAGGTACAGTTCCCGCCCGAAGACATCATTTTTGACCCCAATATCCTGACGGTAGCCACCGGTATCGAGGAGCATAATAACTATGCCATTGATTTTGTGAACGCGACCCGCTGGATTAAAGAAAACCTGCCTTATGCCAAAGTAAGCGGTGGGGTAAGTAATATCTCCTTCTCCTTCCGGGGCAATGAAGCAGTCCGCGAAGCCATGCACTCGGCTTTCCTGTACCAGACCATCAAGGCGGGTATGGATATGGGCATTGTGAACGCCGGACAGCTGGCCGTGTACGATGATATCCCTAAAGATTTACTCGAACGAGTAGAAGACGTACTCTGGAACCGTCGTCCGGATGCTACGGAACGATTAGTAGAGTTTGCCGAAACCATCAAGTCTAAAGGCAAGGAGCAGGTAAAAGACGAGGAGTGGCGGAAAGCTCCTGTGCAGGAACGCCTTGCCCATGCCCTGGTGAAAGGCATTGTTGAATACATTGACCAGGACATAGAAGAGGCCCGGCAACAGTATGCCAAGCCGCTGCAAGTGATCGAAGGACCCCTCATGGACGGTATGAACGTGGTCGGCGACTTGTTTGGCGAAGGAAAAATGTTCCTGCCGCAAGTGGTGAAAAGTGCCCGCGTAATGAAGAAAGCCGTAGCCTATCTGCTCCCCTTTATTGAAGCCGAAAAACAGGCGGGTGAGGGAAGTAGTGCCGGAAAAGTGCTCTTGGCTACCGTGAAGGGCGATGTGCACGATATCGGCAAAAACATTGTGGGGGTAGTCTTAGGTTGCAATAACTTTGAGGTTATTGACCTGGGTGTAATGGTGCCGGCCGAGCGAATCCTGCAGACGGCCCGGGACCAGAACGTAGATGTAATCGGACTTAGTGGCTTGATTACCCCTTCCCTGGATGAAATGGTGCACGTGGCGAAAGAAATGGAACGGCAGGGCTTTAAAGTACCGCTGCTGATTGGCGGGGCTACTACTTCCCGTATCCATACGGCCGTAAAAATTGACCAGAATTACTCGGGTCCCGTGGTGCACGTATTGGATGCCAGCCGTGGGGTGCCGGTTGCCTCCTCTCTGGTAGGTAAAGAAACCCGGGAAAAATTTGCCGCTGACGTAAAAGCCGAGTACGAAAAGCTGCGGGTGGAGCATGCTTCCCGTCAGAAGGACAAAAACTACATTCCCCTTTCGCAGGCCCGCCAGAAGAGAACGCCTATCGATTGGGAGAACACGAAGATCTACAAGCCGGCCTTCCTGGGGAACCGCTACTTTGAAGACTACGACTTAGCCGAAATAGCAAAATACATCGACTGGACGCCTTTCTTCCAAACCTGGCAGTTACAGGGCAAGTACCCCAAAATATTCGATAACCCGGTGGTGGGGGATGAAGCCAAAAAGCTGTTTGACGATGCCAACAAGTTGCTGCAAGAAGTAATTGATCAGAAATTACTGAAAGCGAATGCCGTAATCGGGTTCTGGCCCGCCAATGCGGTAGGTGACGACATTGTACTGTATGACTTTGAGGAAGTAGCCGTGGAAGTTCCCTGTGACAAGCACGGCGTACACCGTTCTTCGCGGTATGAATTAAAGGATATGAATGGCTCTTCGGCCAAGTTTGCGCCTGAATATACCCGTAACGCCAAATATGAGATCGGGACTAAAATTCATTTCCTGCGGCAACAGGGGCAAAAAGCAGCCAATGTTCCAAACATAAGCCTGGCCGATTTCATTGCACCGATAGAGAGTGGCAAGACCGATTATATGGGTGGTTTTGCAGTCACTGCCGGCATCGGTATTGAGGCCCTGATTGAGAAGTTTGAGAAGGACCACGACGACTATAACAGCATCATGATCAAGGCTATTGCCGACCGCCTCGCCGAAGCTTTTGCTGAACACCTGCACGAACGGGTGCGAAGGGAGTTTTGGGGCTATGCCAAGGATGAAAGCTTAAAGAACGATGAGTTGATTGAGGAGCAATACGTAGGGATTCGTCCGGCTCCCGGCTATCCGGCCTGCCCTGACCATACGGAGAAGCGTATTCTGTTTGACCTGCTGGATGCCGAAAGCCGGATCAATATTCAACTCACGGAAAGTTTTGCCATGTACCCGGCTTCGTCGGTAAGCGGCTGGTATTTTTCCCATCCGCAATCCAGGTATTTCGGCTTGGGTAAAATTGCCAAAGACCAACTCGAAGACTATGCTCATCGCAAAGGCATGACGGTAGCCGAAGCCGAACGCTGGTTAGCTCCCAATCTGAACTATGACGTCTAAGATCAGGTTATTTAAAGTGAGGTCAGGTTCTCAAACCTGACCTTCTTTGGGCTTGAGAAATTGAAGAGAGGTATTGATCAATATATTTGAAGTTTATTGCCTTGTAAGCGCAGCTAAGGAAAATATATGGGATTACGGGGTAGAAATGGACTTGCTGACGAAAATTGCTTCTTTGTAACAACCAGTTGCTACCAAAGACAGCATTTATTAGTGGACGAAAAATGCTTTATACTACTAACTGAAAACTTAAAATTCTACTGCCAGAAGTATAAAGCTCACATCGTTGGCTACGTTTTCATGGTCAATCATGTTCATTTTATTATTTACTTCGAAAGTAGAAATTGTTTGTCCGCATTTATGAGGGATTTTAAGAAATATACTTCATTACAAATCCGGAAGCATCTGGAACAAACCCATCATGAGTTAATTGAAGGGATCAGATACTCCTATAAGAGCCAACATTTTAAGATTTGGGAGGATCGGTATGATGATGTAGCCTTGTATTCAAGAAATGTTTGTGAAATCAAGATGGAATATATCCATCATAATCCCGTGAAGGCAGGACTTGTCAATGACCCTATTCAATATAAGTATTCCAGCGCTGCCTTTTATCTGGCTGATAATAAGAAGTCTGAATTATTGGATTACCGGGAGCTATTCTAACTTGGTGTGAAAGCTAACTTGACAAAATTAAACAGAGAGTCAGGTTTGAGAACCTGACTCCACGTGAAAAGCTTAACTAAAGTAAGTTCAGGGGCTCAAACCTGGATCAAAATTGTAAAACGCATTTAGCACTCAACATTTAACATTTATAAAACTATGCCTCTTGAACTTTCTGGCCGCTTAGTAACCGTATTACCCGAACAAACCGGCAATGGCAAAAACGGAACCTGGCGTAAACAGGACTTTATTATCGAATTAGCCGGTCCATTCCCAAAGAAGGTTTGTATGACTGCCTGGGGAGACAAAGCCGATGCTTTACTAAGTGCCTCCGCGGGTGAAGAACTTAAAGTTAGCTTCGATGTCGAATCCCGCGAGTACAACGGACGCTGGTACACCGATCTGAAAGCCTGGAAGATTGAATCTGCCGGTGGCGGTCAGCCTGCTCCTCAAGCAAACAAGCAGCCCGGCAATGCCAATATAAATGCGGCTCCGTATTTTAACAATCAGGGAGAAGATGATGGCTTGCCTTTCTAGCCAGCATACATAGTATAAACCTCAGTACGCGCTTTTGCTACCTCAATGACCAAAGTAACCGACCTCCTTAAGAACGCAAATAAGACTTTATTTTCTTTTGAAATCCTGCCTCCGATGAAAGGAGAGAGTATTAAAAGCATTTTCGGCGCCATTGAGCCCTTAATGGAATTTAATCCTCCCTTCATCGATGTGACTTATCACCGGGAAGAGTACGTGTACAAAATCCGGGAAAATAACCTGCTGGAAAAACGCACCATCCGCAAGCGGCCCGGAACCGTTGGTATTTGTGCGGCCATCATGAACCGGTTTAAGGTAGATGCGGTGCCGCACATCATCTGTGGTGGATTTTCGAAGGAAGAAACCGAGAACGCTCTCATTGACCTGAATTTCCTGGGTATTGAAAACGTGCTGGTGCTCCGGGGCGACCCGATCAAGAGCGAAGGGGCTTTTGTGGCCGAACCCGATGGCCACCGGTACGCCTGCCATTTGCTGGAACAGGTGGTAAATATGAATAAGGGTATTTACCTGGAAGAGGAAATGCGGAATTCCATTGCTACTGATTTCTGCATTGGAGTAGCCGGATATCCGGAGAAGCACTTCGAAGCCCCGAGCATGCGGTTTGACCTGCAGAAATTGAAGCAGAAGGTAGAGATGGGCGCCGATTACGTAGTCACGCAAATGTTTTTCGATAACCAGAAATTCTTTGACTACGTCAACAAATGCCGCGAAGAAGGCATTAACGTGCCGATTATTCCCGGTCTGAAGCCAATCACCACTAAAAAGCAGCTTACTGTCCTGCCCCGGACCTTCTTTATCGATCTTCCGGATGATCTGGTGGACGCTATTGACCGGTGTAAGACGGATGCTGAAGTGAAGCAGGTAGGGATTGAATGGTGCATTCAGCAGTCTAAAGAGCTGATGAAGTTTGGGGTGCCGGTATTGCATTACTACACCATGAGTAAGTCGGATATAGTGAAAAAAATTGCCGAAGCGCTGTTCTGATTTGCCCATTTGTTAATGTGCTCATGTGCGAATGTGCTTAAAAAATGATTGGCTCCTTTTTTCGTTACATTCGCACATGAGCACATTACTGAATCAGCCCATTAAAATTGTCGAGTGCCCCCGCGATGCCATGCAGGGGCTTTCGCATTTTATACCCACTGAAGTGAAAGTGGGGTATTTGAACCAATTGTTGCGGGTCGGTTTTGATACCCTTGATTTTGGCAGCTTTGTTTCACCCAAGGCGATTCCGCAACTGCGGGATACGGCCCAAGTGCTTGCCGGACTTGATGTATCCGGCACTCCGACGAAATTATTAGCGGTCATCGCCAACCTTCGCGGAGCGGAGCAAGCCGTTTCCCATTCGGAGATTACGTATCTGGGGTTCCCGCTTTCGGTATCCGAAACGTTTCAGCAACGCAATACTAATAAATCTGTTGAGCAGGCCGTACAGGAAGTAGCTCAGATCCAAAATCTGTGCATTTCAGCCGGCAAAACATTAGTGGTGTACCTTTCGATGGGGTTTGGCAACCCCTACGGGGATCCCTACAGTCCGGCTCAAGTGGTAGAGGTAACCGGTAAACTCGCCGGAATGGCCGTAAGTATCATTGCGCCTTCCGATACGGTTGGCTCCTCCACTCCCGAAAGTATACATACTTTATTCAGTCAATTGATTCCTGCTTTTCCCGAAATTGAGTTTGGGGCGCATCTGCACGCTGTTCCGCAGGAAGCTGAAGCTAAAATTGCGGCGGCATTTGAGGCTGGTTGCCGGCGATTCGACGGTGCGATCCGTGGTTTCGGAGGCTGTCCCATGGCCAAGGACGCCCTGACCGGTAATATTGCTACTGAAAAGATCCTGTCGGTTTTGGATAGCCGCCAGATTGCTATAGCTTTGGACAGGACCGCTTTTGAGGCTGCCTGGCAGGCGGCAGAACGGGTTTTTATAGCATCCTGAGTGCCGGATCAAATTTAGTAAGAATCCATACCCGAAGTCCGCATTCCGACATCCGAACCCCGAAGGGCTCAACGAAGTTAAATTATTCATGATTCATGGCAATTAAAGAACCCATTACCGTAGATATTTTTATTCCCTGTTTTGTAGACCAACTGGCTCCCCAGATCGGCTTCAATATGGTGAAAGTCCTGGAAAAAGTAGGCTGCCGGGTGCATTATAACCCTAACCAATCCTGCTGCGGACAACCCGCTTTTAATGCGGGGTATTTTGACAATGCCCGGGAAGTAGCGATTAAATTTCTGAAGGATTTTCCCGAGCCTGACCGGTATATCGTCACCCCGTCGGCCTCCTGCGCCGGTATGGTGCGTAACTCCTACGAGCTGCTTTTTAAAAAGCATCCTGGATATGCCGGCGACCTGGCCCGGATAAGCAAAAACACCTTTGAGTTTACGGAGTTTCTAGTGGACGTATTAGGAATTACCAGAGTTCAGGGCTCACGCTTGGAGGGAGTAGCTACCTATCACGATTCATGCAGTGCCCTGCGGGAGTGTCATATCAGCAAAGCCCCCCGCTGGCTGCTGCGTAATGTTGAAGGGCTGGAATTGCGGGAGCTGAAGGAAAATGAAACCTGCTGTGGTTTTGGTGGCACCTTTGCCGTGAAGTTTGAAGCAATTTCCACCGCTATGGGCGAACAGAAGGTACAACACGCCATTGATACCCAGGCCCAGATCCTGGTTTCCACTGATTACTCCTGTCTGATGCACTTGAACGGCTATATCGAGAAGCACAAACTCCCCATTAGAACCATGCACATAGCCGATGAACTGGCCAGCGGATGGTGACGGGTTAAGTATAATACAGTACATTTTGGTTCGCTCTTTCGCCTCTGTGACGCGAAAGGACTGGTTCAGCGTTTGAAACGCTGGCCCGGAGGTTGCGCGTTGCAACTATTCTCAGCGAAGCTAAACCGCAACAGAAAGGTACTGCAATATACGGGTTAAGAGTTTGGTGGGGCAAGCTGTGAATGTGCCCACATGAGAATGGAGGTTGTATCAGCTTTGTACAAAGAAGCAGCCACTTAGGCTGCTTTTCTTTTTATACTATTGAGCAGGCATATAGCCGTTTTGGTTGACATGATGGGGGGCATGTACTTTTTGAAAGAATAAAATCCAATTCACAAAAAATAATATAATGTTAACACCCTTATTAAGAGGTAGTTTAGAAAAATAGTAAAAAATTACCGACTACTAAGTATTGACATTCTAGAGATATATTAATACCCTTATGTAAGGTTTCTTTTTTCTTTCAATTATTTCTCTTACCACTTTAACCCGCTATTGCTAATGAAAAAAAACTACTTACAAACTATGCTTGCAGCAAGCATGGTAGTCTTAAGTTTGGTTGCCAGTTTCCCGGTAAGTGCCGGACCACTTGCCTGCTCATCCGTAAAAAATCTTGTCCTTCAGCAGGGGCAAGCCAATCCAGATGATAAGATTGGACCTGATTTGGCTTCGCTGGCTGATGAATACGCTTCCTTTTTGCGTAATAAGAACGGCCGGACCACCTTCACGCCATCCAATACACTACTTCAGGTGCGCAGCGGATACGTAGTGGTCGAAGCCGTAGCCGAGACAGATGCCCATGCGCTGGAGGCCGATCTTAAGGCCCTGGGTATGCAGAACAGCAGCGTATTTGGACGTATGGTTTCGGGCTTGCTGCCTATTTCTGCCCTTAAAAAGGCCGGTGCATTGGTTAGTATGCGGTTTGCCCAACCTTCCTATAAACCCATGACCAACGTAGGGTTTACCGAAAGTCAGGGTGACTCAGTGCGATCCAATGTGGCCCGGCAAAAATTTGGAGTTCGGGGAAAAGGCGTAACGGTAGGGGTTCTGTCGGATAGCTACAATAACCTAGTTGGAGCTAGAGCAGGCGTCTTATCGGGAGATTTGCCCGGCAGAGGAAATCCAAATGGAGATACGGCTGCCGTCAGAGTGCTATCTGACTATGCCGGTGGTGGTATTGACGAAGGACGGGCCATGCTGGAAATTATTCACGATGTAGCTCCCGGCGCCAATCTGTCTTTCCACACTGCCTTTAATGGCCAGGCAGATTTTGCCAACGGCATTCTCCGTTTGCGCCGGGCGGGTGCCGATGTCATTACGGATGATGTCTACTACTTTGCCGCGCCCTTCTTTCAGGATGGAATTATTGCCCAAGCCGTAGATATGGTGAAGGCCGACGGGGCCACGTATTTCTCGTCAGCCGGTAACTCGGCCCGGAACTCCTACGAGAGTGCTTTTAATGCCAGTGATACGAGTCACGTACTGGGAGAAGCTCATAATTTTGCGGAGGGCGACCAGTTTCAGCGGATTTTTATTCCACTTGGCCAGACCCTCACTGGCTCATTTCAATGGGATGATCCCTACTTCTCCGTTTCTGGCGGTAGCGGAGCTCTTACCGATATGAATATTTATCTACTTGATCGGACAAACGGAAGAGTGTTGGCAGGGGGAACCCGTAGAAATATTGGTTCTGACCCCGTAGAAATATTGAATTATGTGAATACTACTACGGATACCCTGTTTAATATCCTGATTGAAAAAGTACAAGGGCCTTCCCCGAAAAAGATGAAATACATTATTTTCGGTGGGATCCGTGAAATTCAGGAATACGCTACCAATAGCGCTACCTCATTTGGGCATCCCAATGCGGCCGGGGCTATTGCGGTAGGGGCAGTGCGCTATGACCGGACTCCTGCCTATGGCCGGACAGTACCGCTGATTGAAGGCTTTTCCTCCGCCGGGGAATTCCCATCCTGTTTGACAAAGCTGGTAATCGGCTTGATATCATCCGGCAGAAGCCCGAAATTAGTGCCCCACAGGGAGTCAACACGACCTTTTTTAATCCTTCTGCAAGTCCAGGAGCGGATTATGAACGGGATGGATTTCCTAACTTCTTTGGTACCTCTGCTTCTGCACCCCACGCCGCCGGGGTAGCCGCTTTGATGCTGGAAGCGAGTGAGAAAGAGTTAAGCCCCGGACAGCGTACTGGCATTGCTACAGAAATCAGCTATTGATATGGACGATCCACTTACTCCCGGGTTTGACAGGGGGTTTGATTTCAGAACGGGATTCGGACTCATTCAGGCTGATATTGCGGTTGAAAAGTCAGTGAAACCCAAGCCCATGATAGCCAGCTTCACGTTGGTCAATGCGGATGACGGAACGGATATTCTAACCATTACGGATAGCCTCCAAATTGATTTATCCACGTTGCCTACGCAAAACCTGAACATTCGGGCTAATACGGGTACTGCGCCGGTCGGCAGTATTGTCTTCTCACTGAATGGCATCCGGGCTGTTGAAAACTTTCCACCCTATGCTTTTGCCGGCGACAACGGTCCTGGCCAGTACAAGGCCATCAACCCGCCTCTGCTGCCTGGTATGTATTTCTTAACGGCTACTCCTTACACCGCGGAAAGGGGAGAGGGAGAAAAGGGCAAGGAGCTTTCGGTAACCTTCTCCTTAACGAATAGTGCTGCTTTAGCCGGTGGTGGAGAGCCGCAGTTACAGACGTTCCCCAATCCGGTGATAGACAAATCCACCGTTGCTTTCACCTTAACCAAACCAGGTTATACCAAGGTAGAAGTATATGATTTACGGGGTAATTTGGTTTCCCGTTTGCATAACCAGGCAACCGAAGCAATGAAGCAATACCGGTACGAACTAAACGGCGCCAAGCTGCAAGGCGGCATTTATCTGGTGAAACTGACCACGGGTACCGAAGTAATGTACCAGCGGATCTATGTAAGCCGGTAATTCAGTAGCAGGCAGTAGCAGTAGCAGTAGCAGTAATATGCTTTAGATACCCCTCTCTTCCGGGAGGAAAAATACTGCCGCTGCTACTGCCGCTTCTTCAGTGCTGCTACTTTTCTCTTCCTATTTCCCATCCAGTTCGACAATTCCTTCGGGCTCCCGCAGCCAGAGCCGGGTGGGTAACTGGTTGCGCTGGTCATAATAGGTGCGGTAAGTGGCATCAAAGGTCGATCTCTTTTGCACTGCCAACTCAAATATATCCGTCAGACCAAGTAATAGTTCACACACCTCCCGGACGGCATGCCCAGCCCCGGTGTGGGCAGTGACATAATCACACAGGTTATTGTTCCTGACGTAGCGCATGAGTAAAGGATTAGATGGTCGACAAACCATAAAACGCAGACCTGCTTTCGCGGCTAGTCCCAGATCCAGCACGTCGTCAAAAACAAAAGCCACTTCGCGGGCCTGGATACCCGAAGCATTGGTCAGGTGCATCAGGGCCTCATCTTTATCCTTAAATCTAAGATAAACCGCATCAAAGTGTTCCCGCTGAGCCAGCTTCGCTGCAGATGGGTTGTATTCTCCCGTAATAATGGCGGTTACCGGAAAAGAACCCGTACGCATCCAATGGCCGAGCCGCAGCAGGTTAATTCCCATCGCATCAATTTCGGAGAAGGGACTTCCCGTTTCATCGTGCTTGATACCATTATTAAACACGCCATCCCAGTCAAATAGATAAGCCCGGATGGTTTGCATCTTCGCAGCCAGCAAAGCAGAAGGGGTGAGAAACTCACCCCTAAGCCTGTAAATATTTGTTCGATGTCATGCATTGGTGCTAGGTATAGGGTATTGGGTATCAGGTACCGGGTGGGTAGTAGTTACTGGGAAAGTGCCGGGATTGGAACAGGTTATTTAGGGAAAATCAGTACCCAATCCCTAAATCAAATCCAGTTTCGTCATGTCCTGGATATCAAGCATACCGATGGGCTGGCCGTCTTCGGTTACCAGCAGGTTGTCTACCTTTTTATCCTTAAATAATTGGTTTGCCTCGTTCAGCAGGGCATTGGAAGCAATGGAAATGGGTTCTTTGTACTCAAAATCGGCCATTTTCATGCTAAGCGTAGCCTTGCCGTTTTGCTCCAGCTGACGCGCAGGTCGCCATCCGTAAACACGCCGACCAGCTTTCCCTTTTCGTCTACTACGCTCACCGCACCAAAACCGGATTGCGTCATCTGCACAATGGCATCCGAAACTTCGTCCTGCGATTTCACTACGGGGTTGTATTCGCGGATAACTTCCCGCACCCGCATGGTCATCAGGCGGGTATGTTCAAAAAACTGCTGCGTGCCGAGGGTAGTAAAGTTGTTCTCGGTGAGTTGCTTAATGATTTTATACGGAACCGGAACCGTATGCACGCCCAGGTTAATGGCATTCCGGACGTGTTCCGTGTGGCGCACCGAGGAGAACATTACCTTGGTGTTATAGCCGTAGTAGTTGACGGCATTCACGGCTTGTTCCACCAGGGCCAAGGCGTCGTGACCCTGGTCTTGCAGACGGCTCACCAGCGGACAAACGTAGGTAGCGCCGGCCGCCATCGCCATATAAGCCTGCTGTAGCGTATATACCAGGTGGACATTAATCATAATACCTTCACTGGTCAGTCGCTTACAGGCTTTCACGCCTTCCAGGGACACCGGAATTTTGAATACCGACGTCTGGCGGTCCAGGCCCAGCTCCAGCAGGCGATGCGCCTCCTGGTAGATTTCGTCGGCAGTAGCGCCCAGCGCCTCTACCTTTAACACGGGGGCAATTTTGGCTAACTCCAGGATCAGTGAATCAATGTCAGTCACGCCATGGCGGTGCATGAAGGTGGGGGTAGTAGTCAGACCGGCAAGAAAACCTAGGTTGAAGGCTTCCTTGATTTCTTTCAGATCGGCTGAATCAAGATATAATTCCATAAATACAATCGGCTGATTAGATAAAGAGAGGATATGCTGAATAATGAGCACACCGTTTAGCAGACTTGTGCATCCACGGTTTATTGTACATCCTATTTCGGGTGTCTGCAAAGTGTCAAGGAGAATTTCCGTTATTCGTCACAATTAAACAAAAATGCTGCAGGTAGGTATATTTAATCAGTCATTTTTTACAAACTATAGCAAAAAAGGTAACTTGGCGGCCCTCATTTTTACTGGACAACCGGGATGATCAGACAAGAAAATTTAAAGGATTTATTGAACGCATTACAATTTGAAGAAAAGGGCAATACATTCAGCAAACACTTCCCTAATACCGAAGCTTATTTGAAGGTTGACTTTACCAAGAACCTACTGATTTACCCCACAGACAAAGGTTTTACCGTGCACGGAGAATTTACCTGCAACTTTAGCTCCGACGAGAATTTTGTTGTTTTTGAATGCGTACACCGGCTCTTTGAGAAAGGATACAATCCCCAGCACATTGAACTGGAACCTAAGTGGAAGGTCGGACACGGGGCCAGCGGCGGCAGGGCTGATATTCTGGTTAAAGATCATTCCGGCAAAGCTTTCTTGATTATTGAGTGCAAAACCGAAGGTGCAGAATTCCGGAAGGAGTGGACTAATACTTTACAGCGGGGTGGGCAAATGCTTACTTATGCCAAACAGGCCGGTACTACCCAATACGTCTGTCTGTACGCTTCTGATTTTAGTCACGGCAAGGTCAGCCACGATTATTATCTGATTGCGGTAAAGGACAACGAAACTTTATTGCAGCAATTAGCCGATAAAAAACCACTTTCCTTTAAAGAAGCAAAAGCCCTGGAAGTAGAGGACGTTTACCGGGCCTGGAAGGAGACATACAACCTAGATTTTGCCACCAAAGGGCTTTTTGAAGAAGAAATACTAGCTTACCATATCGGCAAAGAAAAATACAGTATAAACGATCTCAACGAAGTTGGCAACAAGGACATCCAAAGCAAATACCACGAGTTTGCCACCATTATGCGTCAGCATAACGTGTCCGGACGCGAAAATGCATTTGATAAACTGGTGAACCTGTTTCTCTGCAAAATAGTGGACGAGGCCAAAAATCCGAAAGATTTAAAATTCTACTGGAAAGGCATCGCCTACGATACCTTTTTCGACTTGCAGGACCGCCTGCAATTGCTCTACCAGGCGGGAATGAAAGAGTTTCTGGGGGAAGACGTTACGTATATTGATAACGCGGCCATTGATAAAGCATTCCGGTTTTTTAAAAAAGACCCGGATGCTACCCGCGATACCATCAAAAAATATTTCCGCCAGCTCAAGTTCTTTACCAACAACGATTTTGCTTTTATTGATGTCCACAACGAAAAGCTCTTTTACCAGAATTCGGCGGTGCTGCTGAAAGTGGTACAGATGCTTCAGGATATACGGCTGCAAGGTGAAAACCAGAACCACCAGTTTCTGGGCGATATGTTCGAAGGCTTTCTTGACCAGGGCGTAAAACAAAGCGAAGGACAGTTTTTTACACCTATGCCCATCGTTAAGTTTATTCTCAGTTCCCTGCCGCTGGAAGAAATCATTCGAGAAGGCGAACTACCGCCTAAAGCCATTGATTACGCCTGCGGAGCCGGTCATTTCCTCAACGAACTGGCTTCACAGATCAAGCCCTTGGTAGCAAAGTATAAGCAAACCGGCATTGGGGACTATTACCAGGAGATCACCGGCATTGAAAAGGAATACCGCTTATCGAAGGTGGCAAAGGTTTCGGCCTTTATGTACGGGCAGGATGAAATCAAAATCATTTATGCCGACGCCCTAGCCAAAAATCCGGATATTGAAGACGGCAGTTATGCGGCGCTGGTGGCAAACCCGCCCTATGCCGTGAAAGGCTTTCTGCAAACGCTTAGCGAAGAAGACCGGAAAGCGTTTACGCTGATTCAATACATTGATGAAAAAAATCTGGCCACCAACAACAGTATTGAAACCTTCTTTATCGAAAGGGCCAAGCAACTACTGAAGCCGGGCGGCGTGGCCGGTATTATTCTGCCTTCTTCGATCCTAAGCAACGACAGCGCCTTGTACGTGGCTGCCCGGGAGATATTGCTGAAGTATTTTGATCTGGTAGCCATTACTGAATTCGGTTCGCAGACGTTCGGCAAAACCGGCACCAATACAGTAACCTTATTCCTGCGGCGTAAAGAGGAAGACCCGGCTCCCGCCGACCACTGGCAAAATCGGGTCAATGCCTGGTTTACCGACAATGAAGCCGACACCGTGTACAGCGATGGTAACCTGATTGCTAAATACTGTGCCCATGCGGGTATAGAACCTCTTCACTATCAAACCCTGTTAAGCGGCCAGCCCAGCGGTGAACTGCTCAATACGGAAATGTTTATTGAATACAAAGCTGCCTTTAACAACTCCACGGAAATTAAAAACCTGAAGAAACCAAAAAGCGCCTTCAGCAAAAAGTCCAAGGCCGACCAGGACGAGGAGTTGCAAAAACGATTTCTGGATTACGTGCAGGCCATTGAGAAAGACAAGCTGTACTTCTACGTAATGGCCTCCGAAAATGGCTCAAAGGTATTAGTGGTAAAAAGCATCGCTGACAACAAGGAGCAGAAAAAGTTTCTGGGCTACGAGTGGAGCAGCGCCAAAGGCAACGAAGGCATCAAATACATCAACCAGGAAACTGTGCCGAAGCCGAAGACGCCGAAACCAAGGAACTGGTAAGCAAGCTCAAAGGCTTTCACCACATCAACACGCCATTATATAATCCTCACAAACGCCACGATACGGAAAAAATCAACCACTACATCGGGCAAAATTTCTTGGGGAATGTACTGCCGGTAGATGAAAAAGTTGCATCCTATCTGGCATACTACAATCTGGTGGATATGCTGGACTTTAATCGTAACATTTTTAATAAATCGATTTCACTAACACCGAGGCAAAAGATAAGTACTGAAGACAGCGGGAGTTTTGAAAAAGAAAGTTTTGATAAGTATCCGTTAAAAAAGATTTCTCTAATTGCATTATTAAACCCATCAAAATCAGAAATCAAAGAGGTACCGGATGAAACATTGGTTTCATTTATTGAAATGGCATCCGTTAGCAATAATGGATTCATTGAAACGAAAGTAGACAAACCTTTAAAAGATCTACGAAAAGGAAGCTATACCTACTTTAAAGAAAATGATGTTATAGTAGCCAAGATTACGCCTTGTATGGAAAATGGAAAGTGTGCCTTGGCAAAAGACTTAACGAATGGATTAGCACTAGGCAGTTCTGAATTTCATGTAATCAGGGCTAAGGAAGAAACACTTTCAGAGTTTTTATTTTTCTATTTAAACAGAGATATTATTAGAAAAGAAGCAGAGAAGCAAATGACAGGCTCAAGCGGCCATAGAAGAGTACCTATAAACTTTTATGAAAATCTCCAAGTTCCCCTTCCGCCTAAAGAAGTACAAGCTCAGATCGTAGGCGAATGCAAGGCCATAGACGCGGAAGCGGAACATGCAGGGAAGGAGGTGGAAAATATACAGAGCGAAATAGCGGCTATTTTTGATAACCCCGATTTTGCATTTAAGAAACTAAATGAAGTGATTGCCAGACAAGCTGAACAAGTTGACCCGAATGAAAAAAGCGGAGATGTTTTTTATATAGGCTTGGAGAATATTGAAAGCAATACCGGAAAGCTGGTAGGCAACCCATTCACGCAGTACTCTACCATAAGGAGTAACAAAAACGTGTTCCAGGCTGGAGACTTATTATACGGGAAACTAAGACCTAATTTGAATAAGGTTTATCTGGCTACCGAAGCAGGTATATGCTCAACTGATATTTTAGTGTTGAAATGCATTGACGATGGACTTACCAAATTCTACGCTTATTATCTGCGAAGCAAAACATTTAACGAGGAAGTTCTAAAAACAGTAAGCGGTCAGCAATTGCCCAGAACAAAATGGAGCAGTATTGAAACTATCAAAGTTCCGGTTCCTGACTCTAAAGAAAAAGATAAACTTGTCACGGAAATCGAAAGGCTGGAACAAAAAATGAAAGAGGAGCAGGCTAAGATTGATAACGCCGCTGATCATAAAAAAGCCGTCATGCAGAAGTATCTCTAGCCCGGGCACCAGCAATTAATTAAAAGGAGTGATACCAACGCCCGAAATGGTAAATTTGATCTGTATTAACCAACCCAATTGCATATGTCTGGTCCCATGAAAAAGACGGAATCGTTTGTGGTAACTATTCCCATCAGCCTCAAAAGTGAATTTGATAAATTTGTCAAAACCTTTCAGATTGATTATGCGCCGGAGGGAAAACCAGCGGCGGAAGAAGCGTTTGTTCGTGGCGACTATAAGCCAGGTGAAAAGCCCTCTGACTTTGCCGGTGCTTGGTCTGCCCGTAACAAAGGCAAAACCCTGGCTCAGATACGGGAAGAAGTAATGCAAGATGCCGAACGTATCCGCGAAGAAGCATGGCAGCGAAAAGATTAGTTCTTTGCGATTCGGTGATACTGATGAACTATTTGCGCGGCGATGAGGACATCAAGGCTGAACTGGACGAACTCGGCTTTGACCGCATTACTACCAGTGATGTGGTTATAATGGAAATCTATCGGGGTATGAAGAAAGCCGAAATGGCGGATACCAAAATATTGCTTAACAAAATTAACCGGTTTCCCCTTACGTCGGCTATTTCTAAAAGAGCCGTTGCGCTGGTGTGGGAATACTATGACTGGCACCCTGGACTCGGAGATGTCCTGATTGGGGCAACAGCTTTGGAAAACAACCTGGAAGTCTTTACGTTGAATAAGAAACATTTCCTGTATTACAAAAAGCTAAAGTTTTACAAACCAAAGCGTAGCTTTTAGCCCATCTGTCCGGCTCTCCTACAAGGCCGGACTTTTTTCCACAACATACCGCTTCAGGTCCGAAATGCTGCGGATGTTGTATCGCCGGGCCTGCGGTTGCCGCATCAGCAGGGCGTAGGTATTGTTAAATCCTAAAGGAGGAAGCCACCCAATGCCGAATCTTCTCCGGTACTCCCGGTCTACGTAGGCATATACCTGCCTCTGGTCATTGTGTAGTGAATCCCGCAGGATTCCTTTTTTCTGCAGAATTACTTCCAGGCCGGTACCCGAATACTCCGGATACAAGTCAATGGCTCCCGTACGCAACGCTTCAAAGCAAAGTTGCGTGCCGCCCATGCCAGCCTTTATTTCGACCGCCAACGTAGTATGTCCCTCCAGCAACTGCTTCACCATTTCCGCCAGTATGTACTGTTCAGTAAAAATCTTGGACCCCACCCGGAGGGTGTTGGTACGGGGGCCGGTAGGGGTTTTTGATAAGCCCAAGCTGTCCAGAAAGTACCGGGCGGCGGCTGACGGGGATTGCTTCAGCACGTCTACCCGGTAGTTGAGGTCAATCATGCTCTCATCCGTAAAGGCGCCAGACAATTTTTGCAGCAGTGGTAATAGAAACGGATGCCGTTCCAGCACGTCCTGCCGTACCGTAAAGCCGCACTGGTAAGCCGGGAAGTGTCTTTTATCATCTTGCAGCGTAACCAGGTTGTACCCACGGATACGGCCATCGGTGGAAAAGCCGCTGATTACATCTACGGACCCGTGATGCAGGGCGTCATACATCAGTCCGGATTGAATGACTCTGGTATCCAGCCTTAATCCGTACGTCTTTTGCAGGCCGGGATACCCTTCCGACATTCCCATAAATTCGGGGGCAAATCCGGCCAGGAAGGCAGACCCGAAGGAGGAAAGCAGGAGTACCGTGGCCCCCGCAGTGGCTGAGAGCAGGAAAGCCGGTACGGCAAGACGCAGTTTCCGGATGTTGAGTCGTTGCAACCGGGCCAACAGAAAGTCAAGCAGAATGGCCAGCAGGGCGGCCGGAATGGCTCCGGCCAGAATCATGGGCGTATTGTTGAGGGCAATGCCGCCGAAAATGGATTCGCCCAAACCGCCCGAAGCAATCAGGGCGGCCAGGAATAGCTACCCCAACATTAATTACCATAGCCGTGCGGATCCCCGCAAAAATGACGGGCAGGGCCAGCGGAATCTCTACTTTGGTCAATATTTGCCGCCGGGAGAGTCCCATCGCCAAAGCTGCTTCGGTTACGGTGGCATCTACTTCCGCAATTCCCGTAAAGGTATTCCGGACTACGGGCAGCAATGCGTACAGAAATAAGGCTACTATGGCCGGAAGGGCTCCAATGCCTAACAAGGGTATCATAAAGCCGAGCAGTGCCATACTAGGGATGGTTTGCAACACGCGGCAATACCCAGAATGTACTTCCTGCCGGTGGGTGAACGTACGCACCAGATGCCCAATGGGATTCCCAGCAGCACGGCCAGTACCACCGAAGCCGATGTTAGCCCCAAGTGTTCCAGCGTTTGCCGACCTAAGGTATGTGCATTTTCCTGAAAGTACTGGAATAGTTGGAGCATAAGCAATTTTCGATGTTCGATTGACGATGTTCGATTGTAGAGACGTGATTTATCACGTCTTTTTATATGCCAGGTGTTCGATTAACCCTATTCTATGTTGGATGGAGATACGGCTTGCTTTTTAGATACCAATTGGTATCTTTGAACATGCGCAACTCTGATCTCACTAAAGAGAAAATCCTTAATCAATCAGGTATCCTGTTTAATGTTCAAGGCTACAAAGCTACTTCATTAAGCGACATTACGGACGCAACCGGTTTGACGAAAGGAGCTATTTACCGGCATTTTAGCAGTAAAGAGGAGTTAGAGAACAAGGCCCTGCTGCACTTATCGTCGGTGATGTTTGAAAAAATGCGTGGATACATACGGGAGCAAGCAACGGCGGCGGTAAGCTGAGAGCCGTATTCCATTATTTTGAATCTTACCTCAACCAACCGCCCCTGGAAGGCGGTTGTCCGCTGCTAATGCTGCGATTGAAGCCGATGATGCCCACCCGGCGCTCCGGGAAACGGCACTCCAATTATTGAATGTGCTGCGTGGGTCGATCATTCATATTTTACAGAAGGGCATCCATTACGGGCAGATCAAATCTGATATTGATCCGGACCTGTACGCAACGGTCATTATTGCCTCCCTGGAGGGCTATTATGATGAGTAAACTGAGCAGTGAGGCTGCAGATATCCAGCGGGTAGTCAAATTCCTCGAACATCAAATTAAGGCCATTGAGGTATAAAAAAATTTATCTTATTAGATACCGATTGGTATCTAATTAAACAGTTTCCTGATGAAAACACTACTTAGAATGATGGGGCTTGGTTTAAATGCATTAAGCCTGATCGCTCCCCGCCGCGCCGGCCATTACGGATTCAAGCTATTCTGCCGCCCTTTCCGTACGCCGCTCAAATCGCATCATCGGCATTTTTTTGCTTCAGCCCATCCATTCACATTCCATCACCAGGGTAACCTGATTCAGGGGTACCGTTGGGGAAATGGTGCGAGGAAAGTACTTTTTCTGCACGGCTGGCAAAGTCACAGCTACCATTGGAAAAGGTACATAGAGGCGTTTCCCCCGGAAGAATATACCCTTTATGCGCTTGATGCTCCCGGCCATGGGCTTTCGGGTGGTCACTTTCTGACGGTTCCGCTGTACGCCGGGCTGATCGAGTCTTTTGTTAGGCAACAAGACAAAATAGAGGTGGTAATCAGTCATTCGCTGGGTGGTTTTTCCATGCTCTACGCACTTCATAACTGCCCGTCGCTGCCGGTTAAAAAGCTGGTGGTGCTGGCTTCACCGGGAGGCTGAGGAGTTCTTTGCGTTCTATCAGCAATCCCTTCAACTATCAGAGCGGTGTTTGGACTGCACCATCCGTCACTTTGAGAAAGCCATCGGGCAGCCGCCCCAGTCGTTTTCGGCCCCGGTGTTTGCCGCTTCGGTAACCATTCCGGGCCTGATTGTGCATGATGAGGACGAAGAAACCCCTTTTCGCAACGCCCAATTGCTGCACCAGGCTTGGCCCCAATCACAACTCATGCGTACCCGGGGACTTAGACACACCCTAAAGTCTGATTCAGTAGTAAAGGCAGTCTATGATTTTGTGCAGGTAGAGTTATGAACAGACAGTTCTATAATTTTACTTGATACGCAGAAATGCGATTCAAATGGATGAATTATTCTCGCAGATGTGCGCAGATAAGGGCGCAGATTTTCGCAGAAATCGTTTTTACATCTGTGTGAGCTACCTCAGTGAAGTAAGCTGTAGTGCAATCAGCGAGCCCCTTCCCGAGCCGGTCTGCGAGAACTATTGTCTTCGACGAGCCTTCGGGTTCTCAGCGAAGCTAAATCAACCTTGTCCTACACCCATTGAATATCGCCAATCGAAAATCGCACATCCTCCTATTTACGAAATCCGCCCTCCGAAATCCGACATCTTGTTCACGTCCTCACTGGTAAAAAATAATAATAACTTTCATTAACCCGGTTAAAGCCGATCCGTTCGTACACCCGCTGGGCAGTCCGGTTATCCATAGATGTTTCCAATAACAATCCTTTGGCGCCAGTTTCCACGACCAACTGGTGGGATCGTTCAATGAGTTGGGTAGCTACGCCTCTTTTCCGGGCCTGACCATCCACAAACAAGTCATTGAGAATCCAGATTCGCTGCATAGACACTGAGGAAAAGGAGGGATACAATTGGACGAAACCCAGGGCCATCTCTTCCAGTTTTTCCCCATCAAAGGCCAGGAAAATAACGGACTCTTCCTGTTGCATTCTTGCCCGGAGAAAATTCTCGGCCGCTGATGGGTCAGAAGCTTGTCCGTAGAACATGCGGTAGGCATTAAAGAGGGGAGTTAAGAGGGGTAAATGTTCAGATCTAGCCTGGATGATTTGCATAAATACTAGTAGGGTGATTTTGATATTGAGAAGCGAGTGGTGAGAAGCGAGGAGCGAGAATTTTTTTCTGTTTGATTCAAGTTACCTTTCTCTCCTCCTTACTTCTCGCTTCCCGCTCCTTTTTCCCAATACTACCACCCCATTCTTTCGCGTAACGAAGTAATGTGAGCTATATGGTGCGGACCGTGCCAGGCGTAGAGTCCCAACATTCGTTCCAGCGGCTGTTCACCCGATTCGGGATGCACCAGCAGGCGTTTGAAATCGGCTTCGGACATGGCTTGCAATAGGTTTACCCAACGGGTATGCAGGGCTTCCAGCAGCGTGAGGGATACGTCAATGGGTGTTTGCTGGGAATCATTTAATTCGGCCCAGCGGCTTTCCTCGTAAGGCTTGATGGTTGGTTTATCTTCGGTAAGAGTCAGTTTAAAACGGCAGTAGGCGTTGATATGGCTGTCGGCTACGTGGTGTATGACCTGTTTTACGGTCCAGCCACCGGGTCGGTAAGGGGTATTAAGTTGTTCTTCAGAAAGGCCCTGAACCGCTTCCCGTAATTTACGGGGCGTATCGGCAATAACCCTAATCATCTCCCGGCGACGGCTTTCGGTTAGGTTTTCTTCCCGGTGAAACTTCCCGGTGGGGTAACGGAGGTCAATGGCAGGTGTCATAGTTTATTCTAGGTTGAGAGTTGAGGATATAAATGGAAGGGATAATTTTATTCCGGGGCTTTGGTTACGAAAATCTGCTGTAAATGATGTTTCAGGTGCCGCAAGTACTCTTCCATAATCCATCCCAGTACAAAGGCGGATGCATTGTTGGGTAACACAACAGTATTATTTAGTTTCTCCTCGGAGCAATGGGAAATTACCCGCACAATCTGGCGGTTTAGGGCCTGCCAAAGTTGGCCGATTTCTCCTGGATTTTGTTGCTGGTAGCCGTTTAGCTTTACCAACTCGTCGGGGTTATAGGCAACTACTACAAAGGGAGAGGGAAGGTATTGCGCCTGCGTGAAGCGAGTCAGATTATGCACGGCTGAGTCTACCAGATGGCCCAAGATTTCCTTCTTGGACCATTTGCCCGGAGCAGGTTTGTGTTCCAACTCATAAACGGGAATTTGATTAAATCGCAGGGGAACTTCCTCCACGAGTTGGCTTAATTCCTGCGTAATTGCATCCCGGTTCATAAAGAATAAGTGTAAACGGATGGTAAAACGATACATCAATACATCAATAGATGCACTCCAGCCCTTTACCAACGGGTTGAATGGAGGCTATAACCTCCTCGCTGGCTTCCTTGCCCAGCGTCCTTTCGATCATCCAACTCACCAGGTCAATGGCCGCCAGGCAGCCAGCAGCGGTAGCTAAGTTGCCGTGAACCACCATCGGCTTTTCTTCGATCTGGATGCCAAAGCGTTTCATTTCCGCTGTGGCTGTAGGATAAGTAGTAGCCGTAAGGCCCTCTAACAGTCCTAATGCTGCCAGAATAAGCGAACCGGAGCACATTGAACCAATTAACTGCCGCGCTGGATTCAGCCGGAACCGGTTCAGGAAGTCCGGGTCTTTGATGACCGCCCTGGTACCGGGGCCACTGGCAAAGAATACAATGTCTGCTTCATTACACAATTCAATCGTATCATGCATAGCCAGTTCGATGCCGCAGACCGAGGTATGTTTTGCCTTGGTTCCTACCAGTTTTACCTGCCATGCTGCTTCCAGGAGCCGTACCCGGTTAAACAGGTCCCAGGGCAGGAACACATCAATGTCGGTAAACTTATCAAAAGCTACAATGGTCACTGTTTTCATAGGTTGAGAAGATTTGAATTAGATATAGTTAACAATTTCGCAAGACCTGATTTTATTTAGCTTCGCTGAGAACCCGAAGGCTCGTCGAAGACAATAGTTCTCGCAGATTAACGCGGATAAGAACGCAGATTTCCGCTGACATTCTTTTTCCACTGCGTAACGCTGCGGTTCAATCAGCGCATCGGCTCATCAGCAAACATCAACTTACTTCCGATATCCGCACTCCGATATCCAATATTTAATGCTTGTACCCCTGCCGGTCATATACCTGTTGCATGGCTTCCACGATACCGGTTGTGTTTCCGGTTTTTTCTAATTCTCCGATGATATTCCGGTAGTTTTTCTCGTCCCGGTTCTGGCTCAACTTGAAATTGCCCTCCCAGCGGTCTACCGTGATTTCGAGGCCCACCAATCCGCGCATTTCTGCCTTCAGGAAATCAGACGGTAGCGTCTGTATGTTGTATTGCTCCAGGTGCGTTTCGTGCTGCTCAATCTGATTTTTCAGTAATTCGTACACTTCGTCCGCATCTTCTACCAGCCGGGGTTTTCCGTAGGCGTGCACGGCGATGTAATTCATTGTTGGTACATTGACGTGATCGTACCAGCGGGGCGAAATATAGGCATTGGGGCCACCAAAGATCACCAGTAGATCCGTACTGCCCGGTAACTGTTTCCAATGTTTATTGGCCCGCGCCATATGGGTGCGAAGCAGGGCTTTCTCTCCGGTTTGGACGAGTTCAAAAGGCAGGTGGGTAGCTACAGGCAGCCCTTCAGCAGCGGAAATCAGAATACCAAATGGATGCTGCCGTACAAATTCGAGAATTCGCGTTTGGTCCGTTTCACGGTTGTTGGGATTGATGTACATGGTTTGAGAAGTGAAGAGTGAGAAGACAGGAGATAAAAGCCAGGAGCCAGAATGCAGAAAAGAGAATAGGATAAAGAATCACGCTGTGCGGCGGATCAGGAAGGCGTTATCAATGGCGGACATGCCAATCTTGGGGTAATACTCCATTGCGGAGGGAACTGCCAGTAGTAACAGGCAGGTAGTATCGCCCACTTCCTGCTTGGTTAAGTCCACGAGTTTCTTGCCGATTCCCTGGTACTGGTATTCTTGTCGTACGGCCAGATCAGAAAGGTAGCAGCAGTAACAATAATCCGTCAGGGACCGGGCAATCCCTACCAATTGCCCTTCGTGCCACGCGGTTACCGTCAGGTCGGCTCTTTGCAGCATTAGTGCAATCCGGTCTTTATCTTGTACTGGCCGGTTGAGTCCGGCACTCCGGAAAACGTCAATTACTTCTTCCGTGGTGACCGGCATGTTCACTTGATAAGTAATGGCAGTCGTCATTGGATGAATAGGTTAATTTTTCAGAATGATTATAGCTCCGGCCACTACCAGCAGAATACCGATTATCCGCCAGACCGAGACCGGATGGGCCTGGTATCCTAACAGACCAAAATGATCGAAAAGAATGGCGGCCAGCAGTTGACCGGCAATGACAAAACTGAACATAGTAGTAGCACCGATGCGGTGCGCTATATTCAGAATAATGGTAACGAACACCACTCCCAGCAGGCCCCCGGTAAACTTATACCAGCTTATTTTAGCCACCGGACCTGCTGCAATACCATTTTTATTGAACCAGTAGAGCATAGACAAGGCCACTGTGCCCGTTGCAAAAGAGATCAGGGCGGTTAGGTAGGAATTCCCTACCTCAGTACGTAATTGAGCGTTCACTCCTGATTGGGTGGCGGCGGCAAATCCGGCTACCATTGCCAGTACAAAGTACATAAAAGGCATAGTAAGTAAGACAAACGACTTTAGACCTAAGGTACAACCTATTGAAGGTGGGATTGCCCTATGGTAAATTGTTTGATGGCTAAATTGTTGTATTGCTGAATAGTTAAATGGCTGATAAAAAGCACTCAGCAATCTTTTTGAAGAAGAATCATTTAGCTTAAAAACAATTCAACCATTCAACCATTCAACCATTCAACCATTCAACCATTCAACCATTCAACCATTCAACCATCATTTTTTAATCTACACATCACCTTAGTTTCTCCGCAAACCTATTACTTTGCAGGACTACCGGAATCGTCCGGTTTTTATATTATCAGTAGTCCGGTTATGCTGCCATTTCCCACGCTTATTGCGATTCAGCGGAACACCAATGTTCCCGTAAACCTGCAAATTGCCAATGCATTCATTATTCAAATCAAGAAGGGATTGCTGCCTCCGGGAACCCGCCTGCCCGGCACCCGGGTGCTGGCCCAGGAACTTAAGGTGCACCGCAAGACTATTGTAGCGGCGTTTGAGGAACTGCTGGCTCAGGGCTGGATCGAGACGATTCCTTCCAGGGGTACCTTCGTCAGCCGGAAACTTCCGGAAGGGAAACCAAAAGAACTAGCCCAGATTAACCGGGTACCGGAGCCTTTACGGCAGACCGGGTACGCATTAACCAGGAATAGTACGCTGGCTGTGCCCGTACTGGGAAAAAGTACCGGTCTCCGGATTGATGATGGTTTTCCGGATGTGCGGCTGGCTCCCGTAGCAGCGCTGAGCCGGGCCTACCGTAATGTGCTTCAGCGCGGCAGTGCCCGAAGCCTGCTTACCTACTCTGATATTGCCGGTAATGCCTGGCTACGGGCCGAACTGTCGGCTTACCTCAATGAAAGCCGGGGTTTGCAGACCAGCCCGGATAATATTCTCATCACCCGGGGAAGCCAGATGGGAATCTATCTTACTACTCAGGTGCTCATCTCAGCGGGAGATAATGTAATTGTGGGAGATACCAATTACTGGGTAGCCAATGCGGGTTTTCGGCAGGCAGGGGCCAATTTGCTGCGGGTGCCCGTGCATGAGCACGGCATCTGCGTGGAAGCCATTGAAGCATTGTGCCGCAAAATGCCAATCAGAGCCGTATTTGTAACGCCGCACCACCACCATCCGACTACCGTAACACTGCGGGCTGACCGCCGTATCCGGTTGCTGCAACTGGCCGAGGCCTACCGTTTTGCCATTATCGAAGATGATTATGACTATGATTTCCATTATCAGAGCAGCCCGATTCTGCCCCTGGCCAGCGCCGATACGCAAGGTATGGTGGTATACATCGGATCACTCTGCAAGGTCATCGCCCCTTCCATCCGGATCGGGTACGTGGCAGCTCCGGTCAGCCTGATTGAGGAACTCTGTAAACTGCGCCGGATCATAGACCGTCAGGGAGACCCGATCCTGGAACAGGCCGTGGCCGAATTATTCCGCGAAGGGGAAATGAAGCGGCACATGAAAAAGGCCTTAAAAGCCTACCATCAGCGCCGCGACTATTTCTGTCAGTTATTGAAAGCCAAATTAGGCGATGCAGTTGATTTCCGCATCCCTGATGGGGGTATGGCCATCTGGACTAAGTTCAGCAATGATATTCCGCTGGACATGATTGCCCGAAATGGCGCCAAAAAAGGACTCTACCTATCCAATGGACGCATTTATGACCCGGAAGACCGTTCCCTGAATGCCACCCGGATGGGCTTCGCCTCGCTAGACCTGGATGAAATTGAAGAGGCTACCGGGCTTTTGAGCCAGACTGTCCAGACACTCCGTTTTCCGATATCGGGATAAGTTCTACTTCGCGGAGCAGGTGACCGTACTGACTGAAATCCGCATCAAAGGCCTGGTAGTCAGAAGTGATTTCTTCACCCGGAAAAATATCCCTGGAGGCAATGGTCAACCCTTCTATATCCTCCATGGTATCAATCGTATTGGGTTGCGACGAATGATTAATGAACCGGGCGTCGTCCGCGCAGAGAATGTGTTTGCGGCTGAGCTTGCTCCGGTAAATATAGTCCTGCAGCCGGCCGCAGTCGTATTGCTGTTTATATTCCTGGAATTGCTTTTCATCCAGGTCCAGGTCCAGACCCGGTACAAATCTCCATATAGTAGTTCCTTTGGGAATAAATTGGTCTGCAAATAGACCGATTCCGCTTATTTGACTCGGTGCCAGCCGGGTTTTGACGTATAACATCGTCTTTTTCTAAAAAAGGATAAGGTGAAGGGTTTATAATACTGCTGAATGTTAAAAGTTAAATGGTAAATAGAGGTCCGGTAACAGGCTATAAGAATACAATTTAGCATTTAACACTCAAAATTTAACATTTAGCTAACGTTTGGGTAGTTAATCATTAAATTTAAATAATGAAATTAAAAAAGCTTTAAATCTTATTTTTCCTCCGATTCGATCTCATCATCCAGTGAACTTCCTTCCATGAGGTCTTCATCGGTGAAACGCTGGTCAATATAACTGTCGTCGATGAGGTCAATAGCCGTAGAATCAATGTCAATGCCGAGGCGGTTCCGGTTGATTGGATCTTCCATTTCATCCTGCAACTCAGGATCAAGATCCACCGCGGCCAGCCGTTGATTAGAATATTCATCGTCGCTGCGGCTATTGGGTAAGTGACTATCGGGTTCGTTGGTATCACCGGCCAGGTTGTCTTCCAGTATTTCGTCGCGGTAGATCTCCGTAGAAAGATCCGATAACTGGTCCATAATTTCGGGCAGGTCTTCGTGCACGATGTGCCACTGCGGGTGCGCATCCAATTCCAGTTCCTGGTCAAAATGGGCGTATTGTAGGCCTTTCAGCACATCCCAGTCAATATCCCGGTATTGCTCCTTAAACTCATCCGATAGCAGGGCGGCTGCCCCCCCGATCTGCGAAAGCTGGGCCATGACTGCTTCCCGTATATCTTCCCGCTGGGAGTAGTCTCCGTAGCTTGACCGGCCTACGTATCCCTGGATTTCACTGATGGAATCCATGATGCTGCCCAGGTGGACTTTATCTTCTTCGCTTACTTTCATAATCATATGCATTCATTTTTTTACCGTGTACGGCTTAAAAGTGGTTTTGTTATCATTTTGTTAAGCAGGGGAATAATTCCGGAAAAAGCGGCTGGACGTGTGTTTTAAGATACGCGACCGGATGCCCGGCAATCCGCCGGTTGAAGTCGTCCGAGCCAGGGACGTAACGGTGCAAACGGGCCGGCTGTATTATCGGATAAGGGGAATTTGGTATAGTAAATGTACAATTTTTGCTGGTCTTGAAATAGTTGTTTTTTCGACGGGCAAGACCTGCCCGGAATGCAAAAAAAGTAGCAGCGTAAGGGGAAAAATATGACCGGAAATTTTTTTATAATTTACTAAAAAACAGTATATTGTATAGTGTTAAAAGCGCATAATCCGGAACACTTCACTCACTTTTCTTGTTTAAAATATATGCAGTTATTACCCAAAAACCAACAGTTTTCCCTCTTCCCGGTGGAGGAGGGAGTCAAAGTTCAGGAACCGGAAGAGGGTTGGAAAAAGTCAATTCCGGCTCAGGTGTTTCTGAACCACTTCTTTGCCATTAATTACCATATCCGGCATAGCCAGCAGGCGTATAACCTGCCCCAGATAAAGTTCTTTGTGCACCATCAGCCTGCTTTAAAACCAGCTGAAGCAGAACAGATCAAAAAACATCTGCTCAACTCCTGGAGCACTGAATATGCTTTACGGGCTACCGGAAAAATGGGTGACGAATCTTTCCTACGCAATGCCTTGCACTGGACGTTTCCGCAGGCATACTACAGCGTTTTTGCGGGATTGCAAGCCTTTCTGCAAACCTTGGGTATAGCCAGCAATTTCGATGAGCAGGTCCGGCGTGAAGTAGGCAGGCTAGTCGTGCGTGGGTTCTATCCGGAGGCTATTGGTTTCTACGCGGCCGGGCATTATGAGCAATTCAAAGTGCATCGATTGCCTTTGGCTCACTTTAAACCCGGTTTGCAACTGGCTACCCAGGAACAGGAAGCGCAGGCTCAGGTTGGTCAATTCCTGCGGACTACCCGGCGGCTGCGGGCCCAGCAGATCCGGCAGGCGGTGCAGCAAAACCCGGCGACGGCCCTGCGCAGTGGGCGTACCGGCGATATTCTGCAGAAGTTTAGTCAGGATCATTGGAATCAGTTGACGTGGCGCTTTGGCTACACCTGTTACTTCGATCTGTTGAGCCGTCTGCGTATTTCGGCTATTCACCGGGAGATTGTGCGGTTCGTGGACGCCGATATTGACTTCCGGCTGTTTCATCAGGCGCTGCTCGAACTGGTCGAATACCTGAACTGTATCCATGAAGCCTACGTAGCCAAAGCAGTTGGGCTGGAAGTATACCGCGAGTGGATAACGGCTTTGCCTGCACACCTGCGGGATGGATTTGTGAAGGAACGATTCAACGGAAAAATTGTGCCGATGCTGTTAATGACGCGACAGTTGCTGGAAATACCGGAATTGCCCTTAAGCCAATCGGCGTAAGCACAAGTTGAACGGAAAGTGTAAAGGAGCCCGGTCTGGAAAGCCGGGCATTTGTTTTTATTAGGGTTTACCGGACTGAAAAAATCTTCCTTTCCGGCGCCCGATGGATTGACAGGTACAAGTAACTATTAGGGGTAAAAAGGCTTAAATTCGGGAAATTCGGGGGAATTGCAAGAAAAATGGTAGCAAATGCAAGAAAAATGACAAGGTTGCAAGAAAAGTGGTAAAGCAAAAAAATGAGGCTTGTAAAAGACGTGGTAGAGAATGAAACAGCGGTGTTAGACTGGAGAATAGGATAAGTATAGCTTTGTTTCATCAATTGGGCACACACCACACCTTTACATACACACTTTACTCACACTCACTCACCCTTTGTTTGTTATGAAAGCTTCAACTATTCAATCAGCCTCTTCCAAGTCACTGCAAAGTCTCTCTCAGGGAAAGCAACTGCTCCTAAAGCAACCCCGGCTTCTTTCGAGGAAGTTTTATCTTACCAGGAGTATAAGCCCAGTGCCGCCCTTGCTCCTTATATAGAGTGTTACTGGCAACTGGAGAGGATCCTGATGACACGACCCAATACCGTAAGGAGAAAGTATTGCCTTACGCTTTTCCGAACTGATCTTCTGCTATGGAGGCAAGGCTTCCATTATTTATAACAAGACGAAACAGGAGTTGCCCCAAAGTTTTGCGATGGGACAGTTTGAGCAGTATATCTATTTAGAATATCAGGGACAGTTATTTCTTTTCGGCGTAAAGTTCAAACCAGCCGGACTCTATGAACTCTTCAAAGTGCCTATGAAGGAGCTTACCAATAAGGCGCTTCCTTTGGCCGAACTTTCCGCTCAGCAGGCCGAGGCCGTTACGACTGCAGTACTGGCAGCGGCTTCTGTTCAGGAAAGAATCCAGGCCGTAGAAGCTTTCTTATCGAACAGCTCTCCGAAAAGCTCTCCTTTCTGCCTTATATTGAAAAGGCCGTAAACAAAATCGTAGAGACGGGAGGGTCCGTAGCCGTAGCCGAGTTACTCGACGAGTTTAATATCTGCGAAAGACAAATGGAAAGAAAGTTCCTGGAACGGGTGGGCATGAGCCCCAAGATGCTCACCCGAGTGATGAGAATCAACCAAGCCTTTCGTATCCTGAAACAAAAACCGAGCTCTTCCTGATTGACATTACTTACCAGTGCGGGTATTTCGATCAGGCGCATTTCATTCGTGACTTCAAGAATTTGCCGCGAGTCGCCTTCTTCTTTCTTTTCCCGTCACTCTGACTTCACCACTATATTCCAGGCAAGATAATTGTCATGGTGAACGGGTTACATTTAAGCCCTGATGAGAAAACAAACCACTATGTTACCACTAGAAATAAACCACCATGCTACCACTCACTGAATTTGTTGTACTGGAGCTTGACGACCAGGCCCAGTACATCCATACCTCCGGCACTTTTCTGCTCCAGCGGGAAAGGAAAGATTTCTGCGCACCCTGTATGCCCTCGAAAAATACTTTGTGGAAGTTTGGCAGAGCAAGACTGACGATACAATCATCGGAATCATCTCTTTGAGGATACCAGCCGGTTGATGCCTACCTGAAATCAGACCTGAAGGGACTCTTTGTTAAGGATTGATTACTCCCTTGTCACTTAGAGCTGAGATAAATTGATTCTCATTAGCTGACCTGATTGGTGTTCTTTGTTTGGTTCTTTGCTTGCCTTGCCTAGCGTTCTTAACGTGCCCATTTCTTTTATTCAGGCCAATAGACAACGCTTTTCGCAAAGAAAGAGTAGGAAGACAAAGGTGGTATTTAAATCGTAAGACTGGTGTTCAGCGATGCTACCAGTCTGATATACATCGTTGCTTATCCATCCTACCTCTTGCTTCGTCCATCTCGTATCCAAAGTCTTCTGTCTAAGAACAATAAAAAAGCCGCCCAAAAACTCCGGACGGCTTTTTCATCAGTAGGAGTGCCCCCTGTACCATCACCCAATTGTTTTTTAGTTGCTGGTTTCGGGTTGTTAGTTGCCGGTTGTAGGTTGCATGATTCTGGTTGAAAAATACCTTCCGTCAGTCGCTTGCCTCTGGCAAGTGACGGCTATCAAAGGGCCTCTGGCCCGTTTTATTAGCCATGCCGGAACTAAGTTCCTTACTCTAAAAGGTACGGAAGAAACTTCCGCACCAATAGAAGTTAACCTTAGCCGGTCACTTGTTTAGAGAGTTATTACGATCTTAGTTTAAGTAGCCGAGCCGACAGGGAACCGGAAAAAAACGCGAAGATTATGGAGTCCGCAAACCAATAGCATAACTTGGTCTCGGACCTGATAGCTGGAGGCGAAGCGTATCTTTGACGATGCGGAGTCGTTTTACGCCACGGATGGCATGTTCCATGCCGTAACGCGGAAGGAATTCAGGAGTTGATTGGTGGCTTTCTGCAGGGAAGAGAGTTCTTGGTTTTGGTTTTTTTCTCGGGCATGGCCACAAACACGTCTTCTGGGTTTGTGCCTAAATAGCTCAGGTCCTGGAACAGGATGGAGTCTTTTGGCAAGGGAATGTGGGGTTCTTCATCGAGCATTCGCTGTCGTGACATCGTCACATGACAACGTTTGGCCTGGTACTGGACTCGACCAGTCTGGTCGGTGAGTGTTGGGTATTTTTAGCCGCATGTTGATGCGTTTACCCGAATACGCTTCCTCTTGGTTATCTTCATCGGTGGAACGGGAAGGGGACGTTCCGTGGCATCTACCCAAAAGACTTTCTTGACCGATTGCAAGGCTTTATCGAGTTGCTCTTGGGAACGAGTCGGCAGTTGTTTGCCCTGCTTTAAACTCTTTTCCAGCAGCGGTAACAGCACCTTGATCCACTGGGAAGTTTTCGCCTGCGATAAGCCAAAAGCAAAACCGGTGAAAGTCTGCAAAGCATTGTTTTCAAGTAACACAGGATAAAAAACAACTTATCCGCATCGGTGGGCAAACTACTATGCTTAGCCTGCTTAAACTTAGAATCATCTTTCTTTCCCTTTCAGATCATACTGTTGATGATATGCAGCTTGCCAGTGAGTCGAAAAATAAGTGAGTACAATCAAACTCTTCCAGTTGCAGAGCTGTCAGATTCCAGTTGCAGAGCTGTCAGAGACAAAAATACACTGGGCTGTTGCCGGATCGTTGCCAATGAATACATAGAAAATGAACCAAAAGTGAAAAACCTGCCAATATATAAAATTAACCGTACTAACCTTTTTCTATTAGTGCAAAGTTTCTTCGGTGCCTGTCTGTATGAAGGAACCTAGTGCGCATTCAACGTGGGCAGGAGGCCCTTTCGATAGTCACTGCCAGAGGCAAGCGACAGCGTAGACAGAACTTCCGGCACCAGTAGCAAATGATAAACTAACAACCAATAACTAACAACTGTAAACCAACAACCCGCAACTTGAAACTAAAAACTACCAGGTGCGTGATTTAAGTAATTTGTCCATTTCGGCCGGGGCATTTTCAGTTTTTTCGGGATGGAGTCCAGGCCACTTGGTGAAATCATCCTCAATTTCCTTGGTCCAGGCGGGTATCATCTGGCTGGGAGCAAACTTACCTTCCTTGAGCCGCTGATGACCGAAACTTGTCCCGCAGGCCACTACCTCGGAAAGTCTGAACCACTCTTTCCGTGCCAGATGAGCCGGATAAACAGAATACCGCCTTTTTGTAGTACAATATCACCGGGCAGCATCACTACGGCAGGCCGACCCGGATGGGTACATTGATGCCGGTTACCATCATTTCCTGAATGTAGGACGGGTGGAAGCCCCGCACCCAGGCATTAAAGCTTCAATCCTGATAGGCCTTCCAGGTCCCGGACGGAACCATCGAATACTGACGCCGTTTTTGGATTTGGCATAAATGGAATTGCCTAGGTTATCCCGATCAGGGTACCCCCATTCATTTCCGAGGCGTCAGCTACGTAGACATCGCCGGTAATTGAGCATATCAATGGGCCAGAGTTCATAGCGCCGATGCGACCATCTTTTTCAGCACTACCCACCGTCTTTGGTTTCAGCGTCAGGCCCGGCAGGCATACTGGACGGTGAGCGCCCGGCCTACCATAGCGCATCGGGAAAAGTAATCACCTTAGTCGCCAGGGCCAAACTGATTGTTGTACCTACTTCACCAGCGGCGCCGACCAGGCTTCTTCAATGGGAACGTCTTTCATCCGTTGCAGCAGATTGTCCGGCACTTTGGGTCTTCCATCCGGAAAACGTTCTCCCTTGTATTGAGCGGAGTAATACAGTCAAGTCTTCTTTAGATAGACTGATGGATTGTGCCTGCGTGATGGAGTGAAAGGAGAGGAGGAGTGATAGGAAGGCAACGAATCGGGTTACTAATTTCATGGGTACTAACAATTAAATTATAAGAAGGATATAGTTTGTATTGAGTTTTAGAACGGGTTCGAAAAGGTGTCTGTAGGCGTATAGGATTGATTACGGCTCACGCTTTCGTCGGGATAGTGCTTGAGGGCTGCGCTTCCGGAACTTCTTCCTCCCCGGGAATTTTCTTGCCCCGCCACCGGGTAGCCAGAATCGAACCCGTAATGTTCATCAATGGTCCAAAAATGGCGAAGCGCCAGACCTACCGTAGCTACTTTGCCCATTTGCAGCGCCAGGGCAGAGGCCAGCCCGCCGTTCTGCATACCTACTTCAATGGCAACCGTCCGGCAAGACCGTTCATCCATGCCTAGTAAACGGCTGCTCCAGTAACCCAGCAGGTAGCCGCCCATATTATGCAGGAGCACAGCCAGCATAAGAGTTAAGCCAATAGAGAGTAAACTGTCACGCCCGGCGGCGGTGATAATGGTGATGATAAATCCAATGCCAATCATCGAAACCAGTGGCATAGCCGTGTCCAGCCATTTGGCTTTGCCTTTGAAGAAATGGTTAAAGACCAACCCGCCAATAATGGGCAGAATGACCATCTTTATAATATCCCACATCATCGCCAATACCTCTACGGCTACGTACTGACCGCCTAGCATACGCATCAGAAAGGGCGTCATCAGGGGCGCCAGCAGCGTTGCAACGGCGGTAAGGGTGATACTCAGGGCCAGGTTGGCATTAGCCAGGTAAGACATTACGTTAGAAGCTAAGCCGCAGGGTACACAGCCAATTAATACAAGTCCGGCGGCGATTTCGGGCGGAAAATTGAAGAGGTGAGACAAGGAAAAACCCAGCAAGGGCATGATGATAAACTGGCAGGCTATTCCGATAAATACCGCTTTGGGCATCCGGACGACACCCACAAAATCATCGAGGCTCATGGCCGTACCCATGCCGAACATAATAATCTGTAACAGCGGCACGATTAGCCTTTTAAACTGGAATCCATTGATCTCTCTTAAAGTACTGCGGATAGAACATGGAAACTGTAACCGCCGCAAATCCAGATGGTATAGGCAAAGCCTTTAAAGGTGGGAAATCCGCGTACTGCCAGGGCTAACAACACGAAAAACGCAACCAGAAATGGACCTGTTTCAGCCCGGTAACCCAATACCAGCATCTCAGTGCGGTCACCAGGGCTGCCAGCGAAAGGCCCAGCAGCATTTTATAGATTAAAAATGGTTTGTTCATGGGTAGTTATTAGAAATGTGAATCAAGAGTTGAGCGGTTAAGAGCAAGGTAGTAGCAAGTGGGTAACTTAGAGAATGCTCCAACTCCAACTTATCCAACTCTACTACGAATCTCAACGATGTTGATCTTCGGCTACCTTTGCTCCTGCTATGAAGCACTATGGCTGCATTTTCAACGTCAAAGTAACAATTACAAGCCCGCTTTTACTGACCAGGAGCTTATGACGATTTATTTATTCGGCTTGTTGCAGCGCCGATTCACGGCCAAGGAGCCCTACCAGTATATCGTCCACCACTGGCAGGATTGGTTCCTGCTTACCTAGCTATCAGGCCTACAACAACCGTTAGAACAAGCTCTACTGGCAGTTTGAGGTGCTCCTTGCCGATCTCACCAGTCAACTTTCTTATTCGGACTGTTATTGGGAGGTATGCTTAACGGACTCACTGCCCATCATTGTTTCCAAAAGACCCTATCAAGCTAAAGTAGCCCGTCCTTTTGCCAACAAAGGCAAGGACCTGACGATGACTCGACATCGGGTCCGCTGTGCTACCAAACGGCTCTACTATCACGGCTTGAAACTCCACTTGTTGGGCCGCGACCGCTACCAAGTTAATACTGGTAAGCCCGTCGTCGCCGTCTGAGGTACCTGCCGTACCACTCCGGTTGCTGATGGAGCCATCACTGGCGGCATTACCCGGATTAGCGCCGAAATTGGTATTGTCCACCGGAATCCCGTTGATTACGATCAAGGGATTATTTTGCCCGGCGAAAGAAGACTGACCCCGGATACGGATTTTACTGGTACCGGCTGGTCCGCTGCCCAAGGAAGTAATATTGACCCCAGCCATTTTGCCCTGCAAGGCATTCATAAAATTGGTCGTCCGGTTCACGTTGATTTGCTCCGGCGTGACACTGGCTATAGCGTATCCCAGCTTTTTGGCTTCTTTCTTAATACCCAGCGCCGTTACTACGACTTCTCCCAGGGTTTGTACTTCAGGCGCCAGTGACACATTGATGGTAGACCGGTTGTTAACCGGAACCTCCTGTGGCTTATACCCAATGAAGGAGAAAACCAGGGTAGCATTGGGTTCGGCGTTAATGGAATATTTGCCTTCACTGTCGGTTATTGATCCCAAAGATGATCCCTTGACCAGTACGTTAACCCCGGCTATGCCTTGTTGTTTTTCGTCGGTGACCCGGCCGGTAACCGGGATAAAAGCCGCCGCGTCCAATACACTTCCTAGCCGGGTGCTGGCCGCCAGGTTATGTAATGGAGCGGTCAGTAACCGGCTATTGTCGTTAATGGCTTGAATAACATAGATCCCTCTGTCTACCTTCTTCAGGCGCAGTCCGGCGGGAGCCAGCAGATCGGAAAGGGATGATTCAAGTTTGCGGGAAGAGGGCTGGGCGACCGGTTTTTTCACGTAGACGTCTTCCAGCAGGTTGCTGTCGTAGTTAAAGTTTACTGTATACTGGGAAGATAGTTCAGCCAGTACATTTTTTAGCGGCACCATGCCGGCTGATTGTTTGCTCTTGGCTGGTTGGTCTTCCTGCGGCAGGCTGGCTACGGAAGCCATGTCCTGGGAAAAAGCCGAGAAAGGCAGACAGCACAGCAGGAGCAGCCAAGCCTTTTTCCGGTAAAAGTTAAACATCCTTTTCATTTTTGTGGGTTATTAAGGTGATGGAATTATAGGTATGCAATAGGAATTCAGTTGATGTGCAAATGCCTGGTTTTAAGATCTTTATTTTCGGCAGCCCGGCAGACTTTTTAACTAGTGCATTAAGTATGAGTTATCTGACAGTTTTATTTTTCACCAATTCATTGAATATCAAAAACTTAAAAGTTGCGAGATCTATCATTTAACTCGTTCTTGCTGCACTAGTTCTCACGACTTAATCCACATCCCTTTTTCATCCGCACATGACCACATCCACAAATCAGCACATTAAGATCTTGGCTCAAGCCGGATTTGGTCAGCTGCTTGGGTAATGTCTAGATCGAATGACTCAGCCAGCACCTGTAACAGCACATCCAGACGCCCAATGGGAACTGCACCGGTAAATTTTTTGTGCGCAAGGGTCTTATGGGCCAGTACGACCCGCTTGCCGTAGTAATCTTCCATCATGGCGGCTATCTCGGGCAGTGGGGTCTGATCAAATACCCATTTTCCGTGTCGCCAAGCCGTGTAGTTTTCGGGAATTACTTTCCGGAAAGTCGCTTGTTTGTTACTGGCTGATATTTCTACCAGGTCTCCGGGCCGCATTTGTATCCGGGGTTGCTCCAGATGGAGCATATCCAAGGATACTTTGCCCGAGTTGAGAACCACCCGGACCTTGCCACGCCGGTTGTTGACGTTAAACCGGGTGCCCAGTACTTGTACATCGGCAGAGGGGGTGTGTACCGTAAAGGAATTTCGCCGGCCGGTTTCCGGATTGACTTGTTTGCGGATCTCAAAAAACGCTTCTCCCGTAATCCAGACTTCCCGGGGTTGACTCGGGCTCCAGTCCGGAGCATAGTGCAGGGTCGAGTTTGCGTTGAGGATTACGACTGACCCTTCAGGCAGGGTAAGGGTGCGGTTTTCACCAAAATGGGTCTGATACCGTATGGTTTGCTCGGGACGGTACAACCAAAAAAGAACCGTACCCAGCAACAAAATTCCGGTGACTCCGGCAGCGATGCGGTAGTACCAATTGGGTTGCTTCACGTGGTTTTCCGCTACGAAGGGAACCGTTTTCCGGGTTTCCTCTTCTTCCAGTCCCAATTGTTGCCATAGGCGTTTTTTTACTTCCTCTTTCTCCGTCTGTACCGGTGCAGGCGTTTCGAAATGCAGCATCAGCACCAGGTGCCGGGCTTCTTCCAACAACTCCTTTTTATCCGGATGGGCTACCAGCCAGGTTTGCCAGAAAGCCTGCAACTCGTCATCGGGGCGTTTTACCCACCTGATAAAATTGGGGTCATCGAGAAAGTCCTCTAATCGGGAGTGATGTAACGTCATGGGCCGAGGCGCTTTTCTCGGTAAGAGCAGGCTTTTGCACCCATGCCCTCAAAATTTCTCTAGTTATTTTCGGAGATGACCGAAACCAGAAAGCTATTGCTTACTTATTGCTGGGTGTACGACAAAAGGCAGAGCGTTCATCCGCATTTGCAATGCGGATGTGTATAGCCGGGCATTTGAAATGCCCTTTTTCTCCGCATTGCAAATGCGGAACAACACGAAGATGACTGAAACCGGGCTATTGCTTACTTATTGCTTACGTGAAAATTCTTTTATCGGCCTAAGCGTACCTTTTGCCTTTTTGCTGATAAAGGTTTAAACCTCCACTGGCCCGTACGCTGCGCAATAACAGTACTAAAGCAGAAATCCGGATTTGGTGCGAACTGCTCAGTCACCGGAAGTTATTAGGTTACACCTTTTAAGGCAACGACCGGTTGGTTCCTATATCGTTGACTTTATGTGCAAAGAGTTAAACCTGATTATTGAAATAGATGGGTTAACGCATCAATGGCAAAACCATGCACAAGGATGAACAAAGGAGGTTAATTTGCAGCTACTCGGCTTTACAGTACTGCGGTTTTCGGATGAAGATGTGATGAAGCACTTGGATGAAGTGCACAAGCACCTAATGCATTGGGTAGAGGAAAAAAGAAAAGTTGGTTGATAAAAGTTAGAAAAAAGTCATCCCCGTGCCCCCTTCAGCCATCAGCGCATATCTTCCCGCAAGGGGGGACTTTTAGGTCGAACTAGTCCCCTTGTGCGGAAGGAATCAGCAACGGTGAAGGGGGATGACCGATTTCTCCTACAAGATTAACTCCAAGGCGAAAGGCTGGGGCTTTTAGATGTTTTCAGGGAATGCTTATCCGGGATACTGTAAAAGGCAAGGAGGGAGGTGCGGGAGTAGGGTTGGTAGCACTTGGGCGCAGATTCAATTGGCTATTCAGCGCCAGCAGGTACTGACCGGCCTTGGCAATGGTAGTGTTGAATTTCAAGCCTTCTCCAAACCCTTCGCCCACGGTACCCTGCGTATACGATGCATTCAGGACCACGGGAAATATTTTTCCGGTAGCATTCCTGGATACGTACAGTGTCTTCCCGTCCAGCCACAGACCATCCCCGGAAGTAACCGGAGTATTTAGTTGAATTTCAGCCGTTTCTTTGGTGTCACGGTTGATGCGGAACAATTTACCCGTGTTGGAAAGGACGATGATGAGGTATTTGCCATCGGAGTAAGGGCGGCGCCATTGGCATTAAATCCGGCTCCGTACGGAATCTGCGCATTAGTGAAGGTCAGCCATTCTTCTACTTCACCCGGAACTTTGGAATTGAGGCTGGCCCGGTAAATTTTTTGCACCCGCGACTCGGTAAAGTAAATATAGGCCTGATCAGCCACGCAATCGTTGATAAAGCCGGAGCCAAACAGGGCCTTGGTGTCCCAGCTTTTGATCGGAGTGCCGGCCGGGTCTAATACGTGAATTTTGTTTTCTTCTCCGCCGCAAATCCAAAGCCGGTCTTTGGCGTCTACTTTCAGGCCCCGGCAATCGAGGCGGTTCTGCGCGGGACCACCCGCAAAAAGACGGGCATTGCCGGTTTGTACGGCTACCTCCACCACATCTCCATTAATGGTGCTGCCCACGTAAAAAGTACCTTTGCGCGGATTGTAGGCAATTCCTTCCGGAAATAACCGGTCGCCGGGCAGCGGGTACACTTCCTTGGTCACCTTGGGGCCTTTTCCAAGCTCTTTCAATTCTTCCAAATATCGGTCGCATGCCACGCAGGTAAACAAAACAAATGCTAGGGGTAAAATCAATTTTAGATTCATGCTGGTTGTAAGGGTTAGTTGTTGTAAAATCAGGCTCATGTAAACAAACTTCTGTTACCGGCTTTCTTATAATCTGTAGTTACGCAAAAGCCAATTTGCGGATACTGGCCCGGAGGACGTCTAAAGCCCGGTAGATCAAGGTACGGGCATATTTTACCTCTTTCAGGGTCATCACCTCCGCTATTGCTACATAATCCAGGTTTTCGTAAAACCGCAGAAAGATAGCTTCCTGCTGCCGGGTCGTGAGCAAACGGAAAGCTTTGTGAAGTTTAGCCAGGTTCGCCTCCGTTACCTGTTCGGTGATGAGCAGCCATTCGTGGGAAAGGGATACTTCAAAAAAGTAATTGTCCCCGCCTTCTTCAGTAGAATAATACCGGCGTTCCTGCACGGCGTCCCGGATGATCCGCCGGCGCAGTGACTTGTACAGGTAGTGTTTGATGGATCGGACATCCCCCAGCGTAGCCCGGTTTCGCCAAAGTTCGGCAAAGAGTCCCTGGATGGCATCTTTAACCAGATCTTTATCGGGGCACAAACGGGTGCCATAGCCATACATGCCGCTGAAGTGCCGGTCGTATATGTATTCAAAAGCGGCTACACTGCCGGCTTTAAATGCCTGCCACTGTTGAAAATCATCCGTAAAGGCGTAGTCGTATTCCATAGGGCAATGAGTTTTGGGGATGCTAAATGGTAATACTGAGAGGCTGAATTATGTACAGCCGAACGAAGACGGGGAACTTGAGTATGAATATATAAATAATGAATTTAAATCTATTCAGATTATATTCAAAATTTTGTTGAAAAAGAATTCAAGAATTGAATTCTTAAGTGATTCGCAGTTACCCTTAAAGAGTAACAGTACGCTATAAGGCGCCATTAATAGTATTTTCACTTCTCTGTTATTAGATGGCTTGCTGGTTTTCCGGCCCGGTAAAAGCTTCTGCCTTTGCCATAAAAAATGCCCGGCCAGTAAGCCGGGCATTGCTGTGGGAACCTCTATTGCTGAGAAATCAAAGCTTATTTTAATACATGCTGGCTTAGTATCCGGTATATTTCATTGATACTATCCCCTTTTTTAAATTCTTTTTTAATGGGAACGGCTTCACCCGTAACCCAGATGCTGAGTTCAGCATCCAGGTCCAGCATGCCGGCACTTTCCTTAGAAAACTTCTTAATGCTGGAATAAGGGATGGTTTGGTAATCTACTTTGGTTCCGGTTAGTCCCTGCTTTTCTACCAGAATAAGTCGCTTATTGGTAAACACAAACATGTCCCGGATGAGCTTGAAAGCTTTTTCAATTCTTTCTCCTTCAATTAAAATAGGTCCGAATTCCTGCGCAATTTGTTCAGCAGACACTTCTGAGGCGTGTCCCATTAGTCCGTCAAGTAGTCCCATAATACAGTTATTTGTTATTGTTAAAGATGGAAACCAAATAAATAAGTGCTATTGAGTAGCTTCTCCCTTTCGTTTTCGAGGATGGGCCAAAAATAACTTTTTCTATTCTATCCTCTTTTGTTTTGATTGTTTTTTCATACACAATCCGTAAAGCCATATAATACTAAAATGAAATCAGTGATGCGTATTTAGAAAAGGGAACAAGGTAGTCTGGATAAGTAGCTTGGGTTCTTTCCAGTATTGATGTAGGATTAGCTCAATGCGTTGCTCGACTTGGTGGAGCGTTTCGAAGACGCGACATTTGAGTTGTCGGCGCAGCTCCTTGAAAAACCGCTCGACGGGGTTGAGCTCCGGCTAAGCAGTAGGCAAAAACCGCAGCGTTAAGTCAGTCTGTGCTTTAGCGGCACGGTGACAAGCAGCCTTGTCGAGCACCAGCGTAGTGGCTTTGCCGGTGTGCTCAAGCAGTTGCCCGGTAAAGAGTTGGAAGCATTCGGTAGTCATACTAGGCAGAAAAGCGGCAAATAAGTCGCCATTGTAAGGACAAATGGCCGTGAACAAATGGCCGAACTGGTAGCCGATCTTGATGGGACAAGTAGGCCGCTCTCCCGAGGGCATCCACCTTCTTTGGGTATCGGTACGCGTGCCCTAGCGCAACTCATCCTGAAAGTAGCTGCTGCTGGTGGGCACGGATTGAGTCAGGCAAGCGAAGTTTTTAAAAACCTGCCCGCCTTTCGTCTTTACGCACATTGCTGGGACGGTCGGTCTTGAGCTTGAGCTTGAGGCGCTGGAATAGCTTACTGATGCCACTTTGCTTGTATTCTACCCCAAAGCTGTCTTTGATCCAGTCAGCAATCTGCTGCTGAGTCAAAGGCGTAGTAACATCGCGCAGAAAGTTCCCAGGCCCGTAATGTGACATCAACTTGCCTACTGTCCCTTCGAAAGGATAAGTAAGCATACCGGCAAGTCCTTCCTGCTTGTAGCGCTGCCAGAGCACTTGACTCTGGCGCACCTTGAGCCGATTCTCTCGCCGGCTCCTACTTGAGTAGTGCTGCTGGCTTCTTTCAAGTAGCGCACAAACCGTACGTAGTCCCGGTAGCGGGCCTGCTTTTGAGCCCGTTCCAGCTCTTGTAGCTCGGCAACACTCTCTTTGATTAAGCTTTGGTAAGCTTTTGCTTTTGCCACTCATTCCACTAATATACGCATCATTGATTTCATTTTAGTATAACAAGGAAAATGCAATCTACGGAACATGTTTATGAAGCTGTTTTTAAAGATGCTTTACTGCCTTGATTAAGCCCGTGATTCCCTATTGCTTAATTCATTAAGTGTGTACGACAAAATGCAGAGCGTTCATCCGCATTTAGCTTCGCTGAGAATAGTTGCAATGCGGAACTGAGAAAAAGGGCATTTCAAATGCCCGGCTATACACATCCGCATTGCAACTATTCTCAGCGAAGCTAAATGCGGAACAACACGAACAAAAGTTTAATGGTTGATCTGCAATTTGTCGTACACCCTTCATTAAACCCTTAACAATCCCCATTTATCCTGCTCTCTTTAGCAGGGAGTTTGTTATTTTTACAGATCACCTTCCCGCTACCACTTTGAACCGCATTGACCGGCTGACTGCCATTCTGATTCATTTGCAATCCAAAAAAGTGGTTAAGGCGCAGGAAATCGCCGACCGCTTCGGTATCAGTCTGCGGACCGTATACCGAGATATCCGGGCCCTGGAAGAAGCCGGGCGTTCCTATCGGGGCCGAGGCCGGGATCGGATATTTTCTGCAGGAGGGCTACCATCTGCCGCCGGTCATGTTCAATAAAGAAGAGGCGGCTGCTTTGCTGACCGGTGAAAAATTGATCGAGAAGCTGGGTGATAAGTCGGTGGGCAGACATTTTGCGGATGCTATGCGCAAAATCCGGGCAGTGCTACGGAACACGGAGAAAGACTACCTGGAAGCCCTGGACCAAGGTATGGTCGTAAACCGGCTGACCTTGCCGGAAAAGGAGGTTTTCCCAATCATTTTCTCAGTAAGGTGCAGGAAGGAATTGCTAGGCACAAGGTGCTGGAAATGGAATACTTTGCCAATTATAAGGAAGAAGTCTCCAAGCGCCGGGTCAGGCCCATCGGTATCTGTTACCAGTTTAACCACTGGCACCTGATTGCCTGGTGCCGCCTTCGCAAAGCCTACCGCGACTTCCGGGTAGACCGTATTAAGTTGCTTAAAGTACTTGACGAGGGTTTTCCGGCCCGGAGAGAACGACCTTGCAGGAGTACCTGCAAAAATTCAGAAAACCCAAAGAACTGCATAAGGTAGTGCTGTCTTTCAAACCGGAAATAGTCCGGTACCTGGGCGAACAGAAATATTCACTCGGGCTGGTTGAGGAGATTTATCAGGAAGATGGGTGCAAATGACCTTTTTGACGGAATGCCTCCGTTACTTCAGCCGCTGGCTACTATTCTGGGGCGACTCCGTGGAAGTATCCGAGCCGCCGGAACTGATTGAACAGATGCAGCAGCTAAGCCGTACGGTTGCGGAGCATTACCAAAAAATTTACGCCTGTTAAAAAGCCTGCTGACACAGGGTTGTCAGTGGACCCGGTTTGATTTGCCTAGTCAACTAAAAACAAATTACACTATGCAAGTCAAAGTCGTAAAGCCCCTTACTTTTTTCTATCAGTCCACCCAGACCACCATCAAAGAACTGGGAGATTACGTGGATGTAGTAGCCCGTGATCTGTATAAGGAAGCCGCTAACCATGATATTCTCGTAACCGGACCCATCTATTGGCAGTACATCGGCTTCGATGGTAAAGACGATACCCAGTTTACGCTGGAAATTGCCCTGCCGGTGGAAGGCCAGAAGCCGGATTACCAGGGAAAATTTGCCTTTAAGAAAGCGTCCGAATACAAGTGTCTGTCTGCTTTGCACGAAGGAGCCTGGCAGGAGATTCCGCAGACGTATGGCCAATTGTTTGACTACATCGGCCGTCACCGTCTCCGGCCCAGCGGTACCAACCGGGAAGTATACCTTAATTTTAACTTCCAGGAGCCCGCCTCCAATGTGACCGAGATCCAGATCGGGCTGGCGTAATAGGCTTTGTTCAGCTACTCCACAGGAGCTTTAATCCCTGCCAATAACAATGATGTTTGGCAGGGATTTTTCATGTCCGTGCCGCCGGGTCAGTTGCGTACGGTTATTCCAATAATAGTGACTAGTCTGCCTGCGTATTTGGGTTAAAAATTACATTGGAATTGCTTTTGAAGCAGACTAACCTCTTTTTTGTTAAATTCAGGCAGTCTACTAATAGTATCTTTTCTATGAACCAATTTTTTACACTGATCCTTTTTTCGCTCCTGTGGCTCACCCTGTCTTGCAACCGTTCCGGAGAAACGTTTGATGGAAAGAATGGGGTAAAACTGTCCTATTTTAAACACACCCACGATGTTAAGGCCCCGGGTCGAGTACAAAAACGGCTATGCAGACGGTCTGTATGAGTCCTACTATCCGAGTGGCAAAGTAAAGTCAAAGCTCTACTACTGGAAAGGCATCCGGCACGGTGCTTCTTACGCAGTATTATGAAAACGGGCAGGTGAAGCAGACCGAATTTTTAAGGAAGATCAACCCGACAGCACGTTCCGCCTCTACAATCAGGAGGGTAAGTGTCTCTCCGAAAAAAATTATGCAGCAGGAAAATTGGAAGGGCGCCTGGTTGAGTATTTCCCGGACGGCAAGCCGCGCATTCAGCAGCATTATGTGCACGGCCAGTTAGATGGTGAACAGAAGACGTATTATCCCAGTGGGAAGCTTAAGGAAGTTGCCTTTTACAGTAAAGGGTTTCCCGGAGCCGGTACGAAAGAATACGCGGCTGACGGTACTTTGAAAGAGCCGGGTATCTCCATCCTGATGGAGGAGGTTAACCAGTTGGCTCTTCAGTCCAAGTACATTTATCGTTTTCGCCTGAGCCGGTCCACGCCACACGACCAAATCTTCTTTACCGACCAATTACGGGAGGGACGGTACACGCATCCGTCCATGTATCCCTTGCCAAGAAAGGGACCGTACTTTGAACACGAATTCCTTGTACCTAAGGGAGGCAACCTGATGCAGTCCATTATTGTGGTGGCGAAGACCAAGACGGGGTCGGGCAGGGACCTGGTGTTAACCAAAAGAGTAAACGTCGGCCTCAATAATTTTTATTAATCACGATTCTGCCGGTTTCAAAAACAGCAAAGCCCTGACCACCAGCCAGGGCTTTGCTATTGGTAAGGAGGCTTGTTTTCGTGCTTTATCTCAACTGCGAAAGTCGGTCCTGAAGCATGAAATTTCCGGGTGAAAGCTGAAGCCCTTTTTGCAGGGTCTGCTTGCATTTGGCCTTGTTTCCCGCCCGGAAGTAAGCCGAAGAAGCTTCAATGTAAGCCCGGGTAATGAAGTTTTCTTCCGCGTACGGGGTCTTTCCCGAAACGGATTTTTCGAAAGCAAGTAAGTACGCTTCTCCTTTGGCTAACTGGTTTTTCATAAAATGCTGGGAAGCCAGACCCAACCAACAGTTGCCTTGAACGGAAGCGACCTGTTGGTTCTCCTCCAGAAAGGAGTATTTTTTCAGATAGGATTCAAGGATGGTTAATACTTCGCGGTAATCTACCAGATTGTGGGTCCTGCGGTACAAATGGTTGGTAATCATCGCTTGCACTTCTACATTCTGCGGATTCAGCTGGTAGGCACGATCCAGTCTTTCCAGTACCCCCGTGGTTTTGCCGGAATTGAGGGTGATACGGGCTGCTTCGTAATGGTAAATAAACTCCATTTCCTTTAGCAAAGCCGTGTCCTAAACCTCTTTCCGGAGGTATTGAAAGGTATTTTCGTAGAGTGTGAGATCATTTTTATTGATTAATTGCGCCTCCGTGATCCGGCCAAACTCTCCCTTCAGGATTTTTCTTTCTACTAACTCAGTATCCTTGGTATTAAATCTGGAAAGCCGTACCAGGTACTGGGCGTCTTCGGGCTGGGTATATTTACTCTGACTGGCCAGGTAGGTGGTCGTATACTCCAGCATATAGCTGATCCGGTCACTGGGGTAGAGCAGGTAAGCCTTGGAAAAATGCTGCATCGCCTCCCGGTGTTTCTCCTTGGATATGGCATACAAGCCCAGGTTATAGTACTGCAAGCCCGCTAATTGCTTCAGCTTGATATCATCCTCCTTGGAGAAAAAATGTTTATTGAACAGCTCCGTCTTCTGACCCGACTCGTACTCGGCCTTGGAAATGAGTTTGGCTTTCATCAGCCGTTCCAGGTAATTGTTTACAAACTCGTTACTCAGTTGAAAATACCCGGTGGCCGGGTCGGTAGACTCAATGAGGATCTTATCCGTTTGCGGATAGGCGACCAGGTATATGTGATTGGGGGTTTCTTTGACCGAAAAAGGAATATTTAGCTCGGAAAGAATTACTCCATACAGGGCTGAGGCCGATACACAATTATAATTACCATTGGAGAAGATTTCCCCAAAGTTGTTTTCCAGTTCATATTTCCTGAGAAACTGATCGTGAACTGTTCCGTAAACCGTTTTAATTGTTTTGGCATTGCTCTTGCCTAAACCCTTGTCCTTCAGTTCGTCCAGCGTGTGCCGGACCTGACTCTCCACGGAACTGTGCATTTGCTGGTTTACACCCGGATAACTGGCCAGCAATAGGGCCAGTGCATCATTATAGTCCGGCTGTTTGCGGAGTTGATCAAACACCTGCTTTTCGAAATCTGAGGTAAACGTCAATTCGTGGTACCGGACCAGCGAATCACTGGATTGAGCCGGCAGTGAACGAAAAGAAAAGAGAAAAATGAGCGTCGAGATGAATAAAAATTTAATGGGCATACATCAGTGAATTACGACGGGAAAATAATACAAAATCACCCGTGTTTAAAATGAATTTTGGTCGCTTACCTTACAAACCTGGCTATTGAGGAACCACATTTGTCTGGCAATCAATAATAGTTGAGCGGTTAGGCAGCCTTTGGGGAAAAAGGCCGTATGAATAGCCTATACACTTCATCAGATTCAAATATAACCTCCCCAACAGCTATGGCTTCAACCGACTTGTTTTCTTTGCAGGCCAGTGATTATGCTAAATTCCGACCGACCTACCCGGATGAGTTGTTCAGCTTCGTGACTAAACATTGCCCTGCGCACCAACTAGCCTGGGATTGTGCCACGGGCAGCGGACAAGCGGCCGTTTCCCTGGTAAAATATTTTGACCGGATTGTTGCCACTGATATCAGTGAGGCCTTACTGAAGCTGGCGCAGACCAGTGATAAGATTCTCTACCGGGTTGCTTCGGCCGAACAAAGTGGGCTTGAAGATCAATCCGTTGACCTTGTCACCGTAGCGCAGGCATTGCATTGGTTCGACCTGGAAAAATTTTATGCTGAAGTAAACCGGGTACTCAAGCCCGGCGGCATTATAGCGGCCTGGGGATACGGAAAACTACTCACGGAGCCGGCCATTGAGCAGTTTACCGATGCGTTCCAGTTTCAATTATTAAAAGACTACTGGGCGCCTCAAATTAATATTTTGGAACAACGTTACGAAAGCATACCCTTTCCATTTGAGCGGATCGAAGCGCCTAAATTTGAGATGCGTATTGCCCTCACGTTTGAGCAATTAATCGGATACCTGGTTTCGTTTTCGGCTACCCAGCGGTATAGTAAGGAGAAGGGGGAAGGAGAATTACAGCAGCTATTCAATCAGATCAAACAAAACTGGGGTGACCTCACGCAACTGAAACCGGTACGATGGGAGGTATTTATGAAAGTAGGAAGGGCAGGAAATAGCAAATAAGTAGATACGCCCATTGGCTGATGTGCCAATCTGTTCTGGTGCTGACCTAAAAGAAATAGACGGGAATCTTTATAATTTATCTATAGTTCTTCTACTCACAAATGGTACAATAAAAATGAGTCTTTCTGCCTGCATAATCTTCCCTGCTTTATGATTTGCTTCCTTCATTGTTCTTAGGAGAGGCTTACTTTTTTTGGCATTGCCCCAAAAAAAGTAACAAAAAAAGGTCT
>JAUJNL010000143.1 GCA_030448185.1 Cytophagales bacterium | reverse complement strand
GCCAAAGGGATTTTAGTGAAAACAGGAAACCTAGAAAAAAGATAAATACATTCCTACGCAAGCGTAGGGAGCATTTTTTATACAGATTTTCCGGTATAAATACCTTGTTTTTTTAAGCTAAAAAAATGACGGTTAAAAACCACCTCTAACGCAAAGAGGCGCCTAAGAAGGAACGGGTTTATGCGAACTGCTCCCCGGGAAAGAGACGCAAGGCGGAATTACCAAAACGCGTACTGATTATTACCTAAAATCAATTTTACCGCCTAAGGTATCCGGGTAACACTAAAAGAAATGCCTTTACTTTATCCAAAAAAATAATACTTATTGTACTTTCTTGTAAAAAATAGATCTTTTTCGATGCTATTTTATATTTTTCTAATTTGCAATTACGAGTCTGCCCGTAAACTTTTATTGCTATTTAGTAATATTGTAAGTGAAGGAAAGCAGGTAGAAACTGCCCAAAGCGTTCTGAGTGGATTGCTCAGTGTAGTTGAGAGTGGCAAGCTGCGTAACGCCAACATTGCGGTTAAGCACGTTGAAGGCCGATAACCGGAGTTCGCCCTGGTTGTCCTTAAGTAAAAAACTCGATAAATAAAAATTACAAATCGGGATTACCTGATTGAACCCGTTTCTGCTGCTGGTAAACTTGCTATAGTACAATTCTGCCGTTGCATTAAAACGCTTGAGGAAATGAACTGTGGCGTCGGCTACGTAACTCGAGTTTACAAACACCTGATTCTGCGCTTTGTTTAACCGGTAGCGGGAGCCCGTGACGGTTATGTTCGTGCGCAGGTTTACGTCCACGTACTCCTTATACCGGTAGGTGTAGCCAATATTGCCGCCCGTTGACCGCTGGTTGATCCTGCCGGCTACGCCGTTGAGCAAGTTGACGCTTTGTCCCTCCCGCACGTAGGGACTCAGGTTAAACCGGCTGTTGAATTTCTTCACGGGCAGGCTTACGTTCAGAAAAGCCGCTACCGAGCGGCTCTGCTTTACGTTTACGTACTGGGTGGTCCGCACCTGCCGCTCATCAATGGTTACTGCCGGAGTGATTGGGTTGGTGCTGTAATTGAAATGGACGGAACCGGATAAAAATACGCCTGATTTAGCCCGCGACGTCTGGAAGGTCAGCTTGCCCTGGTGCGTATATTCGGGCCGTAGGCCGGGATTGCCCACGTACTGGTTAAGCGGATCGTAGCGCGACACCACGGGCTGGAGTTGGTCAATGGCCGGTTCCCGCACGGACGTACTGTATACGAAGCTCACCCGGGTAGACTTGTTGAGCTGCCTGTTCAGATTGAAGTTGGGCAGCAGGTTTCGGAAACTTCGATTAACCCCTTCGCCGGGCTGCTGGTACCGGCCCTGCAGGGTGGAAAGCTGCGCATCGGCGCCGGCCGAAAGGTTGAATTTACCCCGGCTGAGCCGGTAGGTAAGCCCCACCTGCTGGTAGAGGAAACGCGAACCAAACCGGTTGCGTTGCTCGGGATTTAAAATACTGGTTTCATTTTGGATGTCGAATACTTCCAGGTTTGACCGCGAAGACCGGTTGGATACCGTATAACCGGCTTCCAGGTACTGCTGCTTGCCAATGGGCTCGGTGTAGGAAAACCTGGTACTGAAACTTAGGTCCTTGCCTTCCTGCACGTTCCGTTGCCGCAGCTCCTCATTGGCCCCTTGGCTGAACCGGGTAGAAGATTGGGAGTTGCCATTAACATCATCCAGGCTGCCGGCCATCTGATGGTTGATTGTAAACAACCGGCCGGTCTTGCCGAAACGGTGCCCGTAGAAGGCGCTGGCATTGAAGCTCAGGTTCTTGTTTTGCGTCAGGGAAGTGCGATCCCCTTCATTTACCGGGGTATTGGCTACCGAGTAGGATTGCCGGCTGCTGCTCGCACCCATCCGGGCGGTGGCGTAATTGAAAGCGGTGTTGAGTTTAAACGTATTCAGGGCGTCTTTATGCTCCAGCCCGGCAAGAGCATTATGCAGTCCGTACCGGTTTTGCTGCCGGCTGTTTTCGTAGTACAAGGCCGTTCCTTCGGGCAAAAAGTTCTGCCGGGTCAGGTTGCTCAGAATAGCTGCACGGGTGTAGTTAAGCAGGTAACTCCCGGTTACACTGGTTTTTTCGGACACTTGGTTAAAAGCCGTTATCCCCCCGGAATGCGTAGTAACCAGGCCGGGTGGCCCTGACCTTCCCCCCGACCGGGCCGCGTTACCAGCTTCCGGTGCATCGCCCGAAAGCCCTAGGTTATTGGTGTTGTTACTCGATCCCATCACCGACACCAGGTTCCCGCCGTCGAGGCGGTTGTAGTTGCCCTGTGCCGCGTACCGGTTCTGGGTACCCACCCCGACGGTGGCTTTTCCGAAGCCCATGTTGCGGCGGTCTTCCTTTAGGGTCAGGTTGATCACCTTCTGGCGGCGGCCGTCGTCAATACCGGAGAACCTGGCTTCTTCCGATTTGCCGTCAATTACTTGTACCTTATCAATGGCGTCGGCAGGCAGATTCCGGGTAGCCATCTTGAGATTGCCCCCGAAAAATTCTTTCCCATCCACAAATATGCGCGTTACGTTCTCGCCCTGCACGTTTATGTTGCCGTCGTTGCCAATATCCACCCCCGGCAGCCTTTTCAGGAGTTGTTCCACGTTGGCGTTGGGCCGGGTGCCGAACGAGCCGGCGTTAAACTCCACGGTGTCTTGCTTCACCACCACGGGGTCCCGGTCGCCTTTCACGGTTACCTCTTTTAGCTCGATGGCTATCGGCTGGAGTTCGATTACGCCCAGATTGAGGGTATCGGAACCGGAAGGGGTCGTTACGTTTTTAAGGTAAGGACCATAGCCCACGAAAGTCGCCTTAACGATATAGTTCCTGCTCCGAAGGTCACTGAGCTTGAATCGCCCTCAGTGTCGGTGAGCGTATTGGTAACCACCGACGAATCCCCGGGTTGCAGCAGCAGGACCGAAGCAGAGGGCAATCCACCGCTTTGCTTGTCTACCACCCCGGCCTGAATGGCAACTTTTTTGGGCAAAAGCAGCTTGACCCGTAACCAGCAAAAAGATCAGCAACACCTTTCTCATTTCCTTTTCTTATTCGTAGCAGAAGGTGTGTGCTTACGCTTGTCACATCACTGCTACGGTTTGTTTTATATGGTTTACCCGCAGAAGCTTCGGTGCAGGGAGAGCTATAAAAGAAAAGGAACTAACCGGGCAGGGGCAGTAAGCGTCCAATCACTGCCGCCAGATTTGGTTCTCAAGAGAATACGTATATAATAAGCAATTGATTCAAACGTTCTTGCCGCTTGAGAGGTAGAAGTACGAGAGGGCTGAAGTAATTGCCTGATTAGAACGCATCTTGGCTTAACGCAAAACCAATAGAGTATTGACCTGTAGAACCGTAAAGCAAAACGTTCCGATATTGAGAGAAGGCAAGAGCAAGCTTGTCCTTTTTGCTTTTTTGGCAGGCATTACGAAAACATTGGGTTTCTCGACTACACGTCTGTTCGAAAAAGTGGGGGCCTTACACCCAGCGAAAGGATGGTTTGTTTGTACGCAAGGATTACCTAAAAAATATCTTCTGTGATTTCAATGAAAAACTTACCCTGGCAAGAGAAATAAATGAACAAAGGTTCTTGAAGGCTGCATTTTTCCTGGAGGCCGGTTCTTAGAATGGATGCCCTTTGCTAGTAATCCGTATCGGGTACTTACTACCTCATAGAGAATGATTTGTATCAGGAAGGCGCTCCTGACAAAAAAGTTGCATACTTGTGCAACAAATATTGAGTTGGAAAAAGTAACCTCCCTGACTTTTGCTATGTGCAAAACGGATGAAAAGGTCAAGCCCCTAAGAGTGAATTATTGGGTAAAAAAGCAAAGAAGATCTTTTTTCTGGTACTAAACATCAAGCGTCAAGCCTTAGAAACCCCTTCGGCCAGCTTTTCCCTTATTTTAGCTTACTGGTGAGGAATTGAATTGGAGAAAATTGAGCGTTGAATTTCTTTTCCTCGGTTCCACTTCATGTTGTAAGGGCTTTGATACGCATGCCATCTTTTCCTCTCCTTTTTTCCTTGTTAATGGTTCGAATTCAATTTCTGCTAACTCTTATCCTGCTCACCCTGCCGGTAAAGGCTAATTATTCAGTGGAATGGGAGAAAAGGGCCAATTATAGAACCTTCCCACCTGCTCCTCCCATTTACTGCCACTGGAACGCCGGCTTCCTACCAGGAGGTGAGCGACCAAGCCCCTGAATGTTACTTTTTCGCTCACTAGTGCGGAAACTGAAATGGCAAGTGCCACGGGTGGAAGTCACTGAGTGGCTTTCTCACGGAGATGTTTTAGGAGTGACTCCGCAGGCAGGGATTATAACTGCTTATGATGCAGCTATGGGAGTGCTTACCCTGACGGGCAAAGCAACTAAGGCCCGGATTACAAACGGTTTTTAATAGTATCACTTTTTTCTCCGGCAGTGAAAGTCTGCCATGCACTCTAACCGTATCCTTACGGTTACCGTAAAGTGATAGCTACGCGATGAGTAATCCCTAACGGTTTCTATCTCCGTTATTCCGGTCAATGATGCTCCCACCTTTACGAAAGGAACCGATGTAACAGTGCTGGAGAATGCGGGCGTTCAATTTATTGAGAACTGGGCTACAGGAATACTTGCAGGACCAACTGATGAAGCCAGCCAAAGGGTAAGCTTTATGGTAACGGCATCCCCGTCCTCAATTATTCAGCTCGCCAGCCCAGAATTGATGCCAGTGGTAGGCTCACTTTACTCCAGCCGTGAATGCTTTTAGCATAACTACTGTAACAGTTACCTTACAGGACAATGGGGGAACAGTAAATGGAGGGATAGATAAAAGTGATTCTCAAACCTTCACGATTACCATACTGCCCGTAAACCATGCCCCTTCTTTCTCCAAAGGCAGTAATATCGAGGTGCTGGAAGATGCCAGTTCGCAAAGCATATCAGGTTGGGCCACTGCTATTGTGCCTGGTCCGGTTGGTGAATTATCCCAGCAGCTAACCTTTCTAGTATCTTCCGACCACCAGGAACTATTTAAGACTGCCTGCCCTTGATGTCATGGGTAAACTCACTTTTGCTCCAGCTCCGGATGCTTTTGGTACGACAACAGTGACTATTGTGCTGAAAAGATGATGGAGGCAGGGCAAACAGGGAGCAGATGAGAGTATTCCCCAAGCGTTTACTATCACTATCCAACCCGTCAATGATGCCCCTCTGGTAGAAGTTCCATCGGAGCTTCGGCTAAATATAAATAGTCTAGCCCAAACGATTACGCTGACTGACCTTTCCCTCGGCCTCAATGAAGCAGGCCAGCTTTTAACCATTACCGCTGTTTCGGATAATCCAGGACTGGTAACGGTTACTTCTCTTGCCTATCAGGCAGGAGATACCACGGCAAGTCTGCTTTTCCAACCCGTATTAGGGAAGACGGGTACGGCTACGATTACGCTACGGATTAAAGACAATGGGGGCCGGGCTAATGGGGGAATGGATGAATACGTAACTACTTTTCAAGTAATTGTGGAAGAGGAAGCCCTTGCCCTGTTTGTTCCTACGCTCTTTTCTCCCAATGGGGATGAACAAAACGATTTTTTCCGCATCCGGGGCACCAGGATCGCTTCCCTGCAACTACGGGTGTTTAACCAGTCCGGCCTGGAAGTATTCCGCACTCAGGACCTAGCAGTAGGTACGCAAAGAGGGTGGGATGGAACCTGTAAGGGGCAAGTCTTGCCCCAGGGAGTCTATACTTGGACGATTGCGGGTCGCTTTACGGATGGGAGTCCCCTTACTTTCAAGGGAAAGACTTTTGGACAAGTCACCCTGGTACGATGAGCAGATGCCCCTTGCAGTGGCCAGTAGTCTTCTTGAAAATCAATCGCATGAAAAAACGCTTTACCCTCATAGTCTTCCTGGTAAGCCAAACGCTATTAGCGCAGCTCAGGCCTTATACGCAGTATCATTTAGCGCCTACGCTTACTAATCCCGCTCTGGTGGGTACAAGTGACTACCTGCAAGTAACGGCCCAGTACCGGCAATCAAATGTATCTGCTTATCAGATTCCGTCCCTTTCTTTTATCTATCCTTTCTTTAAGAAAGAAACGGGTAACCGGTACGGAGGGATGGGATTTACGCTGATTAATCAGTCTTCGGGTCCTTCCGGCATGTACCAGGTAACGGGAGCCCTGGGAGGATTTGGGTATGATTTGACTCTAAACGAGCGGCATCATCTGGCTACGGGTTTACAACTCGGGTATATCAATAAGCGGATTGACATGGGTAAAGTAACGACTGACAGCCAGTTTGGGAGCAGTGGCTTTGACGCTGATTTAGCCACAGGGGAAGAGTTTGAAAGGACCAGCACGGGTAATCTAACCATCAATACGGGTGCTACTTGGTATTATACCGATGCAATAGGCTCAACCAAAGCCTCCCTTGGCCTTTCTTTCTATAACCTGAACCGGCCCGCTTATTCTTTCCTTAAGGACAGGAGCCGGGAACCAGTAGACTATCTCGTTCACGGCTCTCTTCGGGCTGCTCAGTGGGGAAAGGTGTCCGTAGTGCCTTCTTTCCGCTACCTCCACCAAGGAAAAAAGCCACTGGCTACGCTAGGTTCTTTGTTTGAGTATCGGGTGAATCGAGCAGGGGAAAGTAAACTGGGAGCCGGACTTTGGCTCCATACCAATCATTCCGCCGGAGTAAGCTTGCAATATGAACAGGCCCAGTACCTGATTGCTTTTGGATATGATTTTTCCACGTTTTCCGAGCCAAGTATTCCTTCATTGAATAACGCCTTTGAAGTAGCCTTAAGCTGGCGGATGAACCGGAAGCAACGGCTGACTAGTAGAAAACAGGCGACAGAATCTCCCGTTACCGAGGAGCCGCAGTTGGCTCAGCAAAAGCCGGAAGAGAAAGATGATGCCCATGTTACTCCAAAAACCGAAATTGCCAAAGAAAGCGCAGTGGTAAATAAGGGTGCTGCTCAGCCAATAACTAAGGAGGAAAAACAGTTACTGGCGCAGAAAATTGCTTATCCTCTTGGTGATACTGAGCCTAGTCCGGAAGCAGAACCGCTACTAGATAGCCTAGCGCAGGTCCTCAAACAGCATCCTGACTGGAAACTCGAAATTATTGGCCACTCCTGCTCACTAGGCAGCCCTAAGACTAAAGAGCAGGTATCTCGCCTCAGGGCAGAAAACATAAAACACCAACTCTTGCGGAAGGGTGTTGCCGAGCAACAATTGGTAGCTATCGGGCAGTCGGATCGCTATCCCATTGCTTCTAACCAGACTGAGGCAGGCAGAATTCAAAACCGGCGGGTGGAGTTTAGGCTTTTGAAACTGCACTAATCAGCCCTTATTAGTATTGATTGTATTTCTGATTTATCCCATGTAAATACTCTATATCTTGCTCAGAAGTTATTCCTGTTTTAAAGGATTCAATATAAATATTGAGGCTTTTATGATAGTCAGCCTCAATAATTTTTCTCGAATTCTTTGAATACCATTTTTCCCAGCCAATCAAATCATTTTTCGTAAAACGGGGATAGCCTGAGTAATCCATTTTTGCATTACTTGATGCCCAGGAACTAATCAAATAGAGAAAGCCCACCTGATCATAGGTTAATTGAGAGATATTCTTCTGACCCTGGGCAACAGAATCCAGAACGGCAAAGTTATCCTTAAATATCCTATCTAAATCCGTAGTACTTTTTGCGCAAAACTTCGCGGGAAAGTAAACTTACCAATCAGCGTGAAATAAATAAACTTCATCATTATTTCCAACGGTTTCAATGTAGGTCGCCAAGGAATAGTGCTCGTAGTGGCTCTGGTATTTCCAGTAGTGAACATCACATTGTTTTTATAAAGGTGAATAAACACGGTGCCTTCTGCTCTGCCGGATTAAGAATTGGTTTTGCAACGTACTTAAGTCCGGATGGCTACTATAGCAATAGCGGATGATTTGTGTTAACATTGGGGTCAGGAAAAATATAACAAAAAATTGGGTTTAGAAGAGTTTTTACAAACAGTAAAGGATAAGCGGGAATATAAGCGGGGTCAAGCCGTAAAGTTGGATCTGGAAGGCTACTCAAGAAAGTTCATCGCTGAGGTATTATCGGTAAGTGTAAGCTTTATTTCTAAGGGCGGCTAGCGTATAATCAGCACGGAGCGGATAGTTTACAGCTGGAATCATCGGGGAAGCAAGGGGTATTTGGCTGAAAAGGAAAAAGAGCAGCTACTCGACTGGCTCAATGAGCAATCCCCATACGTAGGTCGGGAAACGCTGGAGAGTTATCTGAATCCGGAGTATGGGGTGCACTATCAAAGCACGAGCAGTTACTATGCGCTTCTGCACGAAGGGCTAAGCTACAAGAAACGACAGGCAGTTAATCCCCGCAAAGACGAGCAAAAGATACTGGAGAAACGAGAGGCAATAAAAAAAGTAAGTGAGCATCAACAACAGATCGAACAGGGAGAACTCGTGATGGTAATGGTCGATGAATGTCACTTGCTCTGGGGCGACGCGTGTGGCTATGGCTGGGGAAACCAGTGAACGATTAGTCGTACCGGTAGGCAACGGGAGTCTGACAGTTATTTTTGGTGCCCTCAATGGCAAAACTGAGAGTTAGTGCTACAAACGGCTGACCAAGCCGATTCTGCCGCTACGGTTGCTTTCCTGGAGCACTTACAGGCGCATTACTCAAACAAACGACTTTGGGTAGTTTGGGACAATGCTTCGTACCATACCAGTCAATTAGTGAAAGACTATTTACAAAAAGTAAACGGACAACTGCCCGAAAACCAGTGGCTGCTTACCTTGATTGGACTCGCCACCAACGCCCCCGAGCAGAATCCGATTGAAGATGTCTGGCTGCAAGGCAAGACCCAAATTAGAAAACAGGCTGACTCAAAACCTTCGCCCAAGTCAAGAATTACTTTGTAGATTCTATCTCCGGAACTACCTACAACTTTGATAAATTCAAATGGTATTTCGATACAAATCATTCGCTGTTGCTATAGGTGTAACGAATCTGTTTATTGACTAGTAACGATTCCACTTATTCTGTTTTCCGTATTTGAAGCATTTAAATGAGCTTAATTGGGTAGACTTCTTGTTTACTTGAACATCATAATTTTCACGTACTTCGTGAATTAAGGCATTCTGTGCAGTAACCTTCCCGTTTGTGCCCAAGCCCTGCATATCTCCGACATCAATTGTATTGCTAGCTATTTCTGCTGATTATAACCTGGAGTTGAATTGTTGCCCACATTGATAGTAGCAGTACCAGGACCATTGGTGACTTTAGTAAGCTCATCTACAAATTTCTGCTGTTCACTTGATATGGTACCTTTTTTTCCCGTCGAAGATACTGTCGTCAATCCGGTAGTTGCATCCACATCAGCTTTATAAAAGCCGCCAGATCCGTTCGATACTATATTTTTAAAACCATCAATTCCTCCGGTGCTTACTTCATTGACTTCACGAGTTCCATTGAAATCAACGTATAATACAGGATTATTCGCAGCATATTGATAAGGCGAAAGATTGTGATATTTTTCAGCAAATCTGTCTACCGGGATGGAAATATACTCCGTCGGTGTGCACGACCTGTTGACTTGCGTTGGCGGGGTCTTGAGGGACGACGATGCCTGAGCCCTTGAGATTCTGTCAGCCGTTCTGGCACTCCTACTCGAACACTGCGAAGCAGAAGACCCCCTCTGGCGGACCGCCGTACCCGTCGAGCGACACACACAGGAGGCCGGCTCCCTGGTAGAACCTAGATGGTCAGGGTGGTAGTAGTACTGGAAGCTTTCACTTGTGCCTGTTGGCTCCTCACTGCTGCCTCCATTGCCGTTTCCTTTACCCTTGCCGTTAAGTTGCCCAGGAGGTACTTTGCCACTCTTACCAGCATTGAGTATCTGTCCGTCCTGACCTAAGAACTTGAGGTTCTTAACGATACTCTCGCTTACCTGTTGTTCTTTTGCGGTATAATTGATTTTACCCTCCCCGGCTTTAGGTGCATCTAATGGCCCTTTGCCGTTGTTATCCCAACCTGAGCCTAATTTACTCAGGATTCGCTGCGATTCAAGGTAGTAGTGCTTGGTGTAACCTCCGCTGCGAAGTACAATATAGGGATTCACGTATACGGTATAGTTACCCATGTTGCCACTACCGGCTTTTCGCTGACCATCTACGTACACGGCTTGTCCTGAACTATGGCCTTTTAATACTCTTTCTCCTGATGCATCGTAAATGTAGTGGTAGGTAGCACCATTGTCCATGATAGCTCGTACCCTATTCTCCTCGTCCCAGAATATTTTTCTGCGCTGCCCGGTCTTATCATGCGTCCATCCGGTCTGGTTTCCGTTACTGTCATACGTATAAGTCTGCTCCCCGATATGGGTTGCCGCATGAGGCTGCGTATCGGAGAAGGTATACAGATAATCGTAAGAAGTTTTCTTCTGGGTATGTCCTTTCCGCTGATGGAGTTGGTGTTTCTCTACGATACCCCCTACCGAGTTATACTTCATTTGCAAGGTATAGGTATGCTCATCGTTAGCTCCTTTTGAGTAACCAGAAGCTTCCGTTAAACGATAGAGGTCATCATAAGAGTAGGTGTATTCAGCGGAACCGCCCATCAAATTGGGGGAAGGGATGGGGGCTTTGTTCTTCAAAATTATAATATTGTTTACTTTATCATAGCCATATTCGTTATCCATCATAGCCCGGTTAGAAGCTGTGTTAGTAGTCATCTGCTGAAGTCTTCTCCGCTCATCCTCATATTCGTAAGTCGTTTTGGTACCATTCCCATAATGTAAAAACACCCGCTGTTCAAACTTATCATAGCCTAATTGCTTTACATAAGGGTAATTGATGCCCCCTTTCTTGCCGTTCATGCTGTGGAGCATACCTCCAACATTATAAGTATACTCTATCTGTTCACCGTCAGCGTAGGTCATACCTGTAAGCCGATTCCAAGTGTCATACTGCCATTCTGTAGAGAACGTCTGTTCCCCGTGCTGGGAAATAACAACCGTACGAACGGTCTTTATTACTTCCCCTAAAGGTCCGTAGTAAAACTCCTGTGCTCCAGAGGCATCTTCCTGCAATACCACTCTACCCACCCGATTGTCACTTGTTCCGGCGTCTCCATAGGTGTAGTGTACATTATTCTCCGGATTCTGTGGATAGGTAATATCAGTGAGTCTTTCGTATTGATAAGTATAGCTAATTGATTCGCCGGACTTCTGGAGATTAGCCGTTTGCAGCGTTATGATATTACTGGCCAGGTCATAGGTATAGGTAGAAAGCCCGGCATCCGGATGCAAACGAGAGGTTCTTCTTCCCAGCCAATCGTATGCAGATATGGTCTTATGTCCCTGGTCGTCCATAGCCTCAATCTGTTCGTCTAAGGCATTATAGCTAAAACTCGTCCAGACATCACCCTCCGAAGTGTAGCTTTTCACCGAAGTTACCCTTCCTCTGCCGTCGTTAAACTGTTCAGTCATCTTCCCGTTAGCATCGGTGGTCTTAGTCGAGAACTGACTCTTACCATACCGGTCGGCAGCAAAGCCGTACTCGGTACGGGTGACAGCTTTATCCGGAAGGGTTACCGAAAGGGTTCTATCCAGCACATCATAAGCAGAAATCGTAGGTTCTACCCCATCAAAGGCAGCATAAAACACATTCGCTTTCGCATTCGGTTCACTCACCGGGTAGTAGGCTTTTACGGATCGTCCTAGCCCATCAAACAATACTCTTCCCGATACGACCATTCCTTCCTTATCGGCTTTGCCTTCTCCTTGATATAGGGCAATGTCCTTTTTGGTTTGCAGCACCCGGCCCAGTCCATCAACAAAAGTACTGGTCACTAACGGATTGCCCGGATGGGCCGGATCATAGTGCTCGGTGAGGGCATAAGGAATGGAAGCTTCCGGGTGATAAATGAACTTAATCGTATAGGCTGCTCCAGACTTGAGTTCATAAGGTCCAGTGATTTTTACAATCCGGCCCAACTCATCCAGTTCATTGAGTATCTGCTGCCCGTTTAAGTCTTTACTCGATAGCACTTGCCCAAACAGGTAATCGTAAGATGCTTCTGAGCTATATCCGTAGCTATTGCTGGATTTAGTCACGTAAGTATGCACCGTCTGGTCAAAGGTATATTCCAGACTCAGCCGTTCACCTTTTTGATTGGCAGAACGGGTGATTTTAGTTAGGTTCCCATACCCATCATATTCCATGTCATGGAGGGCGACTGTACCATCCTCCAGATCACGCTTAATCTGAGTGACATTGCCCATATTTTGGTCCAGCACTGATTCTCTTTTCCGCATTGTCTTTCCATTGCTACTAACTATAATGGACTTGGGTACGCTCATCAGATACTTGTCAGCTACCACATGATAAGTTATCTGCGCCGAAATATTGTCATCGGCATTATCTCCATCCCCTTCGTCCTCCAGCGTAGTCATATTCCCGTATTGGTCATAGCCAAAGCTCATCCGGGTGCGTTTTCCGGCCTGACTTTGTCCTTCAAAAAAACGTTGTTCACTTATGCTTACGGTGGGGAAAGCCACTTCTCCAGGAATAATGTTCTTCACCTGGTAGGTATTCTCTTTCTCAGTATACTTGTTACCCTCTTTGTCCTGCACGGTTTCCTTCAGCAGCAATCCTTTGGTAAAGTAATCATCATTGCTAAATGTCTGCACCACACTTCTGTAAATATTATCCTTTTCTTTAGACGTATCGTGGGTATAGGTAGTGACTTTCTCAAAGCCATAGAACTCCCGCTCATGCCGGTCAAAGTACCCGTTCTCATAAGCAAATGTCGTAAGCAGGCTATCCGGCCCATCACCTTTAAATCCATCATACACAGCTACTCTAGTTAATGCCCATACGTCCTGAGTCATCTGGTAAGTATTCCCATGACGCTGGTAATCCATTACAAAAGCAGCCCCCATGGGTCTTTGCACGGATTTAAGCAGGTTAGTCCGGCCAATCGTAGAAGGGAGCACCGTTAATTCATCATCCTTGCGGGAAGTGACGTAATCCGGATACCCATCGCCATTTACATCGCTTAGGCGAACCAGTTCCCGGCTCATGCCTTGTCCTACGTTCGTGCTAGGGTTGAAGCAAATTTTTATGTTAACGGGAGGGGGAATGTAAATCCCCACGGTAAAGGCCACGTTCGCCGATTCACTGGAGGATGAACTCTCATTAATCTTGATAGCACCTATCCAGTTAATAGCTGAGGCAAACCCATTACCCGTGTTTAGCTTTACCTGC
>JAUJNL010000142.1 GCA_030448185.1 Cytophagales bacterium | reverse complement strand
AAGGGAGAGCGAAGTTACTTCCCGCCGCTGTGTCCACTCCCGGTAAGTGAGGGAATCTCCCGTGCATTCGTAAATCACTACTGTGCTCTTATCAAAGGATGTGGGCGTGCGAAGCGTATCTACGGGACGGTTGTACTGCAGTAAGGAACTCGTCAGGGTAGGACGGTAATACAGGTAGGCCTTCTGGCATTGCGGGTCATTAAAACTTCCCACTCCGTAGCTGACCATGCTCATCCGCACGTATTTTTTAATCGTACGCGCTGTCTTGATATCCAGGCAGGAGTCTTTCACGGCCCGGTACGTAGTAATCATTCCTCTTCGTTTACATTCTTCCAGCATGGCCTCCACGAGGTGTTCGACATCTTCCATTGGCACGATGTTATCGTCTGCATGCACTTTACACCCTCCCACCTGGTAGCAGCGGTCCTGGAGGGCTTTAATCAACCGGTTCTTGTAATCGCCCCGCTGTGCCTGACAGGCTTCCCCGAGCTGCTTGTTGAGATCGGCAATGTCAAGCTCTACTTTGGTTTTAAGCCGGGTCGTTTGACCAGTAGGCTTGATATCATCGCTGATATCTGAATACTCACTCGACGTATAGCTGCCCTTCGGAGCATCGGGAGTCCACACAATGAACTGGTCTTTCTCTACGTAGCCGGGAGCGGCATAATCCTTGGGTTCCAGATCATCCGACCAGTCGTCTACCGGCTCTGGCTTCTGATATTGCTTAAGCAATTGGTAGAAGGCAAAACGCTGGCCGCAGTTCCATTGCTCCTTGGTAACTGAACATTTCACCCGGCCGATGCCACAGAAGTTACATAAGCTGTCCGCTTGCTCGGGGCAGATGTACCGGCGTTGGCCGGCCGCATCCAGGTAGTAGTTCGGATCGCTGTAGCAGGTGGTAAGTTCCAGTTCCGGAAAAGCCTGGTCGCGGTACTGAAAGTACTTAAAGGCAAACACGGGGTCTTTGATGTAGGGGAACAAATTGGTCGTATCCCCGTTCGCAGTCGCTTTCCAGTTCCTCTCCGGATAATAGCCCCGCTTGCTTCCCTGGTAGGAAGTCCAGTTAGTTGAATGATTAGTAAGGGAGTATGTGCTAATAGCTGGATTCTTGTCCTGCGGTAGCGGTTCGGCTTCCGGGGCCGTTGGGGCATCAGTTAACACTTTAGCAAACCGGTAGCCGGTACAGTTTAAAAACTCACTTATCAGGTGATACTTAAAGGCTCCTTGATAGCCTACCTCATCACTGGACAAATCCCCAGCCTCTTCATCGGAGGTAGGCCCATTGAGCTGCATATTACGGACCCGCTTGGATATTTTCTTAATCTTTTTCTTCATGAACCACTTGGTAATAAAGCCCCCCTTGAAGTTGCCGTCAAAGTGTTCATCGTGCGACTTGCCCCCATCCTGCTTTTCTTGATCGTATCCGGACGAAACCTTATAAGGTGGTTCGTTCTGCTCACTATCGTAATAGGCAGCTCCACTGGGATTAGGACAAAGGCCCATTTGGTCCTTAATGAAGGTGAGTTGATTGACCCAGCAATTAAACAGTTCCTGGGCCTGGTAATGCCGGCAATCCTTTTTATCCGTTTGTGGGTCAGCCTGTCCGCAAGGGTCGGTGGGACTACCACCACAGGGATTACTTACCGGGCCAGGCTGATCGGTGAGTACCTTGCCACTGGCATCCTCCCCATCACAGCTATAGGTATCTGAAAGCATGTGCTGCACCATCAGGTTGAACGTACCGGCCTTTTCCCATCCATGCAGGTAAGGGGAGAGGAACTTCTTATAAATGTATTTGGCCTTAAGCACCGCCTCCTGGGGTGTTTTGACCCCCAATTTTTTTTCTAAATCGGCTTGGGATAAGCTGGCTGGATAAGACATGTCCAGGTAATCAATCCTACCCATTGGCAGGGTAAGATCCTCGGAGGCATAATTATCCGGGACGCAGCCCCAGAAGTACCCGTAAGCATACCCCTCCAGATCCGGAAAGAACTCCGTGCGGGTGGAATCAGCAAAAACGAAAGGATTTACTTTCGTGCCATTTCCATCTGCATCCAGCAAAGCAATCCGGGATAGGTCAATAGGCGCCACATAGGCAATCGGAATACGCAGATCCTGGCAACAACCACTGGACAAAGAAACGTATTCGGGAATACCTACGGCCGCAATGTCTAACCGATGATCGAGCGAAAAATAATTGGAATCCCAAAAGTCCAGACCTAATGAATCATATTGCTGGTCTAATTTGCGCAAAGCCAGGGCGGAATTGGGTTGCTTTTTGGCTTGCTCCAGATCGTTGGATAGCTTGCGCAGTTTTCCGAAAAACGTCTCCATATCCCGGTTACACTTTACTTCATCGAGCCAATGGGTAACTAGATTCGAAAGGGGCTGAATCTGGCTGGCTACCTTGTCCTGAGCCGTCTCCACTTCTAGTTTCCCCCTTTGGGAACCAGGCGCTTTTCTACCTGGTAACTGCCTGCCGGTAAAACCAGTGTATCAAAGCGGATACTGGAGGCCGTCCGACAGGTAACATTGGTATCCCGGCTAACGAGCACGGAAGAATCGGCGGGCAGGAAAGTCCAGTGACGTACTGCCGTATCCCGGCTGGCGATAAAGCGTACATTTTGGGAAGCATTCGCCGAACGGGTGGTAAAGGGAGTGCCATCAATTTTCTTCACGTACACCCAGAGTTCAAACTGACAGTTCAGTTGCGTATTGAAACAGCCCGCTTGCTCAGGGTCAGGGCACTGGTTCTGGTAAGATAAGCCCAGGCGGGTAGGCTCCAGGATGGCCAGGCGCTTACTGCCCACGAGTCCCGTAGCCGTCGCAATTCCTTTGCCAATCGTATCCTGCACGGTAATGGCCGCGTCCGTTTGAGACAAGGATAACAAGTCAGGCTGGTCCTGAAAGGCCATGGCCGTGGCAATTACTTTTCCTTCCTTAGAAGTATAAGTCACGGTTGCCGTATTATTCTGGTCGATGGTAATGGTTTTGAGGACACTTTGTTTATTAGGCGCTTCATCCCCGAACAGACGCAACAGTTCGTACTCAGAGGCAGTACTAAAAGGGTTTTCACCGTTTTACCCATACCGTTTCCTGCCCGATCATATGCGTTTTACCCACGCCGGATTGTTCAAGCACCCGGTTGGTGCCATCGTTATAGTAGCGGGAACGCGTAAAGGGATAGCCTTCCGCATCGGCTACATGCTGCTGACCGGTATAGTACCTGAAGGCTGTCCCCTGCTGTCGCATCGGGGTGGGTTGCCGGTAGGTGGCCATGGAGTCAAAATCGGAGGCATTATATAATCTAGTAGTATCCATGCCGCTGCGGTTAGGACGTACCAGTCTAGGGTAATACCCTCGTAACCCCACCGTATCCCGGATAGGAACTGGCAAGGTACTCATCGCCGGCCGGCTGCTGTAATCATAAATGGTCTGGGAAAGAATGCGATTCTGCGCCGAGGGTAAATACGTCTGGGTCTGTTTGGCTTGCAATAGCCCGTTAGCGTAGGTAATTTTTTCGCTCATCCGGTTGCCCTCCGTAAAAGTCCGCGAGTAGATCGTGTTTTTCGACTGGTCCGGGTCCTGGTAATAAAAGAGCGCGTTCCGGAAGGAGTGGGCTTGCTCATCACTGGGCACGGTAGCCGGGCTGGCAAACAGATCAAACCGACTATTGCTCGAAAGGGAGCTATTCGACCATTTGCCGTAGTTTTTGGGATTGGTAATCCCCCCTGCATAGTAGGTACCAATCGGGCGAACCCGCCAGAGGTAATAGCCGCTGCCCTCGGCCAGGGTGAGCCGGACACGCCGCTGGCTGCTTCCCGTTTCCAGGGTTAAGGCTTTTTCCCAATCTACCCGGGAAACAATGGCTTGACCCGTTAGCAGCCGCTGATAGAAAGGGTCCGCAGCGGGTAAAGAGAGACTTTGCGGATCTACCCGGTTTTCTAGTTTTAAGAGCTGAATCTGGTAGTTAGGCGCGTAGCGAACCCCGGTCGTATCCCAGCGGAATTCGGCTACTTTCTGGTCTAGAAACACCACCAGACCCGAGGGAGGAGTTTGGGTAACGGGTACGCCGTAAGAAATCTCATACTGCAGTTGCACGCGTAGGGCATCGGACAGGGACTGCTGGAGGGCTTGCTTACGGGCGGGAGTAAGCCGTTTATCATTGACTGTAACCTGTACATCGAGCACGGAAAGCGTAAGGGCATCAAAGCGGGAAAGCGAGTTTTTAATTTCCCGAAAGTAGAGTCCTTCGGGTTTTTGGGTAGAGAGCGTCAGGTCGCAGTTCCGACAGAGGGTATCGCGGGTAATGCCGGCCTGCTGCCCGAGCAAATGAAAGCGGACCTGGGCCAGAAAGTCCACGTTGCCAAAAGTAAAGTTTTCCCCCAAGTCGACGCTGCTTTTTACGGTGGCCTGCTTAATTACGGGCCGTGGGCTGATGGGAGCCGGGAGGGGAAGCAAAACCGACTCTCCCTTCCTAGCTCCCGGCCGGCTCAGGGAATGGGTCGCTTGCGAGTCCCGGTAAACCGGTCCCTGCGCCTTAATGCTCAGGCTGAAGAGTCCTGCCAGCAGGCATAAGCAACCAGAAAGAAAGGATTTTACAAAATGGTCATATACTTTTGGCATAGCGTTCTCGGCAATATTTTCTCTGAAAATCGGATAGCGGAAAATTCGGAACCGCAGGTAATTTGTAAAGCGAGTAAACCGTACGGTATGGGCAGGTGAACAAATGAGTTGTTAGTGCTTATACCCCTTCTTCCAATCGGTATTGCTGGTAAGTGCGCTTGAGCTGGTTACGGTCCGTCAGCAGGTAGCTACGCGCTGACCGGGGCACTTTCCCCCGGAAGGGAAAAGAAAATTCTCGGTATTCGATCGTTTGCTGGAGCAACCCGTGGGAGGGGTGGTAGTAGACTACTTGTTTTTCAATTCGTTTTTGGGAAAGATTAAAGTAGTAAACGACTTCCCTAATGGGAAACTGCGCCTGGTATTTGGCATGGGGAACCAGTCGGAATACTTTCCAGGGTTTTGCCTCTACCAGGGTATCCCGGCTGGATTTTAGCACGCAGTCCGAAAGGAAGTGCTTCTGTAATGCAAGAAAGCTTTCTGCGGGCCCGGTATCGGCCGTAGCGGAAGCGGACTGGGAAGCCGCATGCAGGATGCGCTTCTGCGGATGAATGACCGTGAAGATATCCTTTTCGTCCCGATAGATAGATAGATGGGTACTCTCGTAGTACAACCGGTGTGGACCGGCAATCACCTTTACTTCCGTGGGTTCCCCGCTAAAACTTGCTTTGGCCTGTCGGCTGCCTGGTCGGGGGACCGGGGTAATGACTACGTGAAAGTAGCAGAACTCTTTTTCCTGACCAGAGAAACGCATCTTTTGCAGGTAGTCTTCCAGGAGCTGCTTATCAGAAGGTTGAGCCCCTACCGGCAGCCTGCTTACTAGGCAGGCATACCACACCAGAAGCGTTAGTAAGTAATTCTTTTTCATGGCTGGAGTATATACAAAGCGTTTTAGGAGTAATTAGCAAAAGTGCGATAGTCAAAATTTCAGCGCGTCCTTTACGCCAATGGGTTAAGGAAACAGGGGAATCATATTAGGCTTCTGGTACTGTGTTTCCTGCACGGTTTCATGCCGCGTTCCGTCTCAATCATTTTCCGTACTAATTTTCCTTCGTCATTGTATTGATAGAATAATCCAAAATGCTGGTCATCAAACTGAGTAAGCAAACGAAGCGTTTTCACATCGTACACGTAACAGGTTCCTTGCGCATCCCTTGGCTGGAACCGAGCATCATCAAGGTACACGGGTTGGTTATCCTCATTGTGAAGGGTAATGCCAAAGAGCGTGCTGCTGGCTGGTAAATCGCCGGGTGTTAAAATGGCCGAGAGCAGGATCCATTCTCCGGTACGGGCCACGGGCGTAAGGGAAATTATTTTACCAGTGGCATCAGCCTCCAGGGTGAGTTTAGGTGTTTCGGCGGCTTTTACCCATAGTTTCACGCTGGCTCCTTCCCTTTGCAAATGCTCCTCTGTAAGCAGACCAGTAAACAGACTCAAGTCACCAGCTGTTTCGACCTTTTGGGACCGGTACCCGGAATGCGCTACTCCCGCACTATTACCCGGGTATTCTGATTCAAAATCCCGGAAGGCAATCGAGGCATAGCGGGCATTAGCAGCCATCATGGTGGGCACCGTATAGCCATAGCCAAACTGCGCGGCACTATATATTCCTAGTGCATTTTGCTCTTCGAGGGCATTACCCTGCGGGGAGTACTGAGTTACGTGACTGGATTGCACCCATTCCTTGGCAAGGCTCGCCGACGGGTTTGCCCAGCGCGGGAAAAGACTTACCGATTGGATGGTTCCTGCCTTATAAATTCTTCCACTAGTCGCATTGGCTGACTCTACATCCGTCCGGTACACATAACTGGCTTTAGGACGATAGATGGCGTTCAGATCCTTTCGGGCGGACACGTACTGGTCAATGTGGTAAGCATTGCTGATACCAGCGGCGGTGGTATGGGGCGTGGGCGTTGGGAACCATAGGGTATCAAAGGTCTGAGCGGAAGCCGACAGTACTTGTTTAAAGGGTATACTCGTCCAAGTTGTGCCCGATGCCCGCAGCGGGTTGCCTTCCTCTCCGTAACTGGTTATACTTCCGGCCGCTGCACTCAGCCGGTTATCATTTTTCGGGTCTATATCTTTGGGACCCATGCCCGGATAGTACCAGGAAGCCGGCAGGGTTAATTTGTAGAGACTACCATCCTGTTTGATTCCATTTACTTTTACCCCGTCAAATCCATCGTAGGTCTTGGTGAGAACGGGTTGACCCGTATGGGAGTTAAAAGCCAATTGTTCGGTCACGTGCGTTACCCCATCCTGATAAGCGATGGTGCGCTTAGGAATGACTGGGTAACGAATTACTTTGGAGGTAACGTGGGAGGCAATGCCTTTATCGTGGTAGCTAAACGAACCCATGGCACCGGTTACGTACACGGGAGGAGGCATAATGAGGCCGATGGTCAGATCTACCTCTACGCTTAGTTCGAGGGTTTTTTCCTGTACCCACTTTTGTTCCATCACCAGGTCCATTTCCTTGCCGGGTACTTCCCAACGGTAGGTCCCATCTGGTTGCAGCATCCGTACCTTTTCGCCCGGCTCGAAATACTCATACGTTTGCTCAGCCACCCGCTCAAACCGGCTCATATAATCTTTGTCATACAACTTCCCTAATTGCAAATCATACGCACCCTGATAGGAAGCTACCCGTTTGATCTGGCCGTGCATCTGGTTGAGTAAAAACCGGTAGCCCTGGGAAGCGTAGAGTTTATTGACTTCAAAGTTGAAAAAGCCCGCGGGGATGAGCATAAAGTCCCGTACCTGTTCATCGGAGAGGGTGGAATAATCCACGGCCGGGGTGTTTTCACCGTAATCGAAGTGATCCCCTCCGCGGTAGAGCTTATCGAAGGGATAATCCTTTACGGTATGGTATTCATTGATAGAGAAACCCGTACCGGTCGGGCCGGTATGGATATTCTGCACTACTACCCGGGAATGACCGATGGACGCGCCGGGCAGGAGTGTTTCGCCAACCGGCCCTTCGGTCTGTTCCTTGTCTTCCCCCACAGTAATGCGGCTGTACCAGCTTTGTCCCTTGCGAGGCATAAAATCCACCATTGGGTTTTCCTCCCGGGCATCAGACGGCTCGTTAGTGGCTACCCCACTACTAACGAGTCGCTTTTGAGAGTTTTCGTCCTCGAAGTCCTCGTAGCGGAACGTTTGTCCGTAGAGAGCGGCATCGCCGGACTCCAGGCCTGGATCATACATCAATAATCTTTTTACCCGGACACCCCCTCCTTTTTTGGCTTTAATCATGGGTAACTTCAGGTACGAGACCGCCAGGTTAAGATGAGCGCCTACCTGGCTTTTAGCCGGAAAAACATAATCCGGATTGCTATATGCCTCCCTCATGCTTTCCATGACCGACCCAATCACTACGTTTCGGTCATCAATATTGGTTAACTTCCCTTCCAGCACGTTGTCTGCCTTAGCGGCGATAATCGGATCATGTTTTTTTTCCAGCCTGCTCTCGCAGGTGGTGGCGTCCTCTCCCTTGCCCAGCCGCTGGGTTACGTAAAAGTCGTAACAGGCTTGCCGGGGAACGGAGGTATATTGCCCATTTCGGCTGTTTTCTCCCTTCAGGGTGATTCTAAGGTGTTTCTCCGGGTGGCCATTAACAGTCACATCCGCAAGTTCGACCGCGTCCACCACGGCATACCCGGAAATGTACTCCGAGCGGCAATCATCCAGGCTCGCCGCACTCGCGTTGGAAAGCGCATACAGAAACCGGAAATACATTTTATGCTCGGAAAAATACTGCCGGAGCTTTTGCTGCTGCTCAGTAAGGTCAAGTAGGTAATTGGCGCCGGCAGGGTCTAATCCCAAATCACGCGCATTAACCAGGTAGCTGGGTTTTTCATGGTAGGTAATGCCATCGGAGCGTTTCCCTAGGGCAATGTCCTGAAAGTTGTTTTGTTTGGTTTCATTTTCTACGGCCAGTAGACTGGCCATGGCCATCGGAGCGCGGTTCTGCACGTAGGCATAATCCTTCTGCTCGTATTCCACTAAAATCTCGCCTCCGGAGGGAAGCTTGATGCCTTTTAGTTGCCAGGCGGCCGGGTCATACACTTCCACCGGGGTAGTAGCACTAGCCGTCCGGGCAGAGGCAGCCGTCACTTGGGACTGCCAGCCGTCAATTGCCGTTTCAACGGGCACTTTTCCCTGGTAGACCCAAGGCATCTGGTATTGTTTCCGCTCTCTGCCGTAGGCCTGCAGGTTTCCCCAGGGATCGAGTAAACTTGGGGCATAGTCCGGATTCTGGGCTAAAGCGCCATAGCGCATCCCTACGGAGGTAGCCTCCGGGTATTGGGCTCTTACGGCCGGATCAAAGCTTTGAACGGGTTTGTACTGGTAGGAAAACTCGTAGGGGCTGATGCGGGTATGGACTACCCCTTCGTATTCAAACCATACTTTTTTGAGGGTTAGTTTTCCCGAATTCGTTTTGGTCTTGCCGGCCGGATAGCTGCCATTCTGGTGATTGGGCAGGTTTTCTACCAGGCTGTAATCATAAGCGAAGCGAACGGTCTTAACGGGTAATTCCGGACGTTTTTTGGCAAATAGTACAATCTTTTCCAAGTACTCAAGGGGTTGCGTACCTTTGGCATCAGCGGATGGGGCGGCGGGGTCTTCTTTATCGCCGGGTTTTAAAAGGGCCGCTCCCAGGCCATCAAGTCGTTGTTTTCCCGAGCCCGTTAAAAACGCCGGATCCACTTTGCCGTCTAAATTTAACCTCGTTAACTCATCCTGAAAACGGGCCGGGATGGAGGTGTTGGTCACAAAGAAAGCCAGGTGCGTGCGGGTTTCGACCATTTTCAGGTAATACACTTGCTTTTCCCCCGTCTGCAGCATGCCCCGGTTATCTTTATGGTCGGATTGCTGATAGGCATTGTATAAAAGACCCGTATAGGGGTTACGCCAGCGGTACCAGCTCGTATCTCCGTACTGCTGGTGGTAATGAAACTGCGTCCATCCCCCGAAATCCAGCGTGTCAATGCCGTTGCCATTGACATCTACGTAATCGGGCGTAAGAATCTGGGTAATCAGGTAATTACTCGCATAGGGGGTAGGGCGGATTTCACCGGCTACGGCTTCGTGTTTGGATAAATCAACCTGATAGCGTCCACTCACATTCTGTAATCCAATGGCCTGGTAAGCCAGGTAGCGGTCAGCGGGTACTTTATTGTAAGGGACGTGGAATTGCAGGTTAGTCTCATTGCGGTTAAACACCGGCAGACCATAGATGTATTGTAAACCATCCGCATTATGAACGGATAGTTCGGCAATTCCTTCCGGATTCTTTAAGGCGTTAGAAGCATGGTAAGAAATATTGGCTTCTACTTGGGCTTGATTAGCCCGGCGGTTAAAGCGAGCCGTTTGATTGCTTAACTGGCGATAGGTATGGTAATCAATGTAGGAGGAGCGGGTCGTTTTGGCGGGGTCAACGGCGGTTTTTACATTCGCCGTTACAAGGGTCTGAACCATTTTATT